>CAKOPG010000008.1 GCA_934098745.1 uncultured Bacilli bacterium
TAAATTATTATAGCAATTTAAAAAGTAGATCACATTCTATTTTTGTGTCTACTTTTATTTTATCAGTTCAAAATTTATGCTTCTTTTATTATTACAAAAAGTTCTCATATTTATAAAGATGAAACAAAATCACCAAATTATATATAGTTTAAAAGATATTTATTATAATTTATTAATTGCCTCCACCACATCTTTATATACATAAAAACTTCCAATGACAAAACTGACAATATCTTTTTTATTCTTAACATACTTTAAAGCTTCAAATAAATCTAAAGAAATGATATTTTTACTATCAATATAATTTAAAGCTTCTTTTGCTAATATATCTTTATCTGTATATTCATCCGTATCATTACCTGAAGTAAATATAAAAGTCGCTTCCTTATCACTAGAAAGCAATTCCAACATTTTCTTATGATCCTTTCTTTTTAAAATAGAAATAATATAAATATGTGGAATATTTTTATAATACATATTAATACTTTCTTGTAAATTTTTAATAGCTGGTTCATTATGTGCTCCGTCATATATTATTAATGGATTTTTATGAATTACTTCCATTCTCCCATGATGAATAACCGAAGATAATCCCAATTTAACCGCATCAATACTAATTACAAAGCCATTCTCCTTAAGTATATCTATCGTTTTTAAACAAATAAGCGCATTTCTTACCTGAGCTTTTCCCTTTAAATTAACCGCTACATCATGATATTCCTGATAATCAAAATATAAATATTCAGAATCATATCTATAATTAATAATATCTTTCTTATCTAACATATATAAAGTATTATGTTTGTTTTTACAAGTATCTACAATAACCTTATTAACATCTTCTTCCTGACTAAAACATACCGTATTAGAACCTTCCTTAATTATTCCCGCTTTTTCCAAAGCAATTTCTAAAAGAGTATTACCAAGTAAATTCATATGATCATAACCAATAGAAGTAATTATAGATACAATTGGCTTATGTATTATATTAGTACAATCATATCTACCCCCAAGACCGGTTTCTAATATAACTATATCAACATCTTTTCTATAAAAATAAAGTAGGGCAATAATTGTTTTAAGTTCAAATAATGTTAAATTTACCTTATATTTCTCTTCATACTCCTTAATTTTAGGATCTAATTCTTTTATCAATTCTTCCATTTCCTTGTCAGTAATATCTCTATTATTAATACTGATAATTTCATTATATTTAATCAAATATGGTGAAATATATTTACCAACACGATATCCCGCCTGTATTAAAATATTATTTAACATCTCAACACAACTACCTTTGCCATTAGTACCAGCTACATGAATAAATTTCATTTCCTTATCAAAATTGTTATACATATCCATAAAATAATGCATAGCTTTAAGAGAAGGATCCTTAGTACCATAAAAAAATTTACTTAAATATTCAGAAATATTCATCTTTATCACCTTCATTAATCTTAAATTATTATAACAAATATCCTTTTCTATGTAAATTATTATAACCAACATTTTATATATAGTTTAGTTTATATATATTATTTTTTTAATCCCAATAATTATCTATTTTATTCTTTAAATCTTATTAACTAAATTATATATTATAAATTTTAGAAAATAATATAAATATAAACTTACAAATCCTAATCTCATAAGTACAAACCTTAATTCATATTACCGATATTTAAATAATATAAGTATAAATCTTTTTCTTGACATTTATAAATATATTACATATAATATTAATATATGAACACTTATTCATATAGAAAGGATATTACAATGAAACTATTGAATGATGATAAAATAATAGATTTAGCCGAATTATACAAAATATTTGGTGACTCGACAAGAGTAAAAATTATTAATGTTTTAATTAACAATGAATTATGCGTAGGTGATATTGTTAAAAACATTAATGTTAGTCAATCAGCCGTATCACACCAGTTAAGAATACTAAAATCTTCTAAACTAGTAAATTACCGAAAAGATGGTAATTTGATGTATTATTCGCTAGCTGATGATCATGTAAAAAAAATATTTGAGTTAGGATGTGAACATATAAATGAAATATAAATTTTATCTAAATGAATTAGATTGTGCCAATTGTGCTAACAAAATAGAAAAGTTGCTTAATAAAGATGAAAACATTGATAAAGCTATCGTTAATTTTAATAAATTATCTATAACTGTATATACAAGTTTAGATAAAGGCGTTTTAGAATTGGTAAGTTCCATTGTTAAAAGAATTGAACCAGATGTCATTGTTACCGCCGAAAAAGAATCTAAAGAAGAAAATGAAACCATTGAATTTAAAAAAAGTTTATTTACCTTTGTAGCGGGATTGATATTAGCTATTTTAGGGATGTATCTCTTTAAAGGTACTATATCTAAAATACTTATAATTTTAGCTTATATTATGCTATTGTATAAAGTATTTTTGAAAGCCTTAAAACAATTACCTAAAAAAACTATTGATGAAAACTTATTGCTTACAATATCTTGTATCGGAGCATATTTTACAAATAATATTCATGAAGGATTAATGGTTATTATCTTATATGATCTTGGTAAGATATTAGAATTACTAGCGGTTAATAATTCTCGTAAATCTATTAAAAATATGATGGATATTAAAGCAACTTATGCCAATTTAGTAGATGGTGATATTATTAAACAAGTAGAACCGGAAAAAGTTGAAATAGGGGATATTATTCTTATTAAAGCTTATGAAAAAGTTCCTCTAGATGGTATTGTCATCTCTGGAGAATCTAAGCTTAATACCTCTTCAATTACTGGTGAGAGTAAACCACTTAAAGTAGAACCCGGCTCTAATGTCTTATCAGGAATGATTAATACCGGTAGTATCTTAAAAGTAAAAGTAACAGCTAATTATGAATCTAGTACCGTATCTAAAATATTAAAATTATTAGATGAAGCTACCGATAGAAAAGCTAAAACAGAAACCTTCGTATCAAAAGCTGCCAGAATATATACGCCAATTATTTTATTATTAGCTATAACAACAATTATTATCTTACCCTTAGTCTTTGACTTTAGTATGAAAGATGCCATATATAGAGCTTTAGTATTCTTAGTAATATCATGCCCTTGTGCGATTGCTATTTCCGTTCCCTTAAGTTATTTTTCAGGAATTGGTAGAGCTTCTAAAGAAGGAATTTTAATTAAAGGTAGTGATTACTTAGATACGATAGGTGATGTTAAAAAAATAATATTTGATAAAACAGGAACTCTTACAACCGGAGAATTTACGGACTATGATTTAATTATTCTTGATAACGAATATAAAAAAGAAGATATTATAAAATATTATTGTTCCCTAGAAAAATTATCTAATCATCCCATTGCTAAATCTATCAATAATTTATTTAATGTAGAAAAACATTATAAAGTTAATGAGTTTAAAGAGGTTGCTGGTTCTGGTTTAACTGGTAAAATAAATAATAAAATTATCCAAATAGGGTCTGCTAGTTATTGCAAAAGTAATCTTCAAGATGAAGCAATATATTTAAGTATTGATAAATCTTTAGTAGCTAAATTATTCTTAAAAGATGGTTTAAAGAAAGATAGTAAGAAGACAATTAATACTTTAAAAGAATTGGCTATCGATGTTTCTATATATACAGGAGATAATAAAGATATAGCTCATAATATAGGAAACACTTTAGGAATAACTGATGTTAAATCACAATTATTGCCCCAAGATAAATTTGAACTTCTAAAAGAAACTATTAAAGACAACGAACATGTAGCTTTTGTTGGCGATGGGGTAAATGATGCTCCTTCGTTATCCATATCCCCAATCGGCGTCTCTTTAGGAGGAGTAGGTAGTGACGTTGCTATTGAAGCCTCTGATATTGTAATTATGAATGATCAAATTGCCAAAATACCTACTTGTATAAAACTTTCTCGTTATACCAGAAAAATTATTAAAGAAAATTTAACTTTTGCCATCTTGGTTAAAGTATTAGTTCTTGTATTAAATATATTAGGTATTGCTTCCATGTATCAAGCTGTCTTTGCTGATACTGGAGTAACATTATTAACTATTCTAAATACTACTAGAATATTAAAAAAAGATTTCAAATAGAAGTTTTTTGCCAAACCAAAAGACATGATAAATACAAATAAAAAATCAGATTTATTTCTGATTTTTTTCATCTATAATCTTAGTTCTAGTTTTAGCTTTAGCCTGTATTGGTTCCGGCGCTACTGTAGGTTTTATAGTAGTATCACTAACTAATTTATCACTAGTTTCCATTTTACTATAGAATTTTTTAAGTTTTGTTAATTTAATTTCTTCACTAGTTAAAAGACAATTTTGAATATCCTTTTGATCTAATAAAAATTTAATCGTATTATCAATATTTTTATTTGTTCCAAATACATAAACGTTAAATCCTAAAAGTGTTAAACCAATTATAGCGCTACAAAGAGATATAAATGGTAAAGATAATCCTAGTGTAATTGAACAAGCTATAATAGTACCTGTAGCGGTAGTAATATTAAAGAACTTCTTCATTTTTTTAGATATTCTGTATTCATTTGCCTCATTATCCAATTTAGTTACTTTTTCTTTGTATTCTTTAATTTTTTCTTCCAAATCATGAAATTCAGAATTAGGTGTATTTGTTAAATTATTATTTTCAGTGGTCATAATACCTCCCTCACTTAAGTAAATTATATCATAAAATCAAAATATTTCCTACTTTTATCTTGGATTTATAGTTAACTATATGATATAAATTTAATTTTTTGCTAAATTATCCATAATTTCTTTTAACATATTTTCATATTTATTTTCCTTTGGTTTATAAAAAGTAATATTTTTAATATTATCAGGTAAATACTGTTGTTTGACATAACTATTCTTATAATCATGGGGATATTTATATAAAGGACTAGGGTTTTTAAGATGTGCTGGTACATTACCCGTATCTATCTTACTAATGGTTTCTAAAGCCTTTTCAATAGCTACTTCAGCACTATTAGATTTAGGTGAAAGGGCCATTTCAATCACTACCGCTGCCAAAGGAATTCTTGCTTCTGGAAGTCCTAGCATCAGAGCACTATCAATTGCTGCCATTACTTTAGGGCCCATAGAAGAGTTAGCAAGTCCTATATCCTCATAAACAATGACCGCCATTCTTCTACATATTGCTTCTAATTCGCCACCTTCAATAAGTCTTGCTAAATAATAAATTGCTGCATGTACATCACTTCCTCGAATAGATTTTTGAAAAGCACTAAGTAAATCATAATAGCCATCCTGATCTTTATCGTGGAAAATATTTGGCTTATTGCATATGTTAATTAGCTTATCTACAGTAATATGATAGTCATCAGTAGAATAATAGGCTACTTCTAAAAGATTATAAGCATATCGTAAATCATTCTTAGAAATATTAGCAATATAGTCTTTAGCCTCTTCATCTATTAGTAGTTCCGGTAAATAATTGCTATCTTTAACTTTATTAATCGCTTCCATAATATCATCATGGGCGAGTTCCTTAAGTTCATATAACTGGCATCTACTTCTTATAGCTGGATTTATACTATGATATGGATTAGCTGTAGTCATTCCTATAAGTGTAATTAAACCACTTTCTAATACCGGTAATAAAATATCTTGTTTATCCTTATTCATTCGATGTATTTCATCTATAATTAAAACTAAACCATTATACATTTTAGCTTCATTAATAACTGTATCAAAATCCTTTTTATTATTGATAACAGCATTTAATAAACGATATTCGACCTTTAATTCATTTACCATGGCTAAAGCAATAGAAGTCTTTCCAATACCAGGTTTTCCATATAAAATCATTGAAAATAGTTTTTTATTTTTAATCAAATTAGTAAGTATTTTATTTTCTCCAATAAGGTGTCTTTGCCCAATAACTTCATTTAATTTTTTTGGACGCATTTTAATTGCTAATAATTCTTCCATATTTCATACCTCAAAAATATTATAACATTATTAATATTAATTGTAAATGTAAAATATACAAACAAATGTATTATTTATCTTGACTTTGCCTAAATAATTTATTATAATTTAATTAGATAGCAATATAACAATACTAGGGATAGTGATTAAATGATTAAAATAGAAGAATTAGATATAAGTGATACTAATAAAAAAATCTTAGCTGATTATCAAACATATTTAATAACTGTTAGGTTTTTAAATAAAGAAACAACTATAAATTCTTATATATTAGATATATATAAATACTTAAATTATCTTAAAAAAGATTATAATAAGACTGATAGTAGTGATATATATAAATATTTAGACTATTTAGATAAAACTCATTATAGTATTTATTCTGTCGTTAGAAAGATATCTTCTTTTAAATCATTTTATAAATACTTAGCAGAAGAGGAAATATATCCAGTAAATATTAGTATTGAAAGGCCCAAGTTTTATCAAAAACTACCACATGTTTTATCTTTAGAAGAAGTAGATAAATTATTGGATATTAAATTGGTTACGCCCTTTGATTATCGCAATAAAGCTATGTTAGAATTGATGTATGCTACCGGTCTTAGAGTAAGTGAATTGATTAATTTAACCCCCCTTAACATTGATTTAGATAAATGTCTTGTTCGTTGTTATGGAAAAGGTAATAAAGAAAGAATAGTGCCTATGGGCAAACCAGCTCGTAAATACTTAAAAATATATCTAGAGGAATATCGAGATATGTTAACTAAGAAAAGTTTATGTGATTATCTTTTCCTTAATAATCATGGTAAGAAAATTAGTAGACAAGGCTTTTTTAAAAATTTAAAAATAATAGCTGAAGCCCAAGGTATTAAAGAAAACATTACCCCTCATATGTTACGCCATTCATTTGCTACGCATTTACTTAACAATGGTGCTGACTTAAGAAGTATTCAAATAATGTTAGGACACGAAAACATCTCCACAACGGGAATATATACCAATGTAAGTTTAGATACAGTTAAAGAAAATTATGATTTATATTATCCTAAGGGATAAATCGAAAGGAAAAAATTATGGAATTAAAAAGAGAAATATTTAGAGAATATGATATAAGAGGAATATATCAAGAAGAATTGGATGAAGAAACAGCATACTTAATAGGCAAGGCCTATGGTACAAAATTAAAGTCATACAATAAGACTAAAACCGTCGTAGCTCATGACAATAGATTGTCTTCGCCTAGTTTAAAAGAAGCTCTTGTCAAAGGACTATTAGAAACTGGTATAGATATTATTGATTTAGGACTTGCTACAACACCTATGTGCTATTTTGCTGCTAATTTCTATAAAACCAACGCCAGTATGATAATTACTGCAAGCCATAACCCTAAAGAATATAATGGTTTTAAATTCTCATATAACGGTATTCATAATGCCTATGGCGATGCTGTTAGAGAAATCTATCATATCATTAAGAATAAAGAATTTTCTAAAGGAGAAGGTTATTTAGAGAAAAGAGATATTACCGAAGATTATATTAAATTAATAACCGAAAAATTATCTTTTGGTAATCGAAAGATTAAAGTAGTATTTGATTGTGGTAATGGAACTACTAGTATTATTGCCAGAAAAATCTTTGATAAGTTGCCTATTGAAGCTATCCCCTTATTTGATATTTCCGATGGCAACTTTCCCAATCATCATCCAGACCCCTGTATTTATGAAAATTTAACCAAACTAAAAGAAAAAGTTTTAACAACAAATGCTGATTTAGGAATAGGTTACGATGGCGATGGTGATAGAGTAGGCTTTCTTGATGAACAAGGTAACATGATTGAAGTAGATAAATTCATGATTATTATGTGGAAATATTTATATGATAAAGTAGAGAAGAAAGAATGCTTATTCGACGTTAAGTGTAGTAAAGCTCTAGAAGACGAGCTTCTTAAATTAGGTGTAAGACCTATAGAATATCGTACGGGCAATTCTTATACCCGAGCTGCTTCCGAAAGCTATGATTGCCCACTAAGTGGAGAATTATCAGGACATGTCTATTTTCGCGATAAATTTCCTGGATATGATGACGGAATATATGCCGGCATGCGCCTAATAGAACTTTTATCACATACGGATAAACCATTATCTAGAATGTTAGATGGTACAACTTCATATTTTTCAACCCCAGAAATTAAACAACATGTTAGTGACGATGAGAAATTTAAAGTAGTAGAAAAAATGAAAGAGTATGTTTTAAGTAAAGGCTATCGTATGGTTACCATTGATGGCGTTAAAGCCAAGTTTGATGATGGCTTTGCTTTGGTTAGAGCCTCAAATACTGGTCCAAATATTACCATGCGTTTTGAAGCAAAAACCGCAGAAAGACTTGAAGAAATTAAAAATGAGTTTTTAACAGAGCTTAACAAATATATTTGATGATAAAAATATGTCGTGTCAAAAATAAGTCAAGTTATGTTAAAAGTATTGTATTAATAAATAGATATGTTATAATTAAAATACCTGAAGGATACGACAACTATTTATAAAACCGACAAAGATATATTTAGGGAATCTAATGTTTTGTATGTGTTGAACGCTTAATCATTTTATTAAGAATCCTAATTACAAAGCGGTGATTACCCACCTGTGTGTTAACGCGCGGGTTTTATCTCCTTAGTATCGGTTCTTTGGGTAAAATTAAATGTAAAGAGATAATTTTATAATTATCTCTTTAATTATATGGAGGAAGTATGTTTGAAAGAGTGGTCTCTTTAGTAGGAGAAGAAAATTATAACAAAATTAAAAGTAAAACAGTTTTAGTTGTAGGACTTGGTGGTGTTGGTGGTTATGCCGTGGAAACCCTTGTAAGAAGCGGTATTGGGACAATTGTAATAATAGACCATGATAAAATAGATAAAAGTAATCTGAATAGGCAAATAATTACTAATAATGCAAATATTGGCCGTGAAAAAGTAGTTGAATGCTTAAAAAGAATTAAAAGCATTAATCCAGATTGTTTAGTATATCCCCATAAGTTGTTTTTAGGTATAAATAATATAAATATTCTAGATAATTATAAGTTAGATTACATTGTTGACGCCTGCGATTCCGTTGCTACCAAAAAACTACTAATAGATTATTCACTAGAACATAACATTAAACTTATTGCTAGTATGGGTACCGCCAATAAAATAGAGCCAAGCAAGTTGACAGTTACTGATATTAGAAAAACTTCTTATGATCCACTTGCTAAAATATTAAGGAAATACGTAAATAACAAAAAGACCAATAAAAAAGTAATGGTTGTATCATCGACTGAAAAACCAATTCGTACAGATTGTTTATCTAGTTTAGTCTTCGTTCCGGCTACATCTGGCATACTATGTGCCAATTATATTATCAAAGATATAATAAAAAAATAAAGGACTTTTATAGTTCTTTATTTTTCTAAATATGCGCTAAATTCAATAATATTATTCGTTTTTCTACGTGCAATATATTTTTTTTCTTTCAATTGGTTTAATTTATAAGCTGCTGCTGCTTTAGCACTATCGTATATTCTTTCATTAGAATTAATACTTCTGATAACATCATTAAGCGTTAAATAATCACGATCTTGTACAATAGGATAGGCAAATGATTTAGAAATTATTTGTTTTAACAAACTAGGATTACCTTCCTTATCATCATACTTACGGTGTCTTTCACTAGTTAATTCTACTAATATTTCCAAAACGTCTTCTAAATTATCATTTATTTCTTCTAAAGAAATATTTTTCTTATTAGCAATATCTATCATAATATTTGTACCAATATCTATCAATGAAACATCATCAGGTTCCTTAATTCTTACTACATCAAACCTTCTTTTCATAGCTGTTCCGGCCATAAATTTTTGGTATTCCACATCAGTAGTAGTACCAATAACCTTAAGTCCTTGTCTATCTATATATGGTTTCATTATCGTAGCTAAATCATTATCCTTATCTTTACCAGAAATACCGGCTCCATACATTCCATGAATTTCATCAATAAATAAAATAGCTCCACTTTTAACACACAACTCTAATATTTCTTTAACTCTTTTTTCAAAGTCACCACGATAGGTTGTTCCTGCCACTAAATCATTAATTGAAGCTTCTACTATTACTTGGTTCCTTAAAAATTTTGGAACCATATCATTTTGAATTAAATAGGCCAGTTGTTCCACAATAGTAGTTTTTCCACACCCCGATGGTCCTACAATTAAAGCTCCTTTATTATCTTCAGATAAAGCATAAATTAATTCTTCTACTTCAGCATCTCTATCATAAGCCGGTGGATATGTGAATTCTTGTTCCGTTAAAATAGTACAATACTTTTTAAAATTATTATTTTCATATTCATTCAAAATCGGGCGCCTCCTTTTTTTTGAATTATTGGCTATATTTTCATCCGTATTTTGACTAGCCCATTTCTCTTGAAGAGAATTCAATTTATTTCTAATAGCAATCATATTTTCTCTAGAAGCCGAAACACTTGGCAATACTAATTCTTCAAGTGGTTCATAACTAAATACTTCTTTCCATAAATTAAAATTATATTCATCCAGAATGTCTATAAATTTTAGTAAAGAATCATATGGATAATGCATTAAACCATAATATAATAATGTTTGGCCATATTTATTATAGGTATTTATATCAAATCCACATTTAATTGCCGCACTTATAGTAAGCTTAAATACCAGTATATTATATTTTTCATCTCCAATTAGTAAATGAATAAAAGAATTATCTAATGAATTTAATTTACACGGATCAACTTTATTTTCTAAAAGTGCTAATAAAGCTGTATATTTAGTAGTAACATCATTATATCTTTGATAATTAGCAACTAAATGTAAAATTGTATTTCCATATTCATCAGTATAGTCTAAATGCCCAAAATATTTTTTAAACAATTCAATGATTTTCCCATTACTTTGGCATGTTTTTGATAATATTATCCCTATTTTTTCTCTATCACTTGAAGCCACGCATATCAACTCCTCAAATATGTTTGATATTTTAACATAAAGTTAATTATTTGTAAAGAAAAAATCTGAACGCTTTCATTCAGATTGATTATTTAGTTTCCATTTTGTTTACTTTTAAAGTTAAACGAGATTTTTCTCTATCAACTTTGTTTCTATGTACAAGTCCTTTAGATTTAGCATTATCTAAACTTTTAATAGCTAATTTTAAATGTTTTTCTGCTAATTCCTTATTACCAGCTAATACAGCTTTATCAGTATTCTTAATAGCATTCTTAACTGTTGACTTTAATTGCTCATGAGCCTTAGTAGTTTTTTCGATTTGTTTAATTTTTTTCTTTGCATTTTTAACATTTGCCATTTATAATTCATCTCCTTCCGATACACATTTACCATTTTATCAAAAAAAACTTAAAAAATCAAATAAAATTCACTATTTTTGTAAAAAATATATATAGGTGAAATAATGGGTAAAATAGATTTAAGTAAATTTAATATAAGAACTGATTTAATTATTGAAAATAATACTTTAGAACATGAAGAAATACAAAAAGACAATATGACTATTACTAAAACCATCAAAGATGGTTATTACATAACTCTCTCATTTCAAGATATTACTGATTTTGATTATCGTGAGTTAGTTGGTAAGAATCTAGAATTAATCATTAAAGATATCTTAAAAATCAATAAAATAAAAGAAAATGACAGTTGTTTAATAGTCGGCCTAGGTAACAGTTTATCAACTCCCGATAGTTTAGGCCCTAAAACTTTAAAGGATATTACCGTAACTAATCATTTATTTACTTATGGTCATGTCAAAGATGGCATCAGAAGAACCTTTGTCTTTGCTCCCGGTGTTATGGCTAATACCGGTATGGAAACATCTACCACCATTAAAGCCATTATCCAAGAAATTAAACCAGGTTTTGTCATAGTTATTGATGCCTTGGCTAGTAAGTCTGTCGATAGAATAAATAAAACGATCCAGATAACCGATACCGGAATACACCCTGGCTCTGGAGTAGGTAATAACCGTGTAGAAATAAGTAAAAAAACTATAGGTATTCCGGTAATAGCTATAGGCGTACCTACCGTTACTACGGCCAAAACTATAGTAATGGATACGATTAACTACCTATATAAACATATTTCCTATATCAAAAATAATGCTAGTATTAATAAACTTACCTATCATAAAACTAATTATAAAAATAAAATCAGTAAATTAGACTTAACTAAAGCAGAAAAAAATGACCTCTTAGGATTATTTGGGACTCTCAGTGATAAAGAACAAAGTAGTTTAATTGAAGAAGTCCTAGTAAACTTAGATCTTAACTTAATAGTAACTCCTACCGAAATAGACTTTTTAATAGACAAATTAAGTAATATGATAGCATCTTCCATAAATAGAGCCTTACATCGACAAATAAATCACTAATTAATGTATATAATTTATTAAAAGGTGATAATATGGGCCATATGAAATTAAAAAAAATACCCAAAAGAAAAAAAATTAAAGGAATAATTCTCATAATAGTAGTATATTTATCATTTGCCTATACTTTTTATTATTCCTTTAAAAGTAATCCACGTATTATGAATGAAGAATTTATTAATCATTTATTAGATAGTGGTAATACCCTTATGGTAAATAACTATAAGTTACCTAAAATAATTAATAAAACGATTAATTTTCTACTAAAAATAGATATAACCAAACCAGATACCTTATTTAATAATACTATTATTAGTTATAATACTGCTGAAGAAGATAACTATAGTAATTTAGAATATTTAAAACAAGTTAGTTATTATATGGAAGATCCAAATAAAGTAGATATACAAAATCCTATTGTCTATATTTATAATTCTCATCAATTAGAAAATTATAATAATAATAACTTAGAAATATATGGTATCACCCCCAACGTCCTAATGGCTAGTTATTTACTTAAAGAAAAACTTAACCAAAAAGGTATCTCTTCTATAGTAGAAGATACCAATTTAACAGAATTTTTATCCTTAAATAATTGGGATCATTCTAATTCGTATAAAGCTAGTAGAATATTTATATTAGATAAAAAAAATACTTATCCTTCATTAAAATATTATATTGATTTACATAGAGATTCTGTTGGTAAAAAAATAAGTACAGTTAGCATAAAAAGCAAAGATTATGCCAGAATATTATTTGTAGTAGGCTTAGAGCACGATAATTGGAATTCTAATTATAATTTAGCTAACGATCTTAACAATTTATTTAATGATAAATATCCCGGACTAAGTAGAGGAATCTTAAAAAAAGAAGGTCCAACTGTAAATGGTATATATAATCAAGATATTAGTACTGGCAGTATGTTAATCGAAGTAGGCGGCGTAGATAATAATATTTCTGAAGTAATGAATACTCTTAACGCTATATGTGATGTTCTATCTACTTATATAGGTGATAAAAATTAAAAAAAGCACTTTAAAACTTATCTTGATTATCATTATTTTAATATATATATCTTCTTACTATATTGCTAATTCTGGTTACTATGAATATGATTTGCAAAGAAGAACTGTTCTTACTAATGAAAAAATAAAAGAATTTGAAGAAGATGTAAAAAATAATAAAGATATTGATGTAAAAAATTATTTAGAAAATGAAGAAACAGATTATTCAAATAAAATTACTGATATTGTATATAATTCATCCGATAAAGGTACTAAATTAGTAAGAAAACTAGTAAAATATGTTTTTAAGAAAATAGGTGATTTAGTAGAAGACTAATTATCATAAAAATAAACCCAATCACAAAGAATAATCTAGCACTCTTATTATTATAATCTTTCCCTGTAGGCAGTAATTTACTAAATGATATCTGAATCATTATTCCCGCAATAAAACTAAATAATAACCCTAATACCATATCATTTACATATTTTCCTATAAACAAATAAGTAATTATAGCTCCCACTAATTCTGATAAAGCCGATATTAAAGTATATAAAATAGCTTTGAATTTACTTTTCGTAGAATAATATATTGGAATAGCTATACTGATACCTTCTGGTATATTGTGCAAAGCAATAGCTATACATATAGATAAACCCAACATAATATTCTTATTACTTACTATAAAAGTAACTATACCTTCTGGTATATTATGAAGAATAATGGCTATCATCGATAAAATACCTACTTTAAATAAACTGTTTCCTTCGCTATATTTATCTACTGTTTTATCAAGTATCATTGAAATAATAACACCAATCATTAAAGCTATAAAAATTATTACAATAAGTAATATTCCATTATAATTATTTCTTAAATAATTAAATGATTCTGGTATTAAATCAAAAATAGATACACATACCATAACTCCCGAAGCAAAAGCACAAGCTGAAGCTATCAACTTATCTTGATTTTTAAATTTAACAAAAATAGGTATCGTGCCAATCATCGTAGCTAAACCAGCTAAAGTAGTCAATATAAATGGTATAAACATATAAATCACCTAATTAAATATATGAAATATTCGTCTATTATTGACAAAACCTTCTTAAAAAAATATAATTAAATTACATGGAGGTTTTGTATGAAAAGAGAAGAAATAAGAAAAGATTTTAAATTTTATGATAAATGCCTTAAATATGGCTTAGATTGGCCAAATTATAAAGTTTGTTATTTTGCTGAAGATGATTACGTTATTTACTTTGAAGATTCTTCAAAGAATATGATAACTTTGTTAGATAAAAATTATAATATTTTTTGTATCTCTAATAACAAGGATTTAAGTCAAACTATTGAAAGCAAAACTTTCGGAATAAATCCAGAAACATATGCTTTTATTCAAAAAAAATATCAAGAATATTGTGAATTAACATTTGCCGGTTTTGCATATAAATATGGAATATCTCCATCATCTTATCATCCATTTTCAACTTTTTCTTTAAAAGATATAATGGATTTATCTGCCCATACCTTATTTTTAGCCGATGATAAGAATTCTAAAATGCTCGTTGACAGAAAACTAGTATGTGGAAAAGAAGATGAAAATTATATTGGTATGCTTTGTTATGTAAACTTTTTAAAATCACTTATCGAAGAATTCCATATTAATGAATATCATTTTAAATCTCTAGGATTTGATTATCCAAACATTTATTTTTATTTAAGAAATATGATTAGAAATATTGATACATGTACATTACCTGAAGATCTTCTAAAATATCTTGGTAAATATGATAGAGAAGCCGTTGCTAATTATCGTGCTTTACTATCTAAAATAATAAATACGATATCAGAAGAAAATAAAGGAGCAAAAATCAGCCGTGAGACCGTTCCAAGTAATGTGGCTAAAGATATCGATTTATCTTTGATGAGTCAAGAACTTTTAAAAATATTAGATGAAGAAGAAAAAAAGACCGTTTCCGCCTCTAAAGCCTATGAAATAGAACGTATCAACCTTTCTTCTTGGCTTAAAACAAAAACCAGAAGAAAAACAAAATATTTTAAGTAAAATAGTCCATACTACTAGTATGGATTATTCTTTTTAAAACTGGTAATATTTAACAGTTAATAAATCTAAGGAAGCCAATTTTTACATCTTATAAATTGTTCTATCTCGTAAAGATTAATAATGTAGTCTTAAGGAGTGATAGACTATGAAAAAATTTCCTCTATTTATGCTTATTCTAACTATTTTAATTCCTTTCCAAGTAAACGCATATTCAGATTACATCTTAGCATCTGGTGAAAATATTGGTATTGAGTTAAAAGCTAACCATATTATAATAGTAGGTTCATATGATATTTCCGGCCATAATCCACTCACAGAAAATGGTCTAATATTAGGCGATCAAATTTTAAAAGTTAATGGTAAAACTGTAACTAAAATATCCGATTTGCAAAACATTGTAAATGAAAGCAACAAAGAAACTATTGAGATTACTTATTTAAGAGGTAATACTGAATATACCAAAAATATTAAATTATATTTAGAAGATGGTACATATAAAACTGGTTTATATGTAAGAGACACTATAAGAGGTGTAGCTACACTTACTTATATCGACGTAGAAAATAAAACCTTTGGTGCTCTAGGACATGAAATACTTGAAAAATCTACTAAAAGTAAATTTGAAGCTAACGATGGGACTATCTTTAAATCTACCGTAACTGGCATAATTAAGAGTCAAGATGGTTCACCAGGAGAAAAAAATGCTCGTAGCGATTCATCTAAGGTATATGGTGAAGTTTTAGAAAATACATCCTCTGGAATATTCGGAAACTATACTAGTAGCATTCCTAAATCTAAATTGTATAAAGTCGCCACCTCCGATGAAATTAATTTAGGAAAAGCTAAAATACTTACAGTTATAGATGACAACGATATTCGTGAATTTGATATTAATATTCTAAAAATAAACAAAAACTCCACCAGCAAGAATATTCTATTCGAAGTAACCGATGAAGAATTGCTCCAAAAAACAGGTGGTATAGTGCAAGGAATGAGTGGTAGTCCAATAATTCAAGACAATAACATAGTAGGTGCAGTCAACTTTGTATTAGTAGATAAGACAAATAAAGGATACGGAATATTTATAACAAAAATGTTAGAAGAAGCTGAAAACTAGGAATTACTCCTAGTTTTCTATTACGACATTTTTTTTAATATATATCCACTATAATATTTATTGGTGATAAGATGGAACAAGAATTGATTAAAAGATATCGTTATTTATTCTTAAATAGTGAGATCATTCTAGCTAGTATGCTAGTAACCGATGAAAATAAGGGAGTATTAGTAATAGAAAATACTCACTATGAAGAAGATTTATTAAATATGTTATTAGAGGATATTCCTTTAGAAGAAACCCAATTTTATAATTTTTTAGAAACTATGAAAAAGAAAGATTCATTTAAACATTTAGTATATCTTGGTATAGATAAAATAAAAGAAACTCACGATGGACCAGGTTCTAACTTTTGGATCATTTTAACAACCTTAAGAAATTATTTAATCATGCATAATCCTAGTAGTATTAAAAGAAGACAAGAACTAGAAACGATGGATGAGTATTATAGATTAAATAGAACTACTTCTACCAAAAAAATTTATATATCAGGTTATCACATAGAATTAGAAGATATTCCTAATTGTAATTTTAGATATTTAAATAAACAATGTCGTCTAAAAAAAGAATATCATATTAATAATTCAGATAAAACTGTAAGAGGTAGTAACTTTGTTAATTTTTTTGCCTCAGTAGATTATTCCGGAAAAGAAAAATATGCCCATCATATCAAAAATGATGAAAATAGAAAAATATATTTAAGCCTTCATGATACGATAGATGATAATATCATTATATCTTGTGATTATAGTATTGATTCTGATGATCTTCCTAGAGTATTTAGTACTAAACCATGTCATAATGAATTTTACTTAAATGAAGAAGAAATATTTACTGATTTAAAGGGAAATTTTTATCAAATGTGTCCAAGATGTGGTTATATTGTAAAAATAGATAGTGAATTATTAGTAGAACCAGTTCAAGAACGAATCATAAAAAAAGTCCATCAGGATGAAAATTATCTAAAAAAAATAAATATACTATCAGAGCTTACTTTTCTAGAATATAAAAGTAATTCTCCAACTAGAATACTTAAAAATAATTTAGTAAGATGAAGAAGAAATTTTCCATTCTTCTTTTAATTTGCTTAAAATGATTTACAAATTAATAAATTTAATGTACGATAAAATCACGGAAAAGAGGTTTGTATGAAAGAATGTAATATAAAATTATATGACAAAAATAAAAAAATATTAAATTATAATATCATTATTAGCTTTGACTATGATAATGAATCATACATAATATATACAGATAATACTTTTGATGAAGATGGAAATTTTAATTTATATGGGGCTAAGATTAATGAAAAAAATATGCTGGAAGAAATCGTAGATGTCGATGCTATAACGATAATAAATAACTTGATAAAAGAATATAAAAATAAAATTAAAACGGGTGATAACTAATGCTTGAAGTAAAAAAAATATCTAGAAGTAAATATGATGATTTAACTGTTAAATTTGCTAGTGCCATAAAATTAACATGTTACAAAGTAATCCATGGATCAATTGCTAATTATAATAATTCTAATAAAGAATATCCTAAAAACAAATATAGTGAAAGAATATATTATGCTCTTATGGGAACAAGAAAAAATAATTATGCCTATTTTACAAAAGAAGCTGGTATTAGAGAAAAAATGAAAAGTTTTTCAAGTGAAGAATACACAAGTTTTATTATAGAAAAAGCCAGAAGAGTTCTTAAAGAAAGTGAATTTCAGCACTATGTATTAGAACAAAATGGGAAATATTATATTGAAGAATCAACAATAGAATATTTAATAGATTTAATATCTAAAACCATTTTAGTTAATGAATGTATAGAAATCAAACCTCAAGTAGAAATATTTCACACCAATATTAAAGAAACAGTTATTAAACCGCAAAATGTAGAATTTTACAAACCATCAAATGAACTAGAAAAAGCTATTTTGGAGGGTAAACAAACTTCCTTCAAATTGACACATGCTAATATGTCGGGAATGTATGCCTACAGTTCTGTAGGAAATTGCCGTAGCAATCAAGAAGATTCATACTATATAGGAAGTCATCCTTATAACGAAGATTTTAAACTATTATTAGTAGCCGATGGCATGGGCGGTAGAAACTATGGAGAAATAGCTAGTAATATAGCTGTTAAGGAAATGTTATTATGGTTTAAATCTTTAGATGTTCAAGAATATTTCAGTGATAATTACCAATTAAAAGAAGAAATTAATAAAAAAATAGCTCAAATAAGTAACAAAATATACCGATTAGCTCCGGGTGGTGGAACAACTTTATGCTTTGCAATTATTAAAAAAGATAATATCTTAATAGGCAATATTGGTGATTCTAAAGCCATGGTAATGGAAAATGACAAAATACTTACCGTTACTAAGAGTCAAAATTTACCAAATGTTTGGGGTATTCCAGAGCCTTTTGATCGCTTTCATAAAAAAGGAAATGTTATTTTTAATTTTTTAGGCATGCCTGATAATGCTCCAAGTTGTAGTTTTTCCGAAGTCCCTCTAAAAAAAGAAAAAGAATACCAAGTAATGGTTTACTCAGATGGCGTAGCAGATTTACTTGGAAATGAAGAAGTAGCAAGTTTAGCAAGAAGTAATATTGGTACTAATATCGCATGCAATCTAGTTAATGCTTCTTTAAATAATACTGCTTATTTTCAAGAGGAAATGAATAAATTAGAAAAATCTTATAGCCGTGGAGAAATATCATATGAAGAATATAGTGATATTTTAAGTAGAGTAAATGCATCTAATAAAAAAGATTATTATGAACAAATCGCCGCCGGCAAAGATAATACGACAGCCGTTAGTATAACAATAAGAAGAGGTAAATAAAACATAATGCCTCTTTTTTTAGAAGAAAAAAACAAACAAATGTATTGTTTATCTTGACTTTTAATTTTGTATGTGCTAAGCTTACATTGTAAGAAGGGAAAATAATAAAAGATTAATTATAAACCATCTGTTAAAACCTATAATTATTTAAAGAAAGATCTATAAAAATTAATAGTTATATAAGATAGTTAACAGTATGCTTGACTAATTTTAACATAATGTTTATAATTAAATATAGGTAGAGTGATAAGTATGAAAAAATTAATAACTATATTGTGGGGGCTATTAATTTTATTTGCAACAAGTAACACTGTTCTTGCCCTAACTGCTAGTGAAGAAAATGTTGTAGTTAGTCCTGGTAGTGAAAAGACTATATCTTTATATGCAAATGTAGGTGAAGAGGTTACAAAAATATCTTTTGATTTATATTTCACAACGTATGATATTCCGGCTTATTTTTATGTGTCAAACAATCTTACTGATAATAATCCTGATGGTCCAAATCACAAAATAAGCTTAAGTGATGCCACCTCTGGCCAGATTCTATTAGGAACAGTTAGTATTAAAAGTAAAAAAAATCCTAAAGATTTATCCGGTGTTATAAATATTCAAAATGGAAAAGCCACCACCGCAGATGGTAGAATTATTAACTTAAACAGTGAAAATATTTCAGTCAAAATAGGTGAAGTAAACAATAACATAGACCAAACAACTACCACTGAAAAAGAAACAAAAGAAAGCAATTTACTTCAAAATATTGAATCTAATATAGTTAAAATAGACTTAAAAGAAAATGTTTATGAATATAGTATAACAATAAATAAAGATATTGAAGAATTAGATTTAAAACCAGTTCCTAAAAAAGATGATTATAAAGTAGAAGTATCTAGTCAAAAAATTAAAGATTTACAAGATAATAAAATTACCATTAAAGTATCTGGTGGTAATAATACTGAAGAATATATAATTAAAGTAAATCAAATGAAAGATATAGAAAATGTCGAAGTAGATAATTCTAATTTCAAAGAGAATAATAGTTATAAAGGAAAATGGATAGTTATGATAATCATACTATCTATAGGGTTGGTTTTTGGATTAATATTACAGAAAAAGAGATAAGGTTGTGGAAGTATGAAGAAGATAGAAAAAATATTAACTCAAAAGAGAATAAGAATTGTAATGTTTATTATCCTTGATATCCTAGCATTAGCATTATGTTCTTTTTTAGCGATAGCCCTTCGTTTTGATTTTCATGATATCCCGGGTGAATTTATTGATAACATTTATAAATATATTATAATAGATACTATTATTATGATAATTGTATTTTCTATATTTAGGGTATATAAAAGTATGTGGGCTTATGCTTCAATTACCGAATTAATTAATATTGTAACTGCCTGTACTTGTTATTTAGGAATAGAATATATATACAAATATATATCAAATATAAGCATGCCAAGAAGTTATTATTTAATAAAATTATTCCTATTATATATTTTTATATCTACTATTAGATTTTCATACCGTATAGCTAGAGTATTAAAAGATTATTATAAAGTAAAAAATGGTTATACTAATACAATGATTATTGGCGCTGGACAGGCCGGTAGAATGCTAATTACTGAAATATATAATAATAAAGCTAATTTTAAAAATAAAGTTTGCTGTATCATTGATGATGATAAAAATAAAATAGGGGGATATATTAAAAATATTCCTGTCGTAGGTAATAGAAATACTATTGAAAAAAATGTCTTAAAATATGATATTAAAGAAATAATTATTGCTATGCCATCTATTACTAGAGAGAAATTGAATCTAATTCTAGATGAGTGTCAAAAAACTAAATGTGAAATAAAAACCTTACCTAGTTTAAGTGAATTAGTAGGAAAGCCTACAATGAAGAAAGTAAGGCCAATATCTTATGAAGATTTCTTAGGTAGAAAAGAAATTGTTGTCGATCTTAAAGAAATATCTTCATCATTAGAAGATAAAAAGGTTCTTGTTACCGGTGGCGGTGGTTCTATTGGTAGTGAATTGTGTCGGCAAATCGCAAAATGTAAGCCTAAAGAATTAATAATATTTGATATATATGAAAATAACGCTTATGACATAGAACAAGAGTTAATTAGAAATTATCCAAATTTAAATTTAAAAACTATAATTGGCTCTGTAAGAGATTATGATAGACTAGAAAGTATTTTTAAAGAATATCGACCTGAGTATGTCTTTCATGCTGCTGCTCACAAACACGTTCCTTTAATGGAATTTAGCCCTAACGAAGCTATTAAAAATAACTGCTTAGGCACATTAAACACTGTTAAATTAGCTGATATTTATAAAGTTAAAAAATTTGTCTTAATATCTTCAGATAAAGCTGTAAGGCCTACAAATGTCATGGGAGCTACCAAAAGAATCTGTGAAATGATTATTCAGGGATATAACAAAAAATCTAAAACAGATTATGTAGCTGTTAGATTTGGTAATGTCTTAGGTTCTAATGGTTCTGTTATTCCATTATTCCTAAAGCAAATAGAAAATGGCGGGCCTGTAACGGTTACTCATAAAGAAATAACAAGATATTTTATGACTATTCCTGAAGCTGTTTCTTTAATATTACAAGCTTTTGTATATGCTGAAGGCGGAGAAATTTTTGTTCTTGATATGGGAGAACCAGTAAAGATATACGACTTGGCTAAAAAAATAATTAAATACAAAGGATATGAGCCCGGAACAGATATTCCTATTAAAATAACTGGTTTAAGACCAGGTGAAAAATTATATGAAGAACTGCTAATGGATGAAGAAGGCCTAAAAGAAACACCAAATAAGCTAATTCATATAGGCAAACCAATAGATATGGATGATGACAAATTCTTCAAAGAACTAGATAAATTAATTAGTTATTCATATAAAAATAATAAAGATATAAAAGATAAAGTAGCTAAAGTAGTAGTTACTTATACAGTAGATAAGAAAAAAGGAAGTAATGAAAATGAATAATAATAAAAGAATTTTTTTAGCATCTCCTCATATGATGGGAAATGAAGAAAAATACGTTAAAGAAGCTTTTGAAAGCAATTGGATAGCCCCATTAGGACCATTCGTAAATAAGTTAGAAGAAGACTTTAAAAAATATATGTCAGCTGGTGGAGCTTGTGCTTTGGCAAGCGGTACTGCCGCTTTGCATCTAGCTATAAAATTAGCCGGTGTTAAGGAAGGAGATTATGTGTTCTGCTCATCATTAACATTTTCTGCAAGTGCTAATCCAATACTATATGAGCATGCTATCCCAGTATTTATTGATTCAGAGCCAGGCAGTTATAATATGAGTCCTATAGCCCTAGAAAAAGCTTTTGAAAAATATACTCCCAAAGCCGTTGTAATTGTATCACTATATGGAATGCCAGCAACTATAGATAAATTAATGAAGATTTGTAAGAAACATAAAGTAACTATTATTGAAGATGCTGCTGAATCCTTAGGAGCTACTTATAAAGGAAAATTAATAGGAACTTTTGGAAACTATAACATCATTAGTTTTAATGGTAATAAAATAATTACCACTTCCGGTGGGGGAATGCTTTTAACAAAGAAAGAAAAAGATGCAAAAAAAGCCTTGTTTTGGGCAACACAAGCCCGTGAACCAGCTAGATATTATCAACACAAAGAAATCGGTTATAATTATCGTATGTCTAACGTATCAGCTGCCATTGGTTGCGGTCAATTTGAATGCCTAGATAAAAAGATTAAAATGAAACAAGATATTTTTAATCGTTATGTAGAAGCCTTTAAGGATATACCAGAAATAGAAATGTTAAGTGAAGACAAAGATAGAGTATCTACTCACTGGTTAAGTGTCATGAAATTAAATAATTCAAAAATAACTCCTGATGATATTATCGATGCTTTAGATAAAGAAAATATTGAATCACGTCCAATATGGAAACCAATGCATATGCAACCAGTATTTAAAAAATATCCCTTCTTTAATCACAATAAAAAAGGTATCTCTGTATCTGAAGAATTATTCAATACCGGAGTATGCTTACCAAGCGATACGAATATGACTAAAAAAGAACAAGAAAGAGTAATAGAAACAATTAAAAATTTATTTATATAGAAAGGAAAATACCTATGTATCAAAAATATATTAAAAGGTTATTGGATATAATCTTATCACTATTAGCAATTATTATAACATTACCCATATTTTTGATAGTAGGTATTTTTGTTCTAATATTTATAGGAACGCCAGTCTTATTTAGACAAAAACGTCCTGGTAAAAATGAAAAAATATTTACCATGTACAAATTTAGAACGATGACTAATAAAAAAGATAAAGACGGTAATTTATTACCCGATAAACTAAGATTAACTAAGTTGGGAAAATTTTTAAGAAAAACTAGCCTCGATGAAATACCAGAATTTATCAACATTTTAAAAGGTGATATGTCATTCGTAGGACCTAGACCCCTTTTAGTAGAGTATCTTCCATACTATACCAAAGAAGAACATCATCGTCACGATGTAAGACCAGGCTTAACAGGTTTAGCTCAGGTAAACGGAAGAAATTTGTTGGGCTGGAATGATAAATTCAAAAAAGATTTAGAATATGCTAATAATGTAACGTTTATGGGTGATTTTAAAATAATCATTAAAACAATATCAACTGTATTAAAAAGAGAAGGAATAAGTGACCAAAAAACAGTTACTATGACTAGTCTGATAGATGAAAGGAAGAAAGCAAATGTCTAAAAATATTATAATAATTGGTGCTGGTGGCCATGCCAAAGTAATTGCAGATATCATCACTAAGTCAGACGATAACCTAATTGGTTTTTTAGATGATAACTTAGATATTCAAAACAAAACAATTTATTTAGATAAGAAAGTCATAGGTACTATAAAAGACATCGATAAATATAAAGAATGTTATTTTATTATAGGTATTGGAAATAACAACATAAGAGAAAATATTGCTAATACCTATAATTTAAAGTGGCATACTGTCATTCACCCAAGTGCTATAATAGCAAATGAAGTATCAATAGGAGAAGGTAGCGTAGTAATGGCTGGAGCAATTGTAAATCCAGGTACTAAAATTGGTAAACATTGTATAATAAATACTAAATCATCATTAGATCATGATAGTATAATTGAAAATTATGTTCATATTTCTCCCGGAGCAACACTTGCAGGCACTGTACATATAAAAGAAAAAACATGGATATGTGCTGGAGTAACTATAATTAATAACATAAAGGTAGCAAAAAATAATATTGTTGGTGCTGGGGCTGTAGTGATTAAAGATATAAAAGAAGAAAATGGTACTTACGTTGGAGTACCTGCAAGAAAAATAAAGTAGGTGAAGGATATGAAAAAAGTGTTATATGTTGCTACTGTAGATATACATATAAAAACGTTTCATTTACCATACTTAAAAATGCTACATGATATGGGATATGAAGTCCATGTCGCCACAAACGGAACGGAACAATTCCCATATTGCGACAAAAAATATACGATACCGATTGAAAGAAGTCCATACAAATTAAAAAATATCAAAGCTATTAAAGAGTTAAAAAAAATAATCAATAAAGAAAATTATGATATTGTCCATTGTCATACTCCAATGGGATCAGTTGTTACTAGATTAGCTGCAAAAAATGCAAGAAAAAATGGAACAAGAGTAATATATACAGCTCATGGATTTCATTTTTATAAAGGAGCTCCTATAATAAATTGGTTATTATTTTATCCAATAGAAAAATACTTAGCCAAATATACTGACACCTTAATTACGATAAATAAAGAAGATTACAATTTGGCAAAGAGTAGATTTTTTAAAAGATGTAAAGATATAGAATATCTACCAGGAATTGGCGTTGATAGTTCAAAATTTGATTTAAATATTAGTGATAGAGATAAAAAGACCTTAATGAATGAACTCAAATTAAAAAATGATGATTTTGTCATAATTTATCCAGCAAGATTATGCCCAGACAAGAATCAAATATTATTATTAAAACTTATGCAAAGATTAAATAATAATAGTAATATAAAATTGCTTTTACCCGGAAAAGATGAATATAATGGATTTTATCAAAAATTTGTTAACAATAATAAAATCAATAATGTATTATTTTTAGGTCACCGAAATGACATTTCAAAACTATTAAAAATATCTGATTTATTGATAGCAACAAGCATCAGAGAAGGATTTGGAATTAACCTTGTTGAAGCCTTAGCAAGCGAAACTCCCGTTATAGCCGTTGATAATAGGGGACATAGAGAAATAATCGTTGAAGGAGAAAATGGGTTTATTATAAAAAATGATATTAATGATCTAATGGACAAGTTTAATTTGATTTACAACAATCATGATCTGTATAACAAATTAAAAGCTAATAGTTATAAAAGCGTAAGAAAATACTTTTTGAATAATTCTATAAAAGAAATGAAAAAAATATATGATATTTAGAAAGGATAGAAATAACAATGAAAAAAATTAATACTATTATTGCTAAAGATTTCAAAAGAATCTATCCTAATGGTTTAAGATTACCAGTTAGAATAAAAAATATTATCACTAATGATATAACGTATATTAAATGGAAATATATTAAATACATGAGAATTAGTAATGAATTAAAGTACAGTAGTAATTTTTTAAATAATATTAAAAAAATTTATTATGATAGGAAAAGGAATAAACTCGGAATACTATTGGGATATGAAATTTATTCTAAAGAAATTGGCTATGGTTTATGTTTATATCATAATGGACCTATTGTAATCAACAAAAACAGTATTATTGGAAATAACTGCTCTTTACATGGGGAATTGTATAGGAAATGATGGCATTAGTGATGAATGTCCTATAATTGGCGATAATGTTGAAATTGGCGTTGGTGCTAAAATTATTGGAAACATAAAAATCACCAATAATGTAATAATTGGTGCCGGTGCAGTTGTTGTTAATGATATATTGGAAGAAAATTCAGTAGTTGCTGGAGTTCCAGCTAAAATTATTAAAAAAAAATAATCTAATTGAGGTGTATTAATTTGAAAATAATTATAACAGTAAATACCTATTATCCTTTAAAAGATGGCGTTCAGTTCGTTACTCAATATCATGCTGAAAATTTGGCTAAAAGAGGCCATAATGTCGTAGTTTTTACCACAAATCATGGCAATGATGTAGAGGAAATTCATAACAGAGTAAAAATTATAAGATTTAATGTTGTTAACAAACACACCATTTATATGGGAGAAAAAGATAAATATTTACAGCGCTTGAAAGCAGAACTAAAAAATGCTGATGCAATTATTAATGTTTGCACACAACATCCTTTAACTGATTGGTGTTTTTCTATATTTGATAGTATTAAATGTAAAAAAATATTGTATATGCATGGAATGTATGATAAATCATTTAATATCAAAACAATTTCTAACGTTTCTGATTTAGGACATAAAATTTGGAATAATATAAGATGGGGTATATACTATAAAAATTACAAAAAGATTTTTAAAAAATATGATAAAGTTATTCAACTACATAAATTTGATACCGGATATATATTTTTTAAGAAAAAATATAATATTGAAAGTAATATAATTGAAAATGCCGTTGATGATAAGTTTTTTACTAGTTGTAAAGAAAGAAAAAAGTATGCTATTTCTGTTGCAAATTATATGCCTAGAAAAAATCAAGAGTTCATCCTAAGAGCATTTTATAAAAGCAAAATAGAAAAAGATTATGAATTGATTTTAATAGGAAGTGAAAAAAATGCTTATTATCATAAACTAATTTCTTTAAAAGAAGAATTAGAAAATAAATTTGGTCATAAAAATGTAAAATTATTGTTTAATATTGATCGTAAAGAAACTATTAATATGATTAAAAAAGCATCAATATATCTATTAGGCAGTAAATGGGAAGCATTTCCCATATCTATAATTGAAGCAATGGCTGGCGGAATCCCATTCATTTCAACAGATGTTGGAATTGTTAAGTATTTGCCCGGTGGTGTTATTGTAAATAAAGAAGATGAAATGGCCTATTGGCTTGAAGTACTTGCTACCGATGATAGGTTAAGAGAATATATTGGTGCTACTGGAAATCAGTATGCAATAAACCATATGACAATTGAAAAAAAAGTTGATGATTTAGAAAGAATAATAAAAGGTGAGTAATATGAAAAAAATAATATTTATATGTCCATATTTTGGCAAGTTACCAAGTGAGCATATGGATTTATGGTTACAGTCATGTTCGATGAATCCCACTATTAATTGGCTTATTTTTACTAATGATCAAACGAAATATAATTATCCTAAGAATGTCAATGTAGTATATATGACATTAGATGAATTTAAGAGCGATATTCAAAAAAAGTTCGATTTTCCAATTTTTTTGGATAACGCCTATAAACTATGCGATTATAAGCCAACGTATGGATATATACTTTCGGATTATATAAAAAAATATGATTTTTGGGGATATTGTGATATGTCAGATTGTATATTCGGAGATATTAGAAAATTCATCACAGATGATTTACTAAATAAGTATGATAAAATTGGCTTTTTGGGACACCTAACAATATATAAAAATCGCGATGATATTAATAAGAGATTTATGATGGAAACAAAAGCAAATATATCATATAAAGATGTTTTAAGTTCAAGTAATAATATGGCCTTTGATGAATCAAATAACTACAGTATTAATACTATTTACAACGAAAATAATTTTAGTCGTTATAGAATAGATAATTACTACTATGACATTTCTCCATTATCATACCCGTTCAGAAGAGCCGTTTATGATAATAATTACAGTTATAAGTGTCTGAAAAAAATACCTACAGTATTTAAATGGGAAAATGGCAGATTGTTTGAATTGTCTATAGTAAATAATCAGCTTAAAAAATCTGAGTTATTATACGTCCATTTTCAAAAAAGAAAAATGGCAAAAGATTTTGAAGGCTTAAAGAAAATTTATTATATTATTCCCAATAAATTTACAACAAAAGTAAATCCTGATAATTTAAGACAAATAAAAAAAGTTTCTAGATTCAAACCTTATCTTCAGTTTTTTAAATTGAAATATAAGTCATTAAAATATAGAATCAAAAAAATAGTTGGTGATTAATAATGAGTAGTGTGTGTGAAAAAAAGAATTGTACTGGTTGTATGGCATGTTATAATATTTGCCCCCGAAAAGCTATTAGCATAAAATCTTATAAAGGATTTTACTATCCTGAAATTAATGAAGAAAAATGTATTAATTGTGGTTTGTGTAGAAAGACATGTCCAGCATTAAATCCGATTAAAAAAAACAAACCAATGGATAACAAGTGTTATGCTCTCTTGAATAAAGAAAAAAAAATAAGAGATAACAGTTCTTCTGGAGGAGTTTTTTATGAACTAGCCAAGTATATTATTAATACTGGTGGAGTTGTGTATGGCGCCAGTTGGGATGAATCACTAGTTGTTAATCACATCAGAATTGATAAACCAGTCAAAATATCTTTACTTCAAGGAAGTAAATATGTGCAAAGTAATATTAAGGATATATTCAAATCTGTTAAACAAGATTTAGATAATAAAAAACAAGTTTTATTTTCTGGTGTTCCTTGTCAAATCTCTGGTTTAAAATTATTTTTAAAGAAGAAATACGAAAATTTATATACTGTTGAAGTATTATGTCATGGTAGTGCGAGTCCTATAGTGTTTGAAGAACACAAAAAATATTTAGAAAAAAAATATAATGATAAATTA
Source organism: uncultured Bacilli bacterium (assembly GCA_934098745.1). GTDB lineage: Bacteria > Bacillota_I > Bacilli_A > RF39 > UBA660 > RUG705. The sequence goes on from CAKOPG010000008.1 coordinate 29,250, forward strand.
AAAGCAATAAACTTTAGATTTAAGACTGAAAAAAAATGTCAGAATATTGAATATAATTTTCAAAACAGCAAAATACTTCTTGAGGATCCCCTAAAAGATTATTATTACTTAGGATTTCAGGATGGAACTTTGGACAGAGACTGTTGCTATAATTGCAAATATGTTGGCATAGAAAGATGCTCAGATATTACTTTGGCGGACTTTTGGGGATTAAAAGATGATTCTTTTGCTTGTAAAGATAAATTGAGCTATCCTTCTTTGATATTTATTAATACCACTAAAGGACTAGATTTGTTTAATTCAATTAAAGATAAATTTGAAATAAAAGAAAGACCAATTCAAGAAGCAATTGATGGGAACTTGTCATTAAGAAGAGCCGTCCCCAATAATAAAGTTAAAGAAAAATTTTTAGTTGAATATGATAAAAAAGGTTATGAAATAGCGGCTCAAAAATATTTAATTATTAAAAAAGATTATAAATATTATATAAAAAAAATACTAGGAAGAAAAATTTCCCAAGTTCTAATGAAGGTGATGAAGCGATGAAAAAAATAGGAGTTATTACTTTTCATGATCCCATAAGTTACGGTGCTAACTTGCAATGTTTGGGATTACAACTTTATTTAAGAAGTCTAGGTTATGACGTCAGAGTAATTGATTATTCTATGAATTCATATTTAGAATACAAAAACAAAAATAAAATTAAAAGGAATTTAATAAGAATATATCATCTTGTTAAAAATCCTTTCAATTTTATAAAATATAGACTTAATGCCCAAAAAATATCTAGAGAAAAAGAAAAATATAAGAAAAATCTAAATATAAGGAATCTAAATTTTAAACAATTTCAAAAAGATAATTATATTTATTCTGAAAAAAAATATAACACTATATCTCAACTAAAGAATGATCCGCCAAAATATGATGTATATATATGCGGAAGTGATCAAATATGGAACCCCAATTTTTGTGAAATGGACGATAACTATTTTTTAAGTTTTGCACCTCAGGGAAAAAGAATTTCCTATGCCCCAAGTTTTGGTGTAAGTAGTATACCATTTTATGCCAAAGAAAAGTATAAAAAGAATTTATTAGGTATTGACTATTTATCAATAAGAGAACAAACAGGAGCTAAGATAATAAATAAATTAATTAAAAAAGAGGCCCAAATTGTTATAGACCCAACATTTTTAGTAAATAAAGATGAATGGTTTAAACTTGCTGATAAATCTAATATTAAAACTCCCAAAAAATATATATTAACATATTTTATAGGTATTGATGAGTATATTGAAAATTATATTGCAATGATAAAAGAACAATTCAATGACATCGAAATTATTGATTTGATCTTTGACAAAACTTCATATGGACCATATGATTTTCTAAAGTTAATTAAAAATGCCGCATTCGTTTTTACAAATTCGTTTCATGGAGTTGCATTTTGTATTAACATGAATATACCATTTGCCGTTGGCAAAACACTTAAAGATAAATCAAAAAACAGTGCATTTTCCAGAATTGATGATTTATTAAATGATTTAGAACTACAATCAAGAATTTGCGATGAAAATACTCAAATTAATAAAGAATTTTTAAAATTGGACTATAAACCAATCAATAAGAGACTTGAAAAAATTGTAGCTGACTCTAAAAAATTCTTAGAAGATTCCATTAAGAACATAGAAAAGAATAATAAAGAGTTATAATTATATTAGTCACAACAGAAATTATGAGAAGGAGGACTATAAATGAGCCAAGAACATAAAGAATCAAGAGAACTAGTTAATAATACTTTAATTTTCGGCTTTGGTACTGTCGTATCTAAAGTAATAATGTTTATTCTTCTACCAATATATACTATTTATTTATCAAAATCAGAACTTGGTGAAGGAGAACTGGTTGTAAATTTTATGAATTTAATATATCCGATTGCAACAATAAATATTATTAGTGCATTATTAAGATACAGTATGGATGAATTAGTTTCTCCCAAAAAAGTTTTACAAAATACAATTATTGTTACAATTTTAGGCATTATAATAGCCTCAATATTAATTTTTATCATCAATATTAATAGTTCTATTTCCAATTGGAAAATATATTTATGCTCTTTATTGTTATGTTATTCAATTACTCAAATTTTCTCAGTTTTTTCTAAGGCTTTAAATAAAATAAAAGAATTTGCTATTGGTAATATTTTATATACAATGATGCTCTTGGTCTTAACATTTGTTTTTCTTGTAATTTTTAACTTGAAGACCTCTGGCTATTTATTAGCAATAATAATATCTAATATAATAACTTTTATTTATTTTTTCTTCAAACTTGATTTAAAAAAGTATATTACGTTTGAGAAAATAGATAAGAAATTATTAATTGAAATGGTGTGTTTTTCCATACCATTAATCATTAATTCTATATCATGGTGGCTTACTACCTTTTGCGATAGGTTTGTTATTGAACAATATTTAGGAACCGCTGCCGTTGGTCTATATTCAGTTTCTTCAAAAATTCCAACTATTGTTTCAACCATAGCAGCTATTTTTATGCAAGCATGGGTATTATCAGCTATTAAGGCTTACCAAAATAATAAAAATTATTTTTTTGACGATATATTTAAAAAGTTCAGTGTTTTGTTTTTAACTTGGGCAGCAATTATAATAGCCATTTCAAAAATATTGATGTCTATTCTCATAGGTTCAAGCTTTAGTAGTAGTTTTGAATTTGTACCATATTTAATATGCGCATCTATTTTTATGGGATTTGGAAACTTTTTTGCAGCATTATATACATCTGCCAAAAAAAATACATCAATTATGCTTACAACTATAATTGGTGCTCTAATTAATATCATTTTAAACTTTATGCTTATTCCTAAAATAGGCATTCAAGGTGCCGTATATGCTACAATGATATCCCAAATTATTGTCATGGCATATAGAATGATTGACTCTAGAAGATTTATCAAATTTAAACTCAATCTTCTAAGATTACTATTAGTTTTTTCATTGATAGTCTTAGAGTCCTACGTTGTAATAAATCCTAATTATTATTACTTTGGATTTGTTATAATGATTATAGTTATAACTATTTACCATAAAGATTTAATAAATTTAGCAAAATTTGGAAAAGAATATATTAAAGGAGTATTAAGAAATGTTAAAAAAAGTAAGAATTAGTAAGTCAAATGTTTTTTCTGCTATGATATGGTTGTTATTAATATCTATTGTAGCTATTTTCAATGAAAAATTACCAATTAGATCTAGCTTTATAGTAATTTCTTTTTTTGCATTTAATTTGCTTATTAGTTTTTTTCCTAAACAAATAAGATGTTCTCTTCCTATGATTATTTACAGAGCAACTGGTTTAATAAGATATATAGTTATTCCTATTATAATGGTCCAACAAAATATCTCTCTATCATATACCCCAGAAATAAAGTTATTAATGACGTTAGAATTATTAGGAATATTAACTGGAACACTATTTTTTCATAGAAAGAAAAACATCAATCATATTATTGAATCCAATACTTTAAAAAACAGCATTGATACCAAATTAAAACTTGGGCTTCCTGCTTTAGCCATAATGCTTATCGGCGCTATATTAATTATTTATAACAGAAGTTATATAGAGAGATATTTGATGATTGGGGCTTCCAAAAGTGCAACCGTTGATACCTACGGAGGAATTGCTGTTTTACTTGCTTGTTTCTTCTTGCTATCTTATATTGGATGTTTAAAATTTATAAAAAATAAAATTAAAATTTCTGACACATTTAAAGTGACTTTGTCTGTATTAATTAGTGTTATTTACATTATTGGTTCTTCAATTACTGAAAATAATGTATCTAGATGGAGTATGCTGATTTCTGGAATTATTGCTTATATGTATATGACAAGATTGTACCCTAAACATACAAAAAAATTAATGGTTCTTTTGGTAGTGGTTGTTTTGTTCTCAGTAACATTTGCTTCAACTATGAAATTCACTTGGAATGATAATTATAGTACATTAAGTGGAACAATTGAAGAACAGCTTAGATTTAAAACCTTAAATGCATATTTTTCTGGCCCTCAGAACATGCAAGTTGCTTTAGATTTAAAAAATGAATTAGATGATTCCAATATATCTAAATTGGATATATTTATATCTGATACTTTTGGTAATTTTCCAGTATTAAATAGATTTTTAAGCAACACTGCACATCAATCTTCAATACTATTTAATTATAAGTACTATAATTCATCTATCGCTACTGATCAAATAATACCATATTCTTGCCAGTTATATAATGTTTTCTGGATATTCTTTGTAATATTAGAAATTATTCAAGTTTATCTATCTTATTATTATTATTTTCTTTGCAAAGAGAACAATAACTTTTTAAATATCTTTTGTTGTATATATATGTCATTCTTTTTATCTTTAGTCAATTGTGTTAATTATTCTATTGTAATGCAATCATTATGGATACACGTTCTACCAATTTATATAATTTATAAAATTAATAACAAAACTATTATTAAACAGTCTTCTTAAAGAGATACAACCTGAAAGAGAAAAATAATTTATTATAAGTTTTCATGACTATGTATGTCTTGAAGACTAGCCTCGAGATGAGGCAGGAAAGGAATAAAACTTAAAATGAAAAAACCTTTAGTATCAGTTATAATGGCTGAATATAATACTGATGTTGAATTATTGAAAGATAGTATAAATTCTATTATTAATCAAACATATAGCAATTTAGAATTAATTTTAATTGATGATTGTGGAAAAAATTCGAGTTTGTTAGATAAGATAGTTGCTGATGTTAACGATAAAAGAGTCAAACTATATAAAAACAAAGTAAATAAAGGACTAACATATTCCCTTAATAGGGCCATTGACCTTTCTCGTGGAGAATATATAGCTAGAATGGATACTGATGATTTTTCATATCCAAACAGAATTGAAGAAGAAATGGCGTTCTTTATAGAACATCCAGAATATGACTTAATAGGCTCAAGATGTGATTTTTATGATGGCAAAGAAATTTGGGGTGAAAGCAAAGATCATGGAGAGGTTACTAGAGAAAAATTATTAAATGGCTGTCCACTAGTTCATCCTAGTGTTATCTATAGAAAAAGTTCAATAAAAGAAATTGGATGCTATAAAGATTATAAAAGAAGTGAAGATTATGCCACTTGGATAACTTTATTTGTTAATAAGCATCGAATGTTTGTAATTGATAAAAAATTAATTAGATATCATTTATCAATAGAAGATTACCAAAAAAGAACTCTAAAAACCAGAAAACAATTTTTCAATGTTTTAAAAAATGAATACTTGCAATTAAATCCTAAAAAGATTGATATTATTAAAATTAAATTGAAAACAGTGATAGCAGGTACAATTCCTTGGAAATTAATGTTTGCTTATCATAAAAAAGTATTTAAAATTAAATAATATCTTTTTATTAATAATTACTTTATATAATAATAAATTAGTGGCATCAACAATATTAATTTTACTTTTTTCTACAAGCATATACTATATAAACAATACATTTTTAAATATAATCAATCTAATTATAATAATTTGCTATTCTGTCTTTCTAAATAAAAATACAGTAGTAAAATTATATCATAGTATATTTAATAAATAATATAAAAACATACAGGAGAATTATATTGAAATATGAAAAATAAACCATCAACAATCCTCATGCTCCTCTGGATGCTTCTAATCTTTACTATGTCATCCTTTGATGCTACTGAGTCAGCTAACCAATCTAATTTTATTGTAAACATAATTACAAATATTTTTAAAATAGAAAACATTGAAGTACTAAGCTTTATAATTAGAAAACTAGCACATTTTACTGAGTATCTAATCTTAGGAGTACTAGTAATAAATATGTTTACCAAAAATAACCTTTCTAAAACATATTTATTATCTATAATATTATGTGTTATATATGCTACTAGTGATGAAATACATCAATTATTCATACCAGGAAGAGTTTGTCAAATAAAAGATATCTTAATTGATAGTGTAGGTTCTATTACTGGTATCTATCTATATAAATTATTAATAAAAAGAAAATAATAGTTCTTTGTCAAATAGTGGGTATAACCCAAAATAGTGCTAAAGAAATTTGAATAAGTAAGTGCTAATTTGCCCTTACTTTTTTTACAAATAGAAATTAGTGAACATTTTATTTATACCCACTAAATATTATAAAATCATTATTTTTAAAATTCTAATATAATGCCGGTTATAAAGAACTGCATAGCAGAAAAACAATCAATAACAAAACTAATAAACAAATATCAACAATAAGCCTTCTTCTGTTATAAAACAATTATTCAAACATATAAATCTTCCATATACTATCCTAGAGGTAAGTGATATTATGGATATAATTAATAACAAAAAAGTTATCGTATATAATTCTCAAGAATTAAAAGAAGCTTTAGAAAATGATAATAACTATAACTACATATATCTAGGTAGTAATATAACTTTAGATAGCGGTATAACCATTAATAATAATAAAGAAAAAGTAACTATATGTGGGACCTACCTTAATAATAGATATACCTTAACTGGTATCAATAGCAGTGAAGAAACTGATACTATTAATGTCAGTATCAATAATAAAGAAATATATATAAAAAGTATCAACATCGACTATACCAATATATATGGGGTTATAAATGTCCCAGCCGATACTACTTATTCCGGAATAATCGTTACATATAATGACATTGCTTTTAATGGTACCCAATTATCTTTTAATCCTTATGGGACTACCAAAATAATAGATTCTATTATTACTATAGAAGATAAAAATGAGGTATCAGCTCAAGAAGTATGCGAATCAGACAGTGTTATAATTGGCGGAACAACCATCATAAGTAGTAATGCCAAGAATAACCCACTATTTCTTTTTAGAAATGATACGAGTAGTCCAAGAATAGTTTTTTTATGTAAAAGTGATATTAAATTGAGTACTACTTATAGAGAATTTATGTATGGTACGATTAAACTAAATTTTACTATCTTACACGATACGAATGTTTTACTAGTTACATATAATGGTTTTTCCGGCAACACAATATATGGAACTAATAATGTTTTAATAGATGAAAGAGCCGCTTTAACTTTCATTGAAAACAATCATCAAAGAATACCAATGTGGTCTATCTATGGAAATTTTACCATGAAAGAAAGTTCTAAGCTAGAATTAATTAACTCTTACGAAAATACTCCATCAGATAACTACAATATGCATTTTAAAGGTAATAATTGTAAATTGACCCTAGATAATCCCGAATCTGTCGTAATATATACTAAAAATGCGAATGTAATATATACCAATAATACATTATCTTTTGATATAAAATGTCGAAGAATTAATATGTGGAATAATTCAACTGCATTATCCAGTGCCGGTAATATAACTAATCTTCCGGATTATTATTGGTATAAAGAAACAGGTTTAGTAAGATTTGAAGGCATTATTTCATCAAGCTTAACAGCTATTACTAATCATAACTTAACCAAAGATGAACTTAGTAAATTATCAGATATAGGTAATTTTTCTTTTCAATCACGAAAGCAATTTTCTATTGGTGGTATTACCACTAACGTCCATCAAATCGATAGTACTAAAAATACAATAAGTGGCCACACTACCGCAAATTGTGATGTTTTAATTAAATATAGTGATGTTGAAACAACGATTACATCCGATAGTGATGGATTATTTGAATATAATCTTACTAACAGTATTCCTGATAATACCGCCGTTTCCATAACAGTTAATCTTCCAGGTAGCTTTATTTATGAAACTAGATCATTAACAACCCCTTATAATGGCGAATTATCTTTACTTGATACCACCGCTATGTTTACCTTTTTTCTAGTTCCGATCTCATCTAATCCGCTTATTTTTCCTAAAGATAGAAGTTTAGAAATTAAAGTAGTCGATAGCCGGTTAACTAGTTCTAATTGGCGTCTTTATGCTTATACTGACGGCCCTTTAACTTCCTCACTTGGATATACCTTAAATGATGCCTTAGTATTTAAAAAATTAAATAATGAAATAATCACTTTAAATGAAACCCCACAATTAGTTTTCTCTGGTACCAGTACATCTGGTTTAGCAGAATTAACCAAAATTACTTGGTCTACCGACAAAGGCCCATTATTAAATCTTGATAATAATTTTTTAGAAGCTAATGAAGAATATTTTGGTGTAATACATTTTACTTTAACTGAATAACCTTTACTTATCATAAAAAATTATGTTATACTAGTGATAGATAATCAATATAACTACCAATAAAGAAGTATTATTTATAAACAATGCATTAGTATATATTAGATACTTAAAATAGTATATAATTCTATTAAGGAGGTAATTTGATGGAATATATAAGAAACAATGGTACTAAAGTCATCGTCGAAGGCGATAAAGTTCAATATGAAGGCGGAAAAATACGAAAAAATCCCATCGGTGCCAATTTTATCAACGGTGCCATTATTAGTGGTTATCTTTCTTCCTTCAATGGTTCATTTGAAGATGAATTAATAGGTATAGAAAGTGGTTTAGGTGATATTGTCAATACCAAAATAGGGAATATTAAAGAAGCTTATGTATTGCTGAAATCAAAAATTGTTGATATTAATAATTCCAATATTTATGAATTATCTCGTATAGTCTTAGAAACCGTAGATGAATTTTTTGGCGGATTTGCTAATACAGATGCCAGACATACTTATTATTATTCAGAAGATTTTGCTGAAAGTAAAGATAATAAAATATCTAATTTAAAAGGAACAGGAGCCGCAATGTGTGTTGAACGATCTGCTCTAGCTCAAAATTTATTACATTTTTTAGGAATAAATAGTTTCTTTAAAACATCAGGTATCATAAGAAATAACAATAAAGAAGTCCATAGTTATAATCTAATAGAATTTGCTGGAAAATACTATATATTTGATACCTCAATACCAAATTTAATAGAAAATCAAATTAGTCCTTTAATAGCTGAGATAGATAAAGAAACCTTCACTTTATTAAGTTCCCCAATCTCAGATATGGGAGTATCAACTACTGTATCTCATTATAATCCATACCGAGATATTGATGTAACTATTACATACGATAGTGGTAGAAAAAACCACGTAGAAGTTGCTTCTTTAGACAAAGTAAACAAAAAACATTTATAGTTAATATTTAAAATGATTAATAAAGTTCCACTAAAAAGATTTTATCATTAGCTAGTAAAGCATACTTTTAGAGTATTTATTCTAACAAAATAATGTTTAATTCTAATTAAAAATGTGTTATATTAATAATAGGTGGTAAACACTACCATCAGTAAAGGAGCGTTTTTATGAGAAAATCATTAGTAGTATATTTTACTTGTTCTAAAGAAACCGAAAAAGTAGCTAAAAAAATTGCTGAAGTAGTAGATGGCGAACTTCACGAAATTATCCCTGAAGCAGCTTATACCGAGGAAGATCTTAATTGGCAGGACAAAAACAGTCGTAGTTCTGTAGAAATGGCAGATGAGTCTTCTCGTCCGGCTATTAAAAATAAAATAGACAATATAACTGATTATGATACCATATATCTAGGCTTTCCAATTTGGTGGTACGTAGCTCCAAGAATTATCAACACTTTCTTAGAAAGTTATAATTTTGCCAATACAAAAATTATCTTGTTCTGTACCTCTGGTGGAAGTAGTTTAGATAATGCTTATTCATCTCTTAAAAAGGAATACCATTATAATTTCCTTAAAGGAGACAGATTTTCTCCAAGCATTTCCAAAGAAGAACTACAAAATAAGTTAAATAATATACAATAGTAGATTTTTATCTACTATTTTCTTTTGCCAATTAATGATCATCTAAAAATCAAGCCTTAATGTAATATATTAGTTTATGCAATATACCATCTTTTTCATATCTTATTATAGGGAGGTCACTTTATGGCAACAAATAAATATCAAAAATTACAAGAAGATATAAACTTGAGAAGAAAGTTATTAAACTTAGGAATTTGTAACTCTATTATAGGACCAGCCGGGCCAAAAGGGGATAAGGGTGATAGAGGAGAAATAGGGCCACCAGGACCAATAATTCCGTCATCTAATGAAGCTATATTTTTTACTAGTTTAGAAGATACAAATACTACGGAAGCTATGCCTTTAAATGATATCTGGATTATTCCTAGCAATACTGAATATTTTACCGTTATAAGTGATACCGAAGTTTCTGTAGAACCAGGGATTTATGAAATAGTTCTTTCTGGTTTAATCAGTCAAGTAGATGATACTCATGGTGCCACGTTTTATTTGAAAAATACATCTGGTTCAGCAATAAAAGACTTGTCTTTCCAACTACTAGCCGGCCCAACTAAACAAATGTATTTTTCACAAGACATTATCTTTAGATTTGAAGATACCACAACTTTAGAAGTAATGGCATCAATTGAAGGAGATGAAGGCACTTCAAACGTCACTATAACAGATGTAAATTTATTACTAAAAAAAATTCATGAATAAGCGGAGAAATCTGCTTTTTTCAAAAAATGCAAACTAGCATTAACAGAAATTATTAAATATTTAACATCTTGTAAAACTAGTCACATTTTTCTATCTTAATACCTAAAAGAAATTCAAAAACTGTTCCATTTTAAAAATTTGCATAATATAGATAATTATGATATATAAAGAATATAATTTAATATGATTGATTATGAAAGAATTAGAGAAACAAAAATAGAAGACTTCATATTTATAATTTATTATATAATCATTACCATCTCAATATATTCTAATATGGTAGAAAGAGAATACCTAAAATATCATGACAATAATCTAAAAGAAAAATATAGATCACTACTATATATAATATATGGCATCGCTTTTTTAGTATATTTATATTACACTATATCTAGTTATAAAGATTATAAAAGTAGTACTAATTATGCAGAAAAAAGATTAAAAGAATTATCTCTTATAGCTAGTATCTTAGCACTTATTAGTGGAATTATTTATTTATATATAATTTATAAAGATCAAGATATTTCCGTAGAACTAGCCTTTAATTAGACAATATTTATAAACATATTAAATTATAATAATTTTAAAGGAAGTGATAAAATATATTAATTATCTACGGGGCTTTAATAACGTTAATATTAATTATTTTTTTCTATATATCTTTAGGAATATTTTTCTTATTAGAAAGAGATAGATAAAGGGATTAAAGCTCTTTTTATTTATTTAACCAATTTTTATCTAATTTTTTTGAAAATATTGTCTAATATTATGTTATAATTATATGGTAGAGGTGTATATGATGGAAGAAATAGATTTAAAAGAACTGTTTGAATATTTTAAAGGAAAGCTCGGTTTAATAGTAACAGTTACTATTGGGATATGTTTAATTGGCTGTATTTATGGTTTATTTGTTCAAAAACCAATGTACAAATCTTATACTACAGTTATTCTAAGTAGTAATGCTACATCTAATAGCCAAACTATTACTCAAGGAGATGTAACCTTAAATAAAAACTTAGTTACTACTTATGCCGAAATAGTTACCTCACGCAGAGTAATTGATCAAGTAATCGAAGAGCTTAACTTAGATACTTCGTATGAAAGCCTTAAAAATAAAATATCAGTAAATTCGGTAAATAATACTGAAATTATTAAAATTACTGTTACTGATACCGATGCCATTAGAGCCAAAAATATTGCAAACGTTACCGCCAATTATTTTAAAAAAGAAATAATGGAATTATATAATATGAATAATGTTAATACTCTAGATGAGGCTATTCAAGCCAAAGATGCTTATAACATTAATGTTATAAAACAAGTAATTATCTATTTTGTGATAGGATTTATATTATCTGCGGGAATAGTATTTGTTATTTTCTATTTTGATAGAACCATTAAATCAGTAGAACAAGTAGAACAAAAAATTAAATTGCCAATTCTTGGTAATGTTGAAGAATATATTAAGGGGGAACGTAAGTAATGAAAGACGAATTAGTTATTTATAACAAACCTAAATCCAATATTAGTGAAGATATTAGAACTATTAGAACTAATTTAATGTTTACTTCTTCTGATGAAGAATCTAAAGTAATATTAGTAACTAGTTCAGTTCCCGGAGAGGGTAAGAGTTTTATCAGTAGTAATTTAGCAGCAGCTTTTGCTCAAACTGGTGAAGCAACCTTATTAATAGATAGTGACCTTAGATTAGGGCGAGTTCATAAAATATTTGGTATATCTAACAGCAAAGGACTATCCAATTTACTAATAGATGAAGATGTTATAGATTGTGCTGAATATATCAAAAAAACGTCCGTAGAAAACTTATATGTTATTCCCAGGGGAACTGTTCCTCCTAATCCAAGTGAATTACTAAATAGTAGTAATACCAAAAAAGCGATTAAATTTCTAAAGGAAAACTTCGATCATATTATTTTTGATGGTGTTCCCGTTAATGGTTTACCAGATTCATTGATTATGGCCAGTTTAGTTGACCGTGTAGTTATTGTATGTTCTTCTGGATACACCAAAATAGATGAATTAAACGAAACCAAAAAAGCCTTAGAAAAAATAGATGCTAACATAGCAGGCGTCGTAGTAAATAGAACTGCTCAAACCAAAAGAGGAAAGTATTCTAATTATTATGAATAAAGGAGGGTATTATGACAGACATACATTCACACATACTATTTGGTATTGATGACGGTAGCAATGACATTGAAGAAAGTATTTTGCTACTCAAAAGAATGGCAGCAGCCGGATTTAACCATGTTATCTTAACTCCTCACTACATAGAAGGATCAGATTATAGTGTTGAAAATCCTGAAAAAGACAAAAGATTTGCTATGCTAAAAGAAGCCATTAAAGAAAATAACTTAAATATTGAAATACATCTAGGTAATGAAATATTCATTCATAATCATCTATTATCTTCTATTGAAAATAACAAGTGTTATGGTTTAAATAAAGGAAAATATCTATTAATAGAATTGCCTTTTCATAATCAAATACTTAATTTAGAAGATATTATCTATGAAATAAAAATTCAAGGATACACTCCTGTTATTGCCCATCCGGAAAGATATAGTTATTTTCAAAATGATTACTCTTTAGTAGATGCTTTAAAAGAAGAAGATGTCTTATTTCAATGTAATTATTCAAGTATTTTAGGTTATTATCATAAAGAAAGTGAAAAACTAATTAAATATATGCTAAAAAAAAGATATGTAGATTATTTAGGAACTGATATTCATCATACAAATAAAGCCTTTGTTCTAGATAATTTTAATAAAATAATAAAACATATTAAAAAAATAACTGGTAATGAGTATTTTGAGAAAATTATGAATAATTGTAACGATTTAGTAAATGATAAGTAGTTGATATTAATGAAAAAAGATTTAAAGAAGAAGAAATTAAAAATTAGTATTATAGGTATTGTTCTAGGATTATTACTGGTAGGAATGACTATTTCCCTAGTATTATTAATTAATATGTTCGATATTATTCCTAATAATTATTATAATCTAATTATAGCAGTCCTAATTACTATAAATATTATCTTAAATATCTTGTTACTATTCAAATTTAAAAACAAAATACTAAAAATATTACACATTATTTCTATTATAATTACTGCTTTATTATTAATTACTTTTTCTATAGGAATATATTATTTAAACAAAACTAAAAATCTCTTTGATAATATATCTATTATTAAAGAAGAAGTTACTGATTATTACATTGTAGTCCTTAGTGATTCTATTTATCAAGAACCATCTGATTTATATGGTAAAAACTTAGCTTACTATGATAAAACTTCAAAAGAAGTTCTTAATAGTATTAAATTAGATTTAACATATACCGAAGAAAATGATATTGTTAATCTTAAAAATATGTTGTTTAATAAAAAAGTAGATGCCATCTTAATTAGTGATATTATTAAAAATAAATATACTGAAGATGACAGTGATTTTGAAAGTAAAATCAAAATATTAAAAACTATTTCTATAAAGAAAGAAATTGAAGATATTACCAAGAGAGTATCTATAAAAAATACTCCTTATAATGTATTAATAAGTGGTATTGATACATATGGTGACATCAATAAAACTTCGAGAAATGATGTCAATATAGTAGCTACAATTAACCCTAATACTGATGAAATATTACTAACTTCTATTCCAAGAGACTATTATGTTCAATTACACGGAACAGAAGGTTATAAAGACAAACTTACCCACGCTAGTTATTATGGTATTAATATGGCTGTACAGACTATTGAAGATATTTTTGATATAGATATTAATTATTATGTAAAAGTTAATTTTACAACAGTAATCGATCTAGTAGATGAAATAAATGGGGTAGAAGTATATGCTGATCAAGCCGTGAATTTGCCTGGTTGTAAAATAAACCAAGGCATGAATAAACTTAATGGTACCTGTGCCTTAGCCTTTTCTAGAGAAAGATATTCCTATATAGATGGCGACAGACATCGTGGCAGAAACCAGCAAGAAGTTATTAAAGCTATCTTTAATAAGCTAAGTAGTGGCACAACTATTTTAACCCAATATACCGATATTTTAGATGCTTTAGATGGCAAATTTGCCACAAACATGGACATGAATGAAATAATGAATTTTCTAAAGTATGAATTAAATGATTTAAAAGACTATAAAATAATAACCACTCAAGTAGATGGTTATGGTTCTATGGGACCTACATATTCTTATCCAGGTCAAGACTTATGGATAATGATACCTTATGAAGATACAATTAATAATGCTAAAGATTTAATTAATAAAGTATTAAACAACGAAAAAATTGGTTAATAAATATAAAAGAGTATTACTATTTGTTAGTAATACTCTTTAATTATTAAAATTAATTATCTATTATTAGGTCGTTTACTGTCATAACCCAATGTCTTAGCAAGATTAGCACTTATTAAATATGAAGAAGGTTTATTACTTTTAAAATAATTATCTGCTGTCTTTCTATGTTCATCATCTAATAGATTAGCCATAACATTTATCTTTGTTAGTAATCTTAAATTATTATAAGTATCAAAAACGAATTGATCATGATTAGTATTCGTTTTATATGGATGATCCTTTAAATGATCAATACAGTCTTCTATTCGGTACAACCAATTATCTTGAAATTCTGTCAAATCTATACCTGTAGTAGATTCTATCCAAGATAAATCTAATTTAGGTAAATAATCAAAGTCGTTTTTTACAAATTGATCTTCCAAAAAATCATGGTCTTTTGGATATAAAGTAGACTCAATACTATGTTTTTTTAAAAGTTCATTTTTAAATTTTTCATCTTTTGGGTTATTCGCCCATGTACCTTCAATTAAAGCACCTGTTTTATTATGGATTTCCATTTCTAATAATGACATTATAATATCATCGAAAGAATGGCCGTCATAGACTGTAATCATATCGGGATCCTTAGTAATTAGTTTTCTTCTTTCGGATAATTTTCTTTCACAACGAACTCTTCCTTGTACTAGTTCTGGATGATTATTTAATTCCAGTAGGAGCGTATCTATATCTTGTACGGTAAGAGACTGGTATAATCTTTTTTCCTCTTGAATAATTTTATATAAATTTAACTTATCCTCATATATTCTCTTTGCATCGCTAGTTTCTAAACTTTTAGTAGCTGCTAATGTATAATATTTCTTTTCTACCAAATAAGAAACTTGACGTAATCTATTAAGAACATCTATTACTTTCATACCATAACCTCTTTCTATAATACATAATTATTATACATGTAGTAAAGAAAAAAAGCAAGTAAAAGAACCTAAATCAATCTAAGTTCTCGTACCTTGACTTTTATTTCCTCTTTAATACTATCCGGTAAATATAATCCCTCACTATAATGATATTTTGCCAGTTTTTCTAGATGATTACCATCCAGATAAGAAATAAGTACCGAAGCTTCAGTTTCTTCTTTCAAAATATTATATACATCATCATATTCTGTAGATGGAATACCTTTAATTTTTCTTAAAAACATAATCGTATCTATAAGTGCATTAAATAAATAATCCTCTATATCGTTTGAATCTACACCTGTTTTCTTGATTAACCAATTAAAATCATATACCGGAATATTTTCAAACCCATAATAAATACCTTGCATTTCATGATAAGTTGTTCTAATAGGATTACAATAAGTATCATATCTATAATGTTCTCGTAAATCTTCTTTCATTTTACCTTCAAAAGTGTCTATTCTTTTACCAAGTAAATCATGTGTCTGAATATCTATAACTGCATCTATAAGTTCTCCCATCGAATAATCTCTATAAGTAATTAGTCCCTTTTTCTTCCCCTCTAAATAACATTTTCTTTCATTTAATTTTTGTCTACATCTATCAGATACCATAGCAAGTTCAGAATGAATACTTAATTCTTCAAGTAAAGCAATTATTTCAGACATATTAAGACTATTAAAAACCATTTTTTCATGCATAATAGCTTTATACAAATTCTTCATACATTCGTCTTGCTTATCACTACCACCAATACTACTTAAATAAAGTTCTTCATAACTTTCATTAGTTTTCCCCGTTAAATATATTAATTTATATAATAATTCCTCCATAAAATCACCTTAATTCATTTTCCTTTTAATTAACTTTCTGATACTATCATCAATAATTT
This sequence comes from uncultured Bacilli bacterium, assembly GCA_934098745.1. Taxonomy (GTDB): domain Bacteria; phylum Bacillota_I; class Bacilli_A; order RF39; family UBA660; genus RUG705. Next base: position 46,003 of record CAKOPG010000008.1, read on the forward strand.
TATTTTTTATCGAATAATTTTTTTCGTATTCATTCCTAATTTTTAATACGTATTCCTTACTTAATAAGTTTAATATCATTTCAAATTCTATAACCGTCGTCAAATAAGCATATGTATCTTCCATAAAATGATCATTATCAGCACTAATAATATATGGTTTCTTCACCAACGCATCCAAAATATTCTTAAGTCGTTTAAATAAAAATCTTTGTAGTTCATGATAATTTATTTTAACATTTTCTGCTATCCAATTAAAATCATATTCTGGAATATTTTCAAATCCATATATAATAGCTAAATCTTCTGAAAAATTATTTAAAGAAGGATAAATATATGTATCTTCCAAGTGTTCTTGCTTTAATCCGTCATGCAATATTTCTTCCATACTATTAAGAGGCTTTGTCTCCATAATTCTTTTTCCTACTAGTTTATGAACTTGAATATCTATAACACTATTAATAACATCATTTAAAGAATATTTTTTATAAGTACTTCTAATATTACCTTCAGTAAGCAGACATCTTTTTCTCTCAGTTAATTTTCTTTCTACTCGCCATATTCCATCACCATAATTATCTTTATTCAAATTAAGATATTCAAGTAACTTTTCAACCTCTTCTTTAGATAAATCATTATATGCTTTTCTTTCATACATAATAGCTTTATATAGTCTACGTTCTATTAAAGATATCTCTTTCTTCATACATCCAGCAGCTACTAATTCATCATAAATCATTATAACATTTAATGAATATCCCCTTAATTTATCAATTATTTCTTTAAGCACAATATCTTTATCCATAAATTAATCCCCCAAGCAATTAACTATTATAATATATTTAATAAAATTATGCAATTATTTGCTATTTTTCTATATTTATGCTATTATTAATTAGATGTTTATGAAATTCAAAAAAGTATATATTGAAATTACTAATAGATGTAATTTAAACTGTGATTTTTGCATTAAAAATCAAAGGAAAATTAAAGATATGACTATCGAAGAATATAAAATAATTATTAATAAAATTAAAGATTATACTAAAGAAATTTATCTTCATATTATGGGTGAACCCTTATTACATAAAGATATTCTAAAGTTTATCGAATATGCTAACAGTAATAAATTATTAGTAAATATTACTACTAATGGGTACTTAATAGATAAAATTAAAGATAGTAAACATATTCATCGGTTAAATATCTCTCTACATAGTTTTAATGATAAATATAAAGTACCATTAAATGTATATTTAGATAAAATATTTACTGTTATTGATAATTTAAAAGATCATACTTTTATAAGTCTAAGATTATGGATTAAAGATAAGAATACCATAAATATCTTAAAATATATAAATAAAAGATATAACATGAATATAACTCTCAATAATAATGAAAAAATAAAAATAAGTAATAACTTGATAATTGATACCTTCCATGAATTTATTTGGCCCGATATGGCCAATAGTTATTATAATGAATCTGGTAAATGTTATGGTCTAATAAATCATTTTGGTATTCTCGTAGATGGTAGGGTAGTTCCCTGTTGCCTAGATTCCAAGGGACTTATTAACTTAGGTAATATTTTTACCGAAGAAGTTCCCCAAATCTTAGAAAAGAAAATTGTCAAAGATATCCAAAATGGTTTTAGAAATAATAAAAAATGTCACGAATTATGTCGGCATTGTAGTTTTTTAGGTGATTAAATTGAAATTATTAGATTGGAAAAAAGAAATAAAATATGATGAATTAAAAGAAGTTTGTAAGAGTCTTACTAATGGTGGCTTAGTAATTTTTCCCACTGAGACCGTTTATGGCCTTGGAGCCGATATCCGTATGCCAAAATCTGTAGACAATATCTTTAAAGCTAAAGGTCGTGCTCAAGATAACCCTTTAATAGTTCATTTAGACTCTAAAGAAGAAATTACTAAATATGCTTATATTCAAAACGATATGGAAAGAAATTTGATCAATGCTTTTATGCCTGGACCATTTACTTTAATCTTAAAGAAAAAAGACCTTGTTCCGGAAAATGTCTCTGCAGGTTTGGATACTGTGGGAATAAGAATTCCCTCAAATAAAATAGCTCATGCCATTTTAAAAGAAGAACATATCCCTATAGCTGCGCCATCTGCCAACGTTTCAGGAAGACCATCCGGCACTAATATCAAAAGTATTTTTGAAGAATTTAAAGATAAAGTAGATTATATTATTGATGGCAGTGATACCGATATTGGCCTTGAATCAACCGTCGTAAAAGTAATTGCTGGCATTCCCACAATCCTAAGACCAGGCTTTATTACCAAAGAAGATATTATAGATGCCGTTGGCGTAGTAAAAGTAGATGATAACATTTTTACTCCCGCTACCGGTAGAGTAGAAAGCCCTGGTATGAAATATAAACACTATGCTCCAAATAGCAAATGTACCCTGATATATATTCATGATACAAATGAAAGAATTAAATACTTCAGTAATCTTACTACTCCAAATACTGTTATAATCGGCAGTAGCACCCTAAATAAAATTCCCTGTAAAAAGTTTTTATACTATGGTGATAAACTAGAAGAAATATCGCATAATATCTTTACCTTATTAAGAGAAGCTGATAAATATAATCCCGAAATGATTTTAATTGAAGGCGTTTCTAAAGAAGGCTTAGGCCTAGCTATCATGAATAGATTAATTAGAGCTAGTAGTCATAATTATATTGAAAAATAATATTTGATAAAACTTTAAGTTTTATCTTTTTTTTTGCTTTATCTTATGTTATAATTTTATTGTAGGAGAATAAGATATGAAGAAGAAACTAATTATTATATTAAGTGCATTAAGTATAATCATTATTATTTCAGGTATTATATTAGCTAAGAAGAATAATTCTACCATTAATAAATTAGAAATTATCGATGCTACATATATGTGTGATAATTACCATGAAAAATTCTATGAAGATAATGAATATATATATTATTTTCCATGTACCAAGAGTAGTTCACTATATATTAAATATCAAAATGGCAATAAATACTTAGTAACCTCAGCTCTTGAAGAAGAAAAAGTAACCATAGATGAACTTATTAAATCTGGTTTAGAAGTTATTAAAGAAAAAAAATAGCGGAGGAAAATATGGATAAGAAACTAATTTTTGAACTTACTAATCATAAAGTATATTATGTTAAAACTGATGTAATCAATTTCTATATAACCATACCTAATCACGTTGATAAAACTAATATATGTGTAGAAATTAAATCTAAAAATAGTAATTATGATTTAGAAACAAATGATGAAATTTGGGTTTTAGAAAATGTCAAAAACACATTTTCATATATTGATGATTATAATATTACTTTAGTATTACCAGTATTTAAAGAAGAAGAAGTAGCTATCTTAGAAAAAATTGATGACTCTCTTTATATAAATATTGATAAAATACTTGCTAGTGTAATTAACCAAGCTTATCTTTTATTAAAAGAAAACAAACAAGAAGTAGCTCCACAAGTATTCTTAGTTAATAATGATCGTTATCAAACATTTATTAATTGGTTTGCCACTCGTTATAAAGAAAGAATAACTTGTCAGAATCTTCTAGATATTATCCAAATGTTTAACGCTCAAGCTACATCATATAAAAAACTAGAAACCCCAGTAATAAATTTTGTCGTTGGTAGTTATAACACCGAAGTAGACGCCCCCAAAGCCCTACCTAAACAAACCGAAGCAAAGTCAATACCAGCTCCGGAATTAAAACCCCAGTATAGTAGTGGATTTTCAAGTTATTTACTCCTTACAGTAATTACCATTGTTGTCGGAGCTATCGTGGCTTTCATTGCCTTTAATTATAAGTAATATATCATTTTCCAAAAGCTTTTTTTAATAGAGCTTTTTTCTATTCCTATAATTATCCTTATCTTACGTCAGTCCCTTTGGGATAAATAAAAAAGACCTAAGTCCTTTAAAATAATTATCTATAACATATATGCAATAATACCAATTATTGAAGAAGCTACCATTAATAATAACATAAATATTCCTATAATACGCATCCCTAAACTAGTTTTTTTCTTTTTCTTCTTACTCATAATCCACCTCTATTAATATTATAAACAAAATTTAGAATATTTACAAGATATAAGAATATAATTTTATAGGTGAAGATATGAAAAAAAAATATAACAGTATTAGTAAAATAATTATTCCTGCTAAAAAAATCAATTATTTCATTATAGGCATACTTTTCCTAGGATTAATCCTCGGAGCCGTCTTTGCAAATATCATTGGCTTTAACGATAAAACTCTAGTAGTAGATAAAATTAAATTATTTATAGATAACGTCAACACCGGTGAAATAAATAGCCTTATAGCCTTTAAAAACAGCATATCTATTAATTTATTATATGTAATTGTTATCTGGATAATGGGAATGACTTTAGTAGGCATACTATTTAATATCTTACTTCTTTTTTCTAAATCATTTATCCTAGGTTTTTCTCTTGCATCATTTATCATTACCTATAGTTACAAAGGCATAATTCTATCTATCCTATATCTATTACTAGGACAACTCCTAAACATCTTAGTAATCAGTATCTTAACTATCTATAGCCTAATGTTTTCATCTAAACTATTTAAAGTAATATTTAAAAACCAAAATAATCATGATATTCTTAATTTCCTAAGAAATTATCTAATTATTCTAGCTTCATCAGTTATCATAAGCGGTATTTCTTCATCATTCGAATCATTCTTATTACCTGCCTTAATAAAATTAATCATTAAACTATTTATATAATAGTTTTTTTTCTTATTTTATGCTATACTTTTAACAGGTGATGTAAATGAAAACAGTTGTTATTGGAATGTCTGGGGGCGTTGATTCTTCCGTTGCTGCCATATTACTAAAAAAACTTGGTTACAATGTAATTGGCTTATTTATGAGAAATTGGGATAGTACTATTAATAATGACTACCTCGGTAATCCTAACTTAAATAATAATATCTGTCCTCAAGAACAAGATTATAACGATGCCCTAGAAGTATGTCAAAAACTAGCTATCCCCTTACATAGAGTAGACTATGTTAAAGAATACTGGGATAACGTTTTTACTTATTTCTTAGATGAATTAAAAAAGGGTAGAACTCCCAATCCCGATGTTATGTGTAATAAATATATTAAATTTGACCTGTTTTATAAAAAAGCTAAAGAACTTGGTGCTGATTATATTGCTACGGGTCATTATGCTAAAATAATTGATGGTTCATTATATAAAGCCACTGATAAAAACAAAGATCAAAGTTACTTTCTCGCATACGTAAACAAAAATATATTCAAAGATGTCTTATTCCCTTTACAAGATATTACCAAACCAGAAGTAAGAAAAATAGCCGAACAATATGGTCTAATAACTGCTAAGAAAAAAGACTCTACAGGTATTTGTTTTATTGGTGAAAGAAACTTCACTAAATTCCTAAAAAACTATCTACCAAATCTTCCGGGTGATATTATTGATATTGAAACTAATAAAGTTTTAGGAAAACATATCGGCTTAATGTATTATACCATAGGGCAGAGAAAAGGCTTAGAATTAGGAGGCGGTAACGAAAAAATATTTGTTGTAAAAAAAGATGTTGATAAAAATATTTTATATGTTGCTAGCGGTGATGAAAATAAATATCTATTTTCCACAAAAGCTCTAATTACTAACTTTAATTTCTTAACCGAAGAAAAATATCAAACATGTACTTGTAAATTTAGATATCGTCAAGAAGATATTCCTTGTCAAGTAAAATACTTAGATAATAATACTCTCGAATTAACTTACAAACCCGCCAAAGCAGTTACCCCCGGACAATTTTGTGTTTTATACAAAGACGATCTATGCCTAGGTGGCGGAATTATTGAAAAAATAGAAAAATAGGACTAAAAAGATAGTCTTATTTTTTTTACTGTGTTATAATTGTTATAGATAGGAGTATAGCTATGGAACGAGCCTTATTATTATTTATTTCAGTTTTACCTGTTTATCTCATTTTAGCATATATCTATAAAAAAGATAGTGAAAAAGAATCTCGTAAATTGCTAACTAAATTATTTATATATGGTGTCTTATCTTGTTTTCCAGCTACACTTCTCGAATTATATATTGGTTCTTATTTTCCCCCTGAAGAAAACATGGATTTAATTACCTTGTTTATCTATGTTTTTCTAAGCATCGCCTTAGTTGAAGAATTATGCAAATGGTGGATGTCCTATAAGATAAGCTATAATAATGAAGAATTTGATCAAATATATGATGGTATCGTCTATACAGTTTTTGTATCTCTAGGATTTGCTTGCTTTGAAAACATCTTATATGTCTTCGATTCCGGCTTCATGGTTGGTATTTTAAGAATGTTTCTCGCCATTCCTGGCCATGCCTGTGATGCCATCGTTATGGGTAATTATTACAGCCTAGCTAAAATGGCTAACGTAATGGGAAATCGTTCCCGTGAAAAAAGAAACCTCTTCCTAAGCATCCTGATGCCAACCATTACCCACACCTTATATGATTATTGTCTTTTTACTGGCGAATCTACATTTCTAATACTATTTATTATCTTAGTAATAACCATCTATATTTACAGTTTCAAAAAAGTAAAACACTTTTCTAAAATAGATGGTCAGTTCACCAGTTGACATTTAAATACTAATTATATGTCAAAAATATAAACCAATTATAATTGATAAATATAGTTAATAACTTGACACAATAAGTGTAAAATGATAAAATTAATATATATACGGAGGATATTATGAATACTGTTGAAAAAATTAATATAATATTACGTGAAGCAAATATTTCTAAAGTTAACTTAGCTAAATATTTGGGTGTATCAAGACAAATGGTATATAACTACCTAGATGGTGAAGATCTATCTAAATTATCAAATGATAAATCCCAAGCTTTATTTGCTTTACTAAACGTTAAAAATGAAGAAGAACTAAAAAATAAAGAACTTACCAAAGAATATATTCAAGAAGTAGGTAATAAATTATTTAACTCTAAAAGCAAGACCGTTAAAAAGAATGAAATAATTGAATTAACGGGATTAAGACCAGAAGAACAAACCATTGTAAATGATATAGTTTTTATTATAAAAGAGATGTTAAATGAAGATAAAACTAAAAACAGTTTGACATTGCTTAACTACTTTTATCATTTTATTCAAGCTGTAAACAAATCTAAAGAAACTAAATATATCTTAGCTTATGTTTCTAAAGCTGCTGGCTTTACTAATCCAACAACCTATGAATTTGATGATGAACAACAATTTGTTTTTGAAAGCATAATGTATTCAGCCATGACACTATATAATAACGGTGGAGCTTCAAGAACAAAACTTGCTGAATCTCATCGTCGTTGGGAAAATGAATTATCCAAAAAGAACGAAGAAAAATTAAGCCGTACCCAAGAACTTAATACTGCTAAAGTCTTAGCCCTAAAAGAACTTGGTTACACCGAAATAAATGAACACAACGCCAGTGAAGTATTCGATAAAATAGCCGAAATACAATCACGTGGAGCTTATAATTAAAAAAGAATGCAAGGGTAGGGTAAAACCTACTCTTTATATATTGAGGTATAACATGAAAAAAATATTCAAAAAAGAGAACCTAATCTTTCTCTTAACAATAATTCTCTGTACATTAATAGTAATATATTTTGATATTCAAAAAGAAACTTATGATGGTGATGAACTATACACCTACACCTTATCAACTAGTGCCAAAGGTGGCTTTATGGGCGGAAATTTCCCTCTAGATACCTTTAATAATCCCGATATTATCAATGAATCTCTAACTCTTCAAAGAGAAGAACTATTTGATCTAAGAACCATTTACTATAACCAAGTAAATGACGTTCATCCACCATTATATTATTTTCTATTCCATTATATTTCTATCTTTTCCTTTAACAAATTCTCTAAATGGCCTGGCCTAATTCTAAATCTCTTAATCTATTTATTTACCCTTTTCTTAGTATTTTCAATAACTAAAAACCTTACTAACAATAAATACTTTCCCTTTATAACTACTTTAGTATATGGTATTAGTAATGGTGCTATAAGTACCCAATTATTTATCAGAATGTATATGCTCTTAACAATGTTCTGTTTACTATTTATCTATCTAATCATTAAATTAACCCAAAATAAAAATAATAACCAACTCTTCCTTCTCTTAACCATTACCACCTTCTTAGGATTTATGACTCATTATTACTTCCTCGTATTTGCCTTTATCTATTCTCTAATATATTTTATCTACACCCTAGTTAAAAAAAGATATTCCCATCTATTAAAATTCTCTATAAGTGTCCTTTCCGGAGTAATATGTGGCTATATCGTCTTTCCAGCCTCATATAATCATTTATTTAACAGCTATCATGATGTAAGTACCAGTAATAATTTAATTCATTCCAACATAATATACAACCTTAAATCCATCTATAAAAGATTAAATATTGAACTATTTTATAGTATCTTACCAGTAATATTAATATTACTTTTAATACTCATAATATATAAAATAATAACCAAAAAACACTTTAATAATCCTTATATCATCTATTTAACATCCGGATCTATTATTTATTTCTTATTAGTATTAAAAATAACTCCCATCTTATCAACCAGATATATTTATAACATCTACCCCATAATAGAAATAGTACTCTGCCTCTTAATTTGTAATATTATTAAAAATTATAAATTACCAAAAATAATCCTTACTATTATCTTCATCCCTTTAGCATATTCCAACATATTTATAAATGAAGTTTCTTGGTGTAACCAAATACCAAAAGAAGATACCTCAGTAATTAATACCTATAAAAATTACCCTTATCTATATTTAGCAAATAGCGATTATGATCTAACATCTAAAACCTTTTACGCTAGATTATTTAAAGAATTCTACATTACTTACCATATCGATGAAGAAAGTATTAATTACATAACCACTTATTTAAAAGATAATTCTTATAATGGCATAGTTATAGATATATCTAATACCATAGATCAAGAAAAATATCTACACGAAATAGCCAGTATCATGAATTATTCAAAAAGAATAGATACAAACTTAGGTATAATTCTAGAAAGTCATCCTTAATGATGGCTTTTTTTAACATTTAAAATAATCAACTGCATCTCCCATAATTATTAAAATGTCGGTATATAATTTACAATAATATAATAATTTGTTATAATGAGACCAAGATGAACCACAAAAAAACTACCAAAGCAGTTGTTCTTACTAGAGTAAGTATTTAGGCCAAAGGCTTTTATTTTAACTCTCTATGTCATCTTAAATGGTATTAAGACAACTACATAATATCACTTTTTAGAAAGGAAGTCAATTAGTAAATGAAAAATTATAGTATAGGATTAGATATTGGTACAACCTCAGTTGGTTGGGCAATAATTGATAATAGTACATTCAAACTAATAAAAAAAGGAAACAAAAGACAAAGTATGTGGGGAGTAAGACTCTTTGATGAAGCAATATCCGCTGAAGGAAGAAGAAGTAGTAGAAGCTCTAGAAGAAGATACGAAAGAAGAAGACAAAGAATTAAATTATTACAAGAAATATTCAAAGGTGAAATAACAAAAGTTGATGCTGACTTTTTCAAAAAATTACATGACAGTTTTTATTCAACAGAAGATAAAACCAATAAAAAAGCAATATTAACTAATTATGATAAAATTAATATTTTTGGAAATAATAATAGAAAGCTAACTGAAAAGAAATATCCGACAATATACCATATTAGAAATAAAATTATTAACAGTAATGAAAAAGAAGATATTAGATTAATTTACTTAGCAATACATCATATCATTAAATATCGTGGTAATTTCTTATATAATAGTGATAATTTTAGTGTTAATAACTTAAATATTAAAGAAAAATTACAAGAAACCTTTACTGAAATAAACTCTTTATGTAAAGAAATAAATTTTAATTATGATGAAGTAAATGATAACTTATATGAGAAATTAGCAAAAGCATTATTAGAAAAATCAATAAATGATAAAAAAGTTTTAATAAAAGAATTATTAACAAATTACTTCAGCAAAGATTTCACAAATGAATTTATTAAATTAATTTTAGGTAATCAATTCAATATCTCAAAATTATTTAATATAGACTTAGAAGAAGAAATTAAACTTAATTTTAAAGGAACAGACTATGAAGATAAATATTCTGAACTAGAAAAAGCCCTTGAAGATAAAATATCAGTATTAAATTTACTCAAAGAATTATATGATATGCTATTCTTAAAAAATTTATTTGGTAATAGTAGTGAAACAAATATATCATCCCTTATGATTAATAGATATGATAAACATCATTTAGATTTAATGTTTTTAAAAAGATTACTTAAATATGATAAAAACATATATAAAGAATTTTTTAAAGATAAAAACAAAGATACTTCAAAAGAAGAATTGTGCATATATTCAAAATATGTAAATAACAAGATTACTTATGATGAATTTATAAATAAACTAAATAAATCATTAGAAAAAATATTTGATAACAACATACCATTAAAATTAAAGGAAGAATACAATAAAGTTAAAATTGACATAGAAAATGGAACATTTTTACCTAAAATAACAAACCCTGATAATGGTAAATATCCATATCAATTAAACAAAGATGAACTAATAAAAATAATCGAATCACAAGGGAAGTATTATAACTTTTTAAATGAGAAAGTAATTATAAATGGTAAACTTAAATATAAGCTAGTGCAACTACTAGAATTTAGAATTCCATATTATGTTGGACCACTTAATACTAATACAAATAAAAAAAATGTTTGCAATAAAAATGCCTGGCTAATTAAAAAAGATAATTATGCAAAAATTACACCATTCAATTTTGATGAAGTAATAGATAAAGAACAAACCGCAGAACAATTTATCACAAGAATGATATCTAACTGTACATATTTAATAAACGAAAAAGCCATTCCTAGTAATTCTATACTATATTCAAAATATAAAGTTTTAAATGAACTTAAACAAATTAAAATAAACAATGCAAAATTACCAATAGATTTACAACATAAAATATATGAAGAATTATTTTTAACTACCAACAAAACAATAACAGAAAAAATGTTTATTGACTTTATAAAGAAGACAAACGAATACTCGATGTATAATGATATATTATTAATCGAAGGGTATTCAGATGATAAAAAGTTTGCTAATAATATGAAAAGCTATTATGATTTCTTTGGAGAAAATGGTATCTTTAATAATACAGATTATACTACTGAAGATGCTGAAGAAATAATTAAATGGATAACTATCTTTGAAGACAAAGATATATTAGAGCAAAAAGTAAGAAATAATTATCCAAAATTAAACGAACAACAAATTAAACAAATCATTACAAAAAAATATCGTGGATGGAGTAATCTTTCTAAAAAGTTACTTACAGGAATAATTTATAAAGATAAAATAACAGAAAATCCCAAATCTATAATGGATTTAATGTGGGAAACAAGTGAAAACTTTATGCAAATTATGTTTAATAAAGAATATAAGTTTCAAGATAAAATTAATAAACTTAATGTAGTAAAAGATATAAATAAAATTAATTATTCACTAGTAGAAAACCTTGCTACCTCTCCAGCTACTAAAAAAGGAATATATCAAGCCTTAAAAGTAGTTGAAGAGTTGATTAACTATATGGGATATAGCCCTGAAAATATTATAATAGAAATGGCTAGAAGTGAAGAACTAAAGCAAAGAAAAGATAATCGAAAAGAATACCTAAAGAAAATATATATAAATTGTAAAAAAGATATTGATAACTATAATTCACTCTTTGCCGAATTAGAAAAAAAAGACAAAATAGATTCCGAAAAATTATTCTTATATTTTATCCAATTAGGTAGAAGCATCTATTCAAAAGAACCCTTAGATATAAATAATCTAGAATCATATGAAGTCGATCACATAATACCAAGAACTTTGATTAAAGATGATTCAATTGATAATAAAGTCTTAGTATTAAAAGAGGAAAATCAAGAAAAAGCAGCAAGTTTTGTATTGCCAAGACATTTTAGAACAAACGAGATGATACAATGGTGGAAACATCTAAAAGACTTAAACCTAATTAGTTCAAAAAAATTTAATAACTTATGTCGAGATTATTATTCAGAAAAAGATATTGAAGGATTTATTAATAGACAATTAGTAGAAACAAGACAAATAGCTAAACATGTAGCAAATATCTTAAATAATTTTTACAAAAGCACTAACATAATTTATTTACACGCCAACTTATCCAGTAATTATAGAGAAAAGTATGAATTGTTTAAATATCGAGAATTAAATGATTTCCATCATGCACATGACGCCTATTTAGCAAGTGTACTTGGTATATATCAAAAAAAATATCTCAATAAATCTACTGATTTTAATAAATTAAAAGCATTGCAAAAAAAATTAAGTACTGCAGGAAAATATAATGAATTAAAATATGGTTATGTCATTAACAGTATCAACAATGAAGTAGCACGTTTTAATGAAGATACCGGTGAAATATTATTTGATGCTGACTATTTTAATGATACAATTAAAAACACTTTATATCAAAACGACATATTAATAAGTAAAAAAACAGAGATTAAAACAGACAGATTTTATAAAGAAACAATATATAAAAAACATGATAAAAAAGTAAAATTCAATTTAAAAGAAAACTTAGATCCTTATTTATATGGTGGATATACTGAAACAAACTATTCATACATGAAATTAATTGAATATCAAAAGAAAAATAAAAAAATTAATTCCTTAATTGGTATTCCTGTCTTACTAGAAAAAAACAAAAATAAAGAAAAACTAATTGATAACTACATTAAAAAAGCTTTCTCAATAGATAACTATATAGTAAAAAAAGCCAAATTACCATTTAATTTATTGCTTAATTATAAAAATCATAACTGTATAATTACTGGTTGCGCTACAGCCTCAGCAGAACTTGTCAATGCCAAAGAATTTACTTTAACAAAAAAAGAACAAATAGAATACAAATACTTATTAAATTATATCTTCAATAATAAATATCCTAATAAAGAAAAATATCTAAAAGAAAATAAATTAAATGATATGAATTATATAGATTATCAAGAACATTGTAAAAAAGTATTTAATAGCCAAATAAATAACTTATTTACATTGATAATAGAACGTATTAAAACCAATTATCCTCTTTATAATTCAATATATGAAAAATTAAACTTAGTTAAAAACTCCAAAGAATTTGCTAATTTACCACTTGAAATAAGTAATGAAGAAGCCAGAAAAGGTAATATATCAAAAACAATTATAATCAATCAATTATTCATAATGTTAAAGTGTAATCCAACCAATGTCAATTTAGAAAGACTAAATAAAACCGTTAAATTTAATAATAGAGTTGGCAGAACAAGTAGTGTTAATATTACATCAGCAACTATAATAAATAAATCAGTAACAGGTTTAAAGGAAAGAAAATATGAGTTTTAGAACTACAAATAATAAAGATAAAGTAGTGAAAACAATTGCTAGTAATTTAGATAAATTTCTGCTATAATATAACTTATAGACTGACATAAATATACATACCATTATAAAATAATAAAGATTTCTATGTATTTATTTTATAATCTATTACCTATGAGGCGAGTGATACGATTGTTTTATATTTATGTTATCTCAAATAGTATTGAAACTAATCATGCAAGTGAGTAGTCCCAATCATCGTTTTAGATTTATGTCATCTTGAATGGTATTAAAACACACTCGATTTCACTTGGATAATCAGGGCTGTTTTAGATTTATGTCATCTTAAATGGTATTAAAACAAATATAGCAAAGTGTTTTGCTTGTGGTGTGTTTTAGATTTATGTCATCTTGAACAATATTAAAACACTTCGTAAGATACGTACAACACCAATAGCGTTTTAAATCTATGTCACCTTTAATTGGTATTAAAACTTGTTTTAATACTTATATAAAAGCACCTATGTTTTATATTTATGTCATCTTATATAGAATTTACATCAAAAATTTATAATCTTTACACGATTTAGATTGCCCTGTTTTAGATTTATGCTATCTTAAATGGTATTAAACTAATCTTTCTACTTATGCAAATTGGGAAGTGTTTTATATTTATGTCATTTTAAACAAAAAAAGAGTAGGGGGAATACCAAAGATCATTTAATTTAAAAAGATGGAAAATTATCTGTTTAAAACATAACTTTCTTCAATTATGCGTTGCATCATCTACTTCAATCAGTATTAATAAATTATCACATTCTTTATCAAAAATAGCAAAGTCAATGTTTCTAATTTGCAATAATACTAGCTAAATTAAGAAGTATTATTTTTATCATCCTTAATAAATCATATTAATATTTTTTTAACATAAAACAACACACTCCAACAATAAAATATTCGTTCGCTTTTAAAAATATAAAAAATAATAAAAAGATTACAAATATTAAATTTATATCATTATAATAAAAAACAGTAATAATATAATTAACTATACCTTAATAAATATATTATTTGTAGTCTTATTACTCTTTTTTGTCCTTTCAATTAAGTTCCTATAATATATATTATGTTAACTTCTCTATATTTTTAAATTATATAATATATCCAAATAATAAAATATAATTAATAAATAAAAACCTTTAATTCATTTATATCTAAGTTTTCCTTTGTAATTCTAAACAATAGCAATTACATATAAATATTTATTATTTATTATTAATTATCTATTATTATCTATATAATATATATTAATAAGATTTATATATTAATAATAAATAAACGACACTTAATTAACATCGCCTACACTCATACACTTACCAAAATTTGCACCGATTATGTCTTAGCTTATCACTTTATTCATCCACGATGCAAATTTTTTTAAGCAAAACATCTTACAATATTACATTACATAGTCTTCATCTTCTTATAATATTCAAAAACTATCATTCCTTCATCTTAACTAATTAACAAAGAATTTTTCCTCCGCTAAAATTTGCATCGAGATTATCCTAGCTTATTAACTTATCCACCTACAATGCAAATTAAAATTAAATCATCTCTATAAATTTTGCATCGAATTCAACATATTAATATTCTTATCCATCATTATTTCAAAATTATATCAATTAATCATATAACGTATAATTTTATCTTAATTGCTAACACTATATAATGGAGGTTAACTATGAAAAAAGCTAATAATCAAACGATAAAATGTGATGTTACAAATTGTAAATATAATGATGATGAAAAATATCTATGTTGCTTAAATGAAATAGACATTTCTTGTACTTGTAATAAGTGCCAATGCAAAAACAAAAAGGAAACTATTTGTAATTCATTTGAAGAAAAAGAATAGGGGACAACTCCCCTATTTTTTCTTGTATTTATAATTTTCATTTTCATAAATATTTTTAAACTATTTATCTAAAATTATTTTTAATTAAATATTATTTCATCAACTTATTGTTATTCAAATCATACTTATAAACTTTATATTTATTATCTTCAATCACTACATTAAAATATACAAAATTATCATCCGTAGTAATTTTTAAACTATCCCTCTCCTTCTCTTTCGTATAATTATACCAAGAAGGAATTTTCATAATTAATTTTGAATTCAAATTACTATCTAATATATCTATATTACCATCTTCAAAAGCTATAATAATATCTTTAATTGAATATACATAATTATATGTTTTTTTAGTCTGCATATCACCATATGCTACGATATTATATTTATTATCTTTTTCATAAGCGTAGTAATTATCATTAATTAATACTGCTAAGCTATATTGTGGAGTTATATCGATATTCTTATCCCCTACTCCTTTAATACCGTATTTATTATCCTGCTTATATGTCAGTATATCATTCTTAAATTCTCTAATCTCACTATAAATTGGATCTACAACTATCTTGTTATCTTGAATATTGATTACTCCTTGTAAATTATCGGTATTTGTAAATATATAATCATTATTACCAATATAATGATAATCTACATAAGCATTATTAATTATTTTATCTTCTTTATAATTATAAATCCAGGCTTTATTATCTTTTTTTAAAATGACTTCATTATCATTAAGTTCCTTTATATAAGGACATATTTCATCTTCACAAAGAACTCGGTTGTAGTAATTATCATCTGGCTCATGTTGTGATGTACATAAATTATCACTACAGTTATAAAAATATAAATATTCATTCAAATCTAAGTATTCCCATTTTACTTTATATCTAATGACTAGAAATAAAATTAATACTAACACTGCATATATTCCTACTACCCAAATGATTCTCCATATATTATTCTTTTTCATCTACTATTTTACCCCTTTTCTTTTTAAAATAGAAAGCTTTAAACTTATCATATAAATATTCTAAAAATTCTGCCATATAATTATTTGCAAATATAATTACTCCGGTAATAAATATTGATAGGAAATTTATTTTTTTAATTAATAATAATTCTCTAAATATAAATAGTAGGATATAAAATGCAATAGAACAAGTATATACAAGTGTTTTTCTTACTAGAGATAATGGTTTACTAATATTATAAAGTAATCTTAAATTTAAGTATCCCGTTGCCGCTACCACCGCAAAACGGAAATAATCGAAATCGATATGAAAAATATTAGAAATCATAATTAAAAATAAAATATTAATATATACACATATTCCACTTGGTAAAGCATTCCGAAATACTTTAATTAAAAAGCCTTTTTCTACTTTATCATAGTTTGGTTCAATAGCTAAAAAGAATGATGGAATACCTACACAAATAGCACTTATTAAGGATAGTTGAATTGGATAAAAAGGGTATTCATGGCTTAAAATAATACATAAAATAGATATTAAGAATGAATAAGTCGTTTTAATTAAATACATACTGGCAACACGTTCAATGTTGTTTACTACTCTTCTACCTTCATTAACAATATCTGGTAGTATTGAAAAGTCCGAATTCGTTAGAACTACTTCTGATACACTTCTAGCAGCACTTATACCAGAAGCTAGAGCAATACCACAATCAGCTTCCTTTAAAGCTAAAATATCATTTACTCCATCGCCAATATAACCGACGGTTTTATCACTTTTTAAAGCTTCGACAAGTAATTGTTTTTGATAAGGTGTAACTCGTCCAAATATCATATAATTTTTAACAATCTTTTTTAATTCTTCTTTATCTTCTGGTAAATCATTTCCTGAAATATATTTATCATAGCCACTAATATTTATTTGTTTTAATAAATTGCTTACCGTTATCGGATTATCTCCAGAAATTATTTTAATATCTACATCTTGTTTTTTAAAGTATTCTAAAGTTTCCTTAGCACTTTTTCTAATCGTATCTTTTAAAATAATAAATGCCACAATTTCATTAGTTTTTTTATTAAATTTTTCTTCACAAGCACATACCGTAATAATTCTTAAACCATTATCAATATAGTCTTTTAACTCTGGATAGTCATTATATTCTTTATCTGTTAAATTATCTAATGAACCAAGGGCATAAGTCCCATTTTTAAATTTAGTCAAAGCATATTTTCTTGAAGAATTGAAAGGAACCCGATCTAAAACTTCTAATTCTTCCTTCTTTTTGAAAACTTTACAAATAGCATTATCCGTAGCGTTTCCTGAAGTATTTACCATATTAGCAATAATATTATTAATTTTATCTTTATCTTTAACTTTATAAATTATATGTTCTACTTTTAAACTACCATCAGTAATTGTCCCAGTTTTGTCAAGACATAAAACATCAACACAGGCTAACAGTTCAATACCACTTAACTTTTGAATAATGACTTTTTTATTAGCCATTTTAATAACGCCAACTGTTAAAGATATTGAAGTTAATAAAACTAAGCCTTCCGGTATCATGCCTATAACTCCAGCTATAGAAGATAAAACCGATTCAGCATAATTTTGCCCACTATATACAAACTGGGTAATAAATAGTAATATTCCCGTTGGAATAATTAAAAAAGTAACTACTTTTAAAATAGAATTAATACTACTCATTAAATATGAAGAATTCTCTGATACTTCACTAGCTTCTTTAATTAAATTATTTGCATATGTATCTTTATTAATTGAAGTTACTTTAGCATAACATGAACCACTAGTAACAATAGAGCCTGATATTAATTTATCATTTTCATGTTTAGGCATTGCATCACTTTCACCAGTAACCACCGATTCATCTACTTCTAAATAATTACTTTGAATAACCATTGCATCGACAACTAAAGAATCTCCTTGGTTTAAATACATTACATCGTCTAAAACAATCTCTTCAGGTTTTATAACTTCTTTTTTGCCTTCACGAATAACTGTAACTGTATTAGTAGTAGTAATTTTAAGTTTATCAATAATAATCTTAGCTTTTATTTCTTGATATATTCCTATAATTGTATTAAAAAATATTGAAGCTATAAATGTAGCATTAACTAAAGAACCGGTAGTAAGTACTAAGATAAATAATACTATATGTAATAAGTTGAATAATGTTATTGTATTAGATAGAATAATATCTTTAATACTACGAGAATTTTTAATATTTTCATTATTTACTAACCCATTATGAATACGATATTCTAACTGGGTTTTATTTAAACCTTCCATATTAACCTCTTTCAAAAAGGGATCGCTTGATCCCTGTATTATCTATAAAAATATCCGCCACCACTATATACCAAACTAGGGAATGAGAATAATTCTCTTGGATTGATTGAATATGAATTAAAATCAAATGCTTTATGTCCTTCAGCTATTCCAAAATGGAGATGTGCCCCCGTTGTACAAGTATCATAACCACCATGAGCTGAAGAAGTACTATAACCTCCGACATAACCTATAACCGTCTGATCGGTTACTACTTTACCTACGGTTATACCATTTGCTATACTAAGTAAATGCATATAAACTGAAGTATATTTTTTACCATTAACATTATGTGTTATATAGACTGCATTCCCCCCGCAACTATAAAAGGCTATTCTAGCCACCACACCATTTGCTGCGGCATATACATTAGTACCTTCACCTACACAGTCTAAATCTATTGCATGATGACCGCCACCACCACTATAATCTGTTCTAATATTAAATCCGGTATATTCACTAGTTACACAACCCTTAACAAGTGGATATTTCCAACCATAAGCATTAATACCGCCACCTTTACCGCAAGTATTAACATCTTGATATCTAGAACATCCCATATCTTCATAAGTTTTAATAATCTCTTTTAAATTCTTAATATCTTCTTCGATATCTACACCTTCAGCTTTAAAATTAGCTAGATTATATGTCAAAGTATTAACTTTTTGTTTTAATTCTTGACGATCACTCTCTAATTTTTTATTTTTTTCAGCTAATTCTTTTTCTTTTTGTTGTAGTGTTATTATAAGTTGTTCTAATTCATCGATTAAATCTGAATTATAATTAGTAAGTTGTTTAACAACCTCATAACGATAGATAAATTCAGTATAATTCTCTGCATCAAATAAATACTCTAAATAAAGATTACCACCATTAGATACTTGTAAAAATTGAATTAAGCCATCAGTTTCAGTCTTTTTACTTTCAATATCACTTTTACTTTGTTCGATATCTTCTTCAGCTTTTTTAATATCCTTACGTGTAACTTCAATTGTATTTGAAATACTACTAATCTCATTATTTAACTTATTAATTTCATTTTCCGTTAAATTCTTATTATTTTTATTAGTATTATATTTAACTTGTAAATCAGCTAATTGATTATAATAATCTTGTAATGTAATTGCTTTAATATTACTAGAAAACATCATCATTAAAAGCAAAAATACTAGTATTTTTATCTTCTTATTAAGTCTATCCTTCTTCATTGTACCACCTTAATATAATTATAACTTATCTTACTTGTGAAAGTCAATAATTATAATTAATTTACAATATTTATTATCCCCGAGGGACTAACGTAATATTTGTTGCTAACTTATCTATCTAGTTAATAATTAGTTATCTTTTTTTAACTCTTCTAAAACTATCAAAATTAACCCCTTTATCAAAGCATTTATTTGTCGTATTTTTAATAAATCTAGATATTTTATTAGTATTTTGATAGTATCTTTCTCTAAAGAAATCCTTATCTTCCATCTTATCAAATAATAAGTCTAATAATACTTCTAATTTATCTTCTAAACTTAACTTTTCCCTTAACATAAGATGTTTTTGATATTCTTCATGCTCGATAGACATATTAGCTATTTCACATGATTTTTGAACTAATCTTAATATTAATCTAATATTATTATGTAACTCTAAAAAATCTATTTCGCCATTTGGTATTCTTATCTCTATAGTAGGATACTTAGTAATAACATTAAATCCCTTATATCTATCCATCATAATCTCTTTAAATATATTTATTACTTCTTCTAAATCCATCTCATCAGTATTTTCAAAATCCCCTAATTTAATAGCTAATAAACATCTTTTTTTAATCTTTTCGGCATATAAATTAACATTATGTCTCTGACTAGTTCCAGCCTTATTAAAAATAATATATAATATATCTTCACAATTACAATATATTTCTACTAGCTTTAAAAATTCTTTATTACTCTTAAAATAATTAATCCCAATATGAATATGTCCACCACAATATTCATTCGTAGTAAAACCACATTCTCTTAAAAGCTTACATAAACATAATAATTCCTTATTACTCTCATAACTATAATTTAAAACTGGCGAAGTTATTTCTAAACCATTCGATACTGATCCTTCATCCTTAACATTATAATTACCTAAAATATTTTTAAAAGTTTGAAATAAATATATTTTATCATGTCTTAATTCAAGTTCTATTCCAAAAGTAATATCTTTATCAATATCTAAATCTATATAATTTATAATCTCATAAGAACAACTCTCTAATAATTGCCTTCTATATGGTAAATAATTAGATAAAGCAAATAATTTATATTCATTATCAGCTATCATATTAATTAACTTAATTTTTAATTCTAATATATCTATTTTATCAATAATTAATAATTTAATCATTATATTATTTTCCCATTTAAAATAATTAATAATTGCCTCTTCATTATAACTACTAATAAGTAAATCTACATAATAATCAATATATTCTCTTTTACCTTTTAAAATGTTCAAATACCCTATTTTAATAGTTTCATCTACTTTATTTATAATCCTTAAAAATATTGTTTTAGAAAAATATAATAATAATTTATTTAAAAGAGCATATATAATAACTACATCTTTTATTTCATTAATTAAATTAGCTATTTTCCTCTCATCAAGTATCTTTATATTCTTAATAATATATTTATATTTTTCTTTATCACTCATAGTAATACTCCTACATGTCTTAATATTATAAACTAACATATATTTAAAGTCAAAAAAATATGAATATTTAATTCATATTAATCGTTCCATTTTATTAAGATTTTACTATCTATTAAAGAAGCATCAAAACGATAATGCTTAGTAACTGTAGCTCTTTCTAAATAATCTTCTTCTCTTACTGGTTGTCCCCCATTATGAATAATATAACTAATACCTTTCTTATTATGATAATCTGAAACAATTCCTATATGACTATTATTTCCAAAAATAACAATATCTCCAGGCATCCATTCTTCAATATCATATATATCATTCGTAATAGTTTGAGCATATTTATCAAAGAATACTCTTAAATTTACCACTCTTCTAAAATCTATATTCTTATCCATCTTCTTAATATTATAATCTTCCATATTATTAGCTATATCATTATTAACCATCTCTTTTAAAGAATATCCTGCCTCTTTAAAAGCTCGCCAAATAACATCAGTACATACACCAATATTATCTGGAGGATAGCCATTATTATAATAACTAGATTTATATCTTGGTTTATTTTTAGCATCCTTCTTAGCCCCATTCAAAATATCGGTATAATCGTCTATTCCATTATTATTATAATCTATCTTACTCTTTAAAACAGTAATATTAAAATCACTTGCTAAATATTTTTTTCTACTAATTACTCCAAAGTAACATAATAATTTTATTACTATTCCCAATAAAATTATCAATAACATTATTAATATAAACTTCTTTTTCATAACATCACAAATTAATTATATCTTAATAAATAAAATATTGCAATAATATAACTATTATCCCTAAGGGACTAACGTAATATCTATTACTAACATATATATTAAAAATACCAATATAATCTATATTGGTATTAACTTCTTTTTATAATATAGTAATTTAAGAGAAGTCGTTTACGCTTAAGCGAAGCACGCCACCGCACGGAAACCTTCGTTCACGTACGCAGCGCCGTTAGTGCCGCTGAAGTAGAAGACACCGGCATTGGCACCATTGTAACAGTAACCACCACGACCGAACCACGGGCTCGTGGCAGAAACAAAGTACGTGTAATCTCCATACCAGCTACTTGTTTCTGATAGACTTCGTCCATAACAATAGCCTCCACTACATGCCGTTAAAGCACTAATGGTTGTGCCACTACTTGCTTTGTATACTTCATAATACTTAGATTCCGGAAAAGCTATTCCATCGGTTTTGGAAGTACCATTAGTTCCTAGTAAGCCATTAAAACCTGAATTTAATGAAGTAGAAAGACCACTCCATAAGGTACCATCGGAATTAGCAAACACTCCCATCACTCTTTCCCATGCTCCACCAGACATATCAAAGATTCCTGATATATTACCAGTGGTACTTTGCGGATATATTGAAGATGAACCATAAGTTATTCCGCATGTTGCACTATTACTAGCATTGACCGTACTGGCTCCACACCCGGTAAGTGTTTTTCTACTATTCCAGTAATTATTAATTCTTACTTCGCTGTTTATCCCATACTTAGAGTGCGACAGATAAGCTACTGCTCCCCACTCATTATTCTTCATCATATGAGAATTAGTAGTTGTGGTTAATCCATATGTATTACTACCAGAGAATGTTGTAGTTCCATTACTAAGTGTTCCCCCAGCAAATTTTAAACCTACAATAAAAGCTGTTGATATATTTTGATCAGTTAATGATGCCACATTAGGCTTTATCGTCGGAGTCGTCGCATTTCCGGTAGTTTCAAATTTGCCTACCCAAATACCATTTAATTCCGTATCCCCAAATGTAAATGCCGGATGTGTTAAATACTCTCCAATTTGTGTTCCTATTGACTTTGTCGTATCTTTATCTTCAAAAACAATCTCTATCTCTTGTTCTTGTCCCTGTGCACTAGTACCTACAGTCCATATTTTATACTTATATCTCGGTATCCAGACATAATATGTCAAGATACTATCTTCTGGTATTGTCACCCCTGTTGTATTTAGATAACTACTCCTTGACGATTCTGTTACCAGTACGGCATTCGCCCATTGTTGTTCATCATAATTATACCACGATGCATCACTACTAGATATTGTTGTTACTGTTCCATTATCAGCTATTGTTACCGGAATCATGCCACTATCTAATTCTGGAGCACTAGGTTTAACCGGTGCTTGATCTATACAACTACCCCCAAGAGATAGGCTAAAAGTTTGATTCATCGTATCACTCGATGTTTCTTCTTTATCTAACCATATCCATAAATAATATGTATCTGTTGTTGTACTAGAATATTCTTTTGAACTTAATAATCTTACTCTATTATTTGTTGCTTTTCCGGTAAATGTTCCTGATGATACCGGATTATCACAACTATCAGCACTTGTTGTTAAAGCATATCTAAAATTATTACTGTTAGTTAAACCGGTTCCTATACTATTTATCGTTAACCATAAATCCATATAAATAGTCTTACCACTCTTAGTAATTGTTGGTGTTACTTTTACTTCTCTCTTTATAGCATACTTACTATTTGTACATTCACATGGTGCTAAAGTTATATCATTAGACGTTATATTACCGCCACCATCAGCTGCACAACTAAAATCACCCGTTACTGTAAATACCACATTAGTTTTCTCATTTTCAGATGTTTGCCATGTAAAATATGCAAAAGTACTACCTACAATTACAAATATTAATGATAATACCACTAAAATAATAGACACTCTTTTATTCTTCATAATTACCTACTTTCTATATCCCTAAGTATAATACTTAAGGACCCTTTTGTATGCATATGAATATCTTACATTATAAGGCTTTAAGACACATTTTAAAGAATATAAAAGTAGATAAAAAGTTAAATTTTGTATTTACAGAAAATAAGTGTTATGCTATAATTTATATAGGTTAAATAAAGATAGAGGTGTGTCCTTAAGTATTATACTTAGGGGCATTTTTTATCTTACGTCAGTTCCTCTGGGATAAATAAAAAAGCTAATACCTAAAGTATTAACTTTATATATATAGTTTTATTAAAAATCTTGTCTATCTCTTATAAATGGAGGAATATCTAAATCATTATCATTATAATCATCATCTTTATACATATCATTCTTATTCGTAGAATTAAAACTATGATAAAGTGGTTCTGATGGTTCCTCAAATCCTGTAGCAATAACTGTTACAATTACTTCATCAGTTAAATTCTCATTAATAACTGCTCCAAAAATAGTATTTATATCAGTATTTGCTGCTGTTCTAATAACTTCAGCGGCTTCTTCTACCTCAAATAATGTAAGTGAAGATCCTCCTGTTACATTGATAATCGCATCCGTAGCCCCGTTAATTGAAGTCTCTAATAATGGTGATGATACCGCTTGTTTAGCTGCTTCAACTGCTCTATTTTCTCCAGATCCTACCCCAATACCAATTAAAGCATTACCACGATCTTTCATAACTGCTTTAACATCAGCAAAGTCAAGGTTAACAAGACCAGTAATAGCAATCAAATCAGATATTGATTGTACCCCTCTATGTAAAACATTATCTACTTCACGAAAAGCTTCTAACATTGGTGTTGACTTATCTATTAATTCTCTTAATCTATCATTAGGAATAACTATTAAAGTATCGACATGTTTCTTTAATTCATCCAATCCCGCAATAGCTTGTTCCATTCTTTTCTTACCTTCAAAACTAAATGGTTTAGTAACAATACCTACAGTTAATGCTCCTAAGTCTTGAGCAATTTCTGCCACAATTGGTGAAGCTCCCGTACCAGTTCCGCCACCCATACCACAAGTAACAAAAACCATATCTGCTCCCTTTAAAGCTTCTTCTATTTCTTCTTTAGATTCAAGAGCAGCTTCTTTTCCAATAGCCGGATTAGCCCCCGCTCCTAAGCCATCCGTAAGATCACTACCAAGCTGTAATTTAGTAGGAGCTAACGAATCATTTAAAACTTGTAAATCGGTATTAGCAACAATAAAATCAACACCTTTAAGTCCAGAATCAATCATACGGTTAACTGCGTTACAGCCTCCGCCACCTATTCCAACTACTTTTATTTTTGCTAATTGATTCATTTCTAAACCGAACATATTATTCATTATTTTTCCTCCTTATTTTTAATAAAACTCTTAAACATCTTAGTAACAACCACTTTTTCTTTCTTTCTTGTGTCAGCTGGAGTTAATAATAATTCTTCATCATTAGAACTTAACATTGAATATTCTTTTCCTCTAACATGCATCTTATCAATAAAATACTTTATCATTCCCATACATGTCGTATATTTATTATCTCTAATGCCTATATCTTCCATTAAATATATTATAACATCTTTTCCTAGAATTTCATACACTAAATTTTTAAAAGATTTAATTTCTGTAAGTCCTCCAGTAATAATTATATAATCAACTTGTTTCTTCGTAAGTAAATTAATCTGTTTTTTAGCATAATTTAATATTTCACTTACTCTACTCATTACTACTTCTGTAACTTCTAATTGATTTAACTTAATTTTTTCTCCCATATTATTAGTAAGTTCATAAGTATCATTTAAACTTGTAAATCTTTTATGACAAGAAGCAAATTTTTCTTTTATTTTTCTTGCATCAATTAAATTTATTCCAAATACGTAAGCAATATCTTTCTCTATATTAATTCCACCTAGTTGTAAAGTCTCCGTATTCATCATCTTTCCATTATTAATAATTGATACATTCGTCGTTTCATGACCTATATTAATAATAGCTCCAATCTTACTATCTAATTTCTTATTTCTTACTTGATAATAATCACTAAGTCCAGATAAAGTAATATCCACCACTTCTAAACCAGCAGCTTCAATAACACTTATTACTGAATAAATATTCTTCTTTGGAACCGAGATCATTATTCCTTTAACTTCTAATTTTTTACAAGCAAGCCCAATTGGAATATCTACTTCTCTTTCTTCATCTATGACAAAACATAAAGGAACAACAGTAACAAGTTCATATTCTTTATCTAGTTTATTATATACTGATTCTTTAACAACTCGATTAACATCATCACTATTAACAATATCTTTTATCTGAATACTACCAGTAACAAACATAAATTTAGCATTATAATCAGGTACATTAACTATTGTCTTCTTAATATTAATACCTAGTTCATTATCTATGACTTTTAAACCATCTTTTATCGTATTCACTAAGAGATTAGAGTCAACTATTAAACCTTTTCTGACACCTTTAGAAGTTATCTCCGTAGCCGAAAGAACATTAACTCTATCTTTAAATTCTTCTCCTACTAGAAACTTAACGGTATCAGATCCAATATCAATACTAGTAAAAATTTTCTTCATGATATCGACTCTCCCTAAAATAATACAAACTAATTATACACGAAAATTCCCTATAAATCAATAATATATTACATATTTTGCCCGTAGAAATATTTTTTGTCAAAAAAAGAAAGATCTTCAGTATCTCTTTCCTCTTGATAAATGTTGTGGCATTCTCTTTCTAACTTTTTTCAAATACCTACTATCTTCTCTAAAATCTTTCATACTATAATAAATATCTTCTTCATCTAATGTATCTTGTAAATTATTTTCCATAATTTTATTTACTAAAGATACCTGTTTAGGTTTACTAAGCATCTCTTTCACTTTTTCTTTATCCTTATTATCTAATGCTTTATAACTCTTTCTAATATCTTCATTATTCTCTTCTTGAGCTATTTTTTGTTTCACTCTCAAAAGTCTTCTTTTTAGCTTATTTACCTTTAAACGAGTGCCAACTACCAAGGATAACTCACTTACCAAAATAGGTAAAACAATCAAATTAGATAAAGAAGAATTTAAAAAATAAACTAATGATCCCAAAAATAATAAAATAAGTACATAATTACTAAATAAATTTCTATGATACCTTTTATCTAATCCTTCTTCTAAAGTATAATAAGTATTTAATCTATAATTCATATATCCCCCTATATAACTTATTTATCTTCCATTTTTTGTTTATATGTAATATTTCTTAACTTTGTATCAATAGCCATACTATTAATCGTATCTTTAATTATTCTATCTAATTCACTACCCTCTTCATAATTAGCTAAAGCCATATAATTAATTCTATCATCGAGAAGTAATTTTTTAGCCGTCTTAGCATTCTCACTTGAATATACTGCAATACTTACTCCATTACCATCTTTTGTTAACTTCATACATGGTACATCTGTAAAACCATCACCAATATATATCATATTAGATGTAGATATTCTTCTATCACCATCCAAAGTCTTTTCATTCAAACTATCATTATCTGATATATTTAATACCCCTTTATTTATACGACTTAAAAATTGTGTTTTATTCGTATAATTTACCGCGAGTTTTGGCCACATCGCATTACCATCTTCATTATAGAAAAATTCTGATGCATAAATTTCTTTAAAATATTTAGCTATTTTCGTACCTTCAATAATCTCTTTTAATCCTGATGATATTATATAGTGTTCTACTTCCATCCCTACACTCTTACCATAAGCATTAATTCTAGTAAACCAATCTTCTAGGCCATCAAATAGTAAAATATCTTCGCCCATTTGATTTAAGTAAGCTCTTTTTAAACTACGATTATTATCAACCATCTTACGAAACATCAAATACATATATGTCAATACTTGATCCATATTATTTTCTATTCTTAATTTATTAGCTTCTTCCCAAAAAGTTCCAGCATCTATTCCTAAATTAGGAATAAAGGTATATTCTTGCATATCTTTAGTACATAATGTCTTATCAAAATCATACATTATGGCAATTATATTATTTCTCATATTTACATCACCCTACATATTTCATTATATCATATGATAGACTTTACTCGCAACATAACCATAAAAATTTAATAAAAAAAGCCGACATTTACTTGAAATAATTTGTTAAAATAAAAATTATTTGCATTCACCCTAAATATCTGCTTATTTTCAGTTTGTTATCCCTAAGGGACTAACGTAATATCTATTACTAACTTATATATATTAAAAATACCAATATAATCTATATTGGTATTAACTTCTTTTTATAGTGTAGCAAATTCAGAGCAAGTCGCTTACGCTTAAGCGAGGCACGCCACCGCACGGAAGCCAAAGAGCACGTTCGCACCGCCGTCAGCGCGGCTGAAGCCGAAGACGCCGGCATTGGAACCACCGTTACAGCTACCACCACGAAAGAACCACGGGTACGCGGCAGAAACAAAGTGCGCGTAATCTCCATACCAGCTACTTGTTTCTGATAGACTTCGTCCATAACAATAGCCTCCACTACATGCCGTTAAAGCACTAATGGTTGTGCCACTACTTGCTTTGTATACTTCATAATACTTAGATTCCGGAAAAGCTATTCCATCGGTTTTGGAAGTACCATTAGTTCCTAGTAAGCCATTAAAACCGGAATTACTTGAAGTAGAGTATCCACTCCATAAGGTACCATCGGAACTAGCAAACACTCCCATTACTATTTCCCATGCTCCACCCGACATATCAAAGATTCCGGATATATTACCGGTCGTACTTTGAGGGTATGTTGAGACACTACCATAAGTTATTCCACACGTTGTTGAACTGGCATTAGCACTACTCGCTCCACACCCGGTAAGTGTTTTATTATTCCAGTAATTATTAATTCTTACCTCACTATTTATTCCATACTTAGAGTGCGATAGATAAGCTACTGCTCCCCATTCATTAT
>CAKOPG010000009.1 GCA_934098745.1 uncultured Bacilli bacterium
ACAAAAAAACTAACTATTTCTAGTTAGCATTTATTACTCTCAGAAGTTAATTTCCGAGTTTCCTATCAATCTGGAGCAGATGAGGAGAATCGAACTCCCGTCAGGAGCTTGGAAGGCTCTTATTCTACCATTAAACTACATCTGCAAATCAAGTAGGCAATATAAATTATAGTAAAATAATTATTTTTTGTCAATACTTTTAACAAAAAAATATAAATTTTCCCCTCAATACACATAAAAAGCATGGCCATGCCCAATATCATTCGTAAAAAAAGGGTATCCATACTTAATTATATCCAACATATCTAAAAATATTCTTATCTAATAATATCTTCTAGTACCAAAACTAATTCATCCATTGTAACATTAGTATTAATATCAAAGTATATATCATCTTCCTTAAACAGACTTAAATAACATTTACTTTCTTCATATATATTCTCATCACCATCTGTGTTAGTAGATAAATCGATATAACACATTCCAGTATCCAAAATAATTACATCATTATTATTCCCAATAACACTTCTTTCATTACTGAAAATTGCTTGTTTCACCTCCGGAGATATCTCACGTGGTTTCATATCCATATTCAAAGACATAAAAATATCTATAACCTTTTTTTCCTTATCATTAACATAAGTTAACATATATCCAGATAATTCATTATAAATATATTTCTTAGCAAAAGTTACTCTGTAATCTTTAATGATCTTAATATTTTTCAGTAGCTTATCACCATATTCTAAATCATCAAAACTAAAATCTTCCATAAATCCGGCTATATCATAAATTCCTCCAGCAATAGAAGTATTTCCTGCTTGTAAAGTACCATTAAATTTATTTACGATAATATGATTACGGTCTCCAAAACCGTTGTCATCTCCCTGTAATTCACGACCCCCACCATAAAAAATAACTGCCATAATTATCGTGCCTAAACATCCACCAATCATAACATACCTAAACCAACTTCTTTTATTACCACTAACTACCTTATCATATATCATTTGTTTATTAATTTTCTTATTAAACATCTTTTTAATCTTTTCCTCATTATCCATTCTTATTACCTCCACACAAATATATATTGAGTTCTTTTAAAGTTCTATACAAATAATGTTTAACATTACTTTCACTTATCATAAGTTCATTAGCTATCTCTTTAATCGTATATTCCTCATAATAATATAGCCAAAATATCTTTCCAATAATAACTTTCTTTTCTTTTAAAAAAAGCCAAATTTTATCAATATCATCACTAATTATATATTCCTTTTCAATATCCTCATTACTTGGGATTTTTTCCATTAAAGTAATATCATCGTCATTATCCTTATTCAAAGATATCAAACTATATCTATATCTAAATCGATAATAATCCTTAACCTTATGCTTACATATTCCCATTATATAATTACTATTAATATCTTTTTTCTTTTCTAAAAGTTTTAATATTGCTAAATAAATGTTTTGTACAATATCACTAACATCATCTATATTTTTACAAGAACAAACAACATATTTAACTACCTTTTTATAAGTATCGTTATATATCTTATCAAATTTATTTAAGATATCTTGACTAGTCATAAATACACCTCACTATATATATCGTTATATTTCTATAAAAAGTTCCAAAAATAAAATATTTTATTAAATTTATCACTTATAATTAATAATTTTAAAATTAATTGTCATATTCCTCTAGATACCTATCCCCAGTACATGTAATCATCGTTATATTCCTCTAAATACCCATCCCCAGTACATTAGTTATTGCATAATATCCTCTACACATAACTCCAATATAATCATAACTATAATTACTTCCTTATAAATTTATATGAATATCTTAATTTTATCATATCATACTACAACCCATAAAAAAATACATGACTTCTTAATATATCATGTAATATAAACTTCTTTACCATTATTTTAGCTTCAATTATTGGCAAAGAACCATCAAAAGTCACATATTTTATATTATTAATTATTTTTAATCATTGTTAAACTAACCTTATTTTTATCTAGCTTAATTTCCTCTACATAGCAGTCAATTATATCACCAACACTAAGAACCTCACTAGGATGCTTAATATACTTATCAGTAATTTTAGATATATGAACTAATCCATCTTCATGTAACCCAATATCGACAAATGCTCCAAAGTCAACTACATTCCTAACCGTTCCTTGAAGTTTCATTCCCACAGTTAAATCTTTTAATTCCAGTACATCACTCTTTAGTATAGGTTGAGGCATATCATCTCTTGGATCTCTATTAGGCTTCTTCAAACATTCAATAACATCTTCTAAAGTATAAATATCAGTATTTAGTAAATCCTTATACTTATCCGCATCAATTTCATTTAACTTACTAGCTAATTTATCGCTACCAACATCTTCTAAAGTCATTCCCAACTTATTAAGTAGATTAATAGCAACATTATAACTCTCTGGATGAATTCCTGTAGCATCTAAAATATTACTTCCATCAGTAATTCTCAAAAATCCAATCGCTTGTTCATATACTTTATCAGTTAAAATGTCTTGTATTTCTTTTCGAGAATTAATTCTTCCAACTTTTTCTCTATAATCGATTAATTTATCACTGACCCTTTTAGTAATGCCAGAAACATATTTAAGTAGAGAAGGGGAAGCGGTATTGACATTAACCCCCACACTATTAACAGCTTTACTAACAACAAAGTCGAGATTATCTTTCAATTTCTTACTAGACACATCATGTTGATATAATCCAACTCCAATTCCTTCAGGAGGAATCTTTACAAGTTCAGCTAAAGGATCTTGAAGTCTTCTTCCAATACTAACAGCACTTCTTTTTTCAATAGCCAAGTCCGGGAATTCTTCACTTGCAATTGGAGAAGCACTATAAATAGAAGCTCCGGCTTCAGATACAATTACATACTTACAATTAAGATTATACTTCTTAATCATTTCTGCAATCATCTTTTCACTTTCCCTTGAAGCCGTTCCATTACCAATAGCAATAACATCTACCTTATATTTATTAATTAAATTAACTAAAACAGCCATAGATTGCTCAATTAACTTATCAGTATTACTTCCCTTTAAAAATGGCTTAACTACTGTAGAATCTAAATACTTTCCTGTTGGATCAATTACTGCAATCTTACATCCATTAACATATCCCGGATCAAAGGCAAGTACCACTCTATCTTTCATTGGCGGAGTGAGTAGTAATGCCTCTAAATTCTTTCCAAAATTATTGATAGCAGCTTCTTCTCCAATTGCAGTCAAATCACTTCTAATTTCTCTTTCAATAGAAGGCTCAATTAGTCTCTTATAAGCATCACTTATAGCATCCTTAACTATATCTACTACAAAAGATTTCTCATTTTTAATAACTTTCTTTTCAATATATTGAATAACTCTATCTTTATCATTTTCAATACTTACACTAAGTACTCCCTCATTTTCTCCTCTGTTTAATGCCAGTATTCTATGAGGTTTAATATATTTAACTCGCTCTTCATAATCATAATACATATCATATATCTTATTTTCATCCTGAGCATTCTTCTTTATTTTACTCTTAATTACTCCAAAGTTATACGTATTATCTCTAATACTCTTTCTTATCTTTGCATCATCACTAATATTCTCTGCAATAATATATTTAGCTCCCTCAATTGCTTTATCTATACTAGTTACAGCTTCATTAAGATATTTTTTTGCCATTTCCTCAATATTTCCTTTAATAGGAAAAGCCATAATTTCCTTAGCTAAAGGTTCAAGTCCATTCTTAATCGCTTCCGTAGCTTTAGTCTTTTTCTTTTCCTTAAAAGGTCTATACAAATCTTCTACTTCTACTAATTTAGTACACTTCATAATACTATCTTTAAGTTCATCAGTAAGAAGTCCTTTTTCATCAATTAACCTAATAACATCTTCTTTTCTTTTAGCTAGATTAACTTGATATTCATATACTTCATCTATTTTTCTAATTTGTTCTTCATCAAGAGCTCCTGTTGCTTCCTTACGGTATCTTGCAAT
This sequence comes from uncultured Bacilli bacterium, assembly GCA_934098745.1. Classification (GTDB taxonomy): domain Bacteria; phylum Bacillota_I; class Bacilli_A; order RF39; family UBA660; genus RUG705. Next base: position 4,045 of record CAKOPG010000009.1, read on the forward strand.
AAATGGAATCGTATTTCCTTCCTCTAATAATTTTAAAACAGTCTCTACCTGTTTAATCTCTACCTCTAATTCTTTTGCAATTTCTTGAATAATAAATTCATTCATACTTTCATCCTTCCTTCTACATATTGCTAATTAATTATATCACAAATCTATTTAATTTTTCTTCTTATCCATCCTATCTGCATAAGTAATAGAATTATCTCCATATTTATCCTTAATCTTATCTAAAGCCTTTTTAAGATCCTCACTAACATCATCCTTAGTAACATCTTGCTTAGTAAATAAAGATAATTGTACTTTATATATATCAGTTAAATTAGCTACCCCTACACATAAAGCTCTAACTTTTTTATCACTATCTGGGCTCCATATCTTATTAAATAATTTTATAGCATTTTCATATATATCTTTATCTTGATTAATTAAATTATCTAAAGTTACTTGCTTACTAATTTTTGTAAAGTCATGAAATTTAACCCATACCATAACACTTAAAGAATACATCTTCTTACTACGTAGTTTTCTTCCTGTTGCTTCTGCCAAGTTTTTAAGTTCTCTATAAATGTCAGAAATATTCGTATAATCATAAGGAAGTACTATTGAATTAGATATACTCTTAGGATTACCATAATCACTTTCTACCGGTGAATAATCCATTCCATTAGCATATTCCCACATCATTTTACCCATACTCTTAAAATGTAGTTTTAAATATTCTATATCACTATTAGCTAATTCTCCAATTGTTTTAATTCCTAATTCCTGAAGTTTTTTATTACTAGCTCTTCCTATCATGAATAATTCTCCCACCGGTAAATTCCACATCTTTTCCCTTACTTCAGAAGAAAATAAAGTATGAACCTTATCTGGTTTTGAAAAATCACTTGCCATTTTAGCTAACAGTTTATTATTTCCAATTCCTACATTTACCGTAAAACCAAAATTATCACGTATATCATTCTTAATCTTATATGCTACTTTTATAGCCACATCGTGATTATCTATTTTATCAGTTAAATCCATAAAACATTCATCTATGGAATATCTCTCTATCTTATCTGTATAACTACATAAATAGGTGTACATTATATCTGAATATTTTTTATATATTTTAAATTCAGGTTGATAGACTTCTAAATAAGGACATTTCTTTCTAGCTGTATATAAAGTTTCTCCTGTAGTAACTCCTTTTTGCTTACATAAATTACTCTTAGCCAGTACTATTCCTTTTCTTTCAGATTCCTTTCCTCCAATGACCGCATATCTTTTTCTAATATCCATTGTACTACCACTATGTAACATATGTACCGCCGACCATGATAAAAAAGCATTATTACAATCAATATGTAAAATATATCTTTCCCTCATCATAACCACCTAATATTATTATACCAAACAATTGTTAACTTATCAATTATATATCTAAATACTTTTAAATTAATATATATATATATAACATATAACATATAAAATTATTGAAGAAATCTCTATTTTATGATATACTTAATACCGCAAGAGAGGACTGATTTTATGATAAATAGACTTGAAGCTATTCAAAATAGATATGATGAAATATCAAAAGAATTAACCCAAGATGAAGTAATCAAAGACATAAAAAAAATGACCGAATTATCTAAAGAACAAAGAAGACTAGCCCCTACTGTTGAAATTTATCAAAGATATAAAACCATTTTAAGTGATTTAGAGACTGCTAAAGAAATGTTAAATGATAAAGATATGCAAGAATTTGCCAAAGAAGAAATTTCATCTTTACACAAACAAAAAGAAAGCCTCGAAAAAGAATTAGAAATCCTTCTTTTACCACATGACCCTAACGATGAAAAGAATGTTATTGTTGAAATTCGTGGTGCTGCTGGTGGTGATGAAGCTAACATCTTTGCTGGTGACTTATTTGATATGTATAATCATTATATTAGTAACTTTGGTTGGAAAATAGAAGTATTAAATGAAGAACCTGGTTCAGCTGGCGGATATTCGCAAATAGAATTTATGATAAAAGGTGAGGGGGCTTATTCCAAATTAAAATACGAGTCTGGTGCCCACCGTGTTCAAAGAGTACCTGAAACCGAATCAGGAGGCCGTGTTCATACCTCAACAGCTACAGTTTTAGTAATGCCTGAAGCCGAAGAATTTGATTATGAACTAGACGAATCCGAAGTAAGAATAGATATTACTAGAAGTAGTGGTTGTGGAGGTCAAGGCGTAAATACAACTGACTCAGCTGTAAGACTTACCCATATTCCCACAGGTATTATAGTTTATTCTCAAACAGAACGTAGCCAGATAAAAAATAAAGAAAAAGCCTTCAAAATATTAAAAACAAGATTGTATGACTTAAAACTAAGAGAACAAGAAGCCGCTAATGCTTTAGAAAGAAAAAATAAAATAGGTACTGGTGATAGATCAGAAAAAATAAGAACCTATAATTACCCCCAAAATAGAGTTACTGACCACCGTATTGGCTTTACATCTATGAATCTAGATCGTATTATGGCCGGAGACCTGGGAGTAATAATTGAGGCTCTAATTAATGAAAACCAAAGAATTGAGCTTGAACAAAGCGAAATATAATGAAGATTTAATATATCTAAAAAAATATATTAAAGAATATAATTTAACTGCCTCAGACTATCAAAAGTATCTAGAAAAATTGCCTACATCTCTTCCAATTCAATATCTAATTGGTAACGTTAACTTTTATGGTTATCAAATAAAAGTAAATGAATCAGTTCTAATTCCTCGTTTTGAAACCGAACTTTTAGTAGAAAAAACTATAAATAAAATAAATAGATATTTTCCTAGTAAAAAAATAGATATTATAGATCTTGGTACTGGTAGTGGTTGCATAGCTATAACCCTAAAAAAAGAGTTAAATTCTAATGTTTATGCTCTAGATATATCTCTTGAAGCCCTAAACATTGCTAAAGATAATGCCAAATTAAATAATGCTGAAATAACCTTTATCAATGATGATATGGATACATATAAAGAAAAAAAGTTTGATGTAATTATTTCTAACCCCCCATATATTAACCCTGATGAAGAAATAATGCCTCTAGTAAAAGATAATGAACCAAGTATAGCTCTCTATGCTAAAGATAAAGGATTATATCACTATGAACAAATAATTAAAAATTTAAAGTATCTTACTAAAGAAAATTATCTATTAGCATTTGAAATTGGTTATAATCAAGCTGAATCAATTAAAAATATTGCTAATAAATACTTAACAAATATAAATATATCTCTTGAAAAAGATTATCAAGATAAAGAACGTTTTATATTTATAACTAATATTAAATAAACCTCAATTAGAGGTTTTTTTCTTAATTTATTGCTAAATCTTAAAAAATATGCTAAATTTTATATAGGGGGAGTAAATATGTTGAAAAAACAAATACAAGAATTATTAGATATCTGTAAAGAGGTTGATTATGAATATGATGTACTAATGCAATTATCTGAACAAAACAAAGAAGATACATCTGATTATGAAGAACATCTAGAATTATTAAATTTTTATGTTTTGACTGGTTTAGAATACTGTCAAAATTGTCCTCTTAATGTCTTAGAAAAGATGTTAAGTAATATTAATAAATTAACAGATGCTAATCCCGATAACTACTCATATATAGCTGCTGCCAATACTATTTCTTATGTTTTAGATAAAAAATACATCGAATCAAGAAACAGTAATCAAGAAGAAAATGTAGATGAGGATTTAGATGAAGATTGCTACGAATGTGCCGACGAAGAAATACCTGAAGAAAATAAATATTTTGAAGAATATCCGAATGAATTAGATGATTTATATGATAAAGCCATGAGTATAATCTATGTAAATGCCACTAGAAACGTTGTTAAAAAATTAAGAAATATCAAACCACAAAACGAATATGAAACTAAGTATAAAAAGCAACTAGTAAAATTATATCAAACTAGATATAAATATGATTATCTTGCCAGCAGTATATCTTTAGAATTGATAGCTATTAAAGCCCATTTCAATCCTTTTAGAATTCATATTATATTAGATGAAACTGATTATAGACCAATTTATTTTAATGAAGCTATTGGCATCATTCAAAATTTATATCAAAGAAAAAATACTCATACCAATCCTGAAGATGTCATGGAAGATTATTTCTCTATCGAATGCCTTGAAGAAATATTTAGACACTTAGATATTGAAAGACTATCTAAATTAAAAGATTTGTGTCAAGATCTATCTATTTCATCTCCTAAAAATAATTATGGTGATATTTGTTTAAGAAAAATAAAAGAGCGTTTAAGTTAACGTTCTTTTAAAATATGTTATAATTAATTAGAAAGGAAAACAATCTATTAACTTTAAGATTGCTTATATGTGATTATATGTTAAAAAGTAAAATTAAATTTATTAAAGTAAATAATAGAAAAATTAAAATAATTATTCTAGATTCTAGAACTACCAATAAAAAAGCTCCCTGTATAATGTGGATTCATGGTGGAGGCTATGCTTTAGGAATGCCTGAAATGGTATATGCTTCAAGAGTAAGGGATTTAATGAGAAATAACGAACTAATAGTTATATCACCACGTTATAGATTATCTATAACCTCGCCATATCCAGCTGCTTTAAATGACTGTTATGATATTCTTCTATATATTAAAAATAATGCTCAAGAATTAGGTATTGATGCTACAAAAATAATGTTAGGAGGAGAAAGTGCTGGTGGTGGTTTAGCCCTTGCTACTGCCATTTATGCGAGAGATAAAAAAGAAGTTCCTCTTAAATATGTTTTTCCCCTATATCCCATGATAGACTGTGATGATACCTCTTCATCTTCTAATAACCATGGCCATATTTGGAATACCAAAAAAAATCATCATGCTTGGAAAAGATACCTTAGCTCATTATATGGTACTAAAGATATCTCTCCATATGCGTCTCCCGCTAAATTAAAAGATTTCACAAACTTACCACCATTTTATACCTTTGTAGGAGATGGTGAACCATTCTATAAAGAGACCATAGATTTTACCAAAAAAGCCCAAGAAGCCGGTATTGATGCCAAATGTGATGTGTATCACTCAGATGTTCATGCCTTCGATATATATTGTGCTAAAACTGAAGAAGGCCAACAAGCTATAAAAGCTTTTATAGATAATTATGAATATGTTAAAAATAAGTATTTAAAATAATATTTATTTTTTTGTTTAAATAATTACTAATAATAACAATATATATATAGGTGAAACAATGAAAAGAAAAATATTTTTAATCTTATTATTTTTAGTAATTATTTTTACATATAAACAAAGTGAAGAAATTATTTTTATTCCCGATAGTTCTATTAGGTTAAGAGTAATTCCTAATAGTAATGATCCCCAAGATATCTATATAAAAGAAAAAGTAAAAAAATATTTAGAAAGTAATGTTTTTGATTTAACTAAAAATACTACTTCCATCGAAGAAGCTAGATTTATTCTTAAAGATAATCTCAAAGAAATAGAAACAGATATTGATAGTATCTTTAAGGATAATACCTATACATTACCATTTAATATTAATTATGGTACTAACTACTTTCCTGAGAAAAATTATAAAGGTATTACATATAAAGAAGGATACTATGAATCTTTAGTTATTTCTATCGGAGAGGCTAATGGAGATAACTTCTGGTGTGTATTGTTTCCTAATTTCTGTTTAATAGACAACGAAGAACCCCATACATATAAATCTTACATCAAAGAGTTAATAAATAAAATATTCTAAAAATACAAAAGTTCTCGTATTATTATATAGGTGAATACGATGAACTCTTTTTTTACAATCATTTTAATCGCTTTAAGTTTAAGCATGGATGCTTTTTCTTTGGCTTTAGTATATGGAATGTCCCATATAACCCCAAGGCAAAAAATATTATTATCTCTAATTGTTGGTGCATATCACTTCATAATGCCGGTTATTGGCTTACAATTTGGTAAAATTCTTAACAATCTAGCTTTTATTAATATAGATATTATTGCTTCCATAATACTTCTATATATAGGTATAGAATTAATCTTATCTAATAATAAAGAAGAAAATAAATTAACTATCAGTATTATTGGTTTTCTTCTCTTTGGTTTATCCGTAAGTATTGATAGTTTAAGCATCGGTATTGGTTTAAAAGCCTTAACCAATAATTACTACTTATCAGCTCTAACTTTTTCCATAACTAGTGCTATTTTTACCTATTTAGGACTATTTCTTGGCAATATTATCGGTAATAAAATTGGTACATATTCCAAGACCGTTGGCGGTATAATCTTAATATTAATTGCTATAATGACATTTATTAATTAAAAATATTGACAAACATCAGTATTCATGATAAAATTACAAACGTACTGGCGGATTTGGTGAAGTGGTTAACACATTGGATTGTGGTTCCAACATGCGTGGGTTCGATTCCCACAATCCGTCCCATTAAGAAAAATAAGCATATCTATAAAAGGTATGCTTTTTATATTAATAAATATCGACAATACCTGTTGATATTTATTCCTCTCTTGCTAAATAATTAACAACTTTAATTAAATTCATTGCATGTGATCCCTTAACTAATATTGTATCACCATCTAAAATTAATTTATTAATATCTCTTAATAAATTATCATTATTATTAAAATGCTTTTTATTACCATTAAACTTGTTAAAAGTATCACGTGCTAAAGCCCCTACTGTTAGTAATAAATCTACACCATATTCATTACATAATTTTCCAATTTCCTCATGAATATCTTTGGCATATTCTTGAAGTTCCAAAATATCTGCAAATATAAATACTTTTCTACCATCCATCTTACTAAGAATAGATAAAGCATTTATAACTGAATCTAAACTAGCATTATATGTATCATCAATAATGGTGTATTTTTTTCTTTTAATAATCTCTAATCTATGTGGACTAAGAGAAAACTCTTTAAGAGATTCTTCAATAGCCTTTTCACTAATTCCTAATTTTCTTCCTACCGCATAAGCAAACAATGCATTATATACAAAAGCAATACTTCCCACAGGAACAGTTAAATAATTATCTAAAATAGCAAATTTAGAATAACTACCATAATCCATAATATCATGTGCCATATAATCACTATCATTATCAATTCCAATAGTAATTAAATTATCATATTTAACTGTTCTTAACATATCATTATCATTATTGATAATTAAAATACCATGATGCATACCATCTAATATTTCTAACTTAGCCTTTAAAATATTTTCTCTACTCCCCAAATTACCAATATGAGCAGTTCCAATATTGGTAATAACTGCTATATCAGGACATGCTACATTCGATAAAATATGTAATTCTCCCGCATGATTCATTCCCATTTCCAATACCATGGCATTTTCTTTATCTAAATTAAGAATTGTTAACGGCAATCCAATATTATTATTCATATTCCCTTTAGTAGCTAAAACATCATATTTACTACTTAAAACCTTAGTAATCATATCCTTAACAGATGTCTTACCGACACTTCCCGTAACAGCTACCACAGGTATATCATATAAACTTCGCTTATATTTAGCTAACTTAAGTATTGCTTCTACTGAATTATCTACTAAAATAATAGTTTCATTCTTTTTATATTTTTTATCTAATACTTCTTCATTATCTATTATACAGACAACTGCGCCCTTATCTATTGCTTCTTTATAAAAAGTATTTCCATCAAATACTTCTCCCTTAATACCTACATAGACATCTCCCTTATTAATTGTTCTCGTATCCTTAGAAAAAGATTTACATAATATATTCTCATCACCACATACAAGTTTTCCCTTACATATATTAACTATATCTTTAACATAAATCATTTTCATCACCTCACTATTAATTTATGATTCAATCTATAAATCTATATTATTATATCATAAGTTCAAACTAAATAACAAACATGTCTAATAAATCACTTTAATATAAAAAAGTAAAACGTAAAATAAATATTTCCTTAAAAATTAATTCAAATAAAATAATTTCTTGTATTATCACGCATAAAAAAAGCTAGTTTTTATATATTTTATTAACTAGCTTATAACTTTGTTTTAGTATTGTTAGACATTACACAAATCATATTAATAACAAAATCAAGTTCTGAATTAGAAAGATATGAACAATATTGCGTTACTTTCTTAATTTTATTAAGCTTAGCTTCAGCTCCAGCTTTACCATCTAAATTAATACCTAATAAAGAATCTATACTGATACTGAAAGCCTCAGCTAATCTAGTCAATACCTCTGCCGTAGGCAAAGATTTATTAGTTTCTATTCTTGATAAATAATTTCTATTGATTTTCAAAATTTTAGCCATTTCTTCCTGACTAATATTATTATTGTATCTAATATTCTTGATTTTACTTCCTAAATCCATAATTACCTCCATAAAACATATAACACATAATAATTATAATAAAATATGTATCATAATTCCCTCTGTTATCAAAATATTACCATAATTGGTAAAATTATTACCAAAAATTACCAAAAAAAATTTAAAATCCGATAAGTAAAATCATTGAAAAATAATCTTTCTTGTTATATACTTAATATATATAAAGTTAAAAGATATAATTCTTAAAGAATTAATTACATAAATATATGCATATGAAAGAGGTACTATATATGAGAAGTAGTAGATTATTAAAAGTATTTGAAGAATATATAAAAAAAATAGATATGACTAATAGTTATGCCAAAGCTAAATATTTTCATTCCTTAAAATCAATGGATTTAGCAAGAACTATTGCTACTAGTTTAAACATATTTACAGATGAAGAAATTGTCTATATTGAGTTGATTGCTTTATTTCATGATATTGGTAATTTTGAACAATCTAATCATAATTTCTTAGATAATGAAGAAGAAGATCGCGCTATGCATTCAATAGAAATATTATTTGATGGTGGCTTAATTAGAAAAATAACTGATGAAACTAAGTACGATAATATTATCAAACTAGCTATATATTGTCATGACAAAGAAGGTTTACCTAAGAATATTGATGATAAAACAATAACTATTTGTAATATTATGAAAGATGTTCATAAATTAGAAGAATTACGTATGTTAATAAATTATCCATATATAGATAATCGTATTAATAGTTATCCCAGTGTTTTAGTATATAATGAATTCAAATTATTTAGACAATTAAATAATAAATTATCTGATAATAATGCTGATAATATATTAATTGTGCTATCTAACTTATTTGGCTTTAATTATCAAATAAGCTATACTATTATAAATGATAATAATTATATTGAAAAAATAATTTCATCTTTAATATTTGAAGATCGTAAAATAGAAAAATTCTTTAAACAAATAGAAGCTGTTTTAAAAGGCTACTTAAAAAAGAAGTTAAATTAATTATTGTAAATGGTTAATTTATATGATATAATACAGATTATCAAAAACCAAGACCGAGAGGAGTAAGATATTTTTAATTCAAAGAGAGTTAGTGTTTGGTGTAAACTAATAATTATAATATCTGAAGGTAGCTCGTGAGTTGTATATTTGAAATTAAGTAGAATATACCGGTTAACCCCGTTAAAGTTTCAAGTGATAGATTAGTCTATAAGAAAGGTGGTACCACGAGTAGTCTCGCCCTTTCATTATAGACTTTTTATTTTTTAGAAAGGAATGATATTATGTTAGAAAAAAAATATAATCATAAAGAAGTTGAAAGTGGAAAATATAGCAAATGGCAAGAATCTGGTTATTTTAATTCCGGAGATTTATCCAAGGAACCTTACTGTATTGTTATTCCTCCTCCAAATGTAACTGGTAAATTACACCTAGGACATGCTTGGGATACCGCCTTACAAGATATCATTATTAGATATAAAAGAATGCAAGGATATGATTGCCTTTGGTTGCCAGGAATGGATCATGCCGGCATCGCTACTCAAGCAAAAATCGATAAACGCCTTCGTGATGAAGGAATTAATCCGCGTAGCTTAACTAGAGAAGAGTGGTTGGAACATGCTTGGGCTTGGAAAAAAGAATATGCTGACTTTATTCATACTCAGTGGGCTCGTCTTGGCCTAAGCCTAGATTATTCTAAAGAAAGATTTACTCTTGATGAAGGACTAAATTATGCGGTTAGAAAAGTTTTCGTAGATTTATATAATAAAGGACTTATCTATCGTGGCGAAAGAATTATTAACTGGGATCCCGTTCAAATGACGGCCTTATCGAGTGAAGAAGTTATTTATAAAGAAGATAAAGGAGCTTTCTATCACATAAAATATTATATTGATGGCACAGATAAATATCTTGATGTCGCTACTACTAGACCAGAAACCCTATTCGGAGATACTGCTGTTGCTGTAAATCCTAAAGATGAAAGATATAAAGAATATATTGGTAAAAATGTTATATTACCAATTGTAGGTAAAAAAATTCCTATTATTGCTGATAATCATGCCGACCCAGAATTTGGTACCGGTGTTGTTAAAATCACTCCTGCACATGATCCTAATGACTTTGAAGTAGGAAATAGACACCATCTAGAAAGAGTCGTAATCATGAATCCTGATGCTACCATGAATGAATTAACTGGTAAATATCAAGGTATGACAAGAGAGGCATGCCGTGAAGAATTAATTAAAGATTTACAAGAACAAGATCTTCTTATTAGTATTGAAGAAATGACGCACTCTGTAGGACATTCTGAAAGAAGTGACGCTGTAATTGAACCATACCTATCAAAACAATGGTTTGTAAAAATGCGTCCTTTAGCAGATGCTGTACTAGCTAATCAAAAAAATAAAGATACCAAAGTAAATTTTGTTCCAGAAAGATTTGAAAAAATTATGAATCACTGGATGGAAATAACTTATGATTGGTGTATTTCTCGTCAACTATGGTGGGGTCATCGTATTCCTGTTTGGTATAAAGATGATGAAGTATATTGTGGCATGGAAGCCCCTAAAGGCGAAGGTTGGGTTCAAGACCCTGATGTTCTAGATACATGGTTCTCATCAGCTTTATGGCCATTTTCTACCCTTGGTTGGCCTAATGATACTGCCGATTTTAAAAGATACTATCCTAATAACGTTCTAGTAACTGGTTATGATATTATTCCTTTTTGGGTTAATCGTATGACTTTCCAAGGCCTTGAATTCACCGGTCGTCGTCCATTTAAAGATTGCTTAATACACGGTCTTATTCGAGATAAACTAGGTAGAAAATTCTCTAAATCCCTAGGTAATGGTGTTGATCCTATGGATATGTGTGAAATATATGGCGCTGATGCTCTAAGATATTACCTAACAACCACTGCTGCTAATGGTACAGATATTCGTTTTGATGAAGATAAAATTAAAGCTACTTGGAACTTCATAAACAAACTATGGAATGCCACAAGATTTACTCTTCTAAATATTGAAGATTTAAAAGAAATTAAACTAGATAATTTGAATGTTGCGGATAAATGGATCTTATCAAAATATGAAAAAACAATAAAAGAAGTAACAAAGTATATGGATAAATATGAATTTAATAATGCTACCAATACAATATATACATTTACTTGGTCTAATTTCTGTGATAATTATATTGAAATGTCTAAATTCACTATTGATAAATGTTCGACAAAATCAACATTATGCTACGTCCTAACAGGTATACTAAAAATGCTTAGCCCATTTATGCCATTTGTAACAGATGAATTATATTGTAATCTCCCAATTAAAGATGCTAAAGACATTATGATCTCTTCTTATCCAAAATATGATAAATCATTAATAAGTTCTACCAAAGAATTAGATGAAGCTATTGAATTTATAACTCTATATAGGAATAAAATAAAAGAACTAAATATCAAAAATTACCAAGTAATTAATCATATTGACAATGTCGAAATATCTACCTTAGTTCTAAATATGCTAAAACTAAATGATAAAATAACCACTAATAACAATTCATTTGAATTAAAAGAAACTATTAAATTAGGAACTCTATTTATAGAAGTACTATATAATGATGAAGTAGATCATCAAAAAGAGTTAGAAAGTCTTCTTAAAGAAAAAGAAAAATTAATCGGTTCTATTGCCAGAAGAGAAAAATTACTATCAAATGAAAACTATGTTGCTAAAGCTCCTGCAAGTGTAGTAGAATTAGATCGTACTAACTTAGCAAAAGAGGAGAGTAGACTAAAAGAAATTTTAGAAAAGTTAAACTAAATAAAGAAGAATAATAATTTGATATCTTAGATATCTTAGATATCTTAACTTTACAGTTTTTTACCAACCATATTTATAATACAACCAAGAAAAGTAAAAAAATAAGATAAAAATATAACAAAAAGGTTAACTACGAAAAATAGTTAACTTTTTAATTTGCTTAATAGTAGTCTTCTCTTCAGCACTATTCTTATATTTCTCTACCTGATCCATTAAAGTCTTTAGCTTTATATAATTATCTAAAACCATATAATATTCCCCATTTGAAGAAACAATATGTTTAATAATCTTCTTATAGTTTGTCGGAGCTACTCCCATAACCTTTTTAAATATCTCTGAAAAATATTCTAAAGAATTAAAACCATTTTCTAAAGCGATTCTCATCATTGATTTATTACTCTCATTAATATCTTGTATACTATGATATATTCTTAATCTATTAATATAATCAAATATCGTAACCTTTAACTTCCTCTTAAAAACCTTCATTATATAGTATCTATTATAATAAAATTTATCCTCTAATACTTTAATAGTTATATTACTATCTATATTAATATTAATAAAATCTAATATTTGTTTAACCAATCTATTAGTATTCATTTTCTTCACCAAACTAATTATATCATAAAAGCCACTATTGTTTAAGTATATTTATAAAAAATGATTTACAATGTTAGTGAAAGGAGATATTAGTATGAGTTATGCATATTGGGAAAAAGAAAATAATATTGAAAAGAATTTAAAAAAAATAAGTTTTGAAGGTGAAATAGAATCGTCAGGTATTCCAGTAATCTATGATAAAAATGGTTGCTATATTACAAAAGGAATTGCTCACTCTTTAATCGTTGGTTCTACTGGCAGTGGTAAGACACAAGCATTAATTCTTCCATTGATTAGATTATCACTTCGTGCAAATGAATCACTAATTGTTAATGACAATCGTGGAGATATCTATGAAAGGACTGCTGCTGACTTTATCAAGAATGGCTATAACGTTATCGTATTAGACTTTGACAAATCGATGTATGGTAATTCTTGGAATCCATTAATTTTGCCATATGAAGAGTATAAGAATAATCATAAAGATATAGCTAGTAAACTACTAGAGTATCTTTCATACTATCTATTTAATGATGAAAAAAATACCAATACCGATCCATTTTGGATAGAGTCAGTATGTAATTATTTTACTGGTTTATGCCTATATCTATTTGATAATTATAGCAAAGAAGAAATAAATCTAACAAATGTTTTCAAACTATCTACTAAAGTAATTAAAGACAGTAATTTCTTAAAAACTATCGGAGAAGATAACATTATTTATTATAGCTTATCAAGTATTCTTGAAGCTCCTGAAGAAACAAAATTAAGTATTACTACAATGTTTAATCAAAAAATGAAAAAATATCTTGCAAATGAAAATCTTTCAAACATGATGCTAACTAGTGATTTTGATATATCTAAAATAACAACTGAAAAGACAATCATCTATATAATTAATGGTTATCATAACTATGGTAATAATTTAACCCCATTATTTATAAGTCAAGTAATCGAATCAACTAATTTGCTACCATCTCATAATAAAAAGTTAAATATTGTTCTAGATGAGTTTGATCGCTTACTACCAATCAAAGATTTCCAAGAGATAATCAATTACTCACGTAGCCTAAATATTTGTTTCACCGTAGTTATCCGTAGTTATCTAGATCTGGTAAATACTTATGGTAAAGAAAATATTGAATTAATTAAAATGTGCTTTGCTAACATTATCTATTTATTATCAAATGATATTTATACTTTAAATGAAATAAGTAGTTTATGTGGCAATAAAGAAGAAAATAATAAAATAAGTCCATTAATAACTGTCGAAGAATTAAAAACTTTAAAGCCATTCGAAGCCATTTACTTATTAATTAGAAACATGCCATTTAAAACAACTTTAACACCTGATTGGCGCCTATTCCCAAATAGTGGCACCCAAAACTTACCATTACCTGAAAGAAAAAATAATTCTTATCAAAAAATTTCTTAATCCCAAAACTTAATCTAAAATAAAGAAGAATACCTAAGAGGCCTCATACCTGAATAAGTATTCTTTTTTCACCATAATAACTATGGTGAAACATATGAATGTAAAAACTATCTTAGTACTAGCTATTCTTTTTCTAGTTTTTCAAATTACTAGGCAAAAAACAAATATCTGAAATAAACATGTTTGACTATATCACCGGTATCACTATCGAATCAATCGTAGCAGATATTTCTCTAGATATTGAAAAAATCTTCCAGGAGGCCTAATCTCCCTCTTAATATACTGTCTTATACTCGTTCTAATATCTTATCTTAGTTTAACATTCCTTTAAGAAACTTCTTTAACGGAAAAGAAACTATTCTCATGTCCTCTGGTCATCTAATAAGAAAGAATATGTCTCAAAAAAAATAACTATCAATGTCTTAGAAAGAGAAGCTAGACTAATTGGCTACTTTCATTTAGAAGAATTAAATAATATCATCTTAGAATCCAATGGTAAAATGAGCTTTGAATCTAAAGAAAAAACAAACCTCTAACTAAAGAAGACACTCACATTTCTGTACGAGATAAAAGCCTTGCATATAATCTTATCATTGATGGCACTATCAATAAAGAAAACCTAAAACCTGTTAATATAACTATTAAATGGCTGAATCATGAATTAAAAATACATAGATAATAATAAAAAAATTAACTATTATTTAAAATAAAAAAGACTATAATTAGTCTATTCAGATAACTATCATCATATTATTAGAGTTTTAATTTAAATATCTAAACTTCAATTCAAATATCTAGAATACTATTTCTAAATACTAGGAATACACTCTATAATAATAAAAATTAACTATCTGTGTTAGAGCTAATCATTAGTCCTTTTTAATTTTTGAAGATTGAAATCTTTCTTTAAAATATTCATAAATACTTCATCTTCATATTTTCCATTAAAGTAAATAGCTTCTTTCCATACTCCGAATACTTTAAATCCACATTTTTCATAAGCCTTAAGAGCTCTCTTATTAAAAGCACAAGCTTTAAGCATAATATTATTCAAATTAAGATAATTAAATCCATAATCCAAAATAAGTTTTATAGCTTCGCTTCCATATCCACGGGATAAATAATCTTCATCGCCAATAAAGACACCCATTTCTGCATGACTATCAACTGAATCAATATTCATTAGTCCTATATTACCTAGTAGTTTATCATGTTCCTTATCAACAATTGCAAAAGTATAATTGCCATTTTTACCTAGATTATCTAACCATTCTTTTTCCGCTGGAATAGATAAAATCCTCTTAACATGCCCTAAGTATTTAGCTATTTCAAAATTATTTAACCACTCTACATACTGAACTAAATCTTCTGGGTTAATTGGCGATAAATATATTCTTTCTCCCACTATTTTTTTAAAATATCTCATTATCTTGTTCCTCCTTTCTAGTAACTGTGTACTAAAAAAAGACACACAATCACTTTGTATGTGACTCCGTATCTTAGATTACGTGTAAGCAAATTGCTCTATATAGCTAGGTTAAAAAACCATATATATACTCACAAAACTTAAATCCATTATAACATTATATATTTATTTGTCAACTATAAAGTTTTATTATTACTATTTATTGGTATTCCTACTAGTTGACAATGATTATCTAATGCTGTATAAAATCTAGAAGTATCGATATTATAATCTTCTGGTACATCGAACATAATATCATTTACAAGTGTATCAGCTACCTTTAAAGCTTCGCTATAAGACATTCCTGGAGTAATATATTTCATATAATACATATCAGCTATATAATCATATATTGGATAATATTCCTCTTGTTCTATCTCAATCTTATCACTATGATAATCTTTATACTGCGTATCTATTAAACTTAAAATAACGGTAGCATAATTATTATCTTGATTATGTTCATCTAATTTTTTAGCAAAATAACTCAAACTATGATTAGCATAATCTTGAATTTTATAATTGTCCATGCACTCTAACATTACTTTAAGATAATTACTTTGTAACTGATATGCAATATCCTTTTCTTGATAATCAAATAGTCCTACAGTAAATAAAGAGTTTAAAGCCTCATCTACTATAACAAGTGATAATGTAGGACCATCGCCTTGTATCTTAATCGTCTTACCATTATCATTTTTTATCCAAGCTAACCTAAATGCATGTGATATTTCATGAAAGATAACCTGATATTCCCATGTTCCCTTTTTATATTCATAATCAGCTAAAGTATATATCTTATTTTTTGAACGAGAATAACAGGCACAAGAATCCATTGATAAAGATTCTATCATAAGTTCATTCTTACTACATTCAATAACCTCTAAAGTCTTTAAATTCTCATAAAAAGCTCTTCTATCAGCTTCTGGATACTTTATACATACATTATCTATAAATTCTCTAATTATATCTTTATATTTTTTATCTATCTTATCATTATTATTTAAAACTTCTAATAACATTTCTCTAGAAACATTCTTATATCCTAAATAATCATCTAAATATTCAGCGTCATATATGTATATAGCATCTGAATATTCATTATCTAATACTGTATCGACAACTAAGTCTTCTTCACTATCTTCTACGGTAAAAGAAACATGTCTTTGAATCTTGGATTCATCTAATAACTTATCCGAATATCCACTATTTTGAATATAACGTTCTTTCTTGATATCATATTTTATCTTAGCTCCCAAAGAAATAACAATAGGAAAAGTAAGTAGTACTGCTGTTCCTCTTATTAAAATTCTAGGAATAATATGTATCTTCTTATTATTCTTTTTTTCTCTAGTTATAAACATATTTTGTGGATAGCGACAAAAAATCCTAACAAATTCAATATATTCAAATATATTTACATAAGCATAACTACCATTAGGTAATATTTTTAAAAAGAAATACTTATTATTATCATCTAAAAGTAATTGATAAGCTTTCTTTTTATAATTAAATTTAACTAACTTTCTATACTCGTTCATCTTATCACCATTATAATTATAACGCATAATTAACTAATAATAAACCAAAGTAATTAAAGTTGACACAAAAAGTCAAATGTTGTATAATTTACCTATAATAAAGAGGGTGGCTAAAAATGATCATATATGTTTTCAATAATAATTATCTAAATAAAATTAATCTCCCGGTAAAAGTTAGTGGTGTCTATCAATTACATGGAAAAAATAACCTTTTTCTAGGTAATTTTGAAGCTACAAATGATTCGTGGAACTTTATCCCTGCTAGTAGTGTTCTTCTAGATTATCAAAGTAATCCTAAAATTACTAATTATGAAGAAATAATCATCACTGACACCATTAGTCAAGAAAAATATATGATTTATAGTATTCCCACTTATGATCAAAATAATTTTAAATGTCTTGCCCAAAAAGATAATATTACTATTGGTAGCGATGGTAGTAAAGATATAACATACCGTAAAAATATTATGGATAACGGACTCATTTCATTGACATATACCACCAATGGTTGGTATTTAGAAACTAATTATCAAAATGTTTTCGTTATGGATAAACCGGTAACAAAAACTTATCTACTAGATGGAGATTACTTATTTTTCTATGGATTAAAAATAATTTTTTATGGCAAAATAATTCTTATCAATAATCCTAATAATTTAGTAACTATTAATAGTGCTTCGCTTTCTCCATATCAAGATAATAATGCTTTTGAATTGGTTGAGTCAACTATCCCTGAAGATACCCCATTATATACAAAAGATGATTATTTTTTTAAATCGCCCCGTTTTGATACAGTTATTGAAGAAGAAACTGTAAAAATAGATGAACCACCAGCTCCCGAAGATACCGAGTCAACCCCGTTAATTACTACTATAGGTCCGCAATTGACAATGCTTTGTACTTCTGGTATCTCTATTGCTTCAACTATTTACTCATTTACCAATAATGGTGGCTCAGGAGTTAATAATAAACCTCGATTGATATTGTCGATATCTACCATGGTTGTTACTATGATTGGCGCTTTCTTATGGCCTGGAATAGTCAGAAATATCAATAAAAATAAATCTCTTACCAAAGAGTCTAAAAGAAAACAAAAATATAACCGTTACCTAGAGAGAAAAAAACAAGAAATAGAAACTATTAAGTTAAAACAAAAACAGATACTTACCGAAAATGCCTTAACAAGTGAAAAGTGTATCGAAGCCATTAATCAAAAAAATAGATTATTATGGCAAAGAAATATAGAACACGATGATTTCTTACAAATAAGATTAGGTACAGGACGTGTTGAAACAAAAATCAAAGTAGATATTCCTGAAGATAAATTTACTGTCGAAGATACTGATAAAATGTATGATTTACTTCAAGGAGTAGTTCAGAAATCATTAACTATAGATAATGCTCCTCAATGTGTAACTCTTACTGAAGATTTTATTACTGCTATTGTTGGTAAAGATGAATTAATTAAAAGTTTCTTAGATAATGTCTTTCTTCAAATAATGACTCTTCATTCTTATGCCGAATTAAAAATTATTGTCTATACCAAAGATGAAGATAAATGGAATTATTTAAAAATTATTCCTCATTGCTGGGATAATTCTAAAAAAGTAAGATATTTTGCTACTTCTATTGAAGAACTTACCGAAGTTACTGCTGAAATTGAAAAAACATTCGATAGTAGAGTTAAACAAGAAGAAGATGCCAAAAAAGAAGAAGATGGTGCTAAAGAAGATGACAAGAATATATATAAAGAATATAAACCATATTATCTAATATTTACCGATGATATCTCTAGCATTAGAAATGTTCCTCTAATCAAAAAAGTTTTAAAATATAAACAAAATGTTGGTTTTTCCATTATGATGGCCAATGACCGTTTATCTAATCTACCAAGTGAAACTACTTCATTTGTTATTGTAGCTTTACCGGAGTCTGGTTTAATTCGTAACGAATTAACTAAAGCCAATCAAAAGCCATTTATTGCTGATTTCTTACAAAATATTGACATCTACGAATATGCTCAAAAAATTGCTAACATTCCCATAGTAGTCGAAAAATCCAAATATGAATTACCAAATAGTTTATCTTTCTTAGAAATGTATAATGTTGGTAAAGTAGAACAACTAAATATAAGTGAAAGATGGGTAAATAATAATCCTACTAATAACTTATCTGTTCCCATAGGAATCGATCAAAATGGTGAAATCTTTAAAATGGATATTCATGAAAGTGCTTATGGTCCTCATGGCTTAATTGCAGGAACAACTGGTAGTGGTAAATCAGAATGGATTATTACCTATATTCTTTCCTTAGCGGTAAATTATCACCCAGATGAATTGCAATTCGTCTTAATAGACTATAAAGGTGGTGGCTTAGCTTTAAGTTTTGAAAATGAACAATTAGGTATAAAATTACCACACTTAGCTGGTACTATTACCAACCTTGATAAATCAGAAATAAATAGATCTATTGCCTCTATGGAATCAGAACTAAAAAGAAGACAACAAGTTTTTAATGAAGCCCGTGAAAAACTAAAAGAAGGTTCGATGAACATCTATAAATATCAAGAATTTTATCGCAAAGGTCTCGTCTCTGAACCAATGAGCCATCTATTAATTATTTGTGATGAATTTGCTGAATTAAAACAACAACAACCAGAATTTATGGAACAATTAATATCTATTTCTCGTATTGGTCGTAGTTTAGGAGTTCATCTAATTTTAGCTACCCAAAAGCCAAGTGGAGTTGTCAATGATCAAATATGGTCTAACTCTAAATTTAAAGTCTGCTTAAAAGTACAAGATCGAAGTGATTCCAACGAAATTCTAAAAAAACCAGATGCGGCATACCTAAAACAAACCGGTTCATTTTATCTAGAAGTTGGTAATGATGATTATTACAATTTAGGACAATCAGCTTGGGCTGGAGCTAAGTATTACCCATCAGAAACAATGCAAAAGAAAATAGATCAGTCTGTAGCATACATTAGTAATACAGGAAAAGTTATCAGTAGTTTTGATGATGAAAGAATACGAGATACTAAAAAGGAATGTAAGGGTGAAGAATTAATAAATATAATTAAATATATTGATGAAGTAAGTAGAAAAGAAACTCTTGTAAAAAGACAACTATGGTTACCTAATGTTCCCAAAGTATCCTACTTACAAAATCTATATAAAAAATATCCTCACAAAGTATTACCATATACATATAACATCGCAATAGGGGAATATGATGAACCACGTAAACAACAACAAGGATTGTTGGAAGTAGATTTAGCAAAAGGAAATATTGGTATTATTGGCCAAGTAGGATCTGGTAAAGAAATGTTGATATCTACATTAATATGGTCAAGTTTAAGTGAACATACTCCTCAAGAAATAAATTACTATATAATTGATATGGGGGCAGAAACATTAAAAAAATTCTCTAAATTTCCTCATGTTGGCGAAGTAGTTACCCAAGAAGAACCTGATAAAATAATTGGCGTATTAGAATTAATCTTAGAAGAACAAGATAAAAGAAAAGAAGAATTTGTTGATTATAATGGTTCATTTGAATACTATAACAAAGTAAGTAAAAATAAAAAACCACTTATTGTTGTAGTAATAAATGGTGTTGAAATATTTGATGAAGTAATGCCTAAAATATCAGAAACTATCAATACCATGTATCGTGATGGCCCAAGATATGGTATTATTTACATCTCTAGTACATCTTCTCAAAGTGGTTTAAGACAAAGACAATTACAGTACTTTAATCATACCATCGTAATGCAGATGCAAGATGATTCTTATTACCGTTCCATAACCAACTGTCGAAGAGGTTTATTACCAGGTAAATCAATCGGTAGAGGTATATGTAAAATAGGTGAAGATGTTGACTCTTATTGTGAATTTCAAACTGCTTACTTTATTGAAGATAGCAAACAAATTGAGTTTTTAAATGCTACTGCTACGAAAATGATTACGCATTATAAAACTAAAGCTAAACAGTTAGCTAAAGTACCAGATAGTGTAACAAGTGATGAATTAACTAAATATATAACTACTATGGAAAGTGTCCCTATAGGTTATAACTTCTATGAAAAAACAATTAGTAAATATAACTTTACTAAAGAAAAAATATATCTAATAACTGGTAAAAATATTAAAGAAAATATTAAATTTATCTATGGATTAACAAGTATTTTAAGTAAAATATCTAATGTTAAAGTAAGAGTAATAGATATGCTAAGTATCTTTAACAAACCAATACTAGATATTAAAATATTTAATGACAAAATAGATGAAGTTTTTGCTGCTATAGAAAAAGATGTATTAACCAGAACTATTACTCAAGATAATGCTATTAATATTATTATTGGTATTGGAAGATATAAACAATATTTAAAATCAGGTGGTATTGAAATATTCCAAAATGTTTTTAATAAAATACCATTATCTAAAAAAGAAACCTTTATCTTAATAGATGACTATGATAAATTAAAAGCTCTTAAATTAGAATCCTGGTATAGTCAAATTAATAATAATGAAGGTATATGGTTAGGACCTGGACTAAGTAACCAAAGCATTTTTGCTACTAATGAAATGACTCAAGAGGATAAAAAATATAACTATGAAGGACTTGCCTATACTATAACTGATGCCAAATATACTGTTATTAAAACTGTTATGGATGGTGATGAATAATGGAATACAAAGTATTAATAAAATTATATGTTCCTGAAATAGAAAAAAAATATGATATTTATATTCCTATAAATAAAACCGTAAGTCAAGTATTAGTATTAATTAATAGATTAATAAATAATGCTACTGGTGGAATATATCCTCTTAAAAATAATATTTACTTAGCAAATAGAAAAACTTTTAATATATATACTAATGATGCTGTAATCCGTAATACTGATATACGTAATGGCACTGAATTAGTTTTAATGTAATTAGTTTACAAATAATGTCAAATATAAAATAAAAAGACTTGCTAAAATTAAAAATAAATGAAATAATGAATATAGAATACAGGGTATTCTGAATATTAAACTATTAAGGAGAAGATAACTATGGCCAAAGATAACATTGAATTAGCCATCAGGGAACATGAAATAGAAGATCTTGTTGTTGAAATAACTAATATCTCAGATAATATTTCCTCATACTTTGATGAAATAGATAAAAAAGTTGAAAGTATTAAAGAATATTTATCAGCTGAAGCCAATACCGATATTTCCAAAAAATATGATGAAATTAAAAGTAATTATCCAACCATAAAAGATAATATTATTTCATATTCTGATGATTTGGTAAGTTTAAATGAAAAAATGCGTGAAGGTAAAATATATCTTGTAAATAGGTTTAATGTTGAAGAGGAAAAATATAATGATAAGAAAAGGGAGGTGAATATAGATGGCTCTTAGTATTGAAAATGCAACATTTGGATATGATGCTAATGGTTTACAACAAGCTATTAACAATCTAAATCTTAAATGTGTTACAGAAACAATATCAGCAATTAATGGCGGAATGGCTGATTTAAGAAGTTCTGTTGATGCTGCATGGAAAGGACAAGCAGCTGAGAAATTCAAAACTAAAATGGAAGAAGATGCTGATGAAGTATCATCAGCAATCCAAGAAGCAGGTGAAGCTTTAACTAGTTCATTAAAGACATTTGTTTCAAATTTAGCTGATGTTGATAATAGCATATCATTTTAATTAATAAAGATTAATAATATAAAAGGAGGAAAAGAATATGTCAATACAAGGTACAATAGGAAACGTTGGGTCTTTTGCGTCAAATACAATTGAAAGTGGAATAGCTTATGCTAAAGGGATATTAAATAACGTCGGAAGTACTGTTAGTGCTACCCTAGGAAATATCTGGAGTGGCGGATTTGCTGGAATCAGTAAAGCTGAAGTTGAAGGAACATTAATTCCTGCCATCGAAAATTATTGTAAGACAATTGAAGACAAAATTGCTGAATTTAATGCCGACGCTGATTTAGCTCAAACATTTGCTGGTACAGAAATGCAAGGTGCTGCTAAAGAATTCGTTGAAGCTGTAAAAGAATTATTACAAGCATATGTATCAACTATGCGTGCTGAAATAGCTAGAGTTAATCAAGCTTATGAAGCATGGGAAACTGGAACACAAAGTGTTTCTTCAAATGCTACCAGCGATGCTTCAGAAATTCGTAATGCCGCTAGCAATATTAAATTAGATTAATAATTTAGTAATTTAGTAAAAGGAGGACTATATGTTAGAAGCGCTAATAGCAGAACTAGAATGTTGTAAAAGACTATTAGTTCAAGTAACCGGGACTATCGGTGTTTTGAATTCAACATCTGGTCAGTATAGTGAGATGAGTGGTAAATTAGCCCTTGATTATACCGTAGATGATGAAAGAACACCAGTTAATGAAAAAGTAGACCGAGCAGAAGAAAAAATAAGAAAGATATCAGCGCACCTAAGTGGTGTAACGATACCTAAAATAAATGCACGTATAGCCGAATTAAGTGCTTTAATAGCCGAATTGATGGCTAAAATGCAAGAAGAAGCTGCAGGAGGTAGTAGATAATGAAATTTACCTATGCCGATACTAAGAATATCGAAGAAGTTGGTAAAGATATTATTGAATTAGCCAACAAATATAACTTAGAAATTACTAAATTATTCAAAAGATTAACTGGTCTTCCATTCGAAACATATGAATGGACCGGTAACAAAGCTGAAGATTATTCAGCAATAGTTGGATTAGATAAACAACAGTATTTAGATTTTTGTGATTTATTAAAAAGTTTTGGAACAAGCCTTATAGAAAGTGCTAGTAATATTAACATTTGTGTCAAAAAGACTTTAGCAGAAGAGGATTATAGAATATAATGACAAAGTTAAAGTATCCTGAATTAGGAATAATTAAAACACAAGAAGCTCTTATTACTGGAATCCAAGGAAATATTAATACTTTAGTAGGAACAACATTTGAAGTACCTGGTAGTATAGATGATGTAGTTCTTAAAACATTTCCCCAAATAGCTGAAGGTTTCAATAACGACTTTAAAAAGATTAAAGAAAGTTTTGAAAGATCAGATAAAAACTATAAGTTGTTAGATATCCAAATCCAAAATGAATTTAAAAATATTACTGTTGATCCAATGTCTAAAAGAGATAAAATTGTTTAAGGAATACATGTTATTCCTTTTTTTGTTAATAATATATTTGGTGATTATATGAACGAAATAACCCATGTTATCTTAAGAACATCCTTAGTATTAATAATTGTCTTCATAATGTTTAAATTATTAGGTAAGAAGCAAGTTTCCCAAATGAATATGTTTGATTATATTACTGGTATAACTATAGGTTCTATTGTAGCTGATATCTCATTAGATATTGAAAAAAACCTTTTAGCCGGTTTAATTAGTTTATTTATCTATTGCTTTGTATCAATACTCATTTCTTATATTAGTCTGAAAAGTGTTAAATTACGAGAATTTTTAAATGGTAAAGAAACAATCCTTATTGAAAATGGCCATATAATAAGAGAAAATTTAGCAAAGAATCGCATAACTATTAATATCCTAGAAACCGAAGCTCGACTTATGAGTTATTTTGATTTATCAGAAATAAATAATGCTTATTTAGAACCAAATGGCAAAATAAGTTTTGAACCCTTTGAAAAAGACAAACCAGTTACCTTAAAAGATATAAACCTTAAATCAGAAAATCAAAGTATAATATATAACATCATAATAGATTCAAATATCATTAAAGAAAATCTAAGTAAAGTAAATATAACCGAAAAATGGCTCTATCATGAACTAAAAGTAAAAGGAATTAAACTATCTAATATCATGTTAGCTACCATTGATAATAATAAAAAACTAACTATTTATAAAAAGTAATAAATACATCTAACAACAATATAATTAAGTATGAATAAATATAAATGTTTAATTATAATTTTACTTTTAATAACTATTGCTTCTATCTCTAAAACATATGCTGCTAATAATAACTATACCCTCCTAGGTAAAGTAATTTATCTTGATGCCGGACATGGCGGCATTGATAGTGGAACTACCTATAAAAAAATATATGAAAAAGATATTAATCTAATTTTATGTAAAAAATTAGAACAAGCTCTAATAGAACGTGGAGCAACTGTTTATTTAACAAGAAGAACAGATAAAGATCTAGCTTTATCAAATAAAAATCGAAAAAGAAGTGATTTAATCAATAGAGCATACTTAATTAATAAAACAAAACCAGATCTCTACCTTTCTCTCCATCTAAACTATATTAGTAATTCTAAATGGAAAGGCTTACAAATATTTTATAATAATAATAAAAACAAAGAAAATGAAATAATAGCAAATAAACTAACTAAATATATTAAAGAAAAAACCTATAACGTTAGAGATCCTAAAAAAAACAATACTTACTACATGTATAAAAATATAACTTCACCGGGTGTTTTAATAGAAGTAGGCTTTTTATCTAACCCTGATGATAGATATCGTCTAACTCATGAAAAATATCAAAATATAATAATAGAAAATATTACCTACGGTATAGAAAAATTATTTAAAGAAAAATAATACATCTCTTAAAGTTAAAAAGGTCCTTAAGTATAATACTTAGGGACTTTTAAATTGTAGGCTAAAGCCTTACAAAATATGAGTTTAACCTTTATTTTACTGGATAGAGAAATTTAAAAAATTTAAATTTTGTATTTACAGGAAACAATGGTTATGCCATAATCCTGACTTTGACAGTTTTGAAAGAGTAAAAACTCCCTATGCCTTATTTTATAAAGGTTTAGAGAGTTTTTAATATGTTCAAAAAATGCGTAATGTGGAATGTTATTTTATTTGTTCAAAAATTTTTTTAAAATTTTTATATGTGTTTATTTCATAATCTGTCCTGAAACTAAAAATTTCGTGTAATTCATCGATTAAATTTGTTCTAATATAAGTTGGAATATAGCCATCTCCTTTAGATTCGAATACATACATATTTTTTAGTGTTTCTATTATTTGAGATGAAGTGTATTTGTTTTCTAATTTCTTTTCTAATAATCTAAAAATAAATAAAGATATAAAACAAGTCATAAAGTGTGCTTTAATTCGATCTTCTCTTGATAAATTAACTGGCCTAGCTAGGAAATCAGATTTCATGATTCTAAAAGATTCTTCTATTTCCCATCTACCTTTAACTATTTTAAATATTTCTGAAATATCGCCAATTAAATTAGTTGTTAATGCATAATATCCATCATACTTTTCTTCTTCTTCGATTAATTCTTGATTAATTGTGTAAGATTTGTTTTCAGCAACTTCACCATTATCTGTTGAACTAGGGGATGTGGTCCAACTAATATGTGTGAGTATTATATAGATTCATCAGGTAATAAAAAGAAAAATCCTATATATCAAACTGAATGTGCTAACACTAGAAAAGAAGTGAGTTGCCCATGAAATGGTCATTTTCTTTCATTATAACTATTGTAATAAGCCTACTTGCAATAATTATTATTTCTTTTAATAAAATAACCGTATCCAATGAACAAGATAATTACAATAATAATGAAAATATATCAACTGAATCAGTAGATATTACTTATTTTAGATTAACTGGTGAAATAAAAACAAATCAAGAAAAAATTTATTCATAAATCTATATAAATATAAATATTTTAATAAGAAAATTATAATATAAAGTAGTTTAATACACATATATGTTTATTCAGTATCATTCTCATTAACAAACAATTTTTAATATTGCCTTCAATATAGAAAAAATAAAAAAAAGATTAAAAAGTCTTTTTTTTCTGATTAACCTATGATATACTTTAATAGTAGGAAAATAGGCCAAAGGAGGTAGTATGAAAAGAAAAAAATGTTTATTATTAATTACACTTTTATCTCTTTTATCAACAAACAAAGTATATGCAGCATGTACTGAAGCCGAGTTAAATCATTTTAAAGAAATTGAAAATCAATATAGTGTTACATATGAATATGATAAGAATACCGATGAATATAGTATCATTTATTATATGCCAGAGCCAAACAAATACGCCTATTACATATTTCTACCACAAGATACAGTTTGTACATCTCCTGCTCTTAGTACTTTGAAATGTACTGGTAAAAATTTATCAGGAAAGTATGAAATGATCATCCAAGGAACAACCTCTAGTTGTACTGATGATTTAAAAAAAGAAAGTTTAGAAATTCCAAAATATAATAAGTACTATGGCCGAGAAGAATGTCAAGGAATAGAAGAATTCTCTCTATGTCAAGAAACATATAATAAAGACGTTACGGAAGAAGACTTTAAATCAAGAACTGATCTATATAAGGAAAGTAAAGCAAATAATCCAAGTAGTAGTACAAATAATAATAACAACAATAATGATAATGATAAAAATAACAATATTAAAGAAAATACTTTTTTTGAAAAAATAGTATATTATGTTCAAAATAATTTAACAAAAGTAATAATAATTACCGTATTTATAATATTACTCGTTATAACCGGAGTAATAACTATAAAATCTATCAAAAAAAGTAGGCGATTAGAATGAAAAATGCCAAAAAAATATTTCTCCTACTAATAATTGCTATTATAGTCTTTTCTTCGTGTGGAAACATAGTTAAGGCAGACGGACCATCCGTAAGTGCTGGCGACGGTGGCGGTACCGGCGGTGGCGACGGTGGCGGCGGTGGCGGCGGTGGCGACGGTGGCGGCGGTGGCGGCGGCGGCGGCGGTGGTCGGTCTGCAAATTGTTCCTGCTCGGTGTCAGGATGCATAGCTAGTTATGGATTAAGAAGACGAGATTATAAAGCACAATGGAAAATATATGATGCCTATAATAATGATGTAGAAATAACTGGTCAAAGTATAATTGCTGGAACTCAATTAGGCTTTAATTTATATGAGGAAAGAAAAACCTATTGGTATGCCACCGGAGCCACACAATATTCATGTACTTGTTGGTATTTTGAGATGGTAGCATATGATTGTACTGGAGATCATGGAGAAGCATGGATATGTTATACGCCAATAAAACACACTTACCCATCCGGTTATGTTGGAAACACCCCCGGATGTTACAATCAGAATGCAGATGCAGCATATTATTTAGCAAAAAACGATGTAGAATCGGGTGCTTCATACTCATTAACAATTCCCGATCCAAATGATGCCAGATGCGCTGATCCAGTAAAATATAAAGAAGAATTAGAAAGAGATAATGTTATTTGCAATAATTATACCAGTGTTGAAGCTATTCCTGGTGAAACCTCAGAATATAGAACCAACCCTGTAACGAAAAAATACTATTATGAAATGTATGGTTCATGTATAAATGTGAAGACAGGAAAAGTTAGATATTTAAGTAAAGATGATAAATGTAATGATGAAGAGTATTATATTGCCAAAGATGAGGAAAATGAAGCAACAAGACATTGGCATGTATTTACCCCATTAAATACAAAAACACCAAGCGGTTACGCTTTAACTCTAGATGGAAAAAGTAAAGGAACAAAACAAAAAGGTAATCTTTGCGAGGCCATTGTTGAGAAGTACAAAGAAAATTACAAATATATGCGATATATTATTCCATTAACGGGTAGCTTTACAAGAAATGTAACTGCCGATAAGAAGAAAGTGTCAAATGGTTGTTATATGCAAACGTTAGTTAGTATTCCAACCATCCAAAAATTCTATGGTGAAGAAATAAATGATGCCGGTGATGATTCAACTTTAATTGGTTTCCAATTCTATTATCGTCAAATAGATATAACTAATCCATTTCCTAATGGTATAGCTAATGATAGTTATTGGAAAGATTGGGAAGATAATAAAAAGGATCCTGATATAGAAAAATCATATAATAATGTCACATATCAGACAGATGGCATAGACTTAAGTTATATAAGAGATTATAATGATAAAAATAATTATACTAGTTGGAAAACTATGAATATTAATGGAACAAGTCCTTTTATAACAAGTGGCAAAATAGTAAGTAGAAGTAGTACTATTAATCAACAATCACTATATAATCTAGGATGTGGTCCAACTAATATGTGTGAGTATTATATAGATTCATCAGGTAATAAAAAGAAAAATCCTATGTATCAACCTGAATGTGCTAACACTAGAAAGGAAGTGAGTTGTCCATGAAATGGTCATTTGCTTCCATCGGAATGATTGTAATGGGTTTATTTGGAATCGTTATTATCATGCTCTTTAATGAAATAACCGTATCCAATGAACAAGATTATTACACGCTAAAAGATGCTACGGAAGCAGCATTAATCGAATCAGTCGATGTTGCTTACTTTAGGTTAACTGGTGAAATAAAAATAAGTCAAGAGAAATTTGTTGAAAATTTTACTCGTAGATTTACAGAAACTTCAACATTTGGACAAGGAAATTACAATATTGAGTTTTATCAAATAAGTGAAATTCCTGCTAAAGTAAGTTTAAGAATAATTGATTCAACTAAGAAATACAATATATACAATTCATTTAATGGTGGTAAAGTAGAAGTAGATCCTACTGAAACTAATATCGTTAATGAACTATCTGCAATATTAGATGGTTATAAATAAAGAAAGAAAGGAAGAAAAAAATTATGAATATGAACAATTTAAAAAAATTCTTGAAAAACAAAAACACCGTTACAATTTTAGGAGTTTTAGCTTGTTTAGTAATTCTATATGCTGGTTATACCATGAGAATAAATAAAAAGACTGCTCTTGTTGACGTATATTATGCTAACCAAACTATTCAACCTAAAACCTTAATTACTGAGGATATGATATCAAAAACAAGTGTTCCTGAATCATTTATTTTAGGTACATACTATAAAAACTATAAAGATATCGTTGGAAAGTACAGTAATTATAACACCATGATTGCTAGTGGAAGTTTATTCTACTCAGACTTGCTAATCGAAGAGGAAAATTTACCTGACGCTATTCTTTACAATGTAAATGAAGGAGAAAGAGTCGTAAGTTTCCCTGTTGACACTGTTACAACTTATGGAAATACAATGATGCCTGGAGATAAAATAGATATTTATGTAAAATTAATTCAAGATGGCAAAGTTATTTATGGGGATTTTATGAACAAAATTGAAATCCTTGGTGTAAAAGATGCTAGTGGCAAGAATGTATTTGAACGTACAGATGAAAGTAGAACTCCTGCTTACATGTACTTCTCATTACCTGAAGTAAAATATTTATTATTTTCTTCATTAAACTATGTATCAGACTACTTTGGAGAGTATGAAATTGAAGTAGTCCTTGTACCAAATACCGTTGAATATAAAGATGATGATGTTACGGCTACTGAAGTAACAAGTAATTATCTATATGATTTCGTTGTTGACAAAATTGAAAAAATTGATGATCAACAAGATTTATATAATCAATTAATCAATGAAATGGAACAAGAAGCATTGAGAAGACAACAACAAAATATTGATGATAATACTACTAACAATGATTAATAAAAAAGATATAAGGGAGTGATACTATGGATACACAATTTCAACAAGTAGATTTTGGACCATTAAAGCAGTTCTTAGATAATGATGATGTAACAGATATATCTTATAGTAATGGTGGACAAGTTTGGATTAAAACCTTATCTAAAGGTGTCTACCGTGTAGAAAATACTGGTATAGATAATACCCTAATAGAAAAAATAGCCTTTCAATGTGCTAACACTATGGGTAAGTCGTTTAACATGGCTAATCCATTTCTCGATGCTGAAAGCGCTGAACTAAGACTTAACTTTGTTCATGATTCAATTGCCAGAAATGGTGTAGCTCTCTTAGTACGTAAAACTCCTGCCAAAATAAGATTAAAAAAAGATCAAATTATTGCTGATGATTATATAAGACTTGATATTCACGACTTCTTATTAAAATGTGTTGAAGGACACTGTAACATTCTAGTTAGTGGAGAAACTGGTTCCGGAAAAACCGAATTTATTAAATATTTAGCAGCTCATACCAAAGAAAATGAAAAGATTATTACTATTGAAGATACCTTAGAACTTCACTTAGATAAAATCTTTCCCACTAGAGATATTGTTGCTATGAAAACTAATAATATTGCTAGTTATTCCGATGTATTAGTTACCTGTATGAGACAGAACCCTCGATGGATTCTTCTATCCGAAGTCAGAAGTGCTGAAGCCGTAATGGCAGTCAGAAACTCTATTTCATCAGGACACAACATCTTATCAACAATACATGCTGATAAAGCTGCTTCTATCCCTAACAGATTGTATAGCTTACTAGAAAGTAACATTGACCTAGAACAATTTTTAAGAAGTATTCACCGTTATGTACAATTAGGCGTCCATGTAAAAGGATATTATAGTAAAGAAAGACAAAGATTTCATCGTGAAATAGCCGAAGTAACCGAATTCTATGTAACCGAAGATAATGAACCTAAAACAAATACTATCTATAAAAAAACTCCTGATGGTCGTGTAACATTACATAATCCAACAAAATATTTACTAGGATATTTAGAAAGCCAAGGTCTAATTATGCAACCTGACATCTTAGTTAAAGAAGAATTTAAAGAACCAGATAAAAAAGATGATTATACTGTTGATACATCATCTAATGAATCAGTAGAAAAGGCTCCTGTTAAACAAGATTCTCAAGTTAGCGTACCTAAACCCGTTGTAACAAGTCAAATAAATAATAGTCAGCCAATACCGGCTAATATTAACAATCAAGTTCCTGTAAATAATAATCCAGTAATAAATAATAACCAAAATATACAAAATAATCCAATACCTAGCCAAAATATTGCTAGTCCAGTAAATCAATTTAATAATACACCTCATGTAAATCAGATGAATCAAGTACAATATAGTCAACCAGTTTCTATGCCTCAACCAAATAATATACCCTCAAACAATATGCAAACTGGTCAAGTAAATACTCAGATGACTTATCAACAAGGAATTAATCCAAATCAATATAATAATCAATAAAGAAAGTAGGTGATTATATGGAATTTATATTAATCGGTATAATATTAGTTTTCGTCATAACATATCGTAATAGTTCAGGAGAAGGTATATATAAATTTGTTAAAGAACAATCTACTGTAATATATGATACTTATGCTCCATACTCATACAAAGTAATGCGTGAAAAAATCAAAGATTTAGGTCTTGAATATACCACTAGACAATATACTCTTCAAGCCTTAGCCTTTGCTGCCGGAGCGGGAATTGTTGGATATCTATATTTTTACAATCTAGTAGTAGTAATAGTTTATGCTATTATAGCTGTATCAACTATACCATATATAACTTATCTAAGATGTAAAAGACAGTATAGTGAATTTATCTTTGAACAAATTCAAGTATATACAACTAATACCATAATGGAATTTAATACTACTCAGTCCTTTATAAAATCATTAGAAGGAGTTGTAGAATCTGGAGTATTAGAAGAACCAGTCTTATCTGACGTTAAAACAATGATTGCCTTATCATATGAAAACGGTGATGTAACCGAATCAATTAACTATATGAATTCCAAATATCCATATTATATGGTGAAAAATATGCATCAATTATTCTTACAAGTAACTAAAGAAGGTGCTAAAAATACTGAAGAAACATTTGATAATATGTTAAATGATATTGATATCCTAATTGAAGGAGTATATCGTGATAGATCAGATAGAAAACAATTCCATCGTCAATTCTTATTGTTTGGAATCGCCTTATATTCCCTAATAATGTTAATTCAATTAATATTAGGAGTAGATCAATATATTAGTATGTTAGATAATACTTTAATGCGTATTTTAGTACACTCAGTTGTATTAATAAATAGTTATTTCCTTTTAAAAGGAGAAAAATACTATAATGAGAATGTGGGGGCTGAATAATGTATATAGAAATATTATTAGTAGGAATTATAACCTTCTTCTTATTAATCTATAATGGTACAATTAGTACTTCGAAGTTCTTTAAAGAAAATAATGGTATATTTAAAGTATTAGAAGAAAAAGATTTTGAATTTTTACTTCGTGCTAAATATGGAGATCGTGTATATGATGTTAACCAAGTATTCAGAAAAAGAGTAATGCAAGGTCTAACAGCTATGGTAATAGTCCTTTTTGTCTTTTTATCAAACTTAAAAGCTCTATATATATTAATAGCCGTTGCCTTTGGATACTTTGTTTTCAAATCACAATATTTAGATTTAAAAAAATTCTATAAAAAGCACTTAAATACTATTGACGCTTTACTACCATATTATTTAAAAAGCTTGGAAGTATTAGTTCAACACTATACAGTACCCGTAGCTTTAGCAAGATCAATTGAAGATGCTCCAGAAGTATTTAAACCAGGTCTTCGTGAATTAGTAGCTAAAATTGAAAGTGGAGACTCTACTGTAGATCCATATATGGATTTTGCTAATAAATATCCAGTAAGAGATTCTATGCGTATGATGCGTTTACTATATCGTTTAAGTTTAGGAGAACAAGATAAAAAGCATGAACAAATGCTATCATTCTCTAAAACCGTATCAGCACTTCAATTAAAAGCCAGAGAACAAAAGTATAAAGCAAGATTAGATAGTATGGAAAATCAGACTATGAAAATGTTAGTATGTACTGGTGGTGTTTCACTAGTATTAATGTTAATTGCTTCATTCTCAATGATTGGTGGATAATATCTAGAAAAATATAAAATGTTATGATATAATTAAGTTAAATATAGGGAGGTGAAATAATGAAAGAAGCAACAGGTGAAGTATCAATGACAGTTGTAACATTGGTTGCCATTGCCGTAATCGGAGCCATTCTTGCATTTATGTGGCCAAGTATTCAAAATAGTATCGTAGGATTGTGGGGAAATACACAAACGTCAGGACAATATGATCCAAGAGGATAATAAACATATGAAGAGCTAAAGTCGAAATAAAGGAAGTGATCTTAAATGAGAGATGCCTTTGGTGGCGCATTCATGATAAAACTATTCTTAGTTTTTATAATTATATATGTTAGCTTTACGGCTTTAGCCCTAAACTATGCCAAAGCTTTCAAAGTAAAAAGCAAAGTTGTTGAATATATTGAACAAAATGAAATTGTCGATTTTCAAAACATGCCAGCTAATGTAAGAAATGCCATGGAATTGTTTTTTGAACAAGAAATGCTAGGTAATATGAACTATAAATCAGAACTTAGTTGTGAAGGTACCAATGTCGTATATTGCCGTGACGGTATTCGTATCGAACGAGTTGGTAAAGGAATAAATACCGCCGGAGCTTACTACCGAGTAACAACATCGTTTGGATGGACTATTCCTTTCATCAACAAACTAATAGAACTTAGTGGCGGCAGTGGCGACGTCGCTTTTGGTACTTGGGAAATATCTGGCGAAACAAGATTAATTGTTAAAGAGTAGGTGATATAAACATGAGAGATGCTTTTGGCGGTATATTTATGATTAAAGTATTGCTTGTCTTCGTATTCATATATGTAGCATTTACAGCAATATCTCTAAACTATGCTAAAGCTTTCAGAGTAAAAAATAGAGTTATAGATTACGTTGAAAAAAATGATATAATGTCTTTAGATGAAAAAAGTATGGCCAAAGTTTGCCAAGAGAATGGTGAATTTAGAAATATTTTAAAAAATTCTCAATACAATAAATCTTGTATAAATGGTAATGGAACAACCTATAACGAAGAAGGAAAAGCTGTAGGTTTCTGTTGTAATGGAGTAGTTATTGAAAATAATTTAGAATTAAGTGATAAAAATATACAAGTATATAATATTAAAACCTATGCCAATTGGGATATTGGTGCTCTTAATTTGATTTTAGCCCTAGGAGGAAGAGACAAAAACTCTGGAACTTACGTTAATGGATATTGGGAAATATCTGGCGAAGCTAAAGTAGTTTTAAGAAAAGCTCCTAGTGAGCCTAACTACTAAAAAAGGAGATTGAAAAAAATGAATGTAATTGTTTCAAATAAAAATCAAGGATTATTAAGTAGCCTCGACATAGATGTTATTAAATCCATGAATGGTGAATTTACTGCTGATGAAATTATTGATACTTTTTCTAATTTTTTCTTTAACCGTATGTTCTTAGATATAACTTCCATTAAAGATTACTTTGATATTAATAATATTCAAAAATTATCTATGGGCTTAGAAATGGATAAAGTTATTCTCCTATTAGATAATAATTTAATGCGTGATAATGAATATCTATCTAAACTTATCAGTATGGGAATATATAATTTTGCTAGTGATAAAGAGTCACTAATGTATCTATATAATCACCCTAATACATATAAGGATGTTGCCCACATTCATAGATTAAATAGTAATAAAACGGAAGAAAGTTCAACAAAAGAAAGAAAATCACTATTTAGAGGTAGCAGTAGTGAAGAAGAAGTATATCAACCACAAAGAGTAAAAACAGCCAAAGTAATTGGTTTTAAAAATGTTACAAGTGGCGCCGGAGCTACAACTTTAGTATATATGATAAAAAAATTATTATCTGAAAAAGACTATGTCGTAGCCTTAGAAGTTAATAAAAATGATTTTGGATTCTTTGGAGAAAAAGATATGTTCTCCGTTAATCAAAATAACTTAAATGCTGCTATTTATAAATTTGGAAATGCTAATACAATTCTTGTAGACTTAAATAATGCTCCTAACCTAGATATATGTGATGATGTTATTTACTTAATAGAACCTAGTACTATTAAATTAAATAAAATGATGCTAGTTAATAAAGATGTTTTTGACAAACTATATGATAAAAAAATAGTTTTAAATAAAAGTATGTTATCTGCTAAAGATGTAAATGATTTTGAATTTGAATCACGTGCTAAAATATCTTATAACTTACCACCATTAAATGATCGTGCAGATAATACCGATACTCTACAAGACTTTATTAGAAAATTAGATATCTAAAGTAATGCATAATTACTTTTTTTTTCTTGTCAAATTTTATAGTCATGATATAATACAAAGTATAACTATTGCTTTAACTCTTATTATAACTAATAATTCTAAATATTTCAGAGGGTGATTATATGAAAGTAAAACTTAAAAAGAATGCAATAATTGAATTAATTACCATCTTTGTCTTAACACTTCTCTTTACATTATTTAATAATAGCATAACTAGTGATGAAGTTTGGAACTATGGATTTTCCTATAATATTGCTACCGGTTTAATCCCTTACAAAGATTTTAACATGGTCGTAACTCCTGTTTTTCCTATGCTAGGATCATTCTTTCTAAGCATCTTCGGAAAAAACATTTTAGTATTTACCATCTTTAATTCTTTGATATGTACTACTATCTTTTATTTTCTAAAAAAAAATAATCCTCAATCATATTATATATCATATACAATCCTTTTATTATTTTCCATTCCCACATATACCTTATTTTGCTTACTACTACTATATATTATAATCGATTTAGAAGATAAAAAAACTAACGATATCCTTATTGGTATCACTCTAGGTATAACTTTCCTAACCAAGCAAAACATTGGTATCTATCTATTATTTCCTACCTTCCTCACTAAAAACATAAAACAAATTACAAAAAGAATAATCGGATTTATTATTCCCAATATTATACTATTAATTTACCTATTATTAAGTAATAGCTTCCATGAATTTATTGATTATTGCTTTCTAGGAATATCTTCCTTCAAAGAGAACTTTATGATATACCCCTATGCCTTTATCATTCCCATTCTAGCAGTCATCTACATAATTTTTAAATATCATCAAAATCATGATAAAAAATTATTATACTTCTTATCATTTCAATTACTATCATATCCTATAATAGATCCATACCATGTTATTATTCCCTTTATTCCGGTATTTAATTATTTCCTAAATACCAAAAAATATAATAAAAAAATCGTTATGATAGCCTTCCTTTCTTTTATACTAGCTATTACCATCAGTAATATAATTAGTTATCACAAAAATATCTATGTATTTTCTAGTAATACCAATACTCTTAAATATCGTAAATTAACTCCTGAATTTATCCATGAATTTAGTAGTGCTAAAAACTATATATCAAATATTCCTTCTAATTATAATTTATATATTATAAGTAGCCATGCTTATCTTTTAAAACTAGAAACTAATCTTCCCATTAATAAATATGATCTTTTAAATAAAGGCAATCTTGGCTCTCGAGGCTATTCCAAAATTATTACAGAAATAGATAATAATTGCCAAAATAATTTATGTCTATTTCTAATATATGATAAAAAAGGCTATAAAGATTGCCAATATGATACCGCGATAATTAAATATATAACCGATAATTATACCTATTATGAAGACATTCCAGATACCCCATTAAAAGCATATATTAATACAGTTCAATAAAATCTATTAAGTAATTGCTTTATAATATCCCTTAATTGCCTTTTAAGAGTCTTTTTCTTTTAAATAATATATGATATACTAACATATATAAAAAGAAGGAATATTATGATTAAAATTATCTGTATTGGAAAAATTAAAGAAAATTATTTAAAAGAAGGTATCAACGATTACTTAAAAAGATTGAGTAAATATCATAAAGTTAATCTAATAGAATTACCAGATAGTTCTATAATCGATGAAGCTAAAGAAATATCAAAATATCTAGATTCTAAAGACTATATAATCTCTTTAGCTATTGAAGGTAATAGCTTATCATCATTAGAATTATCTGAAAAAATAGATAAAACATTTATTAATTATCCCAATATTACATTTATCATTGGAGGTTCTAATGGCCTTCATGAAAGCATTAAAAAACAGTCCAATTATTTATTATCATTCTCTAAATTAACCTATCCTCACGGTTTATTTAGATTAATTCTATTAGAACAAATATATCGTAGTTTCAAAATATTAAATAATGAAACTTATCATAAATAAAGGTGATTATATGAAAATAGGAAATGTATTTATAGATGGCAAAGTAATTTTAGCTCCCATGGCTGGAGTATGCAATAGTGCCTTCAGAAAAATATGCAAAGAAATGGGTTGTGCTTTAGTATGTGCCGAAATGGTCTCAGATAAAGGCATGGTTTATAACAGTAAAAAAACTCAAGATATGCTTTATTTTGAAGAAGCAGAAAGACCAATATCTCAGCAAATATTTGGTAGTGACAAAGAAACCTTCCAAAAAGCTGCCAAAATGGTATATGAAATTATGCATCCAGATATTATCGATATCAATATGGGTTGCCCTGTTCCTAAAGTGGCTGTCAAATCCCAAGCAGGCTCTGCCTTGTTAAAAAATCCCGAATTAATCTATGAAATTGTATCAGCCATCGTGGCCACCGTCCCAGTTCCCGTAACCGTAAAAATTCGTAGTGGTTGGGACTTTAACTCCATCAACGCCGTAGAAGTAGCTAAAATTTGTGAAAAAGCCGGTGCCAGTGCCATTACCGTTCACCCCCGCACCAGAAGTCAACTATATTCTGGCAAAGCTGATTTAGATATAATAAAAAAAGTAAAAGAAAATGTCTCTATTCCCGTTATTGGCAATGGCGATATAAAAGATATTGAATCTGCTAAGCACATGCTTGAATATACCAAATGTGATGCTATCATGATAGGAAGAGGCGTACTAGGTAACCCCTGGTTAATAAAAGAAATAGATACCTATTTAAAAACTGGAAAAATAATAGATAAACCAACATTCCAAGAAAGAATCAACATGTGCTATAAACACCTAGATTACCTTTTAAAAATTAAACCCGAAAGAATAGCTATCTTAGAAATGCGTAGCCATACTGCATGGTATATAAAAGGTATGCCCGGATATAAAGAAGTCCAAAACCAAGTATTTAAAGCCAAAAACATTGAGGAATTTACGCAAATACTTGATAATTATTCAAAAAAATTATATAATTAAAAAAGAAAGAGGGATTATATGAAAGCAACATTTTTTGAAAGATTAGGCTCCTATGCTATAGATATCTTATTATTAAGTGTTATTGCCTCATTAATTTGTTCTGGTATAACTACTAATAGTAGTGAAGCCAGTAAAAAACTTGATGATATTACCAATAAATGGAATAGTGGCGAAATAACTAATGAAGTATATCTAGAAGAATATGGAAACCTAATGTATGATTACCAAAAAGGAAATGTTATACCATTAGCCGTTAATGCTACCTTAACTATTGCTTACTTTGTTATATTCCAGTATATGAATAAGGGACAAACTCTTGGTAAAAAACTATTCCATATAAAAGTAGTTGACAATAAAACTGAAAAACCTATCTCTATATTAAAAGGATTATTAAGATCATTAATTACTTTAGGTATTATATCTAGTTGTTTAAACATCTTATTTATCTATGTATTAAACAAAAACACCTACTTTATACCATACATAACAATAGGAGTTATTGAATTATTATTTGACCTAGTGACAATTATCTTTATCTTATATAAACAAGATGGTCGAGGATTACATGATTTAATGGCTAACTCTAAAGTAATTAAAGAAGGAAGAGGATAAAAATGCGTGAATTTACAGATCAAGAATTAATAAGAAGAGAAAAAGCAACCAAATTAAAAGACTTAGGGCTAGACCCATACGGAACTAGATTTGACCGTGATGCCTACAGCTTAGAAATAAAAGAAAAATACAAAGATATACCTCATGAAGAATTTGAAAATATCTCTGACATTTATACCGTTGCCGGTAGAATAATGTTTATCCGAAAAATGGGTAAAGCTTCCTTTTTTACCATTCAAGATAAAATGGGAAAAATTCAAATATATATATCAATAAATGATGTGGGAGAAGATACTTACAATTTATTTAAAACAGCAGATATTGGAGATATCGTCGGTATTAAAGGAAAAGTAATGAAAACTAAAACTGGTGAAATAACTTTAAAATGCCTAGAATATACTCATCTCGTTAAATCACTAAGACCATTACCTGAAAAATTTCATGGTCTAACTGACATTGAAGAAAGATACCGTCGCCGTTATGTTGATTTAATAATGAATGAAGATTCCAAAAGAATTGCCTTTACAAGACCAAAAATCATTCGTTGTATCCAAAAATTTATGGATAACCGTGGTTTCACCGAAGTAGAAACCCCAGTCTTATCAACTCTTTTAACCGGTGCTTCTGCTAGACCATTTGAAACACATCATAATGCCCAAGATTTAGATATGTATCTTCGTATTGCTTTAGAGTTGCCTCTAAAAAGATTACTAGTTGGAGGCATGGAAGCTGTTTACGAAATCGGTCGTGTTTTCCGTAACGAAGGCATGGATCCCAAACACAATCCAGAATTTACTCTAATGGAAGCCTACCTTGCATATTCTAACTTAGATGGCATGATGGAATTAACAGAAAGCATGTTTAAAACCATTGCCAAAGAAGTATTTAATAAATATATTTTTAATTGGGTAGGGTATGAAATTGATTTAGAAAAACCTTTCAAAAAAATAAGTATGGTTGATGCTATAAAAGAAAAAACCGGTATCGACTTCAAAAAACCAATGACCGTTGAAGAAGCTCTATCACTAGCTGAAGAACATCACATTGAAGTTGAAAACCACCAAAAGAACGTTGGCCACATAATTAATTTATTCTTTGAAAAATATGTTGAAGAAACCTTAATTCAGCCAACATTCTTATATGGACATCCTGTAGAAATATCACCACTTACTAAAAGAAACCCAGAAGATCCTCGCTTTGTTGACCGCTTTGAATTATTTATTGCCGGAAAAGAATTTTGTAATGCTTATACTGAACTAAATGATCCAATAGATCAATTAGAAAGATTCACCGATCAATTAAAAGAAAGAGAATTAGGAAATGAAGAAGCCAATGATATTGATATGGACTTTATTGAAGCCCTTGAATATGGTATGCCACCAGCTGGTGGAATTGGCTATGGAATAGATCGTTTATGTATGTTATTTACAGAGCAAGACTCTATTAGGGATGTGATTTTATTTCCACAGATGAAAAAAAAGTAATAATGTAAAAAAAGAAAAAAAGAAAAAAACTATGTGATACTTAAAATTTTAGGAGGAAAAAAATGAAAAAACATGGATTATTAAAAATCTTAGGATTACTTTTACTACTTGTAGCTGTAGTAACTTATTTCGTACCTGGAAGACAAGATGTTGTAAATTTCGTAGGTTTAGTAGACATTCCTATAAATTACTTCAGTATTGTTCTCCAAAACTTTAGTTATATATTTCTATTAGTTTTAACAATAGGTGGTTTTTATGGCGTTTTAAGTAAAATACCTGCTTATAAAAAATTATTAGATAATATTGTAGCCAAAGTAAAACCATTAGGACACAAATTTATCTTTTTGGTTATTATCTTATTTGCCGTTATTGCTTCACTAACTGGAATGAATATTCAACTATTAGTATTTGTTCCCTTTGTCGTTTCAATAATTATATTATTAGGATATGACAAATTAGTAGCTTTATCTTCAACCATTGTCAGCATTTTAGTAGGTTATTTAGGAGGAATATTTGTAAATATTGTTAATCCTAACACCTATGGCGTTTCTACTTTTGAAGAATTAGTAGGTTTAGAAGATAAATACGCTAATGTCTTTCCAAAATTATTATTACTTTTATTAGGCATCGCCCTATTAATTTACTTTGTAAATAAATACATAACAAACGTAGAAAACAAAAAAGTTAAATATGAATTAAATGATAACTCAGAATTACTAATAAATGAAGTAAAAGGAAGTTATAAAAATATTAAAGTATGGCCATTAGTAATGATTTTATCAATATTATTCATTATTATGGTATTAGGAATAATTCCATGGGAATCATTATATGAAGTTGATTTCTTTACATTATTCCACGAAAGAGTAGTAGGATTAACTATAGGAAATATAATATTTAGAATATTACTTATAGCTGTTATCTTCGGAATTATTCAATTAGGTATTTACTTAGTTTCATTAATTAAAAAGAGTAAATATACTTTTAAAGCAACAATTCCTGTATTTGCATCTCTTGCCATTGCTTTGACATTAGAAATATTAAGTGTAGGTAAAATATGGAGTATTTATGATGTATCTTTCATAAGTAAAATAGTTAAATTCTTTAGTGGTAATAACTTCTTTGATTTTGCTTTCATTAGTAATATTATTTCTGCTAAATTACCAGCTCTAGGAGCATGGGACACAATAAATGGTAATATTTACCCAGGTGGTGTAAACTACATTTACATAAGTATTCTTCTATTATTTGTAACATTAGTTATTGCCTTAATTAGCAAAGTAAAATTAAATGATGCCATGGATTACTTTATTGAAGGAATCAAAAAAGCTTTACCAGCTGGTATCCTAATGACCCTTGCTTATACCGTATTAATATGTGCATATAACAATGGTTTCTTAGAAGGAATTATTTCTAATTATGGTAAATTCAATTTTGGTATATCATCAGTTCTTGCATTCTTTGGATGCTTACTAAATGTTGATATGTACTATATCACATATGGATGTTTCTTACCAATAATTAACCTAGTAACCGATGAAACAATATATGCCGGATTAGCTATCTTACTACAAGGTATCTATAGTATCTTTAGTCTAGTTGGTCCAACAAGTTTAATCTTAATATTTGGATTAACTTATATGGATGTTCCATATACAACATGGCTAAAATATATTTGGAGATTTGTTTTAAGCCTAATAATTCTCCTAGCCTTAGTAGTTTTAATCGTTGTATTACTATAATAAAAAAGCCGATTTCTAATTATCGGCTTTTAAAATAATTATTTCTAATTAATATATTTAAAAACAAATAACTTTAACTAGCTATTTGTTTTCCTTTTTTGAATATTATATGCCACTTTAAGAAGTAACTTCGTAGGTAAGAATCTACTAAAAAATATTCCCAATTTCATATACATACCCGGAATAATTATTAACTTACCCTTAAACATCTTATCAATAGCATACCTAGCAACATATTGTGCATCCAAAGATTTCATATTAAATCTTACATGTGCTCTCTTATTAAAATTCGTATCCACAGGACCTGGGCATAAAACTGAAATATGTTTATTTTCCTTAGATCTCCTTAACTCCTCATATAATGCTAAAGAATAACTACACACATAACTTTTCGTTGCATAATAAGTACTCATTAACGGCCCACCTTTCATAAGCCCCGCTGAACTAGATACATTTAAAATGTATTTAACATTCTTATTATTTATAAATAATTTTGTTAAAGTATGTAAGCATTTAACATTTAAGTCAATCATATTTAATTCAATATCCAAATTATCTACTTGATAATTACCATAAGCTCCAAAACCAGCATTATTAATAACTATAGAAATATCCTGATCCTTTACTTCATCATATAACTTATAACAGTTACCAATATCAGATAAATCGTACGGAAATATCTTGATATTTGTCTTAAGTCTATTCTGAAGTTCTTTTAATTTATCTTGACTCCTTGCTACCAAAATTAAATCATATCCCAATTCCGATAAATAAATTGCCATTTCCTTACCTATACCAGAACTAGCCCCTGTTATTAACGCTTTCATATCAAATCACCTCACTATTATTATACACTATTGTTTAATTTTTAAAAATAGTATATAATACTTAACAAGTGAATAATTACATCAAAATTACAAAAAATATTACTAGATTTAATAGTTTAATTATTGAAAGAACCATCATCTAAATAGTAAAATTATATATAGCAATAGCGTGTGGATAAATATCCCCTTTAACGAGTCGTTAAAGCACCTAATTATTAAAGACATGAATTATAATTTTCCATAGGACCTAACTATGGCTAGCCATAGACACTTCATTACATTACGTTAAGTCCAATTCCAAATTATAATATCATAAAGTATTGCTTATATACCGAGGAGGTAATAAATATGTGGAAATATCTGACTAAAGAAGCCGAAATCAAATATTTATTATCTATTCATTTAATTGATGGCACTAGTGATAAAGATATCTTAAATAAAATATATACAATAAGTAACAATAAAGAGAAAAATTATAAAATATATAAAATAAAAAAGAAAAATGGTCATTATCGTACTATTTATGCACCTAAACCTAATCTCTTAATTATTCAAAAAAATATCTTAAAAAATATTCTTGAAAAGAGAAGTATTTCTAAATATGCTAGAGCTTATAAAAAAGGAATAACCCTAGTTGATAATGCCAAGGAGCATCTAAATAAAAAAATAATTCTTAAATTAGATATAAAAGATTTTTTTAACAGTA
Source organism: uncultured Bacilli bacterium (assembly GCA_934098745.1). GTDB lineage: Bacteria > Bacillota_I > Bacilli_A > RF39 > UBA660 > RUG705. The sequence continues at coordinate 48,690 of CAKOPG010000009.1, forward strand.
TCCAATATATTCAGATATATAATACCTGTTTTCCTCAAGAATTATTTCCTAAATCCATTGGAACTCTTCTTACAAATTTATGCACTTGTTATGATATTCTTCCTCAAGGGGCACCAACCTCATCATATATTTCTAATCTTGTTATGTATAATTTTGACATAATCATAGGGACATTTTGTGACAGTAGAAATATTGCCTACACAAGATATTGTGATGATATGACCTTTTCTGGAGATTTTGATTATCATGAAATAATTAATCTTGTAAAACAAGAACTGACAAAATTAAATTTATCTCTAAACATGAAAAAAATTCATGTAATTACCCAAAAGAGTAGGCAAATAGTTACCGGTGTAGTCGTCAATAAGAAATTACAGGTAGCTAAATATTATCGTCAAGAAATAAGAAAAAATGTATACTATATAAAAAAGTATGGCCTTATTTCTCATTTAGGAAGAACAAATAACAAAATGGCCCCAGTTACTTACCTAAATACCTTATTGGGAAAGATTAATTATGTTTTGCAAATAGATAAATCTAACAAAGAATTTATAAATTATAAAAAAGAAATCCTAAAAACAATTAAAAACATTCATAATAAAAAAATAATTTAGTTATCTCTCAACGCTATTGTTTTGTTAGTCATTTGACATATTTTTATGTAAAATAATTAAATTTATTAATTTATAAAAATTAGAAAAACAGTTAAAATACAATATAAATATTTAACTGTTTTTTAATATCTGTTTACTTCATATTACAGAATTTAATAAAATGATAAACTTATTATTCAGAAATACCATATTTTTTACAAAGAGTTAATTTTGACAATTTTTTTTAATTTTGTTATAACCAAAAAGAAGGAGGCTATATGGCTAAATTTTACAAAATAAGTACAGACGGTATGTTTAAATCTATCTTTGAAAACGAAAACAATAAGCATCTATTAGAAAGAATAATTGAAGAAGTAATTAAAGAAAAAGTAATTATTACCAAATTACTAGTACCAGAACTAAGAAAAAATAAAATAACTGTAAAAGGAAAGACTTTAGACGTATTAGTAAAAACAGATAATAAAGAAATTAATATAGAGATTAACTCTTCAATGTATGATGATATTAAAAGAAGAAATGCTGGATTTATTTTCAGAAGATATAGTGATTCCGTTGGTATAGGGGGAAGTTATGATAAAATGCCAGGGTTTATTCAAATAAACTTTTCAGCTAATTTAGGAAAGAATTATCCCATGGTAGCGGAATACAATTTATATGATGAAAAGGCAAAATTAATGTTCATTAACAACTTCAAAATATATGAAATAAATCTTGAAAAGTATAAGAAGTTTTGCTATGATAATAATATCTTAAGTCTCATATCAATGCTCGATATGGACTATGGAGAATTAATAAATGTTAAGGGTGATAAAGATATGGAAAAATTAAGAGATGAAGCACTAACATTAAATAATGATTCAGAACTTTTAAATTATTTGTCAGATGAAGAGGAAGAAAAATTAATTAAAAATACATACATATCAAAGGGCATTGAAAAAGGTATTGAGCAAGGTGTTGAGCAAAATAAAATAGAAATGGTTAAAAAGATGCTAAAAGAAAACATCGATATTAGCATTATATCTAGAATATCTGGATTAAGCAAAAGTGAAATAGAGAAGATTAGAAAAAATTAATCTTTTCCATGAAGTAATACATAATTGCGTTAGTCCTCTGGGATAATCTAAAATTAATCCTTGTAGTTACTCTTCTTACCAATTCATTGTATCTGCTATTGTTTAATTTTTAAAAATAGTATATAATACTTAACAGGTGAACAAGTATGGAAAGATTACAAAAAGTAATAGCTGACTTAGGATATTCTTCAAGAAGAAAAGCCGAAGAACTAATCCAAGAAGGCAAAGTTAAAGTAAATGGAATAACCATTACAAAACTAGGTACTAAGGTAAAAAGTAGCGATACTATTGAAGTAGAAAACACTATTTTAGATAACAATAAAAATTATGAATATTATCTTTTGAATAAGCCCCGTGAAGTAATTTCTTCTGCTCGTGATGAACACGGTAGAACAACCGTAGTTGATTTAATAAAAACAAGCCAAAGAATATATCCTATAGGAAGACTTGATTATGACACTACTGGAATAATTCTTTTGACAAATGATGGTAATCTTGCTAACAAACTAATGCATCCATCTAGTAAAATTGAAAAAAAATATGTAGCTAAAGTAAGTGGTTTGGTTACTGGGTATGATATAAAAAGGCTTCGCGAAGGCGTTATCGTAGATGGCAAAATTACTGCTAAAGCCAAAGTAGATTTGAAAAAATATGATAAAAAAACAGATAAATCTCTTGTAGAATTGACTATTCATGAAGGTAGAAACCATCAAGTCAAAAAAATGTTTGAAGCCATTAATCATGATGTTATAAAATTAAAAAGAGAAAAATACGCTAATCTGGATTTAACTGGTTTAAAACCTGGAGAATATCGTCATCTAACTAACAAAGAAATAGCTGTTTTATATTCATTAGTGAAGTAAAAATGTTAAATAGTATTATTTTCTTAGACATCGATGGTGTTTTAAATTCAGATAGTACCTTTAAAGAAAACGAAGGCTTTAGTAAAGCTATTTCAAAGTTACCAAAAAATAGCTCTCCTTCACCCCTTTATTTAAGTCAAATAAATGATTTGGATAATAATAAAATATCTCTAATTAAAGAATTATCCCATGTTACAAATTCCAAAATTGTTATCACTTCAACATGGAGAAATCTAAAAATATGGCCATTAATAGAAGAATATCTAATTACCAAAGGTTTGCCCGTTATTGATACAACCCCATATATAGAGAATAATCGTAGCAAAGAAATAGCTACATATCTAAAAGAACATCCGGATATTTCCAATTTTATAATTATTGATGATGACTTCTTTCCCGGATATGAAGAATATTGCGATAAATTTATTCATCCTAGTTTTTATCAAGATGGCTTTACCGAAGAACATCTAGAATTAGCTAAAACTCTCTTAAAGTAATTAATATTAAATAATAATAAATTAATAAAAAAAATCAAGAGTTCAAATACAAACTTACTTTACTCTTGATTTTTTATCTATTCTTATTTAAATAAAATCCACTTATCAACGTTTAAACATCTATCTTCTCATTAGTTGATAAATTACTTATTCTTTGCTTTTTTTCTTTTTTTATCTTTATCCATATCAATACTAATATATTTTATTAAAGTTATCACTTGACATATAATCGTAACAATTGAAGATATAAAAATAACTTTAATATTGGTTTCAGGAATGTACACTAAAATTAATGTTATTGATAATAGTGTCGTTTTAATTTTTCCTATAACAGTTGATCTCGGATGATTTCCTTTTGCCTCGGATAACAAATTGGTATAACTAATAGCTATTTCCAGTATCAAATTAAATAATAAAATATAACATTCAAATACAGTTGGAATTACCAAACTCATCGCAAATATTTTATCGCAAACTGCATCGAGTTTTACACCGAACTCCGATACATAATTATATTTTCTAGCTATTCTCCCATCTAAAAAGTCTGTTATAGCAAAAAATATCAAAGCTCCAATAGCAATCTTTATTTCCCCTAAAAGCATTGATGGAATAATTATAAAAGGGGATAATGCCCTAGAAAAAGTTAACATATTAGGAATTTGCCTTTTAATATTACCATTCTTAATATCTTTTATCTGTAATTTAAAATCTTTAAAAAACTCTTTTATCATTTTTTTCATCTTAACACCCCACAAACTACTTCCTTATCAAATTATCCTTATTATATCCAATTAAAATTCAAAAATCAATTACCAATTCTATTTTTCCTCATCTTTCTAATAAATCTATATATTAAATACTAAATAAAGTATATTTATCCCTCTTAAAGTTATCATAACTACATAACCATAGTTATTTTAAATATAAGAAAAGAGACTATTTCGTCTCTACAATTAACTTAATAGCAGTCCTTTCATCTCCATCTATCACAATATCTGTAAATGCTGGAATACATACCAAATTTTTACCAGATGGTGCCACAAACCCTCTTGCAATTGCAATTGCCTTAATAGCCTGATTAAGTGCTCCGGCTCCAATAGCCTGTATTTCTACAGAGTCTTTTTCTCTAAAAACATTAGCAAGCGCTCCGGCTACTGAATTAGGATTAGACTTTGTTCCTACTTTAAGTGTTTCCATTGTTTTCACATTCCTTTCTTTATACACTTAACTATATGATATTATTTTAAAAAAGATACTAACAATTTACATTTGCCCTCTAGTTTGCTATAATTAATTATAAGGAGATGATTGTTATGTACCGTAATACTTATGTAAATATAGATAACCAAGCCTTAACTGATAATGTAAAAAAAATAACTACCCATTATAAAAATTACCAATATTTTATTGGCGTCGTTAAAGCTAATGCCTATGGCCACGGTATATATATCGTAAACGACCTAATTAAAGGCGGTATTAACTATCTAGCAGTCTCATCCCTTGATGAAGCTCTAGAAATAAGAAAATATAATCAAGATATTCCTATCTTGGTATTAGAACCCATTGATTTAAAATATCTAAATATTGCTGAAACTAATCATATTACTATAACTATAGATAGCCTAATATATACAAAAGAATTATTAAAAAATAAATTCCAAAATATAAAAATACATCTAAAACTAGATACCGGTATGAATCGTTTAGGATTTAAAAATAAAGAAGAATTAGAAGAAGCCGTATCATTACTTAAAAAAAATAATTCTCTTGAAATAGAAGGAATATATACCCATCTAGCTACAAGCGGATATAATGATAAATACTATGACAAACAAATAGCTAAATTTATGTATTTAACTACAAATATCGATTTATCTTCAATAAAAATAGTCCATCTAAACCGTTCTATTACCTTATCTAATCATACCATGTTACCATTTGAAACAGGTACTCGCCTAGGTATTATTATGTATGGTTTTAATCAATGTTTAAAAGCTCCAACCGGACTTAGAAAAATTAAATATAACATTATAAACCAACTAAATCATATAAGTAAAACTAGTCCTACCAACAACTTTAAACTAAAAGAAGCATATAGCTTATACACTGAAGTAATGAGTATCAGAAAAGTTTCTAAAGGAGAATTTATTGGTTATGGAGCATCATATAAAGTAACTAAAGATGAATACATTGCTACCCTTCCAATAGGATATGCCGACGGCATTAACGAAAACTTTAAATATGTTTATATAAATAACTTACCATATAAAATAGTTGGTACCATATGTATGGATATGACAGAAGTACTTATAGATGATACTATAAATATTCATGATTTAGTAGAAATAATTGGTCCCAATCAAAATATTAGAAAGGTCTCTAGAAACTTAAATACTAATGCTTACCACGTTTTGACCATGATAACTTCAAGAGTACCACGAAAATATCTCGATAATAAAATAATTAAATATTAAAAAGGATGATGTCTATGAAATTTAATGTTTTAATCATTGGCAGTGATGCTAACGCCTACTACTTAGCCAGATGCTATCATGAACTATATCATAAAAAAGCCTACGTATTAGGAAAAGATCCACTTCCATTTACCAAGTATTCAAATATTATTAATCATATTTATGATAAATCTATTTGGGATGAACAAGGTTTCTTAAATGCTATTTATAAATTTAAAGAAGAGCATAATAATTATAAAACCCTTCTTATTAGTTCCAACGAAAGCTATGCTAAGTTTATATCTAAAAACAAACTCAAACTTGAAAAAGATAACTTTGTTTTTAACTATCCAGATATATCTATTATTGAATCTTTAATAATGAAAGAAAAGTTTTACAAAACATATAAAGATTCCTGTTTATCTCTTCCTAAAACCTACTATTTCAATTGTTCAAAAGAGACCCAATTTAAAGAAAAAATGACTTACCCAGTTATTCTTAAACCTAGTAATGTCATTATGTATAATCACATATCATTTGTTGGTAAAAACAAAATTTATAAATTAGAAAATAAAGAAGAATTAGATAACACCATCCAAAGAATTATTGAAAGTGGTTATACAGATTATTTAATCATTCAAGACTTTATTCCGGGAGATGATTATTACCTGTTCGATGCTGTTGCATATTGTGATAAATCTAAAAAAGTAAAAATGTTATCTTTTGCCCAAATAGGCCTTCAAGAACATAGCAAAAATATGGTTGGTAATGCCGCCGTTTTAATCAATGGTTACAATCAATTTGGTAACACAAAAGAAATAGAAAAAATCATGCGTAAATTTCTTGAAGACATTGGTTATCAAGGATTTGCCGAATTCGATTTAAAATATGATTATCGTGACAAAAAATTTAAAGTCTTAGAAATAAATGCTAGACAGGGTAGGTGTAGTTATTACATCGATCCTCTTGGATATAATCTTATCCAAGTTTTGGTAGATGATTTAATATATAATAAAAAAATGGAATATAAATTTCTAACAGATGAAGTACTATTATCTTTCGTTCCTAAAGGCGTTGCCAAAAAATATATTAATAATCCTGCCTACTTAAAAAAAGTTATGTCTTTGTGGCATAAATCTAGAGTCAATCCTGTAAAATATTCCCACGATCATAATTTTTTAAGAAAATTATACCTATTAAAAAAACAGTATAGATACTATAAAGAATACAAAAATAGTTACTGGAAAGTATCAGATAAGGAGATGAAATAATATGTGTGGTTTTGTTGGCTTCGTAGGCAAACAAAAAGTTCCTACTAAAAACAAAATTATTAAATCTATGGCTGACGCTATAATTCATCGTGGACCAGATAGTGATGGTTACTATACAGATGACTTTGTTGCTCTAGGATTTAGAAGATTATCTATAATAGATTTAGATGGTGGTTCCCAACCGATATACAACGAAGATAATACTAAAGTCATTATCTTTAATGGAGAAATTTATAATTATAAAGAGTTAAAAGCTGATTTAATTAAAAAAGGCCATATCTTTAAAACTAATACTGATACCGAAGTAATCTTACATGGTTATGAAGAATACCAAGAAAAACTCTTTAAAAACCTTCGTGGTATGTTTGCTTTTGTCATATATGATATAAAAAATAATACCCTAGTTGGTTGCCGTGATCATTTTGGTATAAAACCATTCTATTACTATAAAAATGGTAAAGAATTTATGTTTTCCTCAGAAATTAAAGGTATGATTCCTCATCCTGATTTTAAAAAAGAAGTAAATGATAAAGCCCTAAAAATGTATTTAATATTTCAATATTCTGTTTTTGAAGAAACATTCTTTAAAAACGTTTATAAATTAAAACCAGGTCATTATTTCAAATATCAAAACGGAGTTCTTACTATAGAAAAATATTTTGATATTTTATACGAAAAAGAAAATAAATCTTATGAAACTTATAAAAAAGAAATAAAGGACGTTTTAGCCTCATCTATTAAATACCATCAAATAACTTCCGATGTTGAAGTAGGTTCCTATTTATCTGGTGGTGTTGATTCCTCATACGTCGTTAGTGTTGCTAAACCTGATAAAACATTCTCCGTAGGTTTTGATGAATCAGGATTCGATGAAACCAAAATGGCTCAAGAGTTTTCCGATTTAATGGGTGTAAAAAATTATAGTAGATATATCTCTAAAGAAGATTTCTTTAAAAGTCTTCCTAAAGTAGAATATTATACAGATGAACCTCATGCCAATCTTTCAACCGTTCCCTTGTTATTCTTATCTGAATTAGCCAGAAAACAAGTAAAAGTTGTCTTATCAGGTGAAGGTTCTGATGAAATGTTTGGCGGTTATAACGAATACCTCGAACCCCTTCCTGTAAAAATATACATGAATATGCCAGGTTTTATCAAAAAGCCAATAGCCAGTATTGCTAAAAAACTTCCCCATTTTCCTGGTAAAAATACCCTTATAAAATATAGCCATTCATTTTGCGAAAGATATATTGGTCATGCCAGTATCATGACTGAAGATGAAGCCAATAACATTTTAGCTGATAGATTGAAAGATAATATGACGACAACCGATGTCTTAAAACCGTACTATGAAAAAGTAAAGCATGAGAATGATATTGTAAAAAAAATGTATATTGACATGCATTTCTGGCTTCCCCAAGATATCCTTCTAAAAGCTGATAAAATGACTATGGCCAATTCTATTGAACTAAGAGTTCCCTTCCTTGACAAAGAAGTATGGGAAGTTGCTAGAAAAATACCTACCAAATATCTAATAAGAAAGAAGAAAACTAAAGAAATATTCCGTAGCGTAGCGGATGAAGTAATGCCTGATGAATGGTCTAAACGAAGAAAATTAGGTTTCCCTGTACCATTTTCTAAATGGATTAAAGAAGAAAAATATTATAATCTTATTAAAGAGGCCTTTAACCAAGATTATGTCTCTAAATATTTTAATAAAGAATATATCAATAAATTATTAGAAGATCATTATCATAATATCGCTAATAATGGACGAAAAATATATAATATTTATATCTTCTTAGTATGGTATAACGTATATTTTAGTGAGGCTTAACATGGGAAAACTAAAAAAATCATCCTTTTTAGAAGGCGCTTTCATTGCTACTCTTTGTATTATTATAACCAAAGTATTGGGAGTTCTCTATGTTATTCCTTTTTACAAAATAATTGGTAAACAAGGTGGTACTCTATATGGCTACGCCTATAATATTTATAATGTTTTTCTAATCATCTCTTCCGCCGGTATTCCCCTAGCTATTAGTAAATTGACAAGTGAATATAATACCCTAAAAGAATATGATAAAAAAACACGAATGTACCACTTAGCTACCTATATCATTATGACCTTCTCAATATTATCATTTATTATTTGTTTTACCTTTGCTCCTAATTTATCCAACCTAATAATTGGTGAATTAGAAGGTGGTAATACCATAAAAGATGTTACTTTCGTTATTCGCTTAATATCCTTTGCCCTTCTAGTCATCCCTTTTCTAAGTATAGAAAGAGGATATCTCCAAGGACATAGACATATCTTAGAACCATCTATTAGTCAAGTAATCGAACAAGTAGTAAGAATAGCTGTCATCTTAGTAGGTAGTTATGTTTGTACTTACACCTTAAAATTACCAACAAGATATGGTGTAGGTGTATCTGTCTTTGCTGCCTGCATTGGTGGTATAGCAACATTCATATATCTTCACTCCATTGTTAAAAAAAATAAACATCAAATAGGTCTTGATAATAAAGTAGCTAAAGATAAAACAAGAGATAAGGAAATAATCAAAAAAATAGTAGCATATTCCATTCCTTTTATCATTATCAATTTAGCCAATACGCTATATACATCAACAGATATGATACTAGTAATACGTACACTTCCTAAATTAGGATTTAGTGCTACTGATACCGAGTTTGTCTCAAGCGTATTTACTACTTGGGGCGTTAAATTTAATACCATCATTACTTCTATTTCTACTGGATTAATAGTTAGTTTAATACCTAATATGGTTAAAGATTATACTGAAAAAAATTATCAAGCTGTTAATAATAATTTTAATAAATGCCTAAAAATAATTCTCTTCATTATCGCTCCATTAGCTATTTTTCTAAGTTGCATGTCATCAAGCATGTGGAACGTTTTCTACGGATCAAGTACCATAGGACCAAAAGTAATTAAATATACCATTCTAGTAACAATATTTGACTGCTTATATATGGTAATTAACTCTTTATTGCAGAGCCTAAATAAATCTAAAATGATATATTTAAGTGTTATAAGTGGCCTAATAATAAATCTTGCATTAGACATTCCCATGATGTATCTCTTTAACGCTCTACAATTACCGGCATACTATGGAGCTATCTTTGCGACATTCTTAGGATTTCTCGTATCAAATACCATAAGCATTATCTATCTAAATAAAGAAATGTCTTTTAAATATCATGAAACTATTAAAACTATTCCAAGATTTATCATATCTATAATAGTCCTAATAGTTACAATCAGTTTATTAAAGATTGTTCTTCCAATAGATAGTCCAAATCGATTAATCCAAGTTATTAATCTCTTAATAACAGGTCTAATATCTTTAGGTTCATATCTTTTAATCAACTTTAAATATCTTAAAGAAATATTACCTCAAAAAGTATTAAAAAAACTACACCTAGATTTTCCTAAAGAAAATAATTAATTTAAATTAATAACCTATTAAATGATTTCTGCATTTTACAGTAATCATTTTTTCTATATATAAAAATCCCTATACCATAAGGTTAAAAATTACTTGACATAAAATAAAAACAACTATACAATTATATTGTATAGTTTAAATTTTAATAATAATTTTTTCTATAAAATAAATATACAAGAATGGAGGTGTTCACATGGGTAAAGATACCTTCTCCATTTTAATGTTTATTCTTGGATTAATATTAGGAATTGTTGCTTTAGCAGTTACTAATTATATTAAAAATAAAAAAAGAGAAAATAAAGCTGATTCTATAATTGAAAAAGCTAAAAAAGATGCTGACAAAATAAAAAGAGAAACTTTATTTGAAACAAAAGAAGAAGTTAACAAACTAAAAATAGAAGCCGATAAAGAAATAAAAGAAAAGAAAAGTGAAGTAAAAGAATCTGAAGAACGTCTTTTACAACGTGAAAAAAATCTTGATAAACGTGATGAAATTATGCAAAATAGAGAAAATGGGCTTGAAGAAAGAGAAAAAAATCTTCTAAAAAAACAGGATGAAATCCAAGAAATTAAAGATAAAATGGAAGATATTAAACGTGAACAATTAGAAAAACTAGAACAAGTTAGTGGTTTTACAAAAGAGCAGGCTAGAGAGTCTGTCATGAAAATAGTTGAAGAGAAAATGAGCAAGGAAATTGCCGCTTACGTTAAAGAGCGTGAAATGGAAGCAAAATTAGATGTAGATACCAAAGCGCGTGAAATGTTAGTTAGTTGTATGCAAAAATATGCTGCTGATGTTACAAATGAACAAACAGTCTCAGTAATATCTCTTCCAAATGATGAAATGAAAGGCAGAATAATAGGCCGTGAAGGAAGAAATGTCAGAACTATCGAATCCGTTACCGGTGTTGATTTAATTATTGATGATACCCCAGAAGCTATAGTTATTTCTAGCTTTGATCCATTGAGAAGAGAAATAGCTAAACTTACACTAGAAACTTTAATTAAAGATGGTCGTATTCACCCAGCTAGGATTGAAGAAGTATATGATAAAATGTGTAATGAAGTAAATCAAAAAATTAAAGAATATGGAAAAAATGCTGTTTATGAACTAGGTCTATCTAAAATGGATCCAGAATTAATAAGCATTGTTGGTAAATTGCATTTTAGAACCAGCTATGGCCAAAACGCCCTAAAACATTCTAAAGAAGTTGCTTACATTTCCGGACTATTGGCTGGTGAGTTTGGTGAAAACGTCAATCTTGCTAAAAGAGCTGGATTACTTCATGATATTGGTAAAGCTATTGATTTTGAAATGGAAGGAAGCCATGTTCAAATTGGTGCTGATTTAGCTAAGAAATATAACGAAAACAAAATTGTTATTAATGCTATTGCCTCTCATCATGGAGACACTCCAGCTACTAGCATTATCTCATCTATCGTCAACATTGCAGATACCATCTCTGCATCACGTCCTGGTGCTAGAAACGATTCATCAGAAAACTATTTCCAAAGATTAGAAAAAATTGAGCAAATAGGAAATGAAGTTAAAGGTGTTGATAAAGCCTATGCTATTCAAGCCGGAAGAGAACTTCGTGTTATTGTAAAGCCTGAGGAAGTAGATGACTTAATGTCATTCCAAATTGCTAGAAACATTAAAGAAAAAATTGAATCAGAAGTTCAATACCCTGGTACAATTAAAGTAACCGTAATAAGAGAAACTAGAGCTACCGAAGAAGCTAAATAGTAGTTTCTTTTTTTTATTTAAAAAAACATAGTTACCACTTGCTAATTAAAAAAAAATAATATATAATTAAGACATAATAAAATAGGTGAGAAAATGAAAAAAAGTAAAATTATTTTAATGCTAATTATGGCTTTTGGCCTTACAAAAACTGTATATGGTGCCGGTGGTACAATTAAAATGTATTATACATATTATAATGATGTTGAAGATGGTAATAATAGAATACAAAAAACTATTGGTGGTAAAACTACATATGTAGATTTAATTAAAATAGCAGGAGATCAAGAATATATAGGTTATTGCGTTGATGTTGGAGCTAACTTAGCAACTCAAGAACCAGTTCAAACTGTTGGTGACTTAGCTACATATCTCAATACTACATTAAATAATGCTTCAAAATCTCAAAGTTTAGCCAAAAAGATTAATGAATACATTTATTTTGGCTATGGATACTCAAATCATAAGAGTCAAAACTATTATGCCGCTACCCAAAAACTTATATGGGAAGAATTATATAAAAATGGTTATCGTCAAAACTATTATGAAGAAAATGTTCCATTTAGTTATGGTTCGACTTATATAGCACTAAACGATGAAGAAAATAGTATTAAAGCATCCATTACCGCTTACTATCAAAAACCATCTCTTTGTTCTAGCTCATCAAAATTAGAATTAGCCAAAGGAGAAACCAAAAGTTATACTGACACCAACGGTGTATTAGCAAATTACAAAGTTACATGTAGTTCAGGATTGACTTGTACCACAAATGGAAATGAACTAAAAATAACAGCAAATCAAGCAAGTTCCGGACAAAAAGTAAGCTTCACAAAGGGCGGTTCAGAAACTTATCCAGTAGTATATCGTAATGGAACTGATCAAGGCGTTGCAGTAAGTACTGGTAGTATTGGCCCTGTTAGCTGTGAATTTGGTGTTGATTCTTATGAAAATGTTCAAACATCAGGTTCAATAGCCATAGTTGTAATTTCAATTGGTTTAATTGCTGCCATTATGTCCTATGCTATATATATAACTAAAAAAGAAAGTGTTTAAAAGTCCTAATAATCCCTATTTAGGGCTTTTTTTCTATAACAAAAATAATCCTTATCCAAATTTAGAAAAAAATTATTTATTGTTATATCATTTTTTTTAGTAGTATGATATAATAGAAAATGAATATTAAAGGATGGTGCAAATAAATGACTGCAAACAATATATTAACAATTCTTCAAAAGTTAATAGATGTATCGTTAGTGTGGATACTTATATATGCTGTTTTAAAAAATCTTAAAAATAATATAAAGATGGTTATGATATTCAAAGGTGTTTTAATAGTCGTCTTAGTCAAAGTATTAAGCGATTACCTAAACTTGACAACTATTGGTATGATTTTAGAATATGTCATAACATGGGGACCATTAGCCCTAATAATAATTTTTCAACCCGAAATTAGAACCGCTTTAGAACAATTAGGAAAAAAACAAATCTTGACAAGACGTCAATCTCTTACTCTTGATGAAAGAGAAAAGGTAGTTTACGAAATTATCAATGCTGTTGACTATATGCGTAAAGCTAGAATAGGTGGCCTATTCGTTATTGAAAGAGAAATTAGTCTAAATGATTATGTCGCAAAAAGTAAAAACCTTTACGCCGACATATCATCCGAATTATTAATTTCTATCTTTTTTCCACGCAATCCATTACATGATGGTGGTGTAATAATTCAAGGAAATAAAATAACTTCTGCTGGCGCTGTTTTTCCAATAAGTTTAAATAGTAAAATCAATAAAAAATTAGGAACTAGACATAGAGCAGCTTTAGGAATAAGTGAAGAAAGCGATTGTATAGCCTTAGTAGTATCAGAAGAAAGTGGAAAAATTTCTATAGCCATTGGCGGCGTTTTGAATTACAATTTATCATTAGATGATGCCAGAATGATTTTAATAGAGGAATTAAAACCTAAAAAAGAATTGTTATTAGATGATGAATTTATTGATGAAGAAAGTGAGTCTGATAATAATGAAACAAAATAAAACTAAAAAAAGAACTAAAAAAACATTTATGTTTATTAAAGCAATTATTAGATTAATAGATAAAAAAATTATTACTCCCATTACTAAATTTATTCTTATGATTAGTGAGAAGATGGGTCAAAGAACAGATAAATTTGAGCGCTGGTTAGTAAGAAAGAATACCTTATTGTTTATTTCTTTAATATTAGCTATAATCACATTTATAGCCGTTGATAAAAAATCTATCGTTTTAGTAGATTCATATGCTGAAGTATTACACGATCAAAAAGTAGAGGCTGTATATAATACAGAAACCTATGTCGTAGAAGGTCTACCTGAAACAGCCGATGTAACCATAATAGGAAGAAAAGTAGATATGTATCTTGCAAAACAATTATCCAAAGGCATGGTTACTGTAGATATCTCAAATCTAGGAGCCGGTACACATAAAGTTGATCTTAATTACGAAGGAGTAGTAAATTCACTAGACTATAGTGTTTCTCCATCGAGTATAACAATTATTATTTATCCTAAAGTATCATCTACAAAAACAGCTATAATTGATACTATAAATAAAGAGAAGATAGATTCAAAACTATCAATTACTAACGTTAGTATCGATCAACAAGAAATAATAATAAAAGGAGCCGAACACACCCTAAATGAAGTTGCCACTGTAAGAGCTCTTGTAGATGTCTCAAAATTAGTAGATCCAGGTGTTGGTGTAACTACTTTGGAAAATGTTCCGTTAATTGCTTATGATAAAGATGGTAAAACTATTGATGTAGAAATGGTGCCAAGTAAAGTAAATGCCACTATAAATATTGATTCGCCACACAAAGAAGTACCGATTAAAGTAATACCAGAAGGGGAAGTTCAATTTGGTAAAGCAATTAGCTCTATCACTTCAACAGAAACAAAAGTAACAATATATGGTAGCAATGATGCTATAGCAAAAATTGAATATTTACCAATAACAATCGATGTAAAGAATTTAAATACTAATAAAGAATATAATGTTTCACTAACACTTCCTGAAGGAATTAGAGATTTATCGGTTAAAAACACCAAGATAAGAGTAACTCTAGGCGAAGAAGTTACAAAAGAAATAAATGATGTAATGATAGAAACAACTAACCTAGATTCAAACTACAAAGCTGCCGCTATTGGAGCCTCTTCGATAAAAACTACCGTAATTGTTAAAGGCACACAAGAAGTAATTAACTCTATCGATGAATCTAAAATTAAAGCCATTGTTGATTTATCTGGATACAAAGAAGGAGATCACGAAGTTGAAGTAACCGTTACCGGTGATGATGTCAAAGCACGATATACTGCTAAAACTAAGAAAATAAAAATTAGAATTAGTAAAAATAAAAATTAAATTAAAGATTATTGATAAAAAACAATCCATGTAATTATCAATAATCTTTTTTTGGAATAATAATTATAAAAAAGAATATTCTAATAATGAAAAATAAAGGAGCAAAAATGAAAAAAATTAATTATAAAAAATTATTATTCTATATTATAATTACATTCCTAATAGGAGTAGTTCCAAGTATTCCTATATTTAAAGATATGAATATATATAGTAGCTTAAATAAACCACCATTATCACCCCCTAAACTAGTTTTTCCTATAGCATGGTCAATTTTATATATCTTAATGGCTATATCATTATATATAGTGACCAATAAATCATCAGTATCACACAAAAAAGATAAACTAATATATTTTATTCAATTAGTAACAAACGCACTGTGGACGCCAATATTTTTTGGTTTAAAAGCATATTTATTATCATATATATGGATATTACTATTAATAGTATTCGTAATAATTATGATTTTAGAATTTTATAAAACAAATAAAGTATCTGCATATATACAAATTCCTTATCTATTATGGTTAATATTTGCTTCATATCTTAATTATGGAGTATTAATTTTAAACTAAAAAGTAGCAAATTAAAGATAATATACCAAGCTATAAAGAAAAAAATAAAAAAAGTTAGAAAAATGTTAAAAAAA
>CAKOPG010000010.1 GCA_934098745.1 uncultured Bacilli bacterium
ACCCCAGTTGAGTATAGAACTCAACTAGGGTTCAAATAAATTCTATTTAATTGTCTACTTTTTGTTGACTAGTTCAACTATCTAAATCTTTCTTTATAATTATATTATACTAATTTCCTCTGCATACCCATTACTGGATATTCTCTTGTTTTAGTAAGAACCTTGGTATTATTTTTTCTTACCATATCTTTAATAGCCCATTTACGCATTCTCTCATCATCTATATTACTTACTTCATAAGTAATACTATCTATCTTAAAAGAACACTTACTATGAATAAATCTCTTAGCATTAACAAGCAACATACTCATCTCACTATCAGATATTACTCCATCATATACTGTTATTCCAAAAGAAGTATCTGATAACATAAATGGTTCACATAATACTGATTTTTCATCTTTAAACTTCGAAAAAACATATCTACCATGCATATAAACATCTAATAATTCATTTTCACATAAATTCTTATTCATTACCAATATCTTTTGTGAAGAAATACCTTCTAAATCCTTTAATTTCTCATAAAGTAAATAAGCAATAGTACTAACTTCACCCTTAATATTTACCGAGGGACAATCCTCATCATCAAGAGTAAAAGTATATATCTTTTTCATTTCCATCTTCCTTTTTTCACATTGCTTTATAATACTATCACAAAACATTACTTTTGTCAAACTAATAAATACTCTTAAACTTAATCTCTATTTCCTTATCTATCTTTTCTCCCGCTAAAATATTCTGTTCATATGCATAACCATATCCCTCTAATTTATATGTAACTCCCATCATTTTTAGTACCGTTATACATTCTTTATAAGCCATATTACTAAAATCTATCATTGTCTTATCATAATTATCTGTTAAAAGTACTACCAAATCCCCTTTATATACCTGCATATCCTTATCAGGATACTGCTTAATAATCTTCTTCCCATCTCCTAAAGTAATAACCCTAATACCTTCATCTTCTAATTCTTTCTTCACTGTTGTTACTACTTTATTCATATAATTATCTATCTTTATACTCTTTTGTTCTACTTTACTCTCTTCTATATTCAAATATTTAGAAGTATCTACTAAAACATCCTTAATTGCTGGTGCCATATAATTTTGCCCATCCTTAGGCTTCTTAATAGCCATATACATAATTATTTCTGGATCATCACCGGGATACATTCCAGCAAAAGAATATATATATTCTCCATTACCGGTTAAATAATGTCCATTCTCATATATTGAAGCTGTCCCCGTCTTACCAATTAAATCATATCCCTCCATATAATAAGCATATCCTGTTCCACTACTACTATCTTTAGCTATAACACTTCTTAATAATTCCTTCATCTTATCAACGGTCTCACTACTTACCTTTTTCTCCGTTACCGTTCTCTTATTTTCTACCACAACTTGTCCATTACTATCTACTATTTTAGATACTATATATGGTTTAACCATTACTCCATCATTAGCTATAATAGTTAGTCCCTGTAATATCTGAATAGGTGTTACCATTATTCCTTGTCCATATCCCGCTGTAGCCGCTTCCACATCATAATTAAAAGTAATATCTCCCTTTAATTCATTATTTAAAGTAATCTCCGTCTTCTTACCAAAACCATAATTATCATAACAAGCCTTAAGCTCTTTCTTCGTAATAACATTCTCTAATAAATTAGCTACCCCAATATTAGAAGACATTGCAAATCCATAATCATAACTAATAGTTCCCCAACCAATACCATTCCAGTCCTTAATAGTTACCGTATCATTCTCATCTCTTTGAGATACATAAGTCTTAGAACCTGACATAAAAGTATCACTACCATTATATTTTCCACTATCTACCGCACACATATAACTAAATGTCTTCATTGTAGAACCCGGTTCATAAGCATAACTAACAAGTGGATCCATATAATTAGTCAAATTCCTTATATTAGGATCAAATGAAGGTGTCGAAGAATAACCCAGTATAGCTCCCGTTTTAGCATCCATTACCCCCATTACTATCCATTCAGCCTGACTATCTTCCTGAGCCTTCTTAATAGCCTTCTCTATAAATAATTGAACATTAGAATCGATTGTTAAATATATATTATCTCCATTTATAGCCTCTTCAATATATTCATTAGAATTAGCTATCTTATTTCCTCTAGCATCCTTCTCATACGTAATATAACCACTCTTACCAGTTAATTCACTATTATAATAACCCTCTATTCCTAGTTCTCCCACAATATAATTATTTCCATCTATATTCTTATTCTTCGTATATCCTAGTAAATAAGCAGCAAAATCCCCATTTGGATAATATCTTTTAGTACTCTTAATAAAATCTATTCCCGGTAAATTTAAATTCTTTATCTCTTCCATCTTTAATTGACTTAAATTCTTTCCCCCCGTACCAAATTCTACCTGATAAGCATCTTTATTAAGTAACTCTAATATTCTCTCATAAGGCGTATCAATCTTCTCTGCTAACGCCTTCGCCGTAGCCTCCTTATCCTTAACATGTCTTAAAGTCTTACTATCTTTACTACGTGATTCATCTAAATAAGCAATTAAAGTATAACTAGATACATCTTGTGCCAAAGGATTACCATTAATATCATATATAGTTCCTCTTTCTGGCATAATTACCTCTTCTAAAATATTTCTCTCTTTAATAAACTCTGATATCGTTAAACTATCATTAGCCTTATAATCAACTAATCCCCTATAACAAAGCGTCCCAATAAATATAATAAACAAAAAAAAGACCATAATATACAAACTCTTACTTATCTTAAGTTTATTAGTATTTATCTTATAGTCTTTCATATTATCACCTATTCTAATACAGATTTAATATTATTATTATTATATTGAAGTCCCATCTCTGTACTAACTTCCTGTATCTTATCTAAAGAAACCATCTCATTAATCTTCATAACTAAACTCTGATTATCTTCTGTATCATCTTTTATTGTACCACTAAGTTCCTGTATTTCCAAATTAATTTTTCCCATCATGGCATTACTATAAATAATTCCTGTTACTAAAAACACTAATGTAACTATAAAGAAACGATATAGTCTCTTCTCAAACTTCATAGCCTTATTAACCTTTTTCTTCTTTCTCATTATTATCAGTCCCTTATCTTTTCTACAACTCTAAGTCGCGCACTTCTAGCTCTATAATTATCTTCAAGTTCCACCTCATTTGGTACTATCCCCTTACTAACTATCCTTAATTTAGGTAAATACTCTTCTGGTACACTTGGTAATTTAACAAATTTACGATCTATTTCACTATATTTCTTAAATATATTCTTAACTATTCTATCTTCTAAAGAATGAAAAGTAATTACACAAAGCCTTCCCCCTACCTTAAGTAAGTCTATTGCTTGTTCTATTCCGGTTTCTAATACTCCCAACTCATTATTAACTTCAATCCTAATAGCTTGAAAAGTTTTTCTAGCCGGATGCCCGGAACGTAGTTCTTTAAAAGGCATACTTGCTTTAACTATCGCTACAAGTTCTAACGTTGTCTCAATATTCTTATTTTCTCTATATTTAACAATATTTCTTGCTATACTAGTGGCATATTTCTCTTCCCCATAATCACGAAGTACTCTAACTAAATCTTGATAAGTATAATTATTTACAAGTTCATATGCCGAAAATTCCTTATCCGTATCCATCCTCATATCGAGTCTCGCTTCATTATGATAACTAAATCCACGATAATCTTCATCGAGTTGCATACTAGAAACTCCAATATCAAATAAGATTCCATCTACTTTACTAACATTCTCTTTATTCAAACATTCCCTCATATTAGCAAAATTACTCTTAATAATCTTATAATTATGATATTCTTTTAATCTCTCTTTACTATAATTAATCGCCTCATTATCTTGATCAAAGGCGAAGAGAAACCCCTTACTTATTCTCTTTAAAATCTCTAAGCTGTGTCCTCCGAAGCCCAAGGTAGCATCGACATAAATTCCACTTTCACAAATATTTAAGTTTTCAATACTTTCTTCTAGTAATACACTTTTATGTTTCATCATCAAAATCCCCATCAAACAAGTTTTCCGATATCTCATCCAACTTTTCATAGTTTTCTTCCATTAGATTATTCATTTTATCTAAATCCCAAATTTCTAGACGATCATTAACCCCAATGATTGCACATTCTTTTTTTAATCCCGCATATAAAGTTAAAGCGGATCCTAAAGTGATTCTACCTTGTTTATCGAACTCACATACAGTGGCACTAGCTAAGAAAAATCTTGTAAAAGTTCTCGCATCTTTCTTAGTAAATGGAAGTTTCTTAAGCTTGTTAATAATTTTTTCCCATTCCGGTAAAGAATAAATAAATAAACATCCATCTAATCCTTTCGTAACTACAAAACTATTTCCAATCTCTTCTCTAAATTTTGAAGGAATTATTAATCTTCCTTTTTCATCAATATTATGATGATATTCTCCAATTAACATACTATCCCCCACTTTCTTCCACTATTCCCCACTTGCAATTATATTTTATAATAAAAGAAACCATTTGTAAATACTTTTCAAATAGTTTCTTATCCAGTTTACACTTAATTTATCTTTTCTCTTATTTTTTTCTTACAACTATCTACCGATAATTTTTTCCCAATTGCCATCTTTAATACTTCTATTGAAACCCTATCATTAATACAACTAGCATCATACTTCTTAGCATACTTCATAAATTCTTGATAACTCATGTCGTAGTAGTTACAAAAATCAATTATTTCTTGTTTTACCCAGCCAACTCTCTTTCCAAAATTAGCACATATTCTAGCCATATTCTTATCTAGTATTCCTTTATCATTACAACCAACCTCTTCATATAACATCTTACGTATACTACTACCCTTCACCCATTTTTGTTTATTTCTTATTTTAACTTTTTCCACCATGTCATATACATTTTCTAAGACATCTTCAGGAATATCATAACTACCAGTTTCTTCATATATATTAACATAATTTAAAAACTCTTGATAACTTATGTCGTAGTAGTCACAAAAACTAATTACATCACTTTTCGAAAAATTAACCCCTTCACCATAAATAGTACATATTCTAGCCATATTTCTATCTAATATTTTTTCACTATCACAGCCAACTCTCTCATATAGCATCTTACGCATATTACTACCATTTATCCACTCGTTTTTTCTTTTCTCTCTAACTATTTCTACTAAATCATCAGCAACTTTTAATATCCCATCAGGAATATTATAACTTCCAGCTTCATTATACATTTTAACATAATCTAAAAACTTCTGATAACTAATCATATAGTAATCACAAAAACCAACTATATCTTTTCTATCAAAATTAACTCTTTCACCAAAAGCCGCACATATCATCGTCATTAACTTTGACATCTGTTCTTTTCTATTTTCTAATACTTCGTCATTTTCATTAGTAGTTTCAGTTCTACCTTTTTCTTCATCCCTTTGTGAAGTACTATATCCCAAAACATCATCCATATATTCATAAAAATAATCATAATAAGCCTTTAAACTCATATTTAATCTCAAAGCTTTTTGACGAATCTTATTTATATCATTTTTAACCATTATCGTATATTCATATATTTCTCTAGATAAATTTCTCATACGTGGTTCAGCCGATATTTCTGCATATTCATTTATTCTCGTTTCAATAACTGCCCTTAATAATTCTTTATCAGTAATAATACCCATATTATCATCATCTTTATATCTTTCAATATATCGCTTAAATTCATCTAAATATATCTGATAATATTTACAAAACATTCTTATTTCATTCATATCATGTTCTACCATCGAATCAAATTCATGACATACATAAGCCATATTTTTTTCATATAAAGCATAATCTTTACCAAATATTGTATACAACATTTCATGCATTCTACTTTCTTCCAACCATTTTTCTAATTCTTTCTTTCGCTGACTCTCATTTCTAATTCTTCTAATCTCCATCTTCTTCTTATCAAGTTCTTCAGATGAATTATCCAAATCTACTCTAAAATAATCATATAAATAAGTCATCAATGTATTATAATATATTCCCATAGATATCGCTAATTCATTTAATTTATCTACATCATAATCAACCATTTCGGCATATTCATATATTTTCTTTCTTCTTAAAGCCGCCTTCTCTTCATCACACTTCTTATCTATTTCAGCATTATTCCATCCATATAATTTAAAAGAATCATTCCCAAGTACTGAAGTAGCATATCTTTTAGCATAATTATTAAATCTTCTATATGGTATATTTAACTCTTTAACATATTTCAAAACTCTATCTCTATTAAAAGAAACCCCCTTAGCATATTCATAAAAATGTTTTCCTAATTTTAAAACAAATTCACTATAAGTTCCCTCTCCTAAAGAAGTATATAATTCCCTTATTGAAACCAACGAATCTAAAAGTTTCTTTAATTCTGTATTTCCTCGTTTCTCTTCCATATCAATTTTCTTTTCCAAAAGAAAGTTCTCTATCATTAAAAGATATTCCTCATATGTTTTTCCCAAATCATTAAGATAATATTCTTTAGCATAATCTTTAATTCTCTTCTCAGATAAACCAATCTCTTTAGAATATTCCTTTATTCTAACTGAGGAAAAACCTACCTCATAAGCATGATCAAAACAGTCTTTTCGGACCATTTTTAAAAATTCATTATAATCTTCTTCACCCAATCTCAAATAGTAATCTAGCCTTCTCTTATCATTTTTAATCCATCTAGTTACCTCTTGCGGAATATTACAAGATAATTCTAATCTATAAATAGTTCCCCATAAATTATCTGAAACAATACTACCAGCATATCTTGAAGCCCTATCAATAATATCTTGATAACTTACTCCTAAATCCATAGCTAAAGAAACTATCTTTTCTTTATCATAATTAAATAAATTACAATATTCATAACACTTTTTATCTATTTCTTCCACAGTTTCCCTCTTTTCAACTAGCTTAGTATTTTATCACAAAATAAAAAATATCACAAGAAAAAAGCACTATTTAGTGCCTTTATCCAAATATTTAATAAGTTCTTCTTTTGAATAACTATATTCTTTCTTCTCTTCCATATTCTTAATCTTATAAATTCCCGTCTTAACTTCATCTTCCCCAATAATCATTACATATTTAATATTCTCATTATCAGCATATTCAAAACATTTACCAATCTTTTTCTTCTTCATCTCGATTAATACTCTATATCCCATATTTCTAAAAACATCAGCTAGTTTCAAACATGCAATATTCTCATTAAGTGGTACCATATAAATATCTATAAGCCTACTACTAGTTTGTTCCTCTTTTAAAATAGCAAATATTGGTTCTAATCCAAAAGATAATCCTACTGCTGGATAACTATTACCATTATCCATAAAATTAGTAATTATCTTATCATATCTTCCGCCACCACCAATAGCACAAGTAAGTCTTTTCTTCTTATCAAAAAATTCAAAAACGATACCCGTATAAATCGATAACCCTCTAGCTAAAGTAGGGGTAAAAAAACAACTATCAGCTATTCCTAAACCTTCTAAATAATCATTTATCTCCTTAAGTTCAGCTACTCCAGAATCTATAAGTTCATTCTCACTTCTAATAGTTTCATAGTAAGCTAAATCTTTATTAAACAAACTCATCAACATTTCTATCTTACTATCATCTATCATCTCACTTCTAAGCATATCCTTAATATCAGCTAGACTAACCTTCTCCATCTTATCAATTATTCCAATAACATTATCAGTCTTATCACGATCTATTCCTGATTTAAGTATTAACCCACTCATAAGCTTTCTATTATTATATTTAACTATTACCTCTATTCCTAACTTCTTATAAGTATTAATCGCCATAAGTATTTGTTCAGCTTCAATAAAACGATTATCTAGTCCAACAACATCGATATCACATTGATAAAATTCTCTAGCTCTTCCCGTTTTAACTGGACCATTTCGAAATACTTTCCCTATCTCATATCTCCTAAAAGGAAGTGTTAATCCTTTATTTAAACCTACTACCTTACAAAAAGGCACTGTTAAATCATATCTAAGTCCTAAATCACGTTCCCCTTGATCCGTTAAACGATATATCTCATTTAATATCTCGGCATCATCACTATATTTATAACTAAGTAAATCATAATAATTAAGCAAAGAAGTCTCAAGTGGTAAATAACCATATTCTTCAAAACTAGTTCTCAATGTATTTATAATATCATTTCTTATCTTCATATCTTTGGGCATAAAATCAAAAGTACCCTTAACATTCATCAATTTCATCTATATCATTCCATTCTCTATTATCTCTTCATTCCTATATTCGGATAATTACTAACCTTATCAATATCTAAAGTCATATTTTCATCACTCATCTCTCTAAGTAAAATATCCCCTTTACTTTCTTTTATAGAAGTAGCTATCTCTTTTAAAGTATTAAAATATAAAATTAAATCCTCCACATCCTTATTTCCAATAGCATTATTTAAGTTAATTCGTTCCATCAGCTTAATTAATCTAATATCAATCGCTCTAAAATCCTCCGGCCTAACTAATCTTTCCGCTAAAAATTCATTACCATAATGTCTTGCATTACGACGAGCTACAACACTACTAGCAATATTAATATCCACCTTTGAAGTCATAAATGGATCATATTCCTCTTCATCACGATACAAATCTGTCAATCCTACTACCGCCAAAGATACAAAATCTATTCCATTAATATGTGATGAAGTATCACTAAATCTATCCAATTCTTCCTTCGTAAATTTTCTTATTCCTAACCTATTTAATTCACTCAAAGAAAGAATACCATTTCTTACTACACTAGGAGTTCTAGGAAAATCAGCATTATGATGATATCTTGCATCGCTAACATTAACGCTACCTATTCTCGAATCATTAAAAGTATCTCTAATAAATTCCTTAACCTGTTTAGCGTTATCTAATACTACATTCTTCTCTTCCATCTTACTCACCTCTACTAAATAATCCCTTCTTCTTATCCTTAATAGCCTTTAAATAAATATCATAAGATTCCCTTACAACACCATCCCAAGTCTTATATAAATCTACATAAGCATTCTTACATACCTTATCATATAATCTCTTATCATTAATAATCTCTATTATTCTATCAGAATAAGCCCCCACTGTCTTCTTCGATAAAAATCCATTTATATTATCCACAATCATACTAGCTGTCGCTGTACCTTCCAAAAATAACCCCGGAGTCTCTTGTGATGCTGCCTCTATTCTAACAATAGCAGACGTATCATACTCTGATGGAAACAATAACAAATCAGCTCTCTTATAATAACAAGCCAACTCATAACGATCAGTTACCTTTCCACACATTATAACATCATTACTAAGTCCTATATCATTTATATGTTCCCTTAACTTATCCTCATCTTGACCATTTCCTACATATAACATCTTAAATTTAAAATGTGGCTTCTTTTTCTTAACCGCCTGAAGACTATCAGCAATAAATATAATATTCTTTAAAACATTAATTCTTCCAACATATAAAAATACCTTCTCATTCTTCTTAATATTATATTTCCTATTAAT
This sequence comes from uncultured Bacilli bacterium, assembly GCA_934098745.1. Lineage (GTDB taxonomy): Bacteria > Bacillota_I > Bacilli_A > RF39 > UBA660 > RUG705. Next base: position 9,623 of record CAKOPG010000010.1, read on the forward strand.
ATAATCAATAGCTTTCTTACTATCTTCAATAGGTCTCATATCCGTAGCATTTTCCATTACTATTGGTACTCCCCTATATCCATATTCATCTCTAAATATACGAGCCGTTTCCTGATTAACTGCCAAACACTCATCACACTTATTAAACACCTTAATAAGGGTATTATTAAGTTTCGTAGCTAAATATTCCGACTTAACTGCTCTAATAAAATCCCTCTTAAATTGTGAATGCATCGTTGCAATACAAGGAATATGATGTTTTTTAGCATAATCTAATCCGGCCATACCAATCGTAAAAGGTGAATGAATATGTACGACATCTAAATTATACTTATCAAGTTCATGTAAGAATTTTCTATCAAGTTTAGGTATTGGCAAAGAATAATCCAAAAAAGGAACCTTTAATGAATAACATCTAACTACCTGATATGGAAAAACCGTATCATCATATTCTTTCCCCATATATTGTGGTACAAAAACAATTACTTTAGCATACTTAGATAATTCTCTAGCATAATTATCAACTACTATCGTAACCCCATCACACATTGGATAAAAAGAATCATTAAATAAACCTATTGTTATTTCCTTTTTCATATATTACTCCCATCAGTCACACAAATATATTTTAACATATTTTCACAAATAATAAAACTCTAACTTGAAAAGTTAGAGTTATTCACTAATAATTGTTAAATGCTTCTTAAAATTCTTCACAATATCATTAATATATTTCTTAAAGAATATCATATCTACCATACCAGATATTGCATACACTGTCATAAGAGCACCAAACATCATCATAAGTACTTCTGAAGTAACCAATGGATTAATAATAAATATTATTCCACATATCAATGAAATTATTGATAAAATAAGTAATAATATCCATGGACTATCCTTAACATCTTTTAAAGTTAAAGATAATCTAATTCTTAAAACACTATCCATAATAAACCATATACCAAGTATCATTGGTAAAATCATCGCAAATGATTGTGGATAAACAAAAATAAGTACTCCAAATAAAATAACCAATATTCCTGCTACTACCGTATCAGTAAGCAAAATATACTTATAATTAATCGTAATCAAAAATACTCCCAAAAGAATAAAGATTACTGCTACAGTATATGCCATTATATTTAAAGAAATATCCGGAAATATCATTAAACAAATTCCCATAATAGCAAAAAGTATTGCTGTAATTATAGATGATGTAATAAACTTATTAAACTCCTTTAACACCCTTTCACCTCCTTATCTATTTATCTATCTATATTTTAACAAATTTTTTTTAACATAACAAGTCTTATTACAAAAAGTGTTGTTTATTATATATATCAACAAAATATGCACAATTTATACCTATATATTCCTAAAAAGTAGGTAAGTTTCACCACCATACTTACCTACTGTTATTATTTATCTTCATTTGTTATTTTACAAGAACCATTATGTTCTTTAAAATAGTCTTCTATATGAGCTATAACTTTATTGGCATTATCATACTCTTCTATATCTATATGATCTACTATCCAGCTATCGCCACCTTCATTTATCACTAGAAAATTTTTATTATATTCAACTTCATATAAATATTCATTATCATCTATTACACAACTTACAATAGTCTTACCAACTACTTTATTATCTCTAAAAGATATATTATTTATATTAAAGATAATAACTATAATTATCATCGCCAGAACAAAAACTATCAAAGAAATACCCAGTACTTTTAATAACTTAATTATAATACCTGCTAATCTTTCCGTATTACTAACCTTTTCTACTAAAACATTATTAATATCATTATCAGTAAGTTCATCCAAACTAACACCAAATACTTTTGATAACATCTTTGCCTGATTAATATCCGGTGTTGTTTCCGCTAATTCCCATTTTGAGATAGTCTGTCTCGTTACCCCTATCTTTTCAGCAAGTTCTTCTTGAGTAATATTCTTTTTCTTTCTTAAACTCACAATTTTATTTCCTAAATTCATAATTTCTCCTTTCACAAAGAGCATATCATTTTAGTTAGTTAATCTCTACCAATATTCTATGGAACTTACGCCCTTATTCTTAACATTTATCATCTATCAAGCAATGTTTTAGCATACAAATCATATTCACTAAAACCCTCAGAATTACTCATTAAATATTCTTTATATTTCTCTACAAAATCATCACCTGATACAAAAGCATATTGAAAACTCTTATTTATTTCTGTACATAATAAAGCCTCAACATAACCCTTTAATCCCTTTGAAGTATCCCCTGCAAATAAATCTCTAATAGCATATTCAAAAGTTTCCTCAGGATAACTTAGTAGTTCATCATATTCCTTCTGACCTACTTTAATATAATCATACGGATTAGAAGATGAACCATAATTATTTACTATTTTATCTATCTTCTCATTAATATTAGCTGATGATACTCTCACATGTTCTCCCTGTTCAAATCTTATATATTTAGAATTTACAACATTTTCTCTAAACCATTCTTGCTCTTTTTCACTATTATCAACTAATCCTACCACCACGACCATTTTTTCCACATCGACATAATTATAACTATAGTTATCATATTCAATTACTCCATTTGTCTGAAAATATTCTATTATCTTATCATTAACCCTATTTAATTCATCCATACTAACCATTACTTCTTCCTTCTTACCACAACCACATGTACTTAGTACAAATCCCCCTAAAAGCATAAATATTATTATTTTCTTCATTATAAATCTCCTCATCTTATATTTTATTAAATATTATTATTTCTTTTTTCATTGATATTTTACTAACCTCATAGCCATATTCTGCTAACTCTTTTTTATAAGTTAAAAATGAATGATCTATCTTAAAACCCAATATCTCACTAATTTCATTATAGGTTAACTCATAACTTTCTCTATCATTTTCTTTTAAATATTTCCATAATGGTTCATATTTACTCATTTTTTCTACCTTCTTCATACAATATAAGTCTAGCATATATAAAATAATAAGTAAATATAAATCAATAAATACTAAAACTCGAGTATCAATCAATTTGGTGTCCTTTTTGATGAGGTAACAATAATTATCCATTTTTTTAAGTTAATCTGACAATTCAAGATATATTCGAACAGAAAACAATTCATCGGAATTTTTTACTGCCATCTCACTAACTTGACTTGATTGAATTACTGTAAATGAACCAATATGTTTCGCATTAACACTAACTCTTAAAAAAACAACATCATTAATATTCACTGCTTACAGCATGCTTGCCTAATAAAAATATACCATCTTTTCCTTATTTTTTCCTTTTCTTTAATTTAGTTGATAATTAACATCCTTTTAAATTAACAACTTAGATCACGTTTTTTTGATTAAATATTAACAAAATAACAGATTAATATTACAATAAAAATAGATATAAAGTATTATATGGAAGTGAGGTAATGTAATGAAAGATTATATTAATAGTAAAAATCAATTCAGTATTAATCAACAAATTTTATCTATGTTAGATGAAATAGCAAGCCATATTACTACGGCTGAAATGAATGAATTTGTAATATCTGATAGTAATAAGAATATAATAGGAACTATTGGACTAGCGGTTTGCGATGGCATAATCTTTTATGACAGAAAAAATAAATGGGGAATTGTCGGACATGCCGCTGGTGATAAAAAAATATCATTACTTACAGATATGTTAAAAGAATTGCCAAACGACAAAGAGCTTGGCATAGAATATGCAATAATTACTGGATATGATAATATTAAAAATGGCAATTACACCGACACAAATATAATGTTAGAATATTTAAAAAATAATTGTCCTAAAAATATTAAATTAATAGAGTCTGTAAATAAATTTGTGTAAATAAAAAAGTCTTTCCATGATAAAATAAAAGAAATGAAGAGATTTTTATTTACACAAATTTATTTACAGACTCCAATAGACTTTTTTTTAAAAGGATTTTATGTATTCTTTATTTAGTCGTGCCAGAAAAATATCTGACATGGCTTTTCTTTTGTTCTTAAATTGTATATTGAATTGGTAATCTGTCTACTTCAAGTGGTTTCATATTGTTTCACCTCAGTAAAGTTCTATCACATTTCGTATTAAAAGTAAATAAAAATGCACAGTATTTTTAATATATTGTGCATTTTTACATTTTTTAGACAATTTTTGCACAGTCATAGTGCATTTTAGTTATAAACTCAAAAAGTTCGAGTTATCAATCAATCTGGTGCTGAAAGCAGGAATTGAACCCGCAACCTACTGATTACGATTCAGTTGCTCTACCAATTGAGCTATTTCAGCATGAAAGAGAATTATTCCTCTATTTTAAATTCAGCTAATTCTCCATTTTCTTTTAATATCTTATTTACTTTCTCCGTAGCACTATTTAATTTATCAGAACATTCCTTAGCTAATTTCATTGCTTTCGTATACTTATCAATTGCTGCATCCAAATTAACCTCTCCTGCTTCTAATTCTTTAACTATTGCTTCTAATTCCTTAATTTTATCTTCAAAATTACTTGCCTTCTCCATCATACACCTCTACTACTTTAGCATTTATAAATCCATCTTTAACACTTATATCTATTATATCATCTTTCTTAACTTTTGCAATATTTGAAATAACCTTCTCATCTTTTCTTACTATTGCATATCCTCTCTTTATCGTATTAAGTGGATTCATTACTTCTATTTTTTCTATTAAATTAGTTAAAGTCTGTTTCTTATATTTATACATTACCTCTGGATTTGCTAAAATATAACTACTCATTACTTTATCATAACGAAGTCTATTATTATAAATAATTCTATTTATTTCTTTATTAACCTTCTCTATTAAAAAATCTAAATTTTGTTCTTTTATTTCATACATTGCCGTTGGTTTTTTCAAAACATAACTATTAACTAAACTTGTCAAACTTTGTTTTCTCGTATCTATATAACCATTAATACTAATTGTACTACGTGATATAGCATTTTCTAAATAAGTCTTTATTGTCTCCATATTAGGAACCGCTAATTCTGCCGCCGCCGTTGGTGTTGGCGCTCTTAAATCAGCTACAAAATCAGCAATTGTAAAGTCTATTTCATGACCTACCGCACTAATTACTGGTACTTTTGATTCATATATTGCTCTAGCGACAATTTCTTCATTAAAAGGCCATAAGTCCTCTATAGAGCCCCCACCTCTTCCGACGATTAACGTATCTATATCATACGTATTAGCAATCTCTATATTCTTAACAATATCTGCTGCTGCTTCCACTCCTTGTACTAATGAAGGGAATAAAATTGTCTCACATATCGGAAATCTTCTCTTAATAGTAGTCAAAATATCTCTAATTGCCGCCCCAGTACTAGCCGTAACTATTCCTATTCTTCTGGGTGCTTTTGGAATAGGTTTCTTCTTTTCTTTATCAAACAAACCCTCCATAGCTAACTTCTTCTTTAGTTTTTCAAACTCTATATATAAATTACCTAACCCATCTTGTTCCATTTCATTTACATATATCTGATAAGCTCCTGTAGCCGGATATACTGAAATTTTTCCCTTAACCAAGACCTTCATCCCATCTTCAGGATTAAATTTCAAAGAACTAGCCTGATAAGAAAACATTACTGCACTAATACGACTTGTTTCATCTTTTAAAGTAAAATAATAATGCCCTCTCGTATGAGCCTTAAAATTAGATATTTCACCCTTTAAATATACTTCTTGTAAATGTGTATCATTATCAAATAAACTCTTTAAATAATTATTTAATTGTCCAATAGTAATATAATTATTAGTCATTTTTCTCCTTATTATGATATACCTTATCTAATACCCCATTAATCATCTTACATACCTTATCATCTGAATACTCCTTACTAAGTTCTACTGCTTCATCTATACAAGTTACATCTGGAGTATTTGTCTTAATAATTTCATATATTCCCATTCGAAGTATTGCTTGATCAGTATATCCAAGTCTAGATATATCCCAATTCTCTAAATATTCATTAGCTATCTTATCTATCTCATCAATATTCTCTAAAACACCAGTAACAATATCCTTAATAAACTTATTTTCTTCATCTAATTGTGAATTAATAATATCATCAATATCATATGAAATATTATTATTTTTATAAAGAAATGCTTGATACATTATTGTCATTGCCTTATATCTTTGTTCATGTCTTGTCATCAATATCACCTGTCCTTAATAATAATAACACAAAATTAACTCTTTGTAATTAAAAAAGATAAATTTATTAAATTTTTTATAAATTTATCCTTTATATATATCTTTTTATTGTTTCTTACTAGTTAAAAATATTATTCACAACTAGATACATACTCTATCTTTGTAATTGTATAATTCTTATTTCTTTCTAATTTAACATTCTTATTAAGAAGTTCTGTATCATTAGTATTAGCCAAATACCCCATAGATACTAAAGTATTAACCTTTACACAAGATATTCCTTCACTATTAAAGTCCCCCCCATTTTCTAAAGCATATGCTCTTGCTGCTTCAAATACTTCACTATCATTAATAGCTCTAAATTGGGTTAAAGAAGTCGATACTGTATTCTTTGAAGCTTGTAATCCCAATAACAAAACAATTCCTAATAATGCTACACATCCAAGCATTTCGATTAAAGTAAATCCTCGTCTATTCATCATTACCATCTCCATTCTTTATCGCATATTCATAAGAACTCTTAACCATCTCTTTTATTCCTTTTTTAGCTACCCAATTTAATTTTTCTTTAGCATGACTCGTATCAGCATAACAAGCCGCAATATCGCCATCTCTTCTTTTAGTAATCTCTATTGGTATATCGACTTTATTTTCTTCTTCAAAAGCCTTAACTATTTCCATTACACTATATCCCATACCTGTTCCTAAATTATAATAATCAATTCCTGTATGCTTCATTAAATAATCTAGTGCACTAATATGCCCAATAGCTAAATCTTGTACATGTATATAATCTCTTACTCCTGTACCGTCTTTCGTATCGTAATCATTTCCAAATATATTTAAATGTGGTAATTCTTTATTAGCAACCTTTACTATATATGGCATCAAATTATTAGGAATACCATTAGGATCTTCTCCTAAAAGGCCACTCTCATGAGCTCCTACCGGATTAAAATATCTTAAAATAGCTATTCCCATTTCCTTATCAGCATTATAGACATCTTTAAGTATTCCTTCAATATATAATTTTGTAGTCCCATATGGATTAGTAGTCTTAAGTCTAGCACTCTCTTTAATTGGTAATTCCTCTGGATCTCCATATACCGTTGCCGATGAAGAAAACACTAATTTCTTAACCCCATATTCGGCCATCACTTCAAGTAAAGTAATTGTTGAATCTAAATTATTTCGATAATACATTAGTGGTTTTGCTACTGATTCACCTACTGCCTTATAACCAGCAAAATGAATAACTCCCTCTATTTTTTCTTTCTCAAATACCCTTCTTAACTTATCTTTATCACAAACATCTAATTCATAAAAATCAATCTCTTTACCAGTAATCTTTTTAAGTCTATCTAATACTATTGGTTTAGAATTACTAAAATTATCAACCGCTACAACCTCATATCCATTATTTATAAGTTCTACTATCGTATGACTACCAATATACCCTGTACCACCAGTTACTAATATCTTCATATCTATTCCTTCCTATTATTTATCTTCTATATTATCTAATAAACTATCTACTAAATCAATCTTACTATCAATATCTTTTAAAGCTTTATATTCTTTATTATCAATAATTTCTATCTTTTCTTCCTTAGTAACACTCTTCTTACTAAGAATATCACTTGTAATACCTGTGACTCTATGTGTACTAAGTATTCTATCTTTAACAATAAACGATCCATTACTTTGACGATCCATAATAGCTATTTCTGTCAACTTAACTAGTTTTTCTTCCTTAATTGAAGTAATAACTATCTCTTCTTTACTTGGCATTATATAACTATCTATTATCTTACTAGGATTACTCTTAATCTCTTTCATAAGTAGTATTCCCCTATTAGCCCGACTAGTTTTCTCTAGTAAATTTAACTTAAGTCTCTTAGCTGTTCCTTTATCTGTAATAATAGTAATATACTCCCATTCTGGATCAAATATCATACTACTAACAACGACATCATCTTTTAGCTTAATAGATTTAACTCCACTAGCCCTAATACCAACTACACTCACTTCACTCGCATCATACCAAAGACCATAACCATTTCTAGTAACTACCATTATATCATCTAAACTACTATCTGTAACACTTACTACCTTATCGCCATCTTGTAACTTAATCATTCCAATTTCTTTAGTATATCTACCTACTTTAAAATCACATAACTTAGTTCTCTTAACCATTCCAGCTTCCGTAAATATTGTTATATATTTATCTCTTTCAAAATCATATACTGGCATACTACCAATAATCTTACTATCAGCTGACATCGCAATAATATTACTTACATGTTTACCAATATCCTTCCATTTAACCTCTGGTATCTCATATACTGGTATATATAAATAATTACCCTTATCTGTAAATACTAAAACAGTCTGCGTCGTATTAAGATTATACAAACCAATTATATAATCTCCTTCCTTTAAAGCTGTCTCATCGTTATTAGTAGCATAACTTCTTACACTTACTCTCTTTATATAACCTTCTTTAGTAACAACAACAACAACATCTTCCTTAGGAATCATCTTCGTCGTATCTATCTTTATTTCTTCTACCTCAGATATAATCTCTGTCCTTCTCTTAGTCCCATATTCCTTCTTTATCTTTCTAAGTTCTTCCTTAATAACCATATCAAGTTTAACAGGACTTGCTAAAATAGCTTCTAACATCTCCATAATTTTCTCTAAATTACTCTTCTCTTCTTCTAATACTAAAATATCGGTATTAGTTAATCTATATAATTGTAAATTAACAATCTCTGTAGCTTGTTCTTCCGTAAATTCATACTTATTAACCAAATTAATGATCGCATCTGCTTTATTCTTACTACCCCTAATTGTCTTAATAACCTCATCTAATATTGATATTGCTTTAATTAAACCTTCTACAATATGATATCTCTTCTTAGCATGAGCCAAATCATATTCACTTCTCTTAGTAACTACTTCTCTTTGATGAGCAATATAAGCATCTAATATTGGAATTAATCCAAGTTGCATTGGTCTTCTATTAACTATCGCTATCATATTATAATTATAACTAACTTGTAATTCTGTATTCTTATATAAATAATTTAATATATTCTTACTATTAGCATCCTTCTTAAGTTCTATCGTTATTTGAAGTCCATTCTTATCAGATTCATCTCTTACTTCAGTAATACCATCAATCTTTTTATCAATTCTAATTTCATCAATCTTTTTAACTAGTAATTGCTTATTTACTTCATATGGAATCTCTGTAATAACTATCTTATTCTTATCAACCGTAAGCTTACTACGAATAAGTATCTTTCCTCTACCTGTTTCATATGCTTGCCTAATACCATCTTCACCAATTGCCAACCCTCCCGTAGGAAAGTCTGGTCCCTTAACATAATTAAGAAGTGTATCCAACCTAGAATTAGGATTATCTATTCTATAAATCGTTGCCTCTATTACCTCAGATAAATTATGTGGTGGAATATTCGTTGCATATCCTGCTGAAATACCGGTTGTTCCATTTACTAACAAATTAGGAAATCTACTAGGAAGAACAGTTGGCTCCATTAATGTATCATCATAGTTTGGTGCAAAAACTACCGTATCCTTATCTATATCTCTTAACATTTCATTACTAATTTTAGAAAGTCTAGCCTCTGTATAACGTGAAGCTGCTGCACTATCTCCATCTATTGAACCATTATTACCTTGCATATCTATAAAAGGCTCTAACATCTTAAAGTCTTGACTCATTCTAACTATTGCATCATATATTGAACTATCCCCATGTGGATGATACTTACCCATAACATCACCAACTGCTCTAGCTGACTTTTTATATGGTTTATCATAAGTATTTTTCTCTTTATACATAGAAAATAATATTCTTCTCTGAACTGGTTTTAGTCCATCCCTAACATCAGGGATTGCTCTATCTTGAATAATATATTTTGAATATTTTCCAAATCTCTCACCCATTATCTCTTCAAGTGAATATTCATATATTTTATTTACATCTTCGTTCATACTACCACCTACTGTAATCATATCATAAAAAAGCTTTTTAGTAAAGAAATTAGACATTAAGTTAACACTACCCTAAGGGTTCTAAGAATTAAAAAAGATAAATCTTATCCAAAATTTATCTTCCTATTTAACTCAAAATAATGATCATATCAAACTACAAAAATACTAAATATACACCTAAAAAGAGAGCATATCTCTATACTCTCTTAAAACTTATTTCTTAATAAACTCTTTTTCTTATTAATAAGATAACTAATCCAAAGATTAATACTCCAAGATAATTCATATTAAGTGGATTATTTACTTCCACACCAGTTTGTGGTGGAAGTGGTATTAAACTATATACATAAGTAACTTCAGTATCTTCTTCTTGATATAATCCTGTTTCATTACCGATAACTTCTTTAAAGAAATAATTCTTAAATGATCTCTTTTCTGTTTCATATGAAGTACCTACTAAACCAGTAATTTCCATCGTGTCAGCAAGTTTTTCACCTTTATCAGTAACATAATTAATAATTACCTTACCACTCAATACCTTAGTACCTGTAGAATCTTCATTTACTTCTTCCTTATCACCATAAATAAGCATAGATTTAACTTTATTAATAACAATCTCACTATCTACATTTATAAAATATAATTTTAAATCAATAGCTATATCTATTACACTATCATCAGCTGTTTCAATATTCTTACTATATTCACATACTAATAAACCATTTTCATATTTACATACTACATCATCGCTATTAGTATTAATAACTGACTTATCTAAATCTATTTCATATGGTAATTCATCTATTAAAGTAACCTTAACATCTCCTACATAGTCTTTAATCATAGCTTTATAAGTAATCGTATATTCAAAAGCATCCTTAACTGAAGTAACTGTTTCTAATCCTTTCTTTACTAAAGATTCTTCTGAATTACCAGCATTCTTACTATAAATATATCTAACTTTTATAACTTCTTTAGCTATATATTTACCATTCTCATTACCATCTACTTCTTTTAAAGTATATCCAAGAATATCTTTTTCATTAGTCTTATATTCACTTCCTGCTAAACCTTTCATCTCTTCTTGTTTAGCTAAAGTATTTCCATCCTCATCTTCATATGTAGCAATAACTGTTCCCTTAAATACTTCAGTCTCCGTCTTATTTTCACCTTCATCTGGAGTCTTTCCATAATCTAATGAAGACTTAACTATATTAGTAACCTTATCACTATCTACATTCTTAAATACTAAAGATAATTCAAAGTTAGCTTTAACTTCTTTGTCTCCTTCGGTAATTTCTTTTTCCATTACACAAGTAATTGTCTTATTACCATCATACACACAAGCCTTATCATAACTTGATTTATCAGTATCTATTTCATATGGAAGATAATCTACTAAAGTAAGTTTAGCCTTACCTACATAATCTTCAATCTTTCCATTATATGTTAATGTATAATTAAATACTCCATCAACACTATTAATATTTTCTGGTCCTACTTTAACTACTTCATTCTCTGTTGTTTTACCAGCATTTTTAGTATACACATACTTAACAAGAATTTCTTCTTCTGTATATACTCCATCCTTATTTTCAGGTATTTCTTTTAAAGTATATCCGTATATTGTCTTCTCATTAGTAGTATATTTATTATCGATTAAACCTCTAGTAGTTTCACTATCAGCAAGTTCTTTATCATCTTCATCTACATATATAGCTGTAACTACTGAACTCTTAACTGTATCTATTACTGAAGCATCATCTTCATCTTGATTATTACCATATATTAAAGTAGAATTTACAATATTCTTAATACCTAAATCTACTTCTGAAGTTAAATTATTATATCTAACTTCTGCTGAAAATGTAGCCTTAATTTTAGTATTTTCTTTAGTAACACCAAATATCTTAACACAAGTTAATTCTCTTGTTGAAGCATCATAACTACAACTATTTTCATCATACTTAATACTAGCTACCTCATATGGTAAAGTATCCTTTAAAATTACTCTTGCTTCTCCTACATAATCTTTTATTTCACCATCATATGCTAAAACATACTTAAATGTTGAATCAGCTCCAAGAATTTTATTTATTTGTGTCTTAGTAACCTCATTTTTAACTGTTGTACCATCATTTTTAACATATACATATTCAACTTTTATAACTTCTTTAGCTATATATTTACCATTCTTATTACTTGGTACTTCTTTTAACGTATAGCCATATATAGTTTTTGCCCTAGTATCATATTCACTTCCTGCTAAACCTTTCATCTCTTCTTGTTTAGCTAAAGTATTTCCATCTTCATCTTCATATGTAGCAATAACTGTTCCCTTAAATACTTCAGTCTCCGTCTTATCTTCATCTTCATCTGGAGTCTTTCCATAATTTAATGAAGATTTAACTATATTAGTAACCTTATCACTATCTACATTCTTAAATACTAAAGATAATTCAAAGTTAGCTTTAACTTCTTTGTCTCCTTCGGTAATTTCTTTTTCCATTACACAAGTAATTGTCTTATTACCATCATACACACAAGCCTTATCATAACTTGATTTATCAGTATCTATTTCATATGGAAGATAATCTACTAAAGTAAGTTTAGCCTTACCTACATAATCTTCAATCTTTCCATTATATGTTAATGTATAATTAAATACTCCATCAACACTATTAATATTTTCTGGTCCTACTTTAACTACTTCATTCTCTGTTGTTTTACCAGCATTTTTAGTATACACATACTTAACAAGAATTTCTTCTTCTGTATATACTCCATCCTTATTTTCAGGTATTTCTTTTAAAGTATATCCGTATATTGTCTTCTCATTAGTAGTATATTTATTATCGATTAAATCTCTAGTCGTCTCACTATCAGCAAGTTCTTTATCATCTTCATCTACATATATAGCTGTAACTACTGAAGCTTTAACTGTATCCGTAACTGAAGCATCTGAAGTAGCCGCTTTATCACCATATACTAATTTAGAATCTACTATATTCTTAACTGCTAAATCAACTGTACTAGTTAATCCTTTATATTTAACTATTACTATAATTTCTGTATTAAGAATATTACTCATATTATCTTTAGTAATCTCTACTTCTTTATTACAAGTTAATTTTCTAGTAGCTGCATCATAACTACAAACATTTTCATCATATTCAATGCTTTCAACTTCATAAGGTAATGTATCTACTAATGTTAAATTAGCCTTACCTACATAATTATCTAATTTACCATTATAACTAAGAACATACTTAAATGTTGAATTAGCTCCAAGAATCTTATTTATTTGTGTCTTAACAACATCATTAATCTCTAATGATCCTTCATTCTTAGTATATATATAATCTACATATATTGGTTCATTATTCTCATTATATATATATACTCCATTCTTATTTTCAGGTTCACTAACTAAAGTATATCCATAAATATCTTTACTATTAGTAGTGTAATCTTTTCCAACTATTCCTGTAGTTGATTCTTCTTGTGCTAATACTATTCCCTTAGTATCTTTATATCTTGCTGTTACCATTCCTTTTGCTGTATACAAAACATTAATCTCTTCAATCTTACCATCATCATTATTATTAGTTATAGTAATACTTATAGGATCAATACTATCAAATTCATATCTTCCAAATAAATATTTATCTTTTTCCACATTCTCTACATTGATAACTGTTCCATTAGGAGCATATCTCTCATCACTAGCTATTTTATTATTAGCACTAATACTATCCTTATAATAATTAACTATATATTTATATTCTCTTTGTTTCCAATATACATAAGGATCTTCTGAACTATTTATTGTTTGTTCATTTCCATTATTATCCGTATATACTAATTTAAAACCAGCATTTGTTTGATGCCATCCTGTCTCCGCATCTGGATCTATCTCGATATCAAATGTATAATTAATCGCATCCTTAGTTATCTTTTCAATAACTTCTCCTTGATAAGCATTATTTTCTTCATCATAACTACCATTATTACTAACATTTGTAACAAGTTTAAACTTACCACCAATATTATCTATTAATGTAGCATTCTTTCCCGGAGTAATAATTTCATTAGCTAAACCTTTAAATATATTAACTATTTCATCCTCATTATTAGCACCATAATAATTATCTTTACTACTAGCTACTAATTGAAGAATCTCTTTTGTAGTTATATTTTTATAAGTAACATTATTATAATTATAATCTCCCCAAATAGCTACACCATCATTTTTAACTCCATAACCTACAGATAAAATAGTAGTTCCACTATCTTTAATACTTTTAGCCTCATTTAAAGTTGCATTTAAAATACTTTTAGTAGTATCACTACCATTTCCACCACCATTATAATAAGTAGGTTTACCATCACTCATAACTACTACATATTTTAAAGCTGTATCTTTATCTTCTTCAGGAATATCACTTAAATATTCTTGTGCTTTAACTAAACCATCATGTAAATTAGTACCACCATTAGGTCTTCCAAATAAACTGCTAGCTAATCCGGCATGTTCAAAACCACGTGCTTTTGATGCACTTTTAGCAAATGTAACTAAAGCTACTTTAGAATTTTTTAAACCAGTCTTATTGTTTATTAAAGCATTTGTAAAATCTTGTGCTCCCTTTACCGCTTGTGTCCATTTTCTTTCATTTCTACCCTTATCATTCATACTACCAGACTTATCGAACACAATAACTACATAAACTGGTCTTTCTGTTGTATCTTCCTTTCCTTTTATTTCGAAATTAACTCGATATTTACCATTACTAGCATCTATTGCTGTAACAGTCTTCTTGACAGAAACATCGTTGCTTTCGGAAAATGCCTCCGTACTAACACTACCACTTTCTGATATTTCGCCATTTTCACCAAGTTTAATCGCTCCAACTGGAGTTGTATTTGTAGTATCACTATTTACTACACTAGCAAATACTTGAATTGGTGTTTGTAATGTCGAAAATATCATACTGATAAGCATTAATATTTTAGTCATCTTCCCGGTTATTTTCTTCATAACCAAACCTCCTTTTAATTAATATATTATAAATCCAAGAACATACTCTCCCAGATGGCTTATTATTATAACTATAACCCCCTACTTTGTCAAGAAATAAGTAGTTTTTTCATAAAAAAAATAGAGTTTAAACTCTATTAAAATAATTAAATATATAAATAACTACAATTCCTATTAATAATATTCCAAATATTAGTAATAAGACCTTTAAAAAATACTTCCCTTTACTAGGTTTTGTATCTCCCTCATCTTCATCAATATCTTTAAAATCCTCATCGATATCTTTCTTACTACCTTCAAAATCCTTCTTACTAAAATGATATTTATTACTATAAAAATCACTATCTTTTAAATTATCTGGAAGTTCTTCTTCTTTGATTGGTGGATTAATCCTAGTCTTATCATTATCTCCCTTTAGATCAGATAATATCTCTAAAGATAAATTAGCTGTCTCCATCAAAGCTGCATCTTCTAATAAAGACTCTTCCTGTATCTCATCATATTGTTCTTTCATCTGTTCAATATTAGTTTTTCTATTATCTAAATTAAGTTTCTTTAAATAATCCATTGATGGATTATTCTTTACTTCCTCATTACCTTTATCTTCCTTCACCGCCTTATTTAAAAGTTCCTTAATATCATATATCTCATTTTCTTGTCTTTGTTGTTCTATCGCCTTTTCTCTCTTAATAACATTATTATTTGTCTTAGTAATTTCCTCATATTTTTTAGCTTCATGATAATCACTTCTACTTTTAATAACTTTATCTAAATCATGAAAATCTATCTCTTTAGAGTTAGAAGGTACCACCAAATTCTCAAACTCATCATAAGCATTATATATCTGTCTATATAATTCTTTATGTTTCTCACTTCTTTTTGGTATAACCTTTTCTTCATCTATCTTTTTATATTTATCCATCCTACTATCCATGCTAACACCCTCTACTATAGATATAATACCATATTTTGAATATAATTAAAATGGTTTTTATTGATTTTTTCTATTTTTACATTTATAATTAAATAGAAAGAAGGTAATAATATGCACGTAAAAGTTAATCAAGAAAAATGTGTTGGTTGTGGAAACTGTGTTTCTCTTACTGAAGGAGAAGTATTTGATTTTAATGATGAAGGACTAGCTACTTGTATTATGGAAGAAGTTCCAAAGAACTTAGAAAAAGAAGTAAATGATGCTATAAATCAATGTCCTACTGAAGCCATTGAAGAAGTAAAATAGAACCCCACTTGGTTCTATTTTTTTTCTTTACAAAAACTTCTTATCTGACAATTATCGCAAGCGGGATTCTTCGCCTTACAATAGTATCTTCCAAATAATACTAACTGATGATGGGTTTTACTCCATCTATCTTTTGGTATTTTTTTCATTAATTTCTTCTCTATCTTAACAACATCATCATTCTTATTAACTAGTCCCAATCTTTTACTAACTCTACTTACATGTGTATCTACTGCTATGGTATCTTCATTATAAATATTTGCCAAAAAGACATTAGCAGTCTTATGGCCTACCCCCGGTAAACTCTCAATATATACTCTATCATTAGGAACATAATTATATCCATCGCTTACAAGTTTTAAAGCTATTTCATGAACATATTCACTTTTTCTTCTATATGTTCCTATCTCTCTAATAATATTTTCAATATCACATAAAGGCGCCTTACTAAGTAATTCTAAAGAAGGATACTTCTTAAAAAGAACTTCTGTTACTTTATTAACCCGCTTATCCGTAGTTTGTGCACTAAGCATAATAGCTATTAATAATTCATAATCTTTTTCATAATTAAGTTCACAACGAGCCTCTTCAAAAAGTTTATCTAAATAATCAAATATCTCTTTATTCATTTAACCAATCCGTATCAAATACTTCAACCTTTTTCTTCTTATTACGATAAACTTCTCTCTCTCTATTAATATCTTCCTTATTCTTATATCCCTTTTTCTTCCAATCATTTAATATACTATCAATATATCTAAAATTACTAACCCCATTTAACACAGCTTCCTTTAAAGCACAAGTAATTAATTCTATACTATTACCACTAGTAATCCATTCCTTTATCTGTTCATATTCCATTGGTGATATCGTTCTTCCTAATTCATTTTCAAATACAGAAAATATAGAATTATCAATCTTTTCTTCCTTCTTATCTATAACAATATTAAATAACTTCTCATATAATAAATCTACTGTAATATATTCATGTTTCTTTTTATCTGTCTTATCGACAACTAATGATAAAATATTTTTCTCAATCAAATTATTAATTATACATATAATTTCATGTTTACTTCCATTAACTACTTTAGCAAACTCTTCCGGATCAAATTCAACCTTATCTCCAAAAGATAAAATAATTAATATAACTATTAATTCACTATCACTAATTCCCAACATCTTATAATTACTAAATAATACTTTAGGTACCACAATAGGTCTATCCCTTAATAAATTAACTATATTATCTTCCATCTTACCCTCCTAATAAAACCCTCTTAACTACTTCATAAGTATATATATCATAATAAACATATTCTACCTGCTTATTATTTAATTTATCACTAAAATAATATATTGCCCCATCTTCATAAACTATTTCATATTTCTCATTATTCTCATGTATTAAACTTCTATCTAACTTACTAACTATCTTATATTCTTTATCTATTAAATATAAATAATCATTATCCATAACAATATAATAATTATTATATTTATTATAATAAGATATCTCTTTAATATCCGTCTTCTTTATTATAACCTTTTCTTCTTTTAATATATTATTCTTATCACTACTAACCATATATATAATCATAATAAACAAAACAATTACTATACTTATAAATATCTTTACTAACTTCTTCATCATGATAATTATTATATCATATCTTTTATATCTAATAAAGAAAAAAAGTCCATTAAATTGGACTTTTCATATTTCCCCTTTTTAAACTTAATTATTTTATATTTCTAGGTCTTAAAGTTCTTGCATAAGATACTGAATTTGTATTTTCTACATTTTTAACTTCTTCTTTATCACAATCACTAATTATATAATAAATACCTCTCCAATATTCTGTTGTCTTAGAATCTTCTTCATATTTCAATCCATCACCAGCAAATACTACAAAGTATTTAATTAATTCCGCATTTTTTTTATTTAGTATATTTTGATAATTGATACGAATAAAGTTAAAGTAAACACTCATAACGTTAAATCCATTACCTGATTCTAGTTTGAAAGTATCTTCTTTCGCATTTAATATATCCATTAATAAGTTATTAAGTAATATATTAAATCTATCAACTTCACCATTTCTACCAGCATAAGCTATTTCTTTAACTCTGCTTTCTATTTCTTTTGTTTTAGCAGCTTCTGATTCATCAAAGATAACATCAGATGGTACATTCATTAAAAGTTCATCCCAAGACATCCCTTTAGCACACCATCTATTGTTGTTTTCTGTAGCAATACGAGATAATACAGAATATACATCAAGTGTTACTTCAGATTCATCTCTATCACCCATTACTGTATCTATTAATGCACTATTATCTTCCGCTATTTGATCAATATTCATATACATTACATAATCCATAACTTCTTGCTTAGATACTGGAAGATTTTCTTTAGTTAATTGTTCATATGTCGTATTTACTAAATTAGCAAACTCTTTATCTGTTAAAGGTTTTCTTGTCTTTTCTTCTTTTATGATATCAGCTATAGCAATACCATTGTCATCACTATGAGTATCTTTATTCCTATTAATTAAAGTACATAGTCCATATCCTAAAGCTCCAGCTAATATGGCAACAGCTGTACCAATAGCTATACCTTTACCTAAAAGATTGTTATTATTCTTCTTATCAGTATTAACTTTACTTTCCACACCACTACTTACTGTAGCTCCGGTATTACTTAAACCTAAATTATCATAAGCTGCTTGGGCTTCTTGCATTTTCTTTTTAGCTTCTTCTAATTTTTTCTTTTCTTCCTTAGCTTTCTTTTCTTCTTCTTCTAAAGCCTTTTGAATATTTTTAGCATTCTCAATTCCTGCTCTTGCCTTTGCTGATTTTTCCTCAGCACTACTAGATAAATTTTCTAATTCTTTTAAAGCATCATCTAATCTACTCATTTTTATTCCCCCTTATTTTGTTTCTCTAACATTTCCTGTTAAAGTATATCCTGCATCTAATAAGCTCTTGTCATTCTTTGAATAACTCCACTTATAGTCTACAGTTCCATCTACATATTCTCTTACTCTATATCTGTAGTAAATTACATCTCTTGTTTCTGTTACTGTTACTACTTCTGTATAGTTTCTATAACATTTTGTATTATCACTTGTCTTATCATAACCTGCTGGACATGTTTTATTATAGTCTCCATATATTACTTTTGTAGTAGTACTATTCTTATAACATGTAGTCTTATCTTTTGTTGGTGTATATCCACTTTCACATGTTGCTGTTGTCGTTATATTCTTATTACCACTAGTTACACACATATTACCAGATTTATTATAACCAGTTGGACATGAAGCTGTACCTGTAATAGTAGTAGTTTCATTTTTATATCCTATTCTAGTTTCTGGATATGAGCAATCATATGGTACATTTTGCCATGTAGGTGCACAAGTACTACAAGACTTAACTAATTGTTGACTATAACATGTCTTTGGTATTGTTACTGTATAAGTATATGGTGTTGAAATAGTCTTACTATAACTACAAGTAAAGCCATTTCTACCTGTTAATGTTCCGCCATCATATGTACTTGGACATGTTGGATCAACTGTCTTTTGTTCTGCTTTAGTATAGTAACAAGTAAAGCCATCTCTAGATGTAAATGTTCCACCATCATATGTACTTGGACATGTTGGTTGAGAATACAACACAACATTCTCCGTAGATGTCATATAACATTTTGTTCCATCTTCAGTTGGTTTAAATCCTGCTGGACATACCAAACTAAATTCCTTATAATCAGTTTTCCAAACTTCTTTGTTGTAAGTATATTCTTCTTTCTCTGTCTTCGTTTCTACCTGTCTATAATTTGTACTTGTAATACTAGTTCTAGACCATTCAGACCATTCTCCATAATCTGTCCATCTACCACCAGTATATCTCTTGTATTCATATTGATAATTTTTCGTAGGTTCTGAATCATTACCTTTTATCTCCGGTGTATCCTTTTTCTCGCATATTGTTGAACTACAATAATCATAACATCCCATTATACTTATAATATAGTCGCTATGATCTCCACATTCTAAATATACTTTCATTTGATATTCATTATCAAACTTTTCCACAGATACATATGAATTAGCTGCAGAACAGTAATTTCCATATTTATCTTTTAACTCTAAAATATATTTTGAATCATACATTTTAGCTAATGTAAGAGTTTTAACTTCTCCTACCTTCTGAGGTAATCTCTCCGTAGTAAAATATTCTTTACCAACTTCCTTCATCTTAGCTAAATTTTCTGCAAATATTTGATCTGTTAAAACATCAAGTGAATTATTAATACCTTTATGTGATAAAGATATAAGCCATGCTGTAAATAAGATAAATATTATAACAATAATTGCCTTAATAAGTAAGTTAGTAAAACTAAATTTTTTGTTTTCGTCTTCCATACAAAACTCCCCTTTCTCAAAAGTTGCTTAATATACTAGCACACTTTTTTTCTTTTGTCAAACGAAATCGTACATTTGTTGCAAAAAAACATATATACTATTTTCTTCTCTTTTATAATATTCATTACCATCTAAATACTTTCATATATTTAAAACCCCAAATTTCTTCATATACTTAAATAGAACGTAATATCAATCTTGTTGTCATCCCTTATGAAATATGCCCATTAAAAACAACTTCAAAGCTAAATTCTTTTTAGAACTAAAAAAATAAAAGATTAATTATCTTTTACTTTCTTGATACATATTTACCATCTTTAGTTGAAACTATTATTTCTTCTCCTTGTTCAATAAACAAAGGAACTTTTACTAATAACCCTGTTTCGATTATTGCATCTTTCGTTGCATTCGTAGCCGTATTTCCTTTAATAGCAGGTTCTGTTTGTGTTATCACATAATCTATTTTTTCCGGTAATTCTATTCCTAGCATTTCTCCTTCATAAAAGAAAATTAATACTTCAAGTCCTTCTTTTAAGAATTTAGCTTCATTTTCTATTTGACTAATAGATAAATCAACTTGTTCATACGTATTCATATTCATGAATGTATATGATCCACTATTTTCATATAAATATTGCATTTTAATTTTCTCAACATGAGCAGCTGGTACTTTAATTCCTGAATTAAAAGTTTGTTCAACAATTGATCCAGTTCTCAAATTCTTTAATTTTGTCTTAACAATTGCTGCTCCCTTACCAGGTTTAACATGTTGAAATTCTAATACTTGGTATAAATTATTTTCATAACTAATTGTCATACCAGTTTTAAAATCATTAACATTTATCATACTAATATATATTCCTTCCTATTTTATTAATTCCTACTTCTTTTCTTTATGTGTAGTATTCTTACGACATTTAGAACAATACTTATTTAATTCTAAACGTTCTGTTGTATTTTTCTTATTTTTACTAACCATATAATTTGGAGTTTTACATTCTTCACAAACTAGAGATACTAAAACTCTATTTTCATTTTTCTTAGCCATATTTATCCCTCCTTCAAAACATCAAGTGTATTATAACATACTTTTTTAACTTCTGGCAACCATTTTTAAGAAAAAAGCCTGTCACTTTGCAAGATGACACTCTTTTATCTATATATTTCAAAATATTTATTTACAGCTCGTGAAGAAATTCTTTTTGTAACTGTACTTTGATAATCCATCTCGGGAGTACTTATATCCGGAGATACCACCACAATACTCATCTTAGGATTATCACTTGGTGAATATCCGACAAAAGAAGTAGAAATAGTTTCTTTATCTACCACTCCATCTTGATCCGTATCAATAAAACTCTGACTAGTACCGGTCTTACCAGATGAATTATTATAATAACCCATATAGCCATATCCTAACCCATCAGTAACTACCTGATTAAATCCTAGTCTTACCCTATCAATATATTCTTTATCGACTTCTACCGTTCCTAATTTCTTAATATCTGTAGCATATATTAATTCTCCAAAAACATCTTCTTTATTAACTGCTGGTGAATATACTTCTTTTAATAAGAATGGCTTTAACCTGGTACCACCATTAGCTAAAGTATTAATATACTGGGATAACTGTATTGGGGTATACGTATCATATTGTCCTATTGAAAAGTCTAATAAATGTCCCGGTAATTTAGATGTTCCAATATATCCTAAACTCTCTACCGGTAAATCAATTCCTGTCTTTACTCCTAGTCCAAAAGAAGCATACATATCTCTATACTTATTAAAAGCTTCTGGATTTATCTTTAAAGCTTGATTATATTCATAATTACCTTCTCCAACCTTTATGGCTATCTTATATTGATAAACATTTGATGAATATCTTAAAGCATATAAATCATCTATTTCCCCCATCGTTCTCCAAGAACATTTTTCTGGTGTATTTTTAATCTTAATACATTCATCTACCTGTCTATCACCGATCTTAATAGCCCCATATTTATATCCTACTAACATTGAAGCTCCCTTAACCACTGATCCTGGAGTAACTGGTAAAGTAACTATTCCCGGAGTATAATCTACAATTTCCCTACTACCATCATCATTCTTAATTACCTGTTTCCCTGACATTGCTAAAATCTCTCCCGTATTTGGATTAGCTATTATTGCAAAAGAACGATTATAATAAGTTGTATTAGGTTCATAGGTAGCATTCATTACCTCTTCAGATAAAATATCTTCCAAAGCCTTTTGTAACTCTATATCTATTGTTAAAACAATATCATTTCCTCGCTTACCTTGACTTACTAATTCATAATTATTATTACTAGTTATCTTATATATAGCCTTTGTTCCCTTTAAATAATCCTCATACTGATATTCTAAATAACTAATACCAACCCTATCATCTAAACTATATCCCTTTTTTAAATAAATATTAGCTAATTCCTCTGGTATTCCTTGCGTATCACTAGAAACACTTCCCAGTATTGATTTAAAAGTATTTCCATATAAATATATTCTTTCCCAATCTAATTTTGTATTAAATCCCTTTAATGAATCAATATTCTCACTAATTACTGCATATTCTAAATCAGTTACATCCTTATTCTTAATAATCTTTTCAGCATAAGAATACCCTCTATTCATTAAATAATATATATAAGCAGCTTCTTTATCTTCTTCATTATAATTACTAAGTTCTTCCTCCGTAATTCTCTCAAATATTAAATTCTCGATATCCGTATCATTAAGTTTTCTCTTCTTATACTGATCCCATTCTTCTTCTGTAATCTTCTCTTTACATAATACCGTATTATTCTTATAATAAAAATTCTTTAATCTATAAGTTGATAACTTACTATAATCAACAGAAATAAGACTTCCTATCTTATAAGCAAGTTCTATCTCTTCCTTCGTCGTTATACCGGTCTCTTTCTTATAATAAATAGTCTTTTTAGCTTGATTATCTACTAATAAATGATAATTTCTATCATATATTCTCCCTCTTGGAGCACTACTTCCCTCTACTGTCTTCTCCGTTGCTACAACTAATGATTCTTGATAATTTTCATAGTCTAGTATCTGCAATTTAAAAAGCCTTACCCCAATAATCCCAAAAAGCATAAATAATATCAAACTCACAAAGATATATCTCTTATCAATAATATCATTCAAGTTCTTATTACCAGCTTTTATCTTCTTATTAATAGGCTTAATATTTACTTTCTTCTTAATTATTTTATTTTTCTTAACATTATTAATATGCTTATGTCTAATTATACTCATAACTAGAACCTCCATATCTATATATCTATTTATATTATAGCATATTTCCATATAATTATCATATATTTAATTAGGTGATATTTTGAATAAACTATTAATCTCTGAATATATCAGTAGGCTTACTAAAGAAAATATCTATTCCTTTGGTATAAAACAAGGTATAACTATGCAAAGTAATGATCTAGATATTATCTATTACTATATAAAAAATAAATACCAAGAATTTTTTAATAACCCCGATATAATCTTAAAAGAAATTAAACCCCAAATTACCAACCAAGCATATGATATTATTATCAATCTATATAATAAATATAAATATTTAATGTAATTATTACTAAACCTCACATTTTTTAATGTGAGGTTATCTTAATTATTTCTAATCTTCCTAATTAAATCAGGATCAAACTTCTTATTTCTTATCATTTCTATTTCATATTTATATGGTGGATATACTTTATCTTTAGAATTATCTTCTTTAGTTACATATGGTGTTTCCAATATTTTAGGAATATGTTTTAATCTTTCATTATATATAACTTTAATTAAAGCTTCAAATCCTATATGACCAAACCCAATATTTTCATGTCTATCTTTATGACTAAACATCTCGTTTTTAGAATCATTTATATGAATACATTTAACATAATGAAGTCCTATCTCTCTATCTAACATATCTAAATAATCATCAAATCTACATATATCAACACCACTATCAAATAGATGACACGTATCAAGACATATTCCTATCTTATCCTTATATTTAACCCCATTAATTATTAACTTCAAATCTTCCATTATAGAACCTATTTCTGTCCCTTTACCAGCCATAGTTTCAAGACAAATAGTTACTTCCTTATCATTATCTAAAATAAGATTTAAACCCTTAATAATTGAATTAATGGCCGCTCTTTTTTCATAATTAACATAAGCTCCCGGATGTAAAACAATATTCTTTATGCCTAATAAACTAGCTCTATTAACTTCTTCTTTTAAGAAATCTACTGAAAAAGAAAGTTTCTCTAAATTACCTAGATTGACAATATAAGGCGCATGAATAACGATATTCTCTAACTTAATATTATTCTGTTTCATAAGTTCATAAGCTTTATATGTTAAATCATCTCTAATAGGACTTCTTTTAGTATTCTGCGGAGCACCCGTATAAAACATAAAAGTATTTGCTTTATAAGCTAATGCTTCTTCTAAAGATCCCAGTAACTGTTTATCATTACTAAAACTAACATGTGATCCAATAATTAATTCATCATTCATATTATCTACCTCTATTAAATTATATCATATATAAGAAAAAGAAAAAAGACTTAAAAGTCTTTTAAACTAATTATGAATATCTCAAACTAGCAACCAGTTGAACTAGCCACTTTAGGATCGACATCGTAATACTCTCCATCAGTGCCATTTCCTGTCTTCGCTGTAAGTACAACACAAGCTCTACCAGTTGATGAATTGATATACCATGTACCACTGTCATAGTTTCCTGGTTTTAATCCTGCAGCCTTATATTGATCAGCCGTTATCGTTACACCAGTACCATTAGTTAAATCACTAAAACTTTTTCCTGTTTCGAAAGGAACAGTAGTATCTTCACCAATTAAATATAGTTGATATTGTTTTTCAAGATAATCAGCAGCCGTTTGTGGTGTTACTTCAAAAGAATTCTGACGAGTTTTCTTCATTGTTGGTAATACTGTTACTAAAGTAATTCCTACAACTATTGCTAAAATTACAATAACGGCTAATAACTCTACTAAAGTAAATCCTTTTCTATCTAATTTCTTCATTTTTATCCTCCTCTACTTATATTTCAAATATACCACATAAGGAAAAAGTTGTCAATTAAAATTCTTGATATTTATAAATATTTACTGCCTTATCCCCATACCTTTTTTCTTTATATAAAACTAATTTATTATAGGTATTTTTAAATTTTAAATTACGATGTTCTAAAACTATTAAACCATTATCATTTAATAAATTTAATGTAATTACTTTATCGATTATCTTCTCATAAACATCATATTCATATGGGGGATCTACAAATATTATATCAAACTTAATACCTTGATTACCAAACTCATTTAATGCTTTCTTCCAATCTGATAATTTAATAATCGCTTTATCTAAAATATTAAAATTAGTAATATTTTTCTTAAGTACTTTAATAACTTCTTTATTATTATCAATAAAATAGCTTTTCTTAGCTCCATTAGATATAGCTTCAATCCCCAAATTACCACTACCGGCAAATAAATCTAAAATAATACTATCACGAATATTATCTTGAATCATTCCAAAAAGACTTTCTTTTACTCGGTCCATCGTAGGTCTTGTCCCATCAATATTATATCCCTGAATCGTTCTTCCTTTTAATGTTCCACTAATTACTTTCATCTTTACTCCCTATAAATGTTCTTTTGTTTTCGTATATATACCATACTGATGATTAATCTTAAGTATTATTAAAGCTAACTCATTATAACCATGCATATAATTTACATAGTCTTCTATTTCATATAGTTTCTTCTTAATAATTATTTTCTTCTTATCATCACTTTCTATATTATAACTATCTACTAAATCAAGTACTACCCTATTATTTAATAATTTTTTCTTACTACCCTTAATATTTTTAATTAATTCTGACTCTTCTAAAGCATCTATTAATTCATAAGTTTTAGTAATTATTTCTGTCATTTTTTCACCTACATATATCATACCATAATTATTTTAAGACATCAAGAAAAGTCCTAACCATCTCAATATTATCCATAATCTTATTTAATTTATCTGTTGGTTTAAGTTTATATTTATCTTTCATATCATCTAAAAACTCTTTGTAGTAGTTACTATCTCTATTTAAGTATTTATACCAATAAGAATTCTCTCTTAAAAAAGTTTTTTGTCTAATATCTTGATTAATTCTTAACATTACATCTAATCTCATTAGTCTTCAAACCTCTTATATACCGCTCTTGGTTTATATTCACTAGTGCTTCCAGTACTCTTACTAGCAAATAAATCACTAAATAATCCTACTGCTTTACTAAGAGAACTAACTCCATCTTGTAACTTATCTACATCAATATTCTTTGCCAAATTAACTATATCACTTATACTAGTACTCTTCTTCTTCTCTTCTTGAAAAGATTGCCATATACTATTATCTTCTCCATACATATCATATAATTCATAAAATTTTTGCCAGGTCATTGAACCATCTTTTATATAATTAGCAAAACTAGGATTCTTTCTCACAAAAGATTTAAAATTATCTAAATTACTCATACTATTCACCTAATTAATTATATGTCAAATTATTTATTTTTTTGCCATTACTTAATTATTTAGTGGTATAATTTATTTAGATACAAGGAGGAATTATGAAAAAAAAGCTTACTTTATTATTATTAATAGTTATTATATTTATTACTGGATGTACTTCTAATAAAAGTAAAACTGTTATAGATAGTCCTAAATTTATAGAATCTGCTACTAATAATTCATTTACTGTTAGTGATAATTCAGATAACTATAAAGAACAAAATTATATAATTAGTTCTACTATTGCTAAAATAGATGATCTAGTTATCGAATTTGTTATTTATGATAGTGAAGATACTGCTAAAAAAGCTCAAGAACAACAAATAGATAATTTTAATCTTTTAAAAAGTCCTAACTCTTTTGTAAATAAATCATCTGGTAAAAATTATTATCATTATTCTATGACCTCTAATAATTACTATATGATTAGTACAAGAGTGGAAAATACTTTAATATTTAGTAAAGTTAAAGAGGAAGATAAAGATAAAGTAGAAAATGTTATAAATGAATTAAATTATTAAAAGACTTCCATGTCTTTTTTTTTATTATCCTAAGGGACTAACGTAATATATCTAAATACTTAATTATTATATCCACTAGCTATTAAATATAATTCTATTTCATCGACCCTATCTAATAATTTATTTAAAAAAGTTATTATAAAAATAGCCGAATACTTAAAAACATTTTTAATTTTAAACTCACATCCCATACTCTTTAAAGCTAATTTACTATTATTTATCTCATCTATAAATATAGGAATAAAAGTTAATGATATTGTTATTATTAAAGATAAATTATCGATATCTATTTTAAATATTTTAAGTGGATATAATATATAATAAAACCCCCTTCTTATTCTTGTATTATTATAATACTTACTAATACTATAACCCATATTAGTAAGAATAAATAATTTATAACCAATAACTAATCCCGATATAATATCACTAAATATTAAATTAAATAAAACTACCATTATAATAAATAAAATATTCTTCTTTAAAAAGATTAAATATTCAGCTATATCTAATTTTAATATAATACCAAGTATTATATTAATTATTAAAAAACTAAATAATACTATATAATTATTAATAAAGAATAAAATAATACTATAAACTAAAAATAATATCATTAATAAACTATCCATCTATTACTCCATTATAACTTTAAGAATATCTTCTTCACTATAATTAGTTATCTCTTTATTCTTACCCTTTAACTCTTTAATTAATCTTAATATAAAAGATAAATCTAAATTATTCTTAGTAAGAATATCTAAATTATTAAATAATTCTTCTTTTTTATATTTAGTTATTTTCTTATTATTAATAATAATTACTTCATCCCCATATATTAATTCATCCATAATATTAGTTATAAAAATTATCCCTAGTCCTTTTCTTTTTAACTTATTTATTAAATTATATATATTCTTTCTACCATTAATATCTAACATTGATGTTGATTCATCAAAAATAATATATTTAGGATTAACGGCTATTATTGAAGCTATTACTATCTTTTGTTTTTGACCTAATGATAAATTATAAGGATTACTATATATATAATCTAACATCTCTACTTCCTTAAGAGCCTTCTTAATAATATTATCTCTTTTTTCTTTAGGTACTTTCATATTCTCTAAAGAAAAATTAATATTATCATATACCCTATTAAATAAAAGCTGATTAGTCGGATCTTGAAAAACAATTCCTACCTTTTCTCTCATCTTAGTAATATTTATCTTCTTATTAATCTCTTCATTATCGATAAAAATATGCCCCTTATCAATTTCTTTGATTCCTGCTAAAATATGTCCTAAAGTAGATTTACCACTACCATTAACCCCTACAATAAAAGTAATCTTTTTCTTATCTATTTCTAAAGAAATATCTTCTATAATAGGTTCTTTATAACTACAAGTAATATTTTCTAATTTAATCATTCATAAGCCTTTCAAATCTATTAGCAAAAATCTTACATATTGAAGACATTGTTATAATTTTAACCGGAATCATTATTAATTGTTTAGCTATTCTAACCGGAATTATTATTTTCTTAGCCGATCCTGCTATAATTGATACCCATACTGTATTAAGAATACCATTTACCACCAAAGTTACTATAAGTGTACTTATAATTAATCTCTTCATAAATTTCTTATCCATCACAAATTTATCTTGATATAAAATTAATCCATATATTAAACCTGTTAGAAAAGCACTAATCGTAAAACCAAAAAAGAAACTGCCACTTGGAAAAAGTATCGCTCCAATAACATCACTAATTACTGCTATAAATGTAGAATATTTATAGCCTAGTAAGATCGCACTAAGCATAATTGGTATAAATGAAAAACCAATTGTTAAAATAGGTGTCCTAACAGATAGAAATCTGCTTAGAACAATCGTCGCTGCTATAAATAAAGCACTAAGTATTATTTTCTTATTCTTTGACACAAAAAAACTCTCCTTTCACACTAAAAAGAAGAGAATTATCCCTCATTTTTAGCGGAATGCGATTATAAATTGCAAATAACTTTGAACTTATAAACAACTTCCCGTTTTATAAGCCTTAACAATTTATTATCTACTCTAAAAATCTGCCATTCGTCACTTATTATACCACTCCCTAAAAAAAAATAAAAGCCTAATTATTGCTTTTATTTATTTTTTGCGTCAAATTTCTTTCTCGCCTCAGTATTTAAAATTTTCTTTCTAAGTCTTAGAAAATGTGGCGTAATTTCTACTAATTCATCTGAATTAATATAATCTAATGCATACTCTAAAGTAATCGGTCTAGGTCTTTTTAAAACTACTGTATGATCTGATCCTGCTGCTCTCGTATTAGTTAGTTGCTTACCTTTAACAACATTGACTGCCAAATCATTTTCACGATTACATTCGCCAACAATCATTCCCTCATAAACTTCTGTTCCCGGTTCTATAAACATTGTTCCTCTATCTTCTAAATTACCAATAGCATAAGCTGTTGCTTTACCATTTTCCATTGATACCAAAACTCCTAGCTTTCTTTCGCCAACAGTAATATTTTCTACTGGTAAAAATTCCTTAAATGAATGATTAATAATACCATAACCTCTTGTCATTGTCATAAAATCAGTTGTAAAACCAATTAATCCTCTAGATGGAATTGTATATAACAATCTAACTAAATTATTAACATTCGTCATATTTTCCATCATTGCTCCACGAAGCCCTAAAGCTTCAATAACATTACCAACTGATTCTTCGGGAACTTCTATTTGTACACTTTCATATGGTTCATATTTAACTCCATCGATTTCCTTAATAATTACCTCTGGTTTTGATACTTGAAGTTCATAACCTTCTCTTCTTAAATTTTCAATTAATATTGATAAGTGTAATTCTCCACGGCCAGATACTATCCATGAATCTTGTCCAGAAGTCTCTACTCTAAGACTTACATCTTTTTGTGTTTCCTTAAATAATCTTTCTTCTATCTTTCTAGCGGTTACAAATTCGCCATCTTTTCCTACAAAAGGACTATCATTAGTCATAAATGTCATTTTTAATGTTGGCTCATCAATTCTAAGAACTGGTAAAGCTTTTTCTTTACCAATATCACATACTGTTTCTCCCACAGATATATCGGGCATTCCCGCAATAGCTACAATTTCTCCCGCATGAGCTTCTTTAATTTCAATTCTCTTAAGCCCTAAAAAACCAAATAATTTTTGAATTCTAAATTGTTTAATACTACCATCAAGTCTAACACAAGATACCATTTCATTTTCCCTAATAGTTCCTGATTTTATTCTACCAATACCAATTCTTCCAACAAATTCATTATAATCTAAAAGAGCTGGTTGAAATTGTAGTGGCATATCTTTATCGACATCTGGAGCTGGAATTTCATTAATAATTAAATCAAAAATACAAGAAAAATCTTCACTTTGTGTAGCTAAATCTGGACTTAAAGAAGCGGTCCCATTTAAAGCTGATACATAAGCTACCTTAAAATCTAATTGATCATCATTTGCTCCAAGTTCAATAAATAAATCGATTACTTCATCTACGACTTCTTTAAGTCTAGCCGTAGGTTTATCAACTTTATTTATTATAACTATTGGCTTAACATTAGCTTCTAATGCTTTTTTTAAAACAAATCTCGTCTGTGGCATTGTTCCTTCATAAGCATCTACAAGTAGTAATACGCCATCAACCATATTCATAATTCTCTCTACTTCGCCACCAAAATCAGCATGTCCTGGTGTATCTAAAATATTGATCTTATATCCGTTATAATTAATCGCCGTTGTCTTAGCTAAAATAGTTATTCCTCTTTCTCTTTCAATATCATTAGAGTCCATTGCTCTTTCATCCACTTGCTCATTATCTCTAAAAGTTCCTGATTTTTGTAACAATTTATCTACCAAAGTTGTCTTACCATGGTCTACATGCGCTATAATTGCTATATTTCTAATATTCTCCATACAAAATACCCTTCTTTCTTCACACAAGTCATAATTATATGACAAAATAAAGAAAAATACAAGTATTTTCTTCCCATCCTTGTATTTTTCCCTCTATTATTTAAGTTTCTCTACAAACGCCTTTTTCTTATCCCATTCCGTAAATTCACCCCAAAATTTACTATATTCACGTGATACTTTTACATTATATTTATCCTTATCATTATATACCATATAACTATCTACCCTTATCTTACCATCTTCGATCTTTGATACATCCATGATTACCTCCCAATTTTCAGCGGGATATAAATATGCTTCATTAGAAAATAAAGAATAATATACCGTTAAAATATATCTATTATTTCCCTCTCTATTTACATTTGTTATTATGCCTGCATTCCTATATTCAGAATTAAGTAAATATGATAAATAAGTATACTTATTATCCTGTTTCCTAATAATAATTCCTACTCCATCCCCAGAATCGCTCTTAGCCAAATAATCCCCCGAAATACTATCTAAAAATATCTGTAACTCACCATCTGTTAATTCTTCCTTAATCTTTTCATTATCTATTACTTGATTATTATTAATTATATTATTCTTTCTATGAATACTTCTAAGTAAAAAGAAACTTCCTATCATTAATAATAACCCTATAAAAAGAATACTTACCGTAACTACTACCTTCTTATTCATTATATCCCTCTACTTAACTATCCCTATCTTTTTAGGTACCCTTACCCTTCTTCTAACCTCTTTTACTCCAAATCTATCTAAATAATTAATATATTCCCTAAATTCTTTCATATTAGAAATTCCTTTAATAACTTCTTCATACATCATTTCCTCTTCTCTAGGAGGCCGAACATTCATCATAATTTCTATCTGTTCTTCTAAACTTTTAGAAGATAAAATCTCTATATCTCCTGCTATTAAACGTCTTAAATAAAAATCATCCCTTGTTCTAAGTGAATATAGTGTATTAATTAACTTCAACTGTTCATCATATGTTCTATACTTTATAATATCCTCACTACATACAAGATCACAAGTATAACCATCTATCTGCCCTAAAGATATATTAGCCTTTATTAAATTTATTTGTTCCTCACATGTCCTATTAGTTAAAACCAGAGGAAAAGTTATCTCTCCGTAAATAGTAGTCATATAACCAGATAATTTTAATAATTCCATTAACATAAGTTGCTCTTGACATGTTCTATTTTTTATAACATTCTTATCTACCGCTACTAAATAAGCATACATATTATAATTACATTCTCTTAATTTTTGCGTAAGTAATACGATATCCGTATAACTTCTATTATTATTAACTTCTTCACTACATATTAACTTTCTTACTAATTCCTGAGAATTATTTTCGCTTAGTAACTTCATTAATTCAATTATTTCCTGAATTCTTCTCTTACCAAATAAATTTAAAACTATAGAAAAACTTTCCTTCCCATAAATATTTCCTGCTTCAATTAACTTAATTTGTTCATCAATATCGCTATTTATAAGAATTGCTTCCGATAAACCTACCAAAAGAGCTTCATCAGAAGACTTAGTAAGTAATTTCATCAGTCTTACCTGTTCAAAAAATGTCCGATATTTTAAAACATTTTCATCCCTCATCATAGCATATGCTCTTTTATTATAACTACACTCTTTTAAAGTATTCAATAAAATTATTTGTTCATCCACCTCTCTAAGTTTAGAAAAATTAACATCCGTTATTGCTGATATCACTCTTTCCTGATAATCACAACTTTTAAGTACTTCTAATATTTTCTTATAATCAGTTAAGCTCAAACTATCAATATCACTTACTGATAATTTCTTTACTACTTCTATATTAGCAATATCACTTATTAATCTTTTAATATTCTCTATTTTCATAAACCCTCCATAGCAACTATAATTATATAACTATATCTTATATAACAAAATGATATAACCTTATTTTACCAATTACTTATATTATTTTAAAGAAATAGCTTTAATATAACCAGAAAATCATTACCCATACAGGTAATGATTTAACTATTCTAAATCATGTCTTGCTAAAATACTAGCTGGTGTTTTTCTCATTGTATTAAATACCGGTATCAAACCTACTATAATATTAAATAAATACATCAGTATTATACATAAAAGCACCACATAAATATTCATAACATAATTTCTACTAATATAACTAATATCACTTACTACATGTAAACAGTAACTCATAAATAATACTCCGGGAACTGAAGCTAACGTAGTAATAGCAAAAGATTCCGACATAAACATTTTATAAATATCACTCTTCTTAACTCCAATAGCACGATATATTCCTACTTCTTTTATTCTAGATAAGAATGAACTTCTAACCATTAAAATAACCTCTATTAAAGATATAACTAACATAATAAGGGCTACAATTATACTCGAATTAACTGAATCTTTAATCTCTAATTTATAAGCTTCCTTATCATCTGTATATACATCTGTTAACTTTTTACCCATTTCTTTAAAAGTATTAATCATCTTATCTTTATCTTTCGTATATATTAAAGCACTCTTACTATCTTCAATTAAACGATATTTTTTAGTATTACTATTGACAAAATAACTATTAATATTATCCTCTGAAGTATAATAACCCACTACTTTTAATTTAATTCCATTTACCATTATTTCATCAATATATTTATCTAACTTAAAATTATCTTTTAATTCTTCATTAACTATTACTTCATAATCTCCTGGTTCATGTCCTTTAGTAATCTTTATCTTATCCTTATATAATTCATAATTAAACAATTTACTATTATCTTGAGTAAGACCTACTTCATAACTATCAAAATAATTATTATCACTCTTTTGATTATTACTAAGAATATCGATAAACTGACTATTATCTACATATATTGAAGGACTCCCCATAGAAACTATTCCTACTATTTTATATTCTAAAGTCCCCTTAATTAAATATACTACTCTATCTAACATCAAATCATAACTATATAGTCCAATCATTCCTATATTATCACAATTATCATATACCATCTTATCAATAACTATCTCTTTATTATTTTCTGGCATTCGCCCAGCTATTAACTTATTACTATCTAACATACTAGTACTAGCCATTGAACCATTAATCTTCAATGTTGCCGCTGCAGTTTGATAATAATCATTACTATTTATTTTCATTCCTATCTGACTATCTCCGGGAATTATATATTCTACTCCCTCTACTTCTTCATATTTAAGATAATCATCAACCTTAATAGTATTACCTACTACTTTTAAATAATTCTTATTAGTTCTAATAAATTCACTATCTGAAATACTGACAAGCCCTAATAAATTACTAGTTGAATAAGTTACAAACATCGAAGAAAGTAAAAATCCTATTAATAATAACTTCTTAACAAAAGAATATCCAAATACTTTCTCAAAACCATTTTTAAGTATCGTCCATATATTAAAGATCGAACTATATTTTAACTTAATATCCTTATTAATAATCTTCTCCATAT
Organism: uncultured Bacilli bacterium; assembly: GCA_934098745.1. Classification (GTDB taxonomy): domain Bacteria; phylum Bacillota_I; class Bacilli_A; order RF39; family UBA660; genus RUG705. The sequence goes on from CAKOPG010000010.1 coordinate 45,205, forward strand.
CAAAAGAATATTTTTCATAAATACTTTTATCTAATTTCTTATAATTATCATTAACTACTTCTATATTAGAACTATTATCTATTACTTCTATTTTTTCATTATCCTTATTCTTAATATAAATATTCCCATTTTTAAATATTACAATTAAATTAAGTTTATCTACCGAATCACTATAATAATCCACATAAATATTACTATCACGATTACTCGTATGATATTTAAAATCTTTTAAGTAAAACTTATTATCTATTCGATAATCTAAATTATCTACATTCTTATTCTTATAATCTTTTATTACTTCTCCATCGGCAAGTTCAATTATTCTCGTCGCATAAAACTTTGCTAATTCTACTTCATGTGTTACCAGTATAACTAATTTATCTTTAGAAATAGACTTAATAATATTCATAATCTCAATAGTATTCTTACTATCTAAATTACCCGTTGGTTCATCGGCTAAAATAATATCGGGATTTTTAACAATTGCTCTAGCTATACCAACTCTTTGTCTTTCACCACCAGATAACATACCACAAGGTCTATAGCGATAACGATACATTCCTACTCTTTCTAAAATATAAGAAACTCGCTTATTTATCTCTGCTTTATCCTTTATTCCAATCATCTTAAGAACCATTGCTACATTATCATATACACTCATATTATCGATTAATTTATAATCTTGAAAGATATAACCGACATTTAAGTTTCTAATCTTATCTATCCTATAAGAACACTTACTAGTAATCTTTTTATCATTAATATAAATATTACCTTTATTTACTTTATCAAGGCCCCCTATTGCATTAAGAAGAGTTGTTTTACCACAACCACTTGGACCAAGTAAAGCTACTAGTCCTTTATCAGGAAGTTCTAAGGAAGTATTATTAATAACATGAATCTGATTCTTACGTCCCTTATTATAATACTTATTAAGCTTATCAATTCTAATCATCTTATACTTCCTCCCTATAACTATTCATTGCACTCTTCTTAAATATTTTTCTAGCAAATCTTGTAGATATTAAATATGACATTAACATAAGTATTACATACATTAAAACATAATCATAAAAATATAAATATTCTAAAGCATTCTTAATAAACTTAATCTCTATTATATTATTACATACCAATATACTAGCCAAAATATAAGTACAATATGCCAAAGTTGCATTAACAAATAATTCTACATCTAATATTTTCTTTACCTGTCTTAAATTACCTCCCAGTATTCTCAATATAGAATAATAAACATTTCTAGATTTCAGTATCAATTTAATAACAAAATAAGATATAAAGAATAAAGTAATTACTAAGAAAATTAAAACTACTAACTTAACTATTTTTAATACCTTAGCTAAATCACTTCCTCCTTTATTTAAAGTATCTTTTATCTTTAATACCTTAAAATTCATCTCACTAAGATTATTAGCTACTGTATCGACATTATCTACTTTATCTACATACACTGAAGATTGATAAGTCCCTTTATCAAATAACCTATTATAATCATCATTACTTATAAAAATACATCCATAACTATTACTATCTTTATCAATACCTAACATATTACTTACATTTTTCTCATTATATACATTACTAATTCTTAAATTAAATCCATCATAATAATATAAATTATCTACCCTAATACCTAAGTATTTATCAATACACTCAAAATCTTTACAAGCATAACTAATAGCTTCACTCACTATAGCTTCTCCATTATTAACTCTATCAGATGGTATTATATTAAATTCATAACCATAACTATTATAACTATCATAATTCTTACTATTAATATTAACTTTAACCGTACTTTTCTCTCTATTAACAATCTTCATATATTTATCAAATAATTCTTGATTACCATATATCGTATATTCAGAACTAGAAAATATTGATTCATCACTATAAACTATTCCTGCAACCTTAATACCAAATAAATTCTTATTACCAGAGTAATAATAAGTCTCCTTAACCGCATCATCGACCCTATCTGAAAAATAATAATCATATCGAGGTACCACTAAAACAACCTCATTATCCTCTTCTGGCATATGCCCATAATCTAATGTTCTATTAAAAGTATCAATATTTCTTAAATTACCACTTAAATAAAATTCCGCATTTGAAGACTCAAACCATAAATTATTATCTATTAATAAATCATTCTTAACAATATTCTTAACATTCTCTAACTTCTTAATATTATCTAATTCTAAATCACTAATAACACTATTATCTTTCTTCTTAATAACTATTCTCGTATCACTTAAATCATTAAAGAAATAATTTTCTCCATTCTTACCTTCTTCATACTCACTCTTTCTAAGCGATCCATATACCGTTAATAAAGAAGCCGTAATAAATAAAAATACCAAAAACATTAAAATAAACTTCGGAATAATATTAAAAGTATTTCTAATACCTAATCTAATTATATTAAATAACCCTATTCCCTTATTATCATTAATCTTAACATTCTCTTCTTGCTTTACTTCAACATTAGTCTTATCACTAACAATTCTTCCATCATGCATTTTTATTACTCTTGTAGCAATATCAGAAATCTCACTAAAATTATGTGTAACCATTATTACTAACTTATCTTTAGATATTTCCTTAAGTAAATTAATTACTTCTTTAGCTGCCTTACTATCTAAGTTTCCCGTAGGTTCATCACATACTATTATCGGTGTTTCTTTAGCTAAAGCCCTAGCTATAGCTACCCTTTGTTTTTGTCCTCCCGAAAGCTTTGATACCTTGGTATTCTTATATTTAGTAAGCCTAACTTTATTAATAAGTTCCATTACTTTTTCCTTAACATCTTTTCTCTTATACCCATTAAGTAATAAAACTAATTCTATATTCTGATATACCGTATAACTATTAACTAAATTAAATGCCTGAAAAATATTAGAAACATATTTCTTTCTATAGTCCTCAAAATCCTTTTCACGATAATGGCTCGTCTCCTCACCATTAATATACATTTCCCCTTCTTCATAACTATCAAGCCCTGATATAACATTTAAAAGCGTACTCTTACCAGATCCTGATTCACCAACAATAGCTACAAATTCACCTATCTTAAATTCTACATTTACCTTTGTAAAACCCGAAGCTATTACTCCTTTACTATAATAAAACTTCGACACATTTTTAAGTTTTAACATCCTTATCCTCCTATAATTTATTACCCTTATATTATCATCTTTAATAATATAAGTAAATAATTATTAACTTATCTATAAATTTTATTTAATATGTAAAATCATTATAGTAACGATTATAATTATTTTTTAACTTAGCCAAATTCTCATCCGATATATATATTCTATCTACTTGATAATCCATATCATTTAAAACTATTAACTTATCTTTTAAATTATCTATAAAATATTTATAATAATCCATATTATTATAACTAGGTACTATTCTTACTATCTTATAATATCCCTCATTATAATTATTACTATAATAACTATATACATAAGTATCTATCTTATCATATGTCTTAATATCTAATTTTATATAATCTATTGAATTATCTATTACTATTAAATCATCTCTAATATCATAATCTAATACTAAATTATCATCCCATTCAATTATATTACTAGTAATATTTGTATTATCATTATGCACATATCTAAATTGTGATAAAGAATAAGCTGTAATACCACATCCAATTCCCATTAAACATATACTTATAATAAATATTATAAAAATCTTCTTATATGCATGAGTTCTATTAAATACCAAATTATAAATAAATTCAATAATCAAATAGGTAAATAACAATCCTCCCAATATTGCTAAAGTTATTCCATTAAAGAATAAACCATAACTAATATAAAATACACTAATAACAAACACGATAACTAGTCCAATAAATAACATTACTACCGGTATTGCTACTAAAACACTAAAACATTTTAACATAAATAAACATATCTTTAATAACTTATTAAATATATTTAAATTACTATGTTCCGGATCCCTTATAACTACCTTTACTTCCTTTTTCTCTTTAAGTTCTGGTATCGGTTTCTCAACCTCTAATTTATCTATACTATTATCTGTTACTACTACATAATAATCTAAATATCTTTCTTTAAATACCTTAATAAATATAATTATTCCAACAATAGCCCACATCAAATATAATAAAGATTCCACTATATAATTAATTGCCCTTAAAAAATCATATGGTATAAAAGAAAATATTGCATTACTCAAATTAATTATTACTCTAGAAGATATAAATCCTAAACAAAAAATAATTATAATTATTACTCCCATCTCAAATATACACTTAATTTTCTCTCCAAAAGTCATGGCAAAAAACATATCAACTGTCTTAGTAATAAAATCTAAAAACTTATTAATTATCTCTTTAAAACTAAGTTTATCTTCTTTCTTATCTTTACTAATTACACTATCATTAATAAGCTCATCTAAACTAATATTAAATATTTTACTTATTTGAATTAACTTATCCGTATCTGGATATGCTGTTCCAGACTCCCACTTACTAACAGCCTGCCTAGTTACATTTAATTTATCAGCTAATGCTTCTTGGGTAATATTATGTTCCTTTCTTAATTTTTGAAGTTTTTCACTAAATTCCATTTCCCTCACCTCAATGTAAATTCTACTATAGAGTGTGGTTGCACTCTACCAACTATTAGTTGTTTTATGTAAATTATCGGTTGCATTTGCTTATATTATAACTATTTTTAATTTTCTTTTCAATAATATCCCCTAAAAAAAGAATAGATTACTCTATTCCATCTTTACTAAGAAATAATTATATATGGATTACTCTTTGTACCAGTTCCATCTAATTTAATATTTTGTTTTAAATATACTACCGGATTAATATATACTACTTGACTATTTACATTATTACTACTAATATAACCTGAACCATTAATATAATACTCTGTACTTGGTCCATTTGAGTTTGGCGTAATAGTCCAAATATTATATCCATCTTTATATAACCATGAATTACTTGGTGTACCACTTTTAGCTGTTCGACAATTATATGTATTTGCATAACAAATATCATCTACCCCGTTAGCAAACGTATAACCATAATCTGATGGATACATTAAACTAATATATCCACTCCATATTTTACTTCTATTACTATATACAGTAGTTCCTCTTTCTTCATTATACCAACTATCTACACCCTTATCTGTATGTGAACTCACTCCACCTAAATAATATGTTACTTCATCTATCCAAGATAATGCTAAAGAATTTAATGTCCATGTATTGTTAGTACAATCATATGAAGTATCACCAGCAGTAATGCTTTTAGGTTGACATCCCATTTGATACATTATATTCCCACGATTATCTCTTATATAATTTCCATCTAAAGTATACCCCGTTTTTAACTTATATGTTGTTAAATTTAACATATACATTAACTGTGCATCCGTCCAATCATTCGAGCCATAATCATAAGTAGATGACCCGACAGCATTCTTTTTATAATCTATCGGCATTTCACCTATAAACTCATCTCTTATTATCTTTATCCTACCATCAAACACTCCAATTATTCTCCATATTTCGTCATTATATGTTATATAATTATTAGGTATACTCCCGATATATCTATAATCTATTATTGCCTCAGTTTGATTAGTTGCTTCATGAGAAAACGTCCACATTTCCCCTTTCTGCGTTGTTGTAGCCTTATTATACATTAAAGTACTCGGATTAGCACTATTTATCAAATAATTTGCTGTTATTGGCACCATATCAGCTATCTCTACTCTAATCTCAGAATTAAATACTTTATTTTGAATATCTATTGAAGTTGTATCACTACCATCTAACCATGTATATACCTTATATTTATATTCTGTATTTCTTGGAATAACTTCTTCCATAATTACAAAATTATCACTTGTCTTAGCCCCTATAAAATTATCACTCTTATATTCAAAATAATTACTACCATTATCTGTACTTTTAAGAACCGTATATTTAAAATCTTCTATTAATAATTCACTATCTATTTGTTTAATATCATAATAAACCATAACTTTACTAGATAATTTATTATTATTTGTAACTTTAATATTAACTTCATCATTACTATTATAATTTAATGTAGGTACTAAATTTTCATTTATTACATAAGGCTTTAAAGTAACCCTTGTTCCATCTACTTCACCCACCGTTAATACCAAAGCCGTTTCTTTACTCTTCCATGTAAGCCATGCCAATGTTCCTACGAATGATACAACTACTATCCCTAAAATAACTAAAACATAATATTTCTTTTTAGCCATCATATACTCCTTTACTACGTATCCTTAAGTATTATACTTAAGGGCATACCTTTATCTTTATTTAACCTATATAAATTATAGCATAACCCTTATTTTCTGTAAATACAAATTTTAACTTTTTGGGAATTTAGAATGTTATAAAATACAGTTTAAATCCTTATAATATAAGACCTATACATACATACGAAAAGGTCCTTAAGTATAATACTTAAGGGCCTTTTTAGCTATTATTTAAAACATATTGTTGAACGAAAACCATAATCCGTATGGGCATTACCACTACCATAGTAATAGTAAAAAATACCTGCTTCAGTAGTATTATTAGTACCACCGCCACGATAAAACCATGGATATGTTGAAGATATAAAACCATTATAATCTCCATACCAGTTACTTACTTCAGATATTCCATGTCCATAACAAACTCCACCATTACATGCTGTTAATATATTTATCGTTGTACCACTGCTTGCTCTATACACATCATAATATTTACTTTCGGGAAAAGTTATGCCATCAGTTTTAGCGGTGCCACTACTTCCAAGTAATCCATTAAAACCAGAGTTATATGTTGAGCCGCCACTCCATAAAACTCCACTCGAATTAGCAAATACTCCCATTACTCTTTCCCATGATCCACCAGACATATCGAATATTCCCGATATATTACCAGTCGTGCTTTGCGGATATGTTGAAGATCCACCATAAGTTATCCCACATGTTGTACTTTGACTGGCTGAAGCCGTACTGGCTCCACAGCCCGTCTTAAAACCACTACTATAATAATTATTAATTCTTATTTCACTATTTATCCCATACTTGGAGTGAGATAAGTAGGCTACTGCTCCCCATTCGCTATTCTTCATCATATGACTATCTGTACTTGCTGTTAATCCATATGTACTACTTCCAGAAAATGTTGTAGTTCCATTACTAAGTGTTCCGCCAGCAAATTTTAAACCCGTAATAAACTCCGATGAAATGTTTTGACTCACCAAAGATTTAACATTAGGTTTTATCGTCGGAGTTGTACCATCACCAGTAGTTTCAAATTTACCTACCCATATCCCACTAAGTTCAGTATTGCCAAATGTAAATGCCGGATGCGTTAAATATTCTCCTACTTGCGTTCCTGTTGATTTATCTGTATATTTATTTTCAAAAACAATCTCTATTTCTTGTTCCTGTCCCTCAGCACTAGTACCTACAGTCCATATCTTATACTTATACCTTGGTATATAGACATAATATGCCAAGATATTACTTTCCGGTATTATTACTCCATCTGTATCTAAATATGTACTTCTTGATGTTTCCGTTACCAGTACCGCATTCGCCCATTTCTTTTCATCATAATCATACCATGAAGCATTATCTTTGGCTATAGTAGTAACTACTCCATCATTGGCTATCGTTACCGGAATCATCCCTTCAGGAAGATCTATAATTATATCTTTCTCATTATAAATACTGGCATTAAGTTCGGCTTTAAAAACTTTTCCTTGAATACTAGAACTAGTTTCATTACTGCCATCTAACCATGTATATATTTGATAATTATATTCTGTATTTTTAGGAATATCTTCTTTAAGTATTATAAAATCTGAAGATATATTTGCATTAACAAAGTTACCTTCTTTATATTCGGTATAACTATTACCATTATCTGTACTTCTTAAAATGGTGTATTTAAAATTATCTGTTATTAATTCATCATCTATTTTACTAATATTATAATATAAGACTACTTGACTATCTTCATTACCATTATTTTTAATATTAACGTTAATTACCTCATTACTATCATAAGTTAATGTTGGTATTAATGTATCTTCAATGACATAAGGCTTTAAAGTAACCCTTGTTCCATCGATCTCTCCTACCGTTAATACCAAAACTGTTTCTTTACTCTTCCATGTAAGCCATGCCAATGTTCCTACGATTGATATAATAAGAATACTTAAAATAATTAATAGATATCGTTTTGTATCTTTCATAATTACCTACTTTCTATATCCTTAAGTATATTACTTAAGGACCCTTTTGTATGTATCCAAATGCCTTACATTATAAGGATTTAAACTATATTTTATAACATTCTAAATTATAAAAAAATCGAATTTTGTATTTACAGAAAATAAGTGTCATGCTATAATTTATATAGGTTAGATAAAGATAGAGGTATGTCCCTAAGTAATATACTTAAGGACCTTTTTAATAATATTAAAACAGAAAGATCAATTTGAATCTTTCTGTTTATCTTCTTTAGGTATATCCTGTTTATTTTCAATAACTTCTTTATTTTTATTATTAACTTTTCTTTTCTTCTTTTTTAATTCTTCCTCTAATTTAAGTTGTTCATCAATTAATTCTTGTTCTTCTTTTCTAGATACATTAATAGCCATACCAAATACAAATATATAAGACAAGAAGAATACCCATACCATCATAATTATAATAGCCGATAAATTACCATATAAAATATCATATCTTGCAAAATATTGTAAATAGAACTTAAATACAACTGTAGCAACTAACCACATAAATGTAGTAAACATTGCCCCATAAGTCGTTTCAGAACTTTTAATATTTTTACTTGGTGCTATCGTATATATAAGCTTAATATTAAAATAAATTATAAATATCGTAAGGGGCCATTTAATTATATTAAATATAACAATAGCCTCTTCAGCATATGTTTCTAATATTTTCGCATTCTTCATTATTTTTAAAATACTATCACCAAATATAGGTACTACCATTAAGAATATAAATAGAATAATTATAATTATCAAAAGAATAAATGAACTAATTCTATTTTTTATCCAATCACTATTTCTTATTTTATATAAAGTATTCGACGTAACAATAATAGCATTTGTACCATTAGAAGCTAAAACAAAAGCCATTATATTAAATAATCCAACATTTCTATCGAATCCTTTACCCGAAATAACATCAATAATTACATTACTAACTTGTTCCGGCATTAGATTTCTAACTAAATTAGTAACCAAGTCAATTGAAATATTAAAAGAAGAAGCCAGTAATACCAAAATTGTCAACATTGGAATTATTGCTAAAATTATATAGAAAGCAATATTTGCTGGTAATATGGCCATTTCTGGCTTTTGTAATATCTTAAATAATTTTTTAAAATACCCCTTCATCTTCTCTTTCATATCAAACCTCATTATAATTTTTCTTTTGCTTGTCTCATCGATAATGTTGCCTCATTAATCGCATCATCTATGGTCTTAATATCATCTAATATCATACTGTAACCTAAAGTAGCTCCAAAACCATGTGGTAATCCCTTTAATTCTTTACTAATTTTTCTTGTATATTCAATTACTTTCTTCTCATCATATCCAACCATATATACTAAAAACTCATTACCATCAGTTCTTATTATATCTGTATTCTCTTCTTGATTGACAATTAACATACTAGCTGCTTTCTTAATTACTTCATCCCCTTCAGAATGTCCATAATTATCATTAATATATTTAATATTATTCAAATCTATTATTACTATTGCTTGTGGATATATAACATTTTCATCCCAAGACTTAATATTATAATTTAGATAATTTCTATTCTTTAATGAAGTCATAACATCGATAAATTTTAATTTATCTTCTTTATTTAGATCTTTTTTCTTTCTACTACGTTTAAATATTATTATCGTTGTTCCTATCATTATAATTATAACTAAACTAATTATTAAAACATATTTCATCAATGTACTAAGTTCATTCTTAGAATTAGTAACATAATCTGTTTGATATTCATACTTTATTTCTTTATAATTAACTGAAGATACATAAAAACTATACAATTCATAAAAAGTTTTATTCTTATTAACATCTCTAATCGCAAAAGTATAATTATTATCTAATACTCCCTGATATATAATTTTATATCCCTTAAATTTCTTATCTTTATAGTATTCATATGTATCTGTATTCATAATAACAATACTATTATTTCCTATATTTCTAAGTAATGCATCAGTATTATCATATCCTTTAGGAGTTATTCCATTACTTACTAAATAATCATATAAATATGTTCCATTAACTGTATATACATCTTTTCCTTTTAAACTACGAATAGTATCAACTATATAATTATCTTTACTTAAAACAACATAATCTTCCTTAAAAGGACTAATTGTATTTAAGACATCGACATTAACTCCTGTCGTATTAAAATCAGCAAATAATAAATCTACTTCTCCATTAGAAAACGCTTGTTTCAAAGAAGCAATATTACTATAACCAACAATCTTAAAATCTACATTAGCTAAATCTTCAAAACTACTTAAATAATTAGAAATAGTTCCTACAAACTCTTTATTAATTGTATTTTCATAGGGCATATTTGTAACATATCCATATACATAGTTACTAGCATTATAATTCATTTTTTCAGCTTCACTAATCTTTTTATATTTAAATATTGTATTTAATAAATATGTTTTATAATTATCACTTTCAAATTCTTTTTGATATATCATTAAATACTTATTCATAATACTCTTTAATGTCTTATCATTACTTACATTTATAACATATTTCTTATATAAATCATTCATATGATATACAATATTTAAATCATTACTTAATATTTCATCCATATACATCGTTTGTGGTAATATTAAATAATCAACTTCCCCTGAATTATATAAACTTAACATCTCGGTAATATCTTTTGCACTAACATATTTTACCGAAGGAACACTCCCAATATAATATCTAATATTATTAATATCATTATCTAATACTGAAACGTTTTTATCACTTAAATCACTATAATCATTTATTCCCACATTATCTTTACTAAGTATTACATAATAATCTTTATACATAAGCATATCATCATCAGACAATTCTGTATTATAATCTAATATCTTAAAAGAAACATTTCTTAAATTACTAGCATTTCCAGATAAATAAGAAACTTTATTAAATTCTATTCCATAAGAATTAGTAAACTCCTCTAGAAAAGAAAATATCATTCCTTCCCCATTCTGTCCATATACCGGAACATCATTATATACACTAACATCTATAACATTATTACTATGATTATTAATCCAATTCTTCTCAAGTATTGAAAAACTAGATGAATCTTTTGTATAGTTAAGTATAAAAATAATAAATGATATAACTAATATTAAACCTATTATTGATAATACTATTATTTTATTTACTTTATTATTATTTTTCATATCTTGCTCCTATCCTTTAGTATAACTAATCGTATCACTCTCTGGATGTTTTGTACCAGCTATTACAAAAGACGTATCTTCTTCACTATCTTTCTTATCTTGACTTAATATATAACCAAAATCATAGTACTTTTTAACTTCATCATCATAGTAATCTAATGTCTTATTAGCTATTTCTTTTGCTTTATCTTTAGAAGTCGTATCTGTATAAACTATCTCTATATATATAATCTTTCCTTGTACTCTTACAGTTACTTTAGATACTTCTTCCATACTACCTATTTCATCTTTTAATTTTTTAGTTTCACTTTCATCTATCTTAACTAAGCCATTTAATCTATCACCATATTCAGTCTTACCAGATGAAAAAAGCATTCTTGCTATAATAATAAATAATATTATAAATAGTATTAAAGCAAGCCCTCCAACTATTGCTAACCCCTTATGTCTTTTTATCAATTCCATATTTACCTCCACTATATTTATAATTATACAATAAATATTTTTATTTTTCAATTAGTTATTATATAATATGATTTTTTTATTTAGATTTTGATTTTTAATCTTGAAATTATTTTATATATATTATATAATTAATAAAGAATAGGAATGAAGGGAATTGTGATACTATGCAAAATAATATTGACTTTATTAATACCCCCGTTGTTGATGTTGTTAATAAAATTATTTATGATTCAGCCCGTATCGGCGCTAGTGATATTCACTTTGATCATACAGATACTTGCCTTAAAGTAAGAATACGTATCGATGGTGTCCTAAATGATTATATCGACATTCCTAATGAAGTTAAAAATAATGTTATAACTCGTATCAAAATATTATCTGGCATGAATATTACCGAAACAAGATTACCTCAAGATGGAGCTATTAAAACTAATCTATCAGGACTTGACCTCGATATGAGAGTTTCCTCCCTACCAACTAAAAAGGGAGAAAAAATAGTTATTCGTATTCTTGATTATTCTAGAAGTTTAAAAGGTATTGAATACCTTTACTTCTCTGAAGATAATTATAAAAAAGTATTAAAAATGATCTCTGTACCAAATGGTATTATCTTAGTAACTGGAGCTACTGGTAGTGGTAAATCTACTACCGTCTATTCTTTCTTACAAAAACTAAATGTAAAAGGCTCTAATCTAATTACTGTTGAAGACCCTGTCGAAATGGATATTGAAGGCATTAACCAAGTACAAGTTAATAGTGAAATAGGTCTAGACTTTGCTACCGTATTAAGAAGTATTTTAAGACAAGACCCTAACGTTATTATGATTGGTGAAATAAGAGATAGTGAAACAGCTCAAATAGCTGTAAGAGCTTCTATTACCGGCCACTTAGTATTATCTACCCTTCACACCAATAATTCTCTAACTACTATTGAAAGATTACTTGATATGGAAGTAGAAAGATACTTATTAGCTTCCGCTCTAACCGGAATTGTCAGTCAGAAATTAGCTAGAAAACTTTGTGATAAATGTAAAAAGCAACGTGCCTTAACCCCATATGAGCAAGAAATGTTCAAAAAATTTCTCGATATTGATGTCACTACCGTATATGAAGCCGTTGGCTGTCCCCATTGTTCTGGTGGTTATCATGGCCGTATTGCTGTTCAAGAAGTATTATTACTATCTCCCCAAATAAAAGATGCCATCAACGCTAAAATACCCAAAGCCAAATTAAGAGAATTAGTATATTCTGATGATGTTATTACCCTATTACAAGACGGATTATATAAAGTAATTGCTGGCCTTACTACTATTTCTGAAGTAATAAAACTAACTGAAGCCGACGACGAAATTAACTCGATAGAAAGAATTCAAGCCGAACACAGAAAAAAAGAAAATGATGAAAATACTCCTGAAGAAATACCTAAAGAAGATTTTTAAAAGATGAATTTCATCTTTTTTTCTTAATCATATTTATAAAAATGAATTTACAAAAGAAACATAAAATGATAAAATTATATATATAATGAAAAGAGGTAAAAACATATAATGAAAAGAAAATTAACTATTTTAGTCATCTTATTTTGTACATTTTTAACTGGCTGTTCTCTATTTAAAAGTGATATTATGGAAGATATTACTATTTATACAACTACATATCCCCTAGATTATTTAATTAATTATCTATACAAAGATCATTCTACTATTAATAGTATTTATCCAAATGGTGTTAACTTTAAAGAATATGTTATATCTGATAAAAAAATAACTGAATTTGCTAAAAGTGATTTATTTATATTTAATAGTCAAGATCAAGATCGTGATTATGCTGTAAAAATGTTAAATAAAAATAAAAATCTCCTTTTAATAGATTCTGCTTTAGGTATGAATTATACTAATTCTTTTGAAGAATTATGGTTAAACCCTTATAACTACTTAATGATGGCTAAAAATATTAAAGATAGCTTAAGTGAATATATTACTAACCCCTATTTAGTAGAAGATATAGATAATAACTATGAAAATTTAAAATATGAATTATCTAAACTAGATGCTACTTATCAAGATGTCTTAATAAATGCTCCATATAAAACTATTGTTACTGATAATTCCCTATTTAAATTCTTAGAAAAATATAATATTCAAGTAATTGTTTTAGAAGAAGAAATTAAAAATATTACCATTAAAGATAATATGAGTATATCTGATATATCTAAAGAATATAATATTAAAGCAAGTGATATTCTAACATATAATAATAAAACTGATGAAACAGTAACTAATGGGGAAGTTATTAAAGTACCTATTAAAGTAATTGAAACATCCGATGTCAATAAAGTTAAAAAACTAATTAGTGATAAACAGATTAAATATATATATTCTGCTAATACCGAAACCAATAATATCGTTAATAACTTAATTAAAGATAATAACTTAGAATTAGTAACTATTAATGATATGTATAGTATTGATGGTGGTATTACCAACAGCAATGAAACATACTTAACTATCATGAATGATAATTTAGAACTATTAAAAAAAGAATTATATAAATAAGGAGGGATAATGAAATACTTTATTAGTATCCTTGGTATTATTTCTATAATATTTGTTACTATTATTAACTTCTATCCTGAAGAAGTAAGAAATTTTATAGATGATACTTTTAATAAAAAAGAATATATTATTGCTAAACCTAATAATTATTATCTAGAAAGTAATTTTAATTATATAAAAAACTATACTGATGATGTTTCAAATAAAGAAGAACTTTTAGATTATATATATTATGTTATTAATACTGGTAGTGATTATGCTGATGGAGAATGTACTATAGAATACACTGATTGCGTTAAAGATTTAAACGATATTGCTAATGATGAAAAAAATTTATCTGTTATAAATAACTTTGTTCATCCTTACAATAGCTTTAAAACCATTTCTTTTACTTATAATGATCGTGGCGAATTTTCAATGATTATTGAACATATTTATACTCCTGAAGAAATAAGTGAACTTAATTATATTATAGATAATAAATTAAAAGAATTAATTACCGATAATATGTCTAATGTAGAAAAAATAAAAAGTATTCATGATTATATTATAGATAATACTAAGTATGATACCTTAAAAACCGAAAATATTTCTGATACCACATATAAATCAAATACTGCTTATGGAGTATTAATGCAAGGATATGGTATATGTAGTGGTTATTCTGATACAATGGCTATCTTCTTAAACAAACTAAATATTCCTAACTATAAAATAAGTAATGACTCCCATATCTGGAATTTAGTATATATCAATGGCCTATGGGCTCATATAGATGCTACTTGGGACGATCCCGTTAGTGAATTTAATGAAAATAGAGATACTTATTTCTTAATAAGTACTGAAGAATTAAATAAATTAAATGATAAAACCCATTCCTTCGATAAACAAATTTATAAAGAAGCTTATTCCTAAGCTTCTTTCTTTATTTATCAAACTTAATTATATTTTATCTAGTATTAATGTTCATTGTGCTGTTAAAACCGCACGGAAGCCATGGTTCACGCCCGCATTGCCGCGAGTGCCGAGGAAGTAGAAGACGCCGGCACTGGCACCACTACCATAGCTACCACCACGACGGAACCACGGGTACGCGGCAGAAACAAAGTTCGCGTAATCTCCATACCAACTACTTGTTTCTGATAGACTTCGTCCATAACAATAACCTCCACTACATGCCGTTAAAGCATTAATGGTTGTACCACTACTTGCTTTGTAAACTTCATAATATTTATTTTCGGGAAATGCTATTCCATCGGTTTTAGCGGTACCAGCAGTTCCAAGTAATCCCTTAAAACCGGAATTACTTGAAGTAGAGTATCCACTCCATAAGGTACCATCGGAATTAGCAAACACTCCCATGACATATTCAAATATTCCCCCAGACATATCGAATATTCCTGATATATTACCGGTGGTACTTTGCGGATATGATGAAAACTTGCCATAAGTTATCCCACATGTTGTACTTGAACTGGCATCAGCCGTACTGGCTCCACACCCGGTAAGTGTTTGATTATTATTCCAGTAATTATTAATTCTTACTTCACTGTTTATTCCATACTTGGAGTGCGATAGATAAGCTACTGCTCCCCATTCATTATTCTTCATCATATGAGAATTAGTGCTTGTGGTTAATCCATATGTATTACTGCCAGAAAATGTTGTAACTCCATTATTCAAAGTTCCCCCAGCAAATTTTAAACTAGTAATAAATTCCGTTGATATATTTTGACTAGTTAGTGATGCCATATTAGGCTTTATTGTTGGAGTCGTAGCATTTCCAGTTGTTTCAAATTTACCTACCCAAATACCATTTAATTCCGTATCACCAAAAGTGAAGGCCGGATGCGTTAGATATTCTCCTACTTGCGTTCCTGTTGACTTCGCCGTATTTTTATCTTCAAAAACAATCTCTATCTCTTGTTCTTGACCTTTACTACTTGTACCCGTGGTCCATATTTTATACTTATATCTTGGTATCCAGACATAATATGCCAAGATATTACTTTCTGGTATTGTTACCCCCGTGGTATTTAGATAACTACTTCTTGATTCTTCCGTTACAAGCACAACATTGGCCCACTTCTTATCATCATAATTAAACCAAGATTTATCATCTTCTAAAATAGTTGTAACTTCCCCATTATCAGCAATCGTTACTGGAATCATCCCTTCCATTACATCGGGAGTAATTGCTATTTGATCAGCACAATTTCCTCCAAGGGATAAACTAAATATTTGGTCCATTGTCTCACTTGATGTTTCCTCTTTATCTAACCATATCCATAAATAATACGTATCTGTTGTTGTACTAGAATATTCTTTTGAACTTAATAATCTTACTCTATTATTTGTTGCTTTTCCGGTAAATGTTCCTGATGATACCGGATTATCACAACTATCAGCACTTGTTGTTAAAGCATATCTAAAGTTATTACTGTTAGTTAAACCGGTTCCTATACTATTCACTGTTAACCATAAATCCATATAAACAGTCTTACCACTCTTAGTAATTGTTGGCGTTACTTTTACTTCTCTTTTTATGGCATATTTACTATTTGTACATTCACATGGTGCTAAAGTTATATCATTTGAGGTAATATCACCGCCACCATCAGCCGCACAGCTAAAATCATTTGTTACTGTAAATACGACATTGGTCTTTTGACTTTCAGATGTTTGCCAAGACAAATAGGCAAAAGTACTACCTACAATTATAAATACTAATGATAATACCACTAAAACAATAGCCACTCTTTTATTCTTCA
This sequence comes from uncultured Bacilli bacterium, assembly GCA_934098745.1. Classification (GTDB taxonomy): domain Bacteria; phylum Bacillota_I; class Bacilli_A; order RF39; family UBA660; genus RUG705. The sequence goes on from CAKOPG010000010.1 coordinate 62,555, forward strand.
TAATTACCTCCATTATATCCTTAAGTATAATACTTA
>CAKOPG010000011.1 GCA_934098745.1 uncultured Bacilli bacterium
ATAATACTACTAAAACAATAGTCACTCTTTTATTCTTCATAATTACCTACTTTCCTTATCCTTAAGTATAATACTTAGGGACATACCTCTATCTTTATTTAACCTATATAAATTATAGCATAGCCCGCGTTTTCTGTAAATATAAAATTTGGTTTTTTATCTGCTTTTATACTTTTTAAAATGTGGCTTAAAGTCTTATAATGTAAGGTGTTAGGCTACATACAAAAAGGTCCTTAAGTATTATACTTAGGGACATTTTATATATACTATATCAATCTCTAAGGGGTGATTATACCTAAAAAAACTAGATAAAAAGCCTTATTCTACCTGCTTAATTATCCAGTTTATTAAATATCTAACATTCTATTTTCTTAAGTTCATCATCCAATAAAGAATATAAATATATATCTACTCTTTTATTACTAATATTTTTAATATATTCTTGATATCCTTTTAATTGTTTTAAATAATTTTCATCCTCAATATTTTTTAGCTTATAATCAATAATATTTATATAATCATTGTATTCTAGCATCAAATCTATTACTCCATTATAAGTAGTATTATTATCTTGATATACAAATTCATATTCTGAATATTTATTTATATAATTCTTATCTATCTTCTGAAATAATTTTTCTAAATATTTATTATTAATCTTATCAAAATCAGCATATTCTAAAGTTTCATGTAGTTTTGTACCATATTCCATTGCTCTAAGACTTTCTATATCTATTAATTTATTCGTGTCTTTAGAAAAATGTTTCTTATTTAGCGGGATATATTCCAAATTAATTTCCTTTTTAGAAATAACTACCGAACTTTTATCATTCTTAATTTCTTTTAAATTTATTTCATCATACTCATGAGTATAATTAGCTTCTTTATTTATAACATATTTATCTATTACTGAAATAGAATTAAGAATATCTAGAAATGAACGATAAGACATTCTGTCAGTATCCGGAACAAGTCTATTATATCCAAGACGTTCTTTATCTAAAGAAGTAACAATAATCATCTTCTCACGGCTTCTCGTTAAAGCAACATAAAATAACCTAATCTTCTCCGATATTTCTTCCTTATAAAAATTATCTACATACAAATCTTTCAAAATTGTACTCTGTAATTCTTCATCTTTCTTAATCGGCATAACTATTCCAAGTTCACTATTTACCAAAAAGTGTTCATTTAATTCTTTAATAGTAAAAGTATTATGCATTCCAGTAAAATAGCATAAACTGAATTCAAGACCCTTAGATTTATGAATATTCATAATCTTTACTGCCTCATCTACCCCTTTATTTGTCGAATACTTAATCTTTAAACCTTTTCCAGTAACCTCTTCTAAATAATTGACAAATTCTTCTAAACTATAACCTAAAGTACTTAAATTATTAGCAATATCTAATAAATTATTAATTCTTACTAAATATTCATTAATATCATATAAATTGGTAAGCTTATCATATACCATAAAACATTCCAAGATATCATTAATTACTTCCCCTAAAGGTTTATAAATATCAATACTCTGACACTTCTTAACTATTTCATCTCGGTAATATTCTTTATCTTTTAATATATGATATATTAAATCATCGGAATAACTAAAAAGAAATGATCTGGCTACCGAAGTAAATAAGTATCTAAATTTATCATTATAAATATTGTTATTTACATAATTAACTAACGAAATTAAATTCTTAATAATCATCACTACATTATCATTAGTTAATTCTCTATCCATATAAATAACCGAAGGAATTTCCTTATATTCCAAAATCTTTTTATATTTTTCTAAATAAGTATTTCTATCAGTAATAATACATATATCACTATATTGTAAACTTCTTAATTTCTTCGTATCTTTATCAAATACTTGATAATTATTCTTAATCTTATTATGAATATCTTCACTAATTATAAATAGTTCTTTTTCTTCCTTATCATATTCTAGATTTTCTTCCTTATCATAATTATATATTTCCATATTATTATCATGAAGTGTATCTTCTTCATCATATGAAGTATTACCATATACCATATTATGACTAACTAAATAATCGGCATTTCCTATCTTATCATCCATTATCAAATTAAATATTTCATTAATATTATTAAGCGTTTCCTTTCTACTGCGAAAGTTTTTAAGTAAATCTATCTTAATACCACCATCTAATGAAGCATATTTATTATATTTATTTTGAAAAATATAAGGATTAGCATTTCTAAAACGATAGATTGATTGTTTGACATCTCCCACCATATAGACATTATTATGACTAATTAAACTGACAAACTCTTCTTGAATATTAGAAGTATCTTGATATTCATCAACCATTATTTCATTAAAATAATTACTTACTTCCCCTCTAATATCCTTGTTATTCTTAACAAGCTCTAAAGCCATATGCGAGATATCATTAAATTCATATACTCCGTACTTATCTTTATATAAATTTACTTCATAATCTAACTTCTTAATAATTTCTAAAATTACTTTTTTATTACAAATAGTTAAATTAAGCATCTCTTTTATCTCTTCTTCATCTTTAAAACGCAGTAAATCCTTAATTTCTGAAACTTTCTTCTTAAATGCTTCCTTTAAAGCCTTACCTTCTTCTTCTAATCCAATAAATCTTGGAATATCTTTAGCATTATTTAACACTAAAGAATTATAATCATCACCTGTTTTTAAAATCCCTATATATTCATCTATCTTTTTAGTAAGCTTATCACTACAAAAATTAATCAAAGATGAACTTATTATAACTAATTCTTGAATTTTATCTTTAATTAATAAAACATACTTCTTTATCATTTTTTCAAAAAATTCTATATTATCATATTTTAAAAAATAATTATTTATATATTCTTCTTTATCTAATTCTAAATCTAACTTTGCTGATAAATTTAATATATCATTCTTTAAATTCTGATCATCTTTTGAACAAAAAGTACTAACTAAATTATCAAATGCTAAATCGCCATACATTTCTTCAAATATTTTATCTAAAATATGATATTTATATATTGTCATAATATTACTATCTGTAATACTTATTGCTTTATCGATATTTAAAATATAAGAATATTTTTTGACTAAAGATAAGGCATAACTATCAAAAGTAGTAATAAATGCCGAATCTAATAGTTCTAATTGCTCAGTTAACCCTTTTTTAATTATTGCCTTACGAATACGGTTTTTCATTTCACTGGCCGCTTCGTTGGTAAAAGTTAAAACTAACAACTTATTAACATCTACCCCATCTTCAATCTTTCTAATTACTCTTTGTGTTAAAACAGCCGTTTTCCCTGATCCTGCTCCGGCTGATACTATTATATTACTGCCTTCCATATCAATTGCTTGTTGTTGTTCTTTCGTATTAGCCATCCATATCACTTCCCTCTGTTTTAATTATTACCCTGTCTCTATTTGTCATATTGCAAATATCTCTAAACTTACAGTAATCACACCCAATATTCTTATCATCGATTACCTTGGGATTTATCGTAAATTCATTATTTAAAATATTATTAATTGTCTTCTCTATCTTATCCTTAGTTTCTTCTTTAATATCTTCAATATCATCACTACTAATTACTTTCGCATATCTACTAAAAGAACCATCTTTATTAGTTTTCATTCCTTTAATAACCTTGGAATTATCATAATCTTTATCAATAATACTTAAAATATCTTTATCACTATTTGAGTATCCTACCAAACGATAATCTCGTTCTTTAATATTTATCTTTTGTAAATAAAAACCGACACATTCTGAATTATTAAACTCTAAATACTTTGATAAATATAAATATATTGGTAATTGCATATTTAACCCATATTTTAAATATTTTAAATTAATCTCTTCATTTCCGGTTTTATAATCTACTAAAGCGTAATAGGTCTTACCATTTTCCTCATGATACAGTATTTTATCAATAATACCTGTAAATATTATCTTATCTTTAAAATTTATATCTATTTTCTTCTCATACATTGCCTTATCAAAAAGACTATATTCTTTTTCTTCTAATACATGATTTAATAAATCTTTAATAATTATCTTATACTTATCTAAGAAAAACTTTTCTTTTTTAGTAAATACTCGATCCATGCAAAATTCTTTAATATATTTATCCGGATCAATATCATTCTTACTAAGACATTCTTCCATCACAAAATGAACCATCGAACCGATAAAAGCACTAAAATTCTCTTCATAAATATCGAGTTTAAGTACTTTTGCTACATAATATCTAAAAGCACATTTATTATATAATTGCATACTAGAATAAGATAATAATAAACTATCACTATCTCTATTAATTTTCGTATATTTATTTTTATATCCTTGATAATTAATCTTAAAATTACTATTTAAAACAGCAAAATTACTTGCACTAACCCCAAATTTTAAATAATTATCATAAGCCTTCATAAGTTTAATTTTATTATAGACTTCGCTATAACTATCTCCATAATCAGTCTCACCAATTTCCTGTTTAAGTTCACTACATAACGTCGATGGATAATAACTCTTTGATGTATCACTTAATTTATAAGTAACAGTTAAATTCTTAATATCTCTAATATTATTTAAGATATTTATTCTTAACTTCCTATTTAATTCTTTAATATGGAATAAACCTACATAATCTCTTAAATTATCCGTAATATAATCAATATCTTTATAACTATTTGGCACAATACCATCATTAAAACAAGGCATAAAGATATATTCATCATCATCTGCTATATAATCTAAATAATCAATTATTTCAATACCCTGATCATATCCCGAAGAAGTTAAAGAAGTATTCTCTAACTTATATATAAGTAATTCCTTATCTTCATATATTAAATACCTATTAATAACTTTAATAAGTTCATGATATATTGGATCATTCTTATCTATTCCCTCTAATGAACTCTCTAAAGTATTATCTAAATACTTCTTAATAAATCCTTTGACTATTTTATAAGAAGATAACTTAGAAGTATATGGAATATTTACCTTTAAATTAAATAAAGAAAATATTCTTTCAATCGTACTATAATAATCTTTATTAATATTAGTTAACTTTATCTTTCTAACATCTATTCCATTATCTATTAATTTACATATACTATAAGCAATATATTCTACTTCTTCTTCCATTGTTTTAAATTCATATACGGTATGTTCATAATTATTAAATTTTCTCTTAATAATCTTATAATGTAAATTACTAAACATCCTCTTCTCAAAATTATCTAATTCTCTATCATAAATAATAATATCTATATTTTTAACATATCTACGAAAATCTTCATTATATATAAGTAAATTATTATTAACTAATTCTTTTTTTATATCCCTTAACATAGCTAATTTACTATTATCATATTCTTTATCTTCAATATAATATAAATTATCTAAATACATCTTAGCTACTTCATATTTAATATTCATCTTCTTCATTAAATAAAGTATTGCTTTCTCATCAAAACTAAAATAATACTTCTTAATAAATTCTTTCATCGTCATAAATTTTATTGGTATTAACTTATGCATATTAAGTATTTTTATCTTTAAACTATTATTACATATTATTAATGTTTCTTTTTTTATATCATCTAGAAAATCCATCTATATACCTCTCTATCCGTAATCTAAATATATCATTAATTAATATCTATGTCAACACTTTTTATCAAACATTTGTTTATAATTTGAAAATAACTCTAGTATTAACTAAAGTTATTTATTTTATCCCTTACGGGGCTAACGTAAGATATATTTTTTAGTAATAATATATACTAAAAAATACTACAATATATAGTATTTCTTGTATTACTTACAAATATATGAAGATTCTGCATAATTTTCTTTTATCATATCTAATGTTGCTGTTGAAAGATATTCTTTACTAGTATCTGATTCTAAATCAACTTCTGATATTACAGTAATAACTTTATCGTTTAAACTTACTTGGCAACTCTTATAAGTATTTTTATCTTTATTCTTGCATTCATCTTCAAAATATTTCTTTTGTGCTTCCATATCATAATCTACAAGATAAGTATAAGTAGTAATATCTCTATATGCTAATAACTTATCCCCACTCTTATTAAAATCATATACTTTAGAATATTTAACCTTAATTGCCTCTTTCGTATCATCTTCCCCACTATTATTATCTTGACATCCCGTAATTAAAAATAAACCACACAATACCATAACAAATAAAATATTTTTTCTCACTTTCCTATCCTCCTTCTAATATAATTAGAAAGAAAAAAAGCACTTATGTAAAGTGATCTTTTCTTATTTTCTCATATCTATTATCATATTGGTAAATATACCAAAAGAATATATTAAGCATCCCAAAGTAATAAAAGCACCAATATATGCAATTAAAGTAAATAAATATAACAATGTAATACCTAATAATCCAATTAGATAAGGTCTTTCTTGCTTATTAACAAACTTCTTCCATATCCATTTACCTATAACATAACCACATATTACCTTTGCTAACATAATAATTATAGCATATAACATAATACCTATAATAGCTGTTGTAGAAGCTAAACTAGTAAACATAAGTATTAATAATATTATTGGTAATAAGAAAAATGTTAATGCGCCATAGCCAAAATTCTTTCCTACATTATTACTAAATTTATCTAAGAATTTAGGAATAATTAAATATATAACTAAAAATATTACTAATAATCTAATTAAACTATAAATATAGTCTCCAATAGACTTTGTCGTATCATTATTTTTATTTGCCTTATTTATAACAACCTCGCCAATATTATTTGTAGCAATATTAACATTATTATCTTCTTCATAAATAAGTTTTAACTTAATACTCGTATCTTCATCAATAGTAATACTTGAACCATCAATTGTTAAATTCTTATTAAATACACTATTAGTAATATTAACTGTTCTACCATATACCACAACATTACCATCAAAATTTCCCCTAATAGTAACATTATTACCAAATATCACAATATCTCTCTTAATATTAACATTTTCAATCATCACATTATTACCAAATATTGCTCCATCTTTAATACTACCATTAACGGTAACATTATTACCAAATATTGCTACATAATCATTTGTTGTATTATATTTTACCGTATCTCCAAATATTCCATATATACCATCTACTCGGTTTAATATTTCAATATTATCTCCAAATGTTAAATGAGTATTATTATAATTATCTGTAACTTGATAATCATCACCACTAGTAATATAGTTATCATTTGTAACATCCGCTAAAACCATTCTAGGTATTAAACACAATACCATAAATAAATATAAAATCTTCTTTTTCATTTCTATACTCCTTTTCTATTTCTTATACGTCTATACTTTTTATATATATCATTTTTATAAAAATTATAAGTTGTCTTAATAATTATAGCTACCGGTAAAGATAACACTATTCCCCAGAATCCCGCAATAATACCTCCCGCAGATACTGCAAATATTACCAGTAATGGATGAATAGAATTAGTTTTACCATATACCTTTGGACCTATTACATTACCATCTAATGTTGGACAAATAATACATATTAAAACTGTAAGTAAAAACATTTTAGTACTAATTACTGAAGATACTAATAAAGAAATAACTGCTACCAAGAATCCTCCAAACCATGGAATCATCGCCGATACTCCTGATAAAATACCTAATATCAAATAGTTCGGGTGTCCTATTATTCCAAATGCTATCGTATATTCAGCTATCTGAATTAATATATTTAATCCCATACCACCAATATATTTAGTAAGTTCCGTATCTAAAGTTTTTAAATATATTGCCGTCCTTTTACTACGTATATTTAAATATTTCTTAATCCCATCTCTTATCTTATCCATATCGATTAAGAAATATACCGCCGAACATAATACCACCATTCCTGTAGTAATAACTCCAATTGAAGCATTTACTACAGATATAGCTCCATTCGAAATACTACTACCTATACTAGAAATAATATTAGTACTAAAATCTGTCAAAGATGCTTGCAAAGAACCAAAATTAATTTCATATTTAGAAGACATATCTGATAAAAACACTGATATATTACTAATAAATAATAGTATTTGTTCATATAATAATGGTACTGTAAGTAGTAAAATAATTGCAATAACTCCCACTAATAAAATACATACTGTAAGTATTGCTAACCATTTAGGGCTTCCGGCATTAATCAATTTCTTAACTAACGGATATACCACATAAGCTACCGCAAAAGCTAATAAAAATGGTGCCAATATATTAAAGATATTAACTACAATACCAATCCATAAACCTCTAATTAAATATAAAAGACATATAATTATAATAATTATTAAAAGATTAAGTAACTTAAAGTTTAATTTATTGTTCATATATATCACGTCCTCTTAATAAAATTATATCACAAAAAAGAATAAAAGATACCCTTTATCTTTTATTTATATGAATTAAACCATCATATACTTCTTCTAATGCCCTACCTATTTCTTTTTTGGCCTTATACTGATTAACTGGTTTCTGCAAATAACCTGTCTTAATTATTTGCTTACTTCTTCCGGCTGCAATATAGACTAAAGCATACTTTGAATCAACTATCGTAAGTAGTTTATCAATTGAAGGATAAATCACAATATCACACTCCCTTATCTTATATATTAAGGATATAACAAAAAATAATATTTTACAATACAGTTGACATAAACTAGACAGTAATTTTTTGTAGTATTTTTTTCTCTTTTGTGATATTATTTTAATAGGTGATAATATGAGAAAAGTTAAAAAACAAAAAAAATTCAGTATCAAAAAAACAATACGTCTAATAATACCCTTATTTATCATAATTATATTACTAGTTAATAAAAATAGAATTACTTATTTTTATTTAAGTAAAACTACTGGTTACAGTGAAGATAGTATCGCCGTATTCTTAGAAAAAGATCTCTATAAAGATATAAAAGATAAAAAATATTCTGAAAACTTAGAAAAAATTATTAAAACCGAATACTATAATCCTACATATATAGATGAATATATAAATATTACTTATCAAGATAAAGCTAACTTCTTTATAAATATAAATAAATTATTAGATCTAGGATATAAAGCAAACGATATTAATAATCTATATCTTAAACTAGATGATAATGATATCTCCTTATTAACTAATAGTGATTATATTGAAGATATTACTAATATTATCAATTTAAGTTACTTTAAAAAAGAAAATTTAGAAAGATATATCAATTATTATAAAAAAGATAAAGAAAATGCTATTGTCTATGTCAATATTGGCCTAGATAATGAATACTATAGTAATGTATTTAAAATAGATAACCAAGATGACTTACTAGTTTTAGTAAACAAATACCATTACCTAGAAAAAGACTACGTACCCAGTGATTTAGAAAAAGTTAACTCTAAATACCAGTGGATGGGAAGAAGTAATATGTTGCGAAAAGATGCCCGCATCGCTTTCGAAGACATGTGTGAAGCTGCTAGCAAAGATAATATATATATTTATGCTGGTAGTGGTTATCGTTCTTATAATACCCAACTATCGCTATATAATAATTACGTTAAACGTGATGGCTTTAAAGAAGCTGAAACATACTCCGCCAGAGCCGGTTATTCAGAACATCAAACAGGCCTTGCTATGGATATTGCCAACTCTACTGGTTTTATTTCCTCTGGAGACAAAGAATACACTTGGTTATTAGATAATTCTTATAAATATGGTTTTATCTTAAGATATCCCAAAGATAAAGAATATGTAACCGGATATATGAATGAAGAATGGCATTATCGTTATGTTGGTAAAGATACTGCTAAAATCGTCTTTGATAAAGGTATTACTTACGATGAATATATGGCCATGAAATAACCTACTAATCCATTTAGTAGGTTATTTATTTTCTATTTCAAAATCTAATAATTTTTCACACACTTTTTCATATAAATCTTGTTCATGTTTAATCGTATCGATTAAAAACATCTTATCATTCTTATATTCTTTTAACCATCTCATATAGTAAGATTTATCGTCATTCAAAACAATAAATGGCATAATCTTATTTTTTAAACATTCCTTAAACATTATAATTCTACCAACACGACCATTGCCATTGGCAAATGGATGTATAAGTTCAAACCTAAAATGAAAATCAATTATATCTTCCAAAGTAATATTAATCTTAGAATTATATTCATTTAACAATTTATCTATTTCTTCTTCAACATTTTCCAGATCTATTGTATTAATAATATCGACCACTCCTATTATGTTTGGAACGATTTTAAATCCACCAACATTATATCGAGGATTTTCTTCATCACTAGTATTTCTTTTCAAAATTTTATTCATTTCTATTATCATTTCTCTAGTTAATGATTTATCGACATTATCTAACATATAATCAAATAATTTAAAATGATTCTTTGATTCAATTAAATCATCCAAGTGAATTAAATCATTATTTTTAGGAATAAAAGAAGCTGTATTAAATATTGCTTCCGTCTGTTCACTAGTTAACCTACTTCCCTCAATTTTATTTGAATTATAAGCAAAATTAACTTGTGAATAATGATATATATTACCTTTAAATTTATTCTTAATTTTTCTTTCCCCCATAAATTATCTATATTTATCCCTTATCTATATCTTACGTCAGTCCCTTTGGGATAATTTAAAAACAATATTTTTCAAAAAAGAGTTATCAAATGATTGACAAATAATAGACAATATTATAAAATTAAATGTGTAAGCAATTTTGGAGTGATACTCAAGAGGCTGAAGAGGCGCCCCTGCTAAGGGTGTAGAGTGGGAAACTGCTGCGAGGGTTCAAATCCCTCTCACTCCGCCATTTAAAAATTTAACTAGGACTACCTAGTTTTTTTCTATCTTATTAACGTAAATCTAGATTTTTTTTTAATATTATATTATAATTATCTCTAGGTGAAATCATGCTAATAGTTAAAAATAATAAACTTATGAATTATGGTAATCGTGGTATGACCCTAGAAAGTGATATCAATATTACTAATGATTATTATATGGATAAAAAAATAGCTTTAATATATAAAAAGCCTATTCCGATTAAAGTCCTTAAAGTAAATGAAACTAAAACAAGAATTAAAGATGGATTTTATGAACAAAAATCAACCCTTGATTATAGTGGCATATACAAAGAAAAATATCTTGAATTTGATGCTAAAGAAACTAATAGTAAAACAAGTTTCCCTTTATCAAATATTCATCCCCATCAAATAAATCATATTAAAAATGTCTTATATTATGGTGGAATTGCTTTTTTAATAATAAGATTTAATTATCATAATAAGACTTTTCTATTAAAAGGAAATACTCTTCTAGAATATCTAAATACCACCGATAGAAAGTCTATCCCCTATGATTTCTTTGTTAATAATTGTCAAGTTATTGCCCTAAAATACCAACCACGATTAGATTATTTAAAAATAATTGATATTTTATAATTTATATATTATAATTATAATAGATAAGTAAGGAAGTTGATAAAAGTGAGAAAAGTTAAGAAAAAAAATATATTCGAAAAATTAAAAGATAAAGTTGTCAAAGAAAAAGATGAACTAACAAAAAATAAGAATATTAATAACAAAAGAAAAAAAGTTGAAAATAATTCTACCGTTAAAAAGAAAAATAGTCCAAGTTCTAAAGTTCCTAAAAAGAAAAAAAATTCTAATAAATCACCTAAACGTAGTTTATGGAAAAAAATAGTAACCGCTATTTTAATTATTGGTATTGTTGGTGTCCTACTTATGACAGCTTTCTTTGGTTATATCGTTATAACAGCCCCAAAGTTTACCGAATCAGCCTTTAACGTTAAAGATCAGACTGTCGTATATGATATTAATGGTGAAGTCATTGCTACTCTGGGAGCTGAAAAACGTGAAAGTGTTACCTATGATGAATTACCTCAAGTATTAATTGATGCTATTGTTGCTACCGAAGACTCTAGATATTTCCAACATAATGGTGTTGATTTATTTAGATTTATCAAAGCTACTTTCCTCCAGTTAATAGGAAGAGACGATGCTGGCGGAGCCTCTACTATTACCATGCAAACGGTTAAAAATAACTTAACTAAAAAAGATACAATTGAAAAAAATAAAATTCAAAAAATTATTCGTAAATTTCAAGATGTTTATCTAGCCGTATATAAAGTTGAAAAAGAATATTCCAAAGAAGAAATATTAGAATTATATGTCAATAACTATAATTTAGGTTCAAATATCTATGGTGTTGGCGAAGCCTCTAAATATTATTTTGGTAAAGATGTTAAAGATCTTACCCTACCTGAAGCTTCGATGATTGCTGGATTATTCCAAGCTCCCGGTAGACATAACCCATATAAAAATATTGATAGTGCTACTAAAAGAAGAAATACTGTTTTATATTTAATGAAACTTCATGGTTATATTACCGCTGAAGAAGAAGAATTAGCTAAACAAATAAGTATTGAAAGCCTTTTAGCTGGAGCCAATAATAATACTGAATATCAAGGATTTATTGATGTTGTAGTAAAAGAAGTTGAAGAATTAACCGATGGTGATAATCCCTATACTGTTCCTATGAAAATATATACTACTATGGAAAAATCTATTCAAGATGGTATAAACGAAGTCCTAAGCAATAATGAATGGTATTGGAAAAACGATGACTTAGTGCAAGCTGGTATTGCTGTTGTCAACGTTGAAACTGGCGCTGTCGCTGCCGTTGGTAACGGAAGAAATCGTGGAAATGGTGTAAGAATATTCAACTATGCCACCGAAGCTCTAAAACAACCCGGTTCAACTGCTAAACCACTATTTGATTACGGTCCCGGTATTGAATATAATAACTTTTCTTCATATACCCTTTTCAACGACGAACCTTGGACTTATACCAATGGCCCATCCGTAAATAACTGGGATGGTGGTTTCCATGGTTTAGTTACCACCCGTTATGCTCTTCAATACTCAAGAAACGTTCCCGCTTTAAAAGCTTACCAACAAGTTGGCGGTAAAAATATTCAAAAATTTGTCTATAGCCTTGGCCTAGACGTTTCATTAAATCAAAGTTCCGAAAACTATCGTGTTGTAAATCAAAGTACTGGTCTTGATAATACCATTAACGAAGCTTACGCCATTGGCGGTGCTGCTGAAGGATTTAGCCCATTAACTATGGCTTCTGCCTATGCCGGCTTTGCCTCTGGAGGTTATTATACTAGTCCTTACTCAGTTACTAAAATCGAATATCGTGAAACTGGAGAATCTAAAGAATATAAACCTACCAAAACTCGTGTTATGAAAGATTCTACCGCTTATATTATGAATAATATCTTAGAATCAGCCGTTCAAGTAGGCTTTAACGGTGGTGCTGCTGTATCTGGTTCTCACGTAGCTGCTAAAACAGGTACTACTAACTATAACGAAGATACCATGAAAAAATATAACTTACCTAGTAACGCCGTAAATGACTTATGGACCGTTGCCTATACATCGCAATATTCCGTTGCCGTTTGGTATGGCTATGACAGTATCTATAACAAAGAAGCTGACCGTGTTACTTATAACGTCAGTACCGGTGGTCATAAAGAAGGTGTCGTATCCGCTGTTATGAAGTATATCCCTAAAGATACTAAAGGCTGGACCATGCCAAGCTCAGTTGTTGCCTCAACCGTAGAAAGAGGTACATGGCCCGATAAATTACCTAGTGCTAATACTCCAAGTGATATGATCCTAACCGAATACTTTGTAAGAGGTACCCAACCTACAGAAACCTCTGAAAGATATGCTACCTTACCAGATGTTACTAACCTAAAGAGTTCTAAAAACAGTGCTAATTCCGTTACTCTTACATGGAATTATAAAGAACCTGAAGTCTTAACCACAACCTATCTAAAAAAATACTTTAGTAATAGTGTCTTCGGTAATCAAGGTAATGACTACTACAATGAAAGAATAAATTATAACAATAATACCTTAGGTCCAGTTGGTTATGGTATATATAAACAAGAAACTAATGGTACCCTTACTTTAATTGCTTATACCGATAAACTCACTTATACTTATACCGGCAGTGGCAAAACTACTCTAGTAGTTAAAGCTGAACACAAAAACTTTAAATCTAACGCTAGTAAAGGAACTTCTATTGATTTATCACTAAGTGAAGCCCAAAATGAGAAATTAATCGTTGCTCTAAATGGCAAATCAATAGTAAATGAAACTGTTGGTAATTATAGTGATGCTGGTATTAATAAAATATACTATGGCAAAATTGATGTCACAACTACAGCTAATATTGGATATCAAATTACGGCCAATAACCAAATAAATAACTTCACAACAATTGATAAATTAAATAACTTTGTTAATTCCCTAAACTCTGGATCTTACAAAATTACTTACATTGTTACTTATCTTGGTAATGAAACTACCGTCAGTAGAACAATTTACCTAACCTAAAAAGAATCATTAATTTGATTCTTTTTCTTTCATAATTATTTCCTTATTACTAATTAACATCTCATTATCTTTATCATGCATTAAAGCCTTATCAATATAATATAACGCTTCATCATATAAACCTAAATTATAATATACCACACTAAGCAAATTATCAATCGTATAATCCCAACTAAAAGGTTCATTTATATATATAAGTTCATGTGATTTTATACTCTTAGCTAAAATTAAATTATTAATGACCTCTAAATAATTTCCCTGATGATACTCTAAAATAGCTAATTCTACATACCCATCTCTTAAAGATGGATCCTCATCAATAGCTTTTTTATACCACATTCTTGCCAAAGATATATTATCCATTGCCTGGTAACTTCGAGCAATAAATCGCATCGAAGCAGCCCTTTCTGGGATCCATGTAGCTTTCTTTAAAGTTAAATGTTTCTTTAAAGTATTAATACATTTATCCCATTCCTTATTATACATATATTCTCTCCCCAAATAATGCATATTACGATCATTTTCCGGATCTTCCCTAACAGATAATTCTAATAAATCTAAATAATAACTTCTAGATTTTAACCTATCTGGATAATGATTTAAAACAATCCCCTTATCTATTTTTACTACCTCATGATTATTTATCCTAGATAAAACTTCATGTACGGGATATATCCACTTATAACCATGTCTAGCATGTATCTTATCATATAAAAAACTAACTACTGGCCTATCCCCTTCTAATTGCCAATTATAAGTATATTTTAATCTAGTCGTATCATCGGTCCAAATTTCCTGTATTTTTTCATACCATCCCGGTAGAAAGACCTCATCTAAATCCGTTGATACACAGATATCTATTTCATCTGATACCATCTCTAAAGCTTTATTTCTCGCTTCATCAAAACGCCAAGGCTCTATCTTTACCCTTGATACATGTACTCCCAATTCTTTTAAAATAGTTACTGTCTTATCATCAGAACCCGTATCAAGAACATATATTTCATCAGCTTCCTTCATTGCTTCATACCAACGATATACATTCTTTTCCTCATTCTTACTTATCGCATATACCGCTATCTTATATTTTTTTACCATCAAATTTCCCTCTATATATCTTATGATTAACATTAACATAATTTACCATATTTATTTTATAATTCTTCCTTATTTTTAAGATATACTTAAAACATGAAAAGGAGATGATATATGAATATAGAACAAAAATAAAATATATGCTATAATTTAAGTGGAGGTAATATTATGTATTCGATCGTTTTTGTTGAAGATGAAGTAAATTTAAACAATTTAATTAAATCTTATCTAACTAAAGCTGGATATAATGTCATATCTTTCTACAATGGCAAAGATGCTCTAGATAACATTGATATTCCCGCACACTTATGGATTCTTGATATTATGCTACCTGATGAAGTAAGTGGCTATGATATTATTAAAAAAATTCGTGCTACCCACGAGTCGATGCCAGTTATTTTCACTTCGGCTAGAGATAAAGATTTAGACAAAATAATCGGTTTAGAATTAGGAAGTGATGATTATATAACTAAACCATATTCCCCTAAAGAACTAGTCTTAAGAGTAAACAATATTATTAAAAGAGTATATTCAAGTGATATCTCTAAAGTAAAATATGATGACTATAATATTGATTTAGATAAAAGAATAGTTACTTATAATAATAATTTTTTAAACTTAACTACATTAGAATTTGATTTATTAAAAATGTTTATTACAAATAAAAATAAATCCTTTTCAAGGGATGATATCTTAAATATTATTTGGGGTGAAAATTATTTTGGAACTGATCGTGTTGTTGATGATCTAGTTAGAAGACTAAGAAAGAAAATGCCAGATTTAAACATTGAGACAATGTATGGCTATGGTTATCGTCTAACATGAGAAAAATATCATTACCACATCAATTAATATATATATGCATATTAATTATTGGAATAATTTTTATTACTCTAGGTATAATATTACCTAAAGAATTACTTCCAATATATGAAGAAAATATTTATAATAGATTAAAACAACCCTTATATCTTATTACTGATACCGGTGATGTTGATACCAACAATTTTACTGATATTGCCTATATATTCAACGTCAGTAATAATATATATACTTCCTATAATATAACAGATGTTGTCAATGATTTTGATACAGATATTCTAAATTATATAAATAACGACTATGGTAAATTCATATATAAAAATGAATTATATTATTATTATACCCACAATACCAAAAATGCCAATATCATTTCAATTACTGATGATAATTACATAAACAATATGAAAGAAGATATTCTATATACTATTTTCATAGTTGTAGGGTTATCCTTTGCCCTATGTTCATTAATCCTTGTTTTATGGTCTAATAATTTAGTTAATAACATCATCATATTAAAAAGAAAAATAAAAAATATTAATAATGATGCTTATAAAATTAGCTTTAATCATAAAATAAACGATGAAATATACTCCTTAAATGAATCTATCGAAAATATGCGCGAATATCTTAAAAAAAATGAATTGTATAAAAATCAAATGTATCAAAACATTTCCCACGATTTTAAAACTCCCATTACCGTCATCAAATCATACATTGAGGCTTCCGAAGATGGCATGGAAACGAAAGATAACTGTCTTAAAGTAATCAAAGAACAAATTAATTTATTAGAAAATAAAGTCCACTCCTTATTATATTTGAATAAATTAAACTATATTAAAGATAAAAAAGAAAATTTAAAACAGCAGACAGATCTTTCAATAATAATTAATACATCTATTGAAAAATTTAAAAGAATTCGCCCTGATTTAAAATATACTCTTGATATATCTGGTAAAAAACTATGTCGTGGAACATCTGATATGTGGGAAACAATTATTGATAATTTATTAAACAATTTTATGCGCTATGCCAAAAAAGAAATTAAAATTACTGTTAAAAATAAAGAAATTATTTTATTCAATGATGGCCTACCTATAGATAGTAATATTTTAGATAGTATGTTTTCTCCATATGAAAAAGGTATAAACGGAATGTTTGGCCTAGGATTATCAATTGTTAAGAAAACACTCAATTTCTTAAATTATGATATTCGTGTAGAAAATATAAAAAATGGTGTTAATTTTATTATAAAAGAAGAAAGACCCTAATCAGTCTTTCTTTTCGTTATCACTAGATTCTAAACCAAAATAGCCCTTAAAAGTTTTATATAAGCCTTCAGCTCCGATCAAAGTAAATAAACCAATCCATAAAGCATATAATAAATTAGAAGTATAAAATGATAAAGCATAACACAACCCTATTCCATATGATAAAAATATAGATATAAGTTTATTAAAAATACTTCCAAAATTAAAAGTTTGTTTTACTTTTTGGATAACTTGAGAGGAAATAATACTAGCAATAGATGCTACATATAACATATTAAGTAATAATTCACTATTCACAATTATCTTTTACATAATTATCAATATCCTGTATCTTATGTTCTACTAAAGCCATTCTTTCTAATAAACTACTAAGTTTATCTACTTTATTTTCTAATAAATCTATTCGATAACTCAACATCTTACTCATTGATAATGTTCCCATTAAAGAGCCAAATATTGTTCCTACTAAGGCTAATAAACCCACAATTACACTACTATTCATTATATAACCTCCTATCATATTATAAGCAATTAATAGCTTTAAGTATAATTATTTGACACATATATTTTAATATGATATAATCTTTCTTGTATTGGGGTCGTCTTGGCTTCGACAGGAATACAATACTATATTTTGCAAGTCGGTGTCTTACGTTACAGGCACAAAAAAATAACTGGAAACAGAAATAATTTAGCTGTTGCATACGCTTAATTAGCGGCACAGGCTTCCCTACCACATTGCTTACGTGTAGTAATGGAAGTTCATTTAGTAAGCTATAATATATTTAATTTCTATAGAATATATTGAATCTTATAGAATAGTAAATATTCCTTTTTGTTAATTTATTAGATATTTATGAAATTTAAAAATTAACTAAACTTGTAGATAAATATAGGTGAGTATTTTTGGACAGGGGTTCGATTCCCCTCGACTCCACCAGATTGATTGATTACTCAAACTTCTATGGAGGTTTAAGTTTTAAAATACTAAATTTATGTTAAATTATCTATAGATTTAGATTGAACCTGTTAATTTAAAAAACACACTTGCAAATTGACAAAACAATTAGTTTTAAATATTTTATCTTGAGGAAAGTGAGTAAAAATGCAGACAATATATTTTATGGATACAAAAATGCCCATTCCTAAAAATAATTCTAGTATTTATACTTTTGGTGAGATTAACGAAAAGGATATTTCGGAGTTAAATACATCTTATACTTCTTCAGTATTGGATTGGGCTGAAAAGGAATTTCAAAAGATTTTTAAAATGCTAAATGTTCAAAGTAAATTTGATTTTGATGGTGTTTCAATTGCATTTTTTCAAAGTGACTATTTTAATATACCTGAAGCGTTTTTTAATTCTGAAAAAAACTTATTAGCTGTAAAAATAGAGCCTTATCACACAGGAACGGAATCAGATATACAAAAATCTGCTATTCATGAATTAACTCATGCTTCAACTAGTAAGCATTCATTGGTTGGTGTGGCAATTACCGAAGGTATAGCTATTTATGTAGAAGATCTATATTGTAAAGTAAACGATATTCCCTTTGACGATGGTGTTGAAAGAGATGAAGGATATATATTTGGTAAGAATTTAATTAATTCTATACTATTAAATGTTTATAATAATGATTTGAATCTGTTTTTTAATAGAATTAAAAAAGGGAATGAAGAAATGTTTATCAAAGATATTGACAGCTATTTGAAAAGTAAAACTATTTTATATGATGCAAGAGAATTGTTAAAAATGTCATCTATTTTATTTTATGCTAAAAAAATTCCAAATTCTCCCTTCGAAGATTACACAAAAAGTGCTGAAATGGAAATGCTTCGTAATGAAATTTTAGGGTGTTTTAATAATAAAAATAAAAATGATAATCTTATAATTTATGAGTATTTAAATTCAATAAAGTATGTAATTACTTTGGGTGAGGTATTGAGAAGTAAATTAAACAACTTTGAAACCTTTTATACGACATTAGATAGAGAGTTGGGATTAGCAATTGCTCAAAATGGTAGTTCTATATTGTTAGATAATCAAATAGTTATTAATACCATAAATAAAGTATTTAAAATATTTGGATATGATAGGCATATTGAAGATATTTCAATCTCTCACCAAAGAAAACAATAATTTGATTTAAATATTATGTAAAAATATATCTTTAAGTTGTTGCACTCCTTTCTTAGGGGCACCAGATTGATTGATTGCACAAACTTTTATAAATTCGAGAGTAATAAATGCTAACTAGAAATAGTTAGCTTTTTTATTGAATAATAATTATAGCGCTAAATAGAAATATTTAAAAAATGATGAAAATATGCCTAAATATAATAAAATATGCTATAATTTATATAGGAGGAACATTATGAATAAAATATATACATATAAACAAATTATATTTGGCTTGAGAGAACAATATATAGAGATTGAAAAGCAACTAGCTGAATTAAAAAAATATGTTACTGTAAGCAGTAAAGTTGAAGACTTTTATTTTCATATAGCCGGTAATCCTTCTAAACTGTTTTTATATTTGCATAAGAAAAAAACTTTATTAGAAAAAATAGAAATATTATTAAATCAATATATACACGGAACAACAAATTACAACGTTACTGAAGGAGCAAATGATAGTTATTATTATAGACAACATAAAATTTGTTCTATTACAAGTCAAGATGAACTTAACAAAAAGATTGATGAAATTGTTCAGTCTGACTTCTTTAAGAATATAATTGCCAATAATCATGTATCAATTCCTAGTAACGAAAATAAAACTGATGTCTTACTAATTACGCAAAGTGGAATAGATATATTTACCGAAACTACTGAAAGCTACCCACATTTAAGTTATAGTTCAGATTTTGATGAGCTTGTAATGACAAATAGAGAAAAAAACATTATTCCTGATGATATATTTAAATTATTAAACTTAAGCATTAATGGAAGTTATTTAAATGACTATCATCATAGAGTTTTAGATGATTATGAAGAAAAAGAAATAGATATAGATGATAGTTTTATCAGCACCAGAGCAAGGATAGAAATTATAGAAGAACCAAAGAAATTGATTTTAAAGCCTAAACCTATTGTAAGAAAAATATAAGATATTTTAATTCTTTAAGAGCATTATATTTATTTGGAAAAGGAGAAAAAATTAGAAACTTTAGCAAATGAATTAGAATTAAAAAAAGGCAAATGTTATGATAATTATAGACAAGTGCATGCTATCTTAGATGTAAACTAATAAAATTGAAGAGAAATACAATAAAAATCATAGTAAAAATTCATTAATAAGAATTAAAAACCCTAAAAAATAACTTTTTGACAATATTAATAATTTATACCATTATTAGCATGTAAGCAAGAAAACCTGTATAAAATAAAAAAGAGAAACATTCGATCTTGCAAGTGAATGTCGTCTCTAAAAAATTTAGTATTGACACTCAATTAAAGCTGAAAGAGTGTCTTTTTTATTGCCAATACCAGAAAAAATTAAATATATAAAACCTAATAACAAAACATAAATGAAAATATATTAGTTTTTATAACTACAATACTTAATCAATATCTACATAAATTATAATGAAGATATCGAGGTGAATAAAATTGAATGATAATTTAAAGAAAATATGTGATAACTTAAAGTTCCAAAGTAAATTAAGAGAAGCCGGTATTTGTTGCATTCAAGGTCCCACCGGCCCAACTGGAAGTATCGGACCAACCGGACCTCAAGGTTTACCAGGTCAAACAGGGGCCCAAGGAGTGGCAGGACCTGCTGGTCCAGCTGGTCCAACCGGGCCAAAAGGCGATGATGGTGAAACCCTTAGTACCTTTGGACGTAAATACAACAATACCGTCAATACCATAACCCTAGAAACAAATATTGCTCAGCAAGTTCCCCTAGGCAATGCTGGTCCTGTTAAAAATGTAACAACTAATACTCAAAATACTCTAACAATTACCGAAAGTGGTAACTATTTAGTGGAATACTTCTTCGCTGGCAGTGCTAGTGCTAATGCCGATCTAACTCTAGAAGTTAAACAAAATGCAACCCCTATAGGAAGCTCTTCCATTAAAAAAAGTGTTACTGCAAATAATGATACTACTTTCATCGGTAGCACAATAAATGCTTTTAATGCTAATGATGAAATAAGTCTTTCTCTTCAAGCTTCTACCGGAGTAACCGTATCACCAGCTGCTGGAACTAATGCTTTCTTAAATATCGTAAGAATATCTTAAAGAAAAAAAGTATAACTACATGTTATGCTTTTTTGATATCTGTAATAATTACCTCTCCATCTCTTAGTGTTTTATACTTAATATTATGTTCTTTCATATAAGATACCGTATCGTATGCTTTAGGAGAATATAAAGAGCCATAATGTGGTATTGGAGTGTATTCTAAAAAACCTAAACCATCCCAAATAATCTTTCCATAATTATATGGATCAATATCTGGTTCATCTTCTAAATCTATTCCATGTAAACTTGGAGCAAGAACACAAATACCCGCACTATAACCAATATATAAATAATCCGGCATATTTACTATTTCTTTTAAATAATTATCAAAACCACTAAGTTTCATACTTCTTCTCAAAATAAAAGTATTACCACCAATTACATAAAAAGCATGATATCCCTTAATATCCTCTCTTAATTTATTTTCATTATTAAAGTATTTTCTTAAATCTAATATTGTTGGAACAAAGCCTACCCTAATTAAATCTTCACACTTATTCATATTTCTTATTTCTCTATCTTCATTATCTAAATACATATCTTGAGCATTGATAATAATTAATACCCTATTATCATGTTCCTTTGCCCATTCCTTCAAAAAACTCTCTTTATTACCTAACCTATAAGAAGATAAATATAACTTCATATAATCATCACCATATCTATTATAACAAATAAAATTTTAATTACCTATATTTTTCTAATAATTGTCAAATTTAATAAAACTATAGCCAAATATTATATCTTTTAGTATAATAATTAAAGTATCAGAAAAGAGGTCATATTATGAAGAAAAAAAATATCAAAACAATTATTTACACCATACCCTTTATTTTATTTATTATTTTAACTATTTTTGTAGTTACTAATAAAATTACTACTATTGATAATACTATTGGTGAATTTATTATTAGTTTAAGAAATGATTCTTTAAATAATACTATGATTATAATTACTAATATAAGTGGTGCTTATGCTTTAGTAGCCCTAAGTTTATTAATTCTTATTATTATCAAAAAGAAAAGAATTCCCCTCCTAATTACTATTAATCTCATCATGGTAACTATTGTAAGTCAAATAGCTAAATTTATTATTAAAAGGCCACGCCCAATAAATATTTCTTTAGTAGAACCAATTGGTTATAGTTATCCATCAGGGCATTCAATGGTCAGCATGGCCTATTTTGGTTTTTTACTATATCTAACATATAAAAAAGTTAATAATAAACCATTAAAATACTTTTTAATTACTATCTTAACCCTATTAATTATAGCTATTGGTTTCAGTAGAATTTATCTTGGTGTACATTACTTTTCTGATGTTCTTGGTGGTTATCTATTGTCTTTATCATATCTATTTATATTTATAACTCTTACTAAGAAATTTTTTGGAGAAAAATTATGAAAGTAATTGGTCTTATTGCTGAATATAATCCTTTTCATTTAGGACATCTATATCAAATTAAAAAAATAAAAGAAATATTTCCAAACTCCCTAATTATTGCTATTATCAGTACTAATTTTACACAACGTGGTGATATCTCAATAATAAATAAATGGGAAAAAACGGAAATATCTCTAAATTATGGAATAGATCTAGTTTTAGAATTGCCCACTCTATATGCTACTCAATCAGCTGATATATTTGCTTATGGAGCTATTAACATTTTAAGTAAATTTAAAATAGATACCTTGGTATTTGGTTCAGAGTGTGGAGACACAGAAAAACTTAAAAAATTGGCCGAAATACAGTTAAACAATAGTAGATATCAACCTCTTGTAAAAAAGTACCTAGATACCGGTTTAAACTATCCTACCGCCATGAATAAAGCTTTAACTGAACTAGGTGGGATAAATATAGAAAGTCCCAATGATTTACTGGGATTATCATATATAAAAGAAATAATTAAAAATAATTATAAAATTACTCCCCTAGCTATTAAAAGAACAAATGATTATCATGAAAACAAAATTAATTCTTCTATCGTTAGTGCTAATTTAATTAGAAAGATGTACTCTTCAAATGAAGATGTTTCTAATTATATACCATCCGGTACTAAAAAGTATCTTACTAAAAGAATTACTTCAAATAATGCTTATCCCCTTCTTAAATACAATATATTTATTAATAAAAATAATTTAACTTCTATCTTAGATGTTGAAGAAGGTTTAGAAAATAAAATTATTAAAAGTATTCAAGAAGCTAATAATTATTCTGAACTAGTTAATTATATTAAATCCAAAAGATATACATATAACCGAATAAGTCGTATGCTCTTACATATATTATTAAATATTAAAAAAGAAGATAATACTAAAGAAACTTATTTAAGAGTTCTCGGATTTACCAAAAATGGTCAAACATACTTAAATAAAATTAAAAAAGATATAACTGCACCTATCTATACTAATTACAAACCTGGTAAAAATAAAGTCTTAGATATAGAATTCACCACTACTTGTATCTATGCCACTATTACTGATAATCAAGATTTAATATGGTTTGAATATCGAAATAAACCTATCATAAAATAGGTTTATTTTAATATTCCCTCTAAAATAGTCAGAAATTCTTCATTTAGAAATGTTTTCGCATAATTTAACATTTCTTTTTTTCTCAAAGTAAATAAATATGCCAATTTAATTAACTTATCGGAATCATCATAAGTATTTAATACATTAATCTTCGTAACATAGACATTTTTAATTTCATTTGTGTATATTATATAACTACCCTTTCTAAAATCAAATATATATCTATTAAACCGATTATCGCTAACATTATCATATATATCTATAATTACTTCTCGCCTATTTTTCTGCATACGAAATAAATAATTATAATCATGCAAGTTTTCATAATCAAAAATATTCTGCAAAAATGATGTTAATAACTTCTCTTCAATTAATTTATTTATAAATATTACCAAGAGATCCTTTCTATTCATTTGCTCCACCACCATGATATAAAAATATCATAATAATCATACTAAGTCAATTTTATCCTGCAAAAAAAGCCAAAAGGTTCACTATTTAGCAACGTTTTTCTTTATATTTTGTCAATTATATGATATAATAAACATCCTGAAAAGGAGGGTAAATGATGAGAATTATTAATTTAACTCAAACACAATATAGAAATTATGCTCGTCTTAATAGTCATCAAAACTTTGGTCAAACCGTCGAATACGCCTCCTTAGAACAAAATATCGATAAAAAGAAATTATTCTTAGGACTTATTGATGATAATATGTCGGTATTAGCAGCCACTCTTATTCTTGTTATCAATAAAGCTCCCGGTATTAAAGAGGCTATTGCTCCAAATGGTTACTTAATAGATTATGCTAATTATGAATTAGTAAGAACCTTTACTGAAGAATTAAAAAAATATCTCAATATTGAAAAAGTAACTTATTTAATTACTAATCCTATGTTTAAAGTAAGAACATATAATAAGTCACGTCATATTATTGAAAATAATGAAAGAATACTTAATAATTTATATAATCTTGGATATCAAAATATCGGATATAATGATGATTTTGAAAAATATGACGTCATCATCGATAATAATAATGGTTTATATGATATTTATAATAATTTTAATAGAAATACTAAAAGAAATATTACATCAGCTTTAAATTTAGGAATCACTCTTCATAAAGCTAAACCAAGTGAAATGGATCAAGCTTATGAATTATTTAAAAAGAAAACCACAAATAGTCTATATTATTATAAAAATTTAATGAATATATATAAAAATGACGATAATTTAATGGAATTATTTATTGCTAAACTTAATCCGCATAACTTTTTAATCAATAGTAAAAAACTATATGAAAAAGAAAAAATTAAGAACGAAAGATTACATGATAAATTTAATAAATATGCTAATAAAAGTAGTGAAAAACTTATTAATAAAAAGATAAATTCAGATAAAACTTTAGAAAAATATCGTGAAAATCTAAATCGTGCTATTGAAGTAAATCAGCTTTATAAAGAAGATATTATTGTCGGAACTTCTATTGTAATTAAAAATAATCATGAAATATATTTCTTAATTGATGGCTTTTTAGATGATTATCGTTTCATTCATTCTTCTCATATTCTTAAATGGGCTATCATTAAAAAGTATTCTCATATGGGCTATAAAATATTTAATCTTGGAGAAATTCATAAAGAATATTATAATAAACAAAGTAAATACTATAAACAATATTTATTTAAAATAGGTTTTGGTGGTAACGTTGTTGAATATCCTCCTAATTTATTACTAGTTATCAATAGTTTTGCTTTTAATACTTATCAAAAACTTAAAAAATGGAAATTTTAAAAGAGACATTTCTTATGTCTCTTTATTTTATTCTCTTTAAACTTATTAACAAATATTTCTTATTATAACCAATATAATCTTTATGTGTACTACAAGTTTGTAATATTAATAAATCATCTTCTGACTCAATATCTGTCTCTGTTTCATACATCGACTTACTTTTAAGTTCTTTCAAATGATTATTGTATTCATCTTCATTATTAAATAATACATTCATATAATTAAAGTCTTTGGCTTCTACATAAACAGAAAATACTTCATATACTCTTTTTTCTTTATTTGTTGTAATATCAATATACTTATGTTCTTTATAATAATCTACATTATAATAATTTTCTAATATTTTAAAGGGCATATCTATCGTTTGCGAATTATGACCATATATTAATAACTTCTTACTATTATTAATATCCACACGATAATCTAAATAAATTGCTCCCATATAAGTACTATTACCATAAGCATCATGATTTAAGTAATATTCATTATCCCCGCCTTGTAATATCGGTACCACATAATCACTATTCTCTATCTCTAAAATACCTACAATATCATTATTATAATATTCTTTTTTTAAATCATTTATCACTTGATTATAATCTACTACTACTTCTTCTTTAGTTTGTTCTACTACTTTATCTACTGGTTCATTACTTTTCTTTATATCATGCTTAAATATTATCTTATATGCCCCAATACTTATAATTAAAAATAATAAAACTAAAATACTTATTATCTTTTTCTTTTTCATATGTATCATCCCTATACCCCTTACTGGTTTCATATAATAACATACATATGTTTATTTGTCAAGAAAAAAGACCGCTCTAAGGTCTTATCTTTCAAAATAACTAGTACCAATAAATTCTCTTAATATAGATAAAGATGGTACATCTTCACTTGGTAATGGTAATACCAAATCTAATAATTCAATTAATCTAATAGCAGTTAAATACTCTGGATCATCGATCGCTACTTTATATAGTAATGGTTCGGCATATACTTTTAATACCGCTAATTCATATGCTAAAAAAGTATTAAATATAACATCAGCTAGATCTTGATATGGGAATACATAAGCTTCCTCTCCATCTCTAACTGCTGGCCATGAGGCTAACGTTTGTGATGGACTATATCCTCTCGTGCGATTATCTCTAACCATTCTTCTAAGCAATCTAATATCCGTCAAACTAATACGATTATCATCATCGATATTTAAGTATACCAAAGGTGAAATATATATCTTAAATTTCTTATTCTTAGGAATATCTTTTAAAAGTTGCTCTGATAAAGCATGTAATCCTTCGACAATTAAAATATCATTTTCTTTCATTTGAATAGTTTTATTAAATACCTTTACCCCTTCGACAAAATCAAAAGTCGGAGCTGTTACTTTACTACCCTTTAATAGTTTATTAATCTGATTATTAAATAGCTTTATATCAATTGCTCTAATACTCTCAAAATCATATTTACCATCTTCTTTTATTGGTGTTTCTTCCCGATTTAAAAAGTAATCATCTAAAGAAATAGGTACTGGATTTAAACCAAACGTTTTTAAATACATTGATAACTTTCTTGCGGTTGTCGTTTTTCCTGATGAAGAAGGTCCTGATAGAAGAATAATCTTAATCTCATCTTGCTTATCTTTAATAAGATTAGCTATCTTTTGTAAACGATAATTCTGAATCGTCTCGGATAAATTAATTAATTCTCCGGGTTTATTACTTACAATCGCATCATTTAATTCACCAATACTACTGATGTTTAATATTTTAGCCCATTCAAGATATTCATTAATATTATTAAAATATTGTTCATGATGAACATACTTTGTAATTTTTCCCTTATCATACATTGATGGATATCTTAAGATAATTCCTTTATTAGGAATATTGGTTAAGTCAAAATATTTTAAAACCGAACTATCACTAGGTAATGCCCCAATTACATAATTATAGGTATCATCAAAACGATATAATGTTACATATTTATTCTTATCATAAAATAATGTTTTAATCTTATCATCTCTTTTAACACTCTTAAAATATGCTAAAGCTTCTTCCATCGTAGTTTCTATCTTCAAAAAAGGAATCGCTCTATTCACTTTATCTCTCATATTCTTCTTGATGTTTATGACATCTTCTTCTTTTATTTCTCTATCTATTTCATAAAAAATTCCCTTGCCTATTGAATGTCTTATTTTTATTTTCGTATCATTTCCTAATACTTCTTGAGCTGCTGTTTTAAATAAAAGACAAAGTCCTTTTTCATAAATTCTACTTCCTAGAGAACTATTAATATCATATAAAATTAATTTTCCACTTTTATTTATTTCATCATCATAATTTAAAAGAACATTTCCAAATTTTCCACAAACAATATCTCTATCTAATTTTAAATCAGCAATTATTTCTTTTAGTCTTATCCCCTTCGGATATTCCCGTTTCATCTCATCTTCAAAAGTAATTGTTATATTATTCATCTTCGTCAACTCCTTTATTATGTATATATTATATCATGTATAAATTTATTTATAAAGTATAAAATTATTTTTTAATGATATTTTTATATATTGAAAAAAGTATGTTAATTCTTGTACTTAAGAATTTCACATACTTTATTTTTCTTAATACTTTCACGAGTATTTATAATTCTTTGATTAGTAGAACCTCTAAAAGGAACATTATAACTTTTAAGTTCTAATATAAATGGTCCATCTACTAAAGCATCTATATTTAATAATAATTCTTTTAATTTTGGTTCTTTCAAAGTTCTTTTAAGTAAATCTTCCATCTTATATCCGGTATAACACCAAACATTAAGACCAATTGATTGACAGAATTTAGCAATTTCTAGACAAGCATCTATCTGGGCTAAAGGATCTCCCCCAGATAAAGTTATTCCATCTTGAAATTCTAAGTTTTTAATTTCTTCACATACTTCACTTACTTCTTTTAAATATCCTCCCGTAAATGAATGCGTAATTGGATTATGACACCCCTTACAGTTATGGATACATCCTTGGCACCAGATAACACTTCTGATGCCTTCTCCATCGACAATACTATCGGTTGTCATCTCTCCCGCTAATCTAATTTTCATATTTATTTACTCATAAGTCCTTCAGTAGTATGTTTTACTCTGTCTCTTTCTTCAGCTTTTTTACCATTATTAAATCTATCTACGGTACCTACTAAATATCCCGTAATTCTTCTAATTCTTTCAAAGCCTACTCCTTCGCCAATTGTTTTTTCTTCTTTTACTTCTACTTCTTTCATAATATATTCCTCCTTAAATTTATTCTTATTTACAAGTATTACAACTCATACTTTTTAATTTTTCAACTGATACGCCTTCTCCGGCATGTCTTCCACATCCTGGACAAACATCTTTAATAACGCCCACATATCCACATACTGGGTCTCTATCCACCGGATGATTAATTGCACCATATCCAAAATTATTCTCTTTCATCAAACGAATGATCTTTTCAAAAGCATCGATATTCGTCGTTACATCTCCATCAAGTTCAATATAACTAATATGACCAGCATTAGTAAGGGCATGATAAGGGCCTTCTATCTTTATCTTATTAGCTATAGATATATTGTAATATACTGGTACATGGAATGAATTCGTATAATATTCACGATCTGTAACTCCCTTAATCTTACCATATATTGCTCTATCAATATTGACAAATCTTCCAGATAAACCTTCAGCTGGTGTTGCTAAACAAGTGAAATTTAAATTGTATTCTTTAGAATATTCATCACACTTGTCTCTCATAAACTTAATAATCTTAAGTCCTAACTTTTGAGCCTCTGGATCTTCTCCATGATGCTTACCAGTTAAAGCTTTAAGTGTTTCGGCTAGTCCAATGAAACCAATACTTAAAGTCCCATGTTTAAGAACCTTTTTAAGTCTGTCTGTTGGTTTTAACTTATCTGAATCAATCCATACACCTTGTTCTAACAAGAATGGAAAATTATAAATTCTCTTATTGCATTGTATTTCAAATCTTTCTAATAACTGATCTTTAACCATATCCATTAGTTCAGAAAGTTCATTAAAGAACCCTTTCATATCAGCCTTTTCTTGACCATTAACAATTCCGTGTTTAATACCTAATCTTGGTAAATTTATTGATGTAAATGACAAATTACCACGTCCCGGAGTAACCGCCTTATTCTCATCGACAACATTTCCCATAACTCTTGTTCTACATCCCATATAAGCTACTTCTGTCGTATAGTCTCCCTTATAATATTGTTTATTAAATGGTGAATCCATAAATGAGAAGTTAGGAAATAGTCTCTTAGCTGATACTTCGCAAGATAATCTAAATAAATCGTAATTTGGATCTTCCTTATTATAGTTAACGCCTTCTTTTACTTTAAAAATAGATATTGGGAAAATTGGCGTTTCATTCTTACCAAGACCAGCTTCAACACTATGTAAATAGTTCTTCATGACCATTCTACCTTCAGGACTCGTATCAGTTCCAAAGTTAACTGAAGAAAATGGTACTTGAGCGCCAGCTCTTGAATGCATCGTATTCAAATTATGAACAAAAGCTTCCATCGCTTGATAAGTTCTTTTATCAGTCTTCTTATATGCAATTTCATATGCTTTTCTAAATATCTTTTTAACTTCCGCACTATCTTTAGCACATTCATCCATATAACTTATATCAAACTCAATACTATCTAGTTTATCTATTTTTTCATTAATTTTATTTTCGTTTACAAAAACATCAAAACCACTATAATCTAAAAGTTCACTAATAGCACTCTTATATTGTTTCTTAAATGTCTTTAAAACTCCTGGAGCCATATAATAATCAAACGCTGGTATTGATTGTCCACCATGTTGATCATTTTGATTAGATTGAATAGCAATAGCTGCCAAAGCTGAATAACTCATAATATCTTGTGGTTCTCTTAAATATCCATGACCTGTACTAAAACCATTCTTAAATAATTTAGCTAAATCAATTTGTGTACAAGTTGTTGTTCCCATGGCCAAAAAGTCCATATCATGAATATGAATATCGCCATTTTCATGAGCATCAGCATATTTCTTCTTCATCAAATAAGCTTTAGCAAACTCTTTAGAAACTGTTGATCCATATTGAAGCATTGTTCCCATGGCACTATTTCCATCGATATTAGCATTTTCTCTTTTAGCATCTTCTTCAGCTGCACTCTTAAGTCCTAAACCCTCTAATGATTTTAAAAACTTATGAATTTTCTTCTCATCAGCAAATAACATTCTAGATTGCGCTCTTCTCTCACGATACTCTGAAAATGATTTATATACATCTTCATAGCCACATTTCTTTAAAGCTTCCTCAATTAAATCTTGTACTTCTTCAATTTTAATTTTTTCGGCATCTTTATAATCTTTTTCTATTTTTTTAATTACTGTTTGATATACTTTTTGAACATCCTTTGTCGTATATACAAACTCATCATCTTTAATAATACTATCAAAGCCTTTTTTAATAGCTAAAGCAATTTTCGTACCATCAAAATCTACTTTTTTGCCATTTCTTTTTACAACTTTTAATGTTGTAACTAAATCTTCTGTGTTTATCATAATCTACTCCTATCTTCTTTAAGTTAACTTCATTATACCTACTTATTAACTTCATGTCAACAGTTTTTTGTTCGTTTTCTCTTTTTTTATTTTTTAAATATTTATCCATCTTCTTAAAATTACATATTTTTATTTTTAGGAAATTTTTAATATACATCTTTTTGTATCTTTAATTGATTTTTCCCTTTATATATAAGGAAATGTCTAGATATAGGCAAAAATAACATTTTGAGAAAAACAATCAAAAATTCGTTTTTTATGATTTTACAAAAAATGTAAAGTAAATAAAAAAACACTTTTTGTATTTTTTATACAATAAAGTGTTCGTGTTTATTAAGACCTATATTTTATCTACTTTAAACTTAACTTGATATTCATTTATATCATAAATATCTTCTAATTTATCATCTTGAATAAATTCAACCGCTAAAGTTTCCTCTTTAATAAAGTCTATAAACTTTTCTATTCTCTTCGTATATTCATCTACGGCGTTGTAGTAGACTTTTACTCTATCCGTAATATCGAAATCATTGTTCTTTCTAATTTGTTGAATCTTCGAAACTGTTTCTCTTGCTAAACCTTCATTTAATAAATCTTCTGTTAATGTTGTATTTAGAACAATAAAGTTATTACCTTCATATGAAGCATTAAATCCCTCTTTAGATTCTACTCTAATATCGATCATTTGATTATTTATTGTAAATTCTTCTTTATCTAACTTAATCGTTAATTCATTACCATTCTTTATCTTAATAATATCTTCATTTTTAAGTTTGGTTAATTCTTCTTGGAATAACTTGACCTTAGCTCCTAAAATCTTTCCTACTTCTTTAAAATTAGGTTTAACAATAAAGTTCATATAATTAGATAAATCTTCTTCAAATACTACTTCCTTAACATTTAATTCTTCCTTTATTAAATCTATTAAATCATTAAGAATATCTTTATTTTTACCATCTAATATAACTTCACTAATTGGTTGTCTTACCTTTATTTTAGCTTCTTCACGAGCATTTCTACCCAAACTTATTAATGATCTTACTAAATCCATCTTTTCTTCAATACCATCTTGATATTTAGTTGCATCTGCTTTTGGATAATTAGATAAATGAACACTCTCTAAAGAAGTTAAATTTCTATATATTTCATCGGTTATAAATGGTGAAATTGGAGCAAGTAATTGACATAATCCTACTAAAACTGAATAAGTTGTTTGATATACTGCTTTCTTACTTGTAGTAAAGTCGCTTTCCCAAAATCTTCTTCTATTTCTTCTGATATACCAATTAGATAAATCTTCATTTAAGAAAGTATTAATAGCCCTTGTACTTTTATTTAAGTCATATTCTTCCATTGACGCTGTAACATAAGCTACTAACTTATTATATTTAGATAATAACCATTTATCAATATCTTCAAGTTCATCATAACTTACTTTAAAATCACGTGGATCTAACTTATCCGCATTAGCATACATTTGGAAGAAGGTATAAGTATTCTTAAGTGTTCCAAAAGTTTTTGATTGAATTTCTTTAATTCCATCTTCATCAAATTTTAAAGGTGTCCATACAGGAGATGTATATAGCATATAAAATCTTGTAGCATCCGCACCATATTTTTTCAAAACACTAAACGGTTCTACGGCATTACCTTTACTCTTATGCATCTTTTGCCCAAATTTATCTAGTACTAAATCATTTACTAAAACATTCTTATAAGGAGCTATTCCCTCTAAGAAAGTAGAAATAACTATTAATGAATAAAACCATCCTCTAGTTTGATCGATTCCTTCAGAAATGAAATCAGCGGGGAATTGACTTTTCCATAATTCTTTATTTTCAAATGGATAATGATACTGTGCAAAAGGCATTGCTCCAGAATCAAACCAACAATCGATTACATCTTTAACCCTTGTCATTACTTTGCCACATTCTGGACATTTAATATGGACATCATCGACATATGGACGATGTAATTCAATATTTTCATCAATCTTTTCAATCGCTTTTTCACAAAGCTCCTTACGTGAGCCAATCATCTCATTATGCCCACAACTACATCTCCATAAAGGAATTGGTGTTCCCCAATATCTATTTCTTGAAATAGCCCAATCATTTAAGTTCTCAAGCCAATTTCCAAATCTTTTTTCCCCCACAAATTCAGGATACCAATTAACTTTCTTATTAGCTTCTACTATTTTATCTTTAAAAGCTGTAACTTTAATATATAAACTTGGTTTAGAATAATATACTAAAGGCGTCTTACATCTCCAACAATGAGGATAATTGTGTTCCATCTTTTGTTTTTTAAATAATTTATCTTCCTTGGCTAAATACTTAACTATTTCAAGTTCTAATTCAGGATCTACTACCAAGCGACCCTTCCAAGGACCTTCCGTATAGCAACCAGATTCATCGACTGGATTTAATATTGGTAAATTATACTTAAGACCAACTTCATAGTCATCTTGTCCAAAAGCTGGCGCCATATGAACAATACCAGTACCATCTTCCATTGTAACATAATCAGCACAAGTTATATAAAATCCTTTACCATTTACTTTAAGAATTGGTAAGAATTGTTCATATTCCATATATTCTAAATCTTTACCTAAATATTCTTCTACTACCTCATATCCTTCTCCAAGTACCTTGTCAGCTAATTTAGCTGCTACGATAAAATTATACCCTTTAGATAAACATTTAACATATTTTTCATTTGGATTAACACAAGCTGCAACATTGGCAAGTAAAGTCCATGGTGTCGTTGTCCATACAAGTAAATAAGTATTATCCATGTTTTTCATCTTAAAAGGTACTGTTACCGTATTAACAGATACTTCTTTATATCCTTGAGCTACTTCATGTGAAGCTAGTCCTGTACCACATCTAGGACAATATGGTAGTATCTTTAAACCATCATATATCAATCCTTCATCAAAGAATTTCTTTAGTATCCACCATTCAGTTTCGATATAATTATTATCATACGTAATATATGGATGTTCA
The DNA here is from genome assembly GCA_934098745.1 of uncultured Bacilli bacterium. Taxonomy (GTDB): domain Bacteria; phylum Bacillota_I; class Bacilli_A; order RF39; family UBA660; genus RUG705. The sequence goes on from CAKOPG010000011.1 coordinate 34,907, forward strand.
ATATCGATAAATTGTCCTAATTTTTCCGTAAATTCTCGAAAAGCTTTCTCATTTTTCCATACAGATTCACGACATTTCTCATTAAATTCCTTGATACCATATTTTTCAATATCATTCTTACCTTCAAAACCTAGTTCTTTTTCCACTTGTACTTCTACAGGAAGTCCATGAGTATCCCAACCAATTTTTCGTAGTACTCGGTACCCTTGCATTGTTTTATATTTACAAAAAGTATCCTTAAGTAATTTAGCTAAAATATGGTGTACTCCTGGCATTCCGTTAGCCGTAGCCGGTCCATCATAAAAAACAAAATCAGCGCATCCTGCTCTATTTTCTATTTGCTTTTTAGTAATCTCGTTAATACCACCCCAAAGCTTATCAATTTCACCTTCGCAAACATCTACTGGTTGCTTATTTAATTCTTTAAATTTCATCTTCCTCACCTTCCAATTTTAAATTATTCATATCATTTAATGTATATCCATTTGACAAATATATATCTTGAACATTATCTGTTATTGCCATCTTATAATCAAGACCTAACTTATTAAATACCAGCTTAATATCATCTTCATTCTTACCTTCAAATTCTACATAAGTATTTAATCCCGGCCAAGTATCTATATCTATCTCTACTTTATTAAGTATATAACGTATCCTTCTATTTTCTTGAATACTTCTCTTTATATAACCTAACTTTTCAAGTAATAAATCTGTCTTTGCAAAATCATTTACTTCTATTTCTAACTCTTCTACTCCCGATACACTATTCTCGTGATATTCTTTAATAGTTAAAGTCGTTTTTTCACCATTAGTTCTAAGTCTTATCCATCTATTTTTATCTACCGGTTTAAAGTCATAAATATATCTTCTTTGTAACCATTTACCAATATACTCTGCTTGATTATCCTTAAGTATCTTTATAAAGTTTTCTTTATCTATATTTAATAATCTTACTTCATATTCTTTATTCATGACATCCTCCTAAAAGAAAAATCCCTATTAATAATCTATTAATAAGGACGAATTATTCCGCGGTACCACCTTAATTCACTAAAAGTGCACTTAATTAAAATAACGGTTATTAACCGGTTTAATCTACCTATCGATTAAACACATCCAGAGTGATCTATATTATAACATCTATATAACTTCTCACCAACCAGTTACTCTCTTTAATATATTTATAATATCGTCTCTTTCCTTTGTTTTTAAATAAATCTCTTTAATTATATAATAACTTAATATTTATGTCAACTATTTTTTATTATCCCTAAGGGACTGCCGTAATATTTTTGTTTATACCTAAGTTTTTTTAAAGTTATCCAAGTAACAGATAAATTATCTCTTCAAAATATTTACTTATTTCTCTTAATTATTCTAATCTTTTTCTTAGTATTATCTTTATCTATCTTTTGAGTATTTATAATGGGTCTATCTCTCACAATCATGCCATCACTTAATCTTGTTAATTGATAATCACTATCTATTCTCAGTAAATATTCTTCCATCTCTTTCCTTAATGGTATTTTATCAAAGAATTCTATTAAATATTTCTCTTCTTCTTGAATTATCATATAGTAATTATTATCTCCTATTTGTCTTTCATCAGGAAGTATTATTCTAGTTGTACTATTATTACATCTTAAACAATCAAGAACCGTACAAAATCCAAATACATCATAATTCATACATATGCCTTTAACCCCTGTTTTAATTTTAAGTACTCCTTCATTTTCTTTCATTTTTTCATCCCCCTATATCTTATTATTATATGAAAAGAAATATCATTTTAGATATCTCTTTCCTATATTTTATATTCATCTTCCAAAGAAAATTCTACATTTTCATTAATCCAATTTTTTCTAGGTTCAACGGCATCACCCATTAATATTGATACTCTTTTTTCCGCTAAAGCTACATCTTTAATACTTACTTTAACTAAATTACGATATCTCGGATCCATTGTCGTATCACATAACTGATCAGCATTCATTTCTCCAAGTCCTTTATATCTTTGAATTTTATAATTAGATTTTCCATTAGTTAATTTTCTTAACTCTTCATTTGTCCATAAATAATGATCTTTACCATTAATAGTTAATTTATAAAGTGGTGGCATCGCTATATATAATCTTCCGTCTTCAATTAAAGGTTTCATATATCTATAAAAGAAAGTTAATAAAAGGCATTGAATATGAGCCCCATCATCATCCGCATCGGTCATTATTATAACTTTACCATAATTGCTTTCTTTAACATCAAAGTCATTTCCAATACCGGCGCCTATCGTATGAATTAAAGTATTAATTTCTTCATTTTTAAATATATCCTCTAACTTAGCCTTCTCTGTATTAATAACCTTCCCACGTAAAGGTAATATAGCCTGCGTTTTTCTATCTCTTCCCTGTTTTGCCGAACCGCCAGCTGAATCACCCTCGACAATAAATAGTTCACATTTATCACGATCTCTACTTTGTGCTGGCGTAAGCTTACCCGATAAAATTCTTTCTATCTTTTTATTATCTTTACCTCGTCTTGTCTCTTCACGGGCCTTTCTAGCCGCTTCACGAGCCTCTTTTCCCTTTAAAGCTTTACTAACTATCTTCGTAGCAATAGCATTATTCTCTTCCAAAAAGAACTTTAATTTTTCGGTTACAATTGCTTCAACTATAGTTCTTGCTACCGGTGTTCCTAACTTAGATTTAGTCTGTCCTTCAAACTGTAATAAAGATTCCGGAATCTGTACAGAAATAATCGCCGTTAATCCTTCTCTTACATCAGTTCCTTCAAAAGCTTTATCTTTGCCCTTAACAAAACCATTTTCTTTAGCATAATCATTTAATACCTTCGTAATAGCTGTTTTAAATCCTATTTCATGTGTACCGCCATCTGGAGTTTTTACATTATTTACAAACGATATAATGTTTTCACTATATCCATCGGTATATTGCATTCCGATAGAAACATTTACTCTATCTTTAACAGCATTAAAGCAAAGTACTTTATGAAGGGGTTCTTTGCCCTCATTTAAGTATTCGCAAAAAGCATGTAACCCATTTTCATAGCAATATTTCTCTTGTCTGTTTTCTATCTCATCGACAATTTCAATCGTCAGTCCATTAATTAAAAAAGCACATTCTTGCATTCTTTCACAAATGGTAGAATAATTAAATGTCGTTGTTTCAAAAATAGTTTTATCAGGTTTGAATCTAACCGTTGTTCCCGTTCTCGTAGCTGTTCCTATCTGTTTAAGTGGCACTTCTACATGTCCACCATTTGAAAACTTGATATAGTATTCTCCTTTATCACGTCGTGTAGTTACTTCCATCCATTCAGATAGAGCATTAACTACTGATGCACCAACACCATGAAGACCACCAGAGACCTTATATCCGCCATCCGAAAATTTTCCTCCCGCATGCAAAACGGTATAAATAACTTCCGGTGTACTCTTGCCAGATGAATGCATTCCCGTAGGAATACCACGTCCTCTGTCGCTTACGCTAATAGATCCATCTTGATGCATAATTATCTTTATATAATCACCAAAGCCATTTAAAGCTTCATCTACACAGTTATCTACTATTTCCCAAATTAAATGATGTAATCCTCTTTTATCCGTCGAACCGATATACATCCCCGGTCTTTTTCTGACCGCTTCTAATCCTTCTAATATTTTTATACTATTCTCATCATAATTACTCATACTGTATCACTCTTCCCAAGTATAATTTTAACACATTTTTTATTTTTTTCAAACATACTTGACATATTTTTAACCATTTAACCAAGAACAAAAGCCAAATAATACTTTTAAATAAAAAAACTATAGTATGCCTATACTATAATTTTTCCTCTTTTATTCTTTTCTTACAATTTATTTTCTCTAAGTATTCCCAAGCAGTCATATCATCATCTATCATACATTTATAACCACCGGCATCTATTTTACAAATACTAAAGTGATATCCTAGTGAAACATACAATGCCACTTCTTCACTCTCTACTTGCATTAATGAATGCTCATTTCTTTTAGTTAAATTTTCGGATACTTCCAATTTAAAAGTATCAAAATCTATTCTTTTGCCAAAATATATCCATTCTGAATGATTATCTTCTGGTAAAATATATGATTTATCATCTTCTATTAATACTGGTACATCATAATAACGAAAACCTACTAACCCTTCTTCATAATTAGTAATATCTCTTAAAAAATCTCTTTCCTTCACTAATTCATGTGTTGGTAATATATTTTTATAATATTTCTTTTCTATATAAGTTCTAATTATTTTTTCCATCTTTACTCCAATACTCTACACCATTATCAGCTACTTTACTCAAAATCTTTTTAAGTTTTTCATTATTATATTTAGCTACCCCTCTTAATATAATTGATAAAGTATCTTCATATGAAGCTTTAGTCGTATGATTAGTAAGAATAATATTTCTTCTTTTTAATACCTCAGTATAAGGAATATCTAAAACATATCTTACTAATTGTTCAAATCTCTTTTGAGTCATTGGTTCTTTAGTTTTATGTAACAATGTTTTAGTAAAACCATCCCCACTATAAGGTTCTATTACTAAAGCATAACAATTTTCTCCAATCGAATATATATAATTCATATGAGTAATTTTTTCTTTACTATCTGTATAAGAATAACCCTTATATAAATAATCATATGCTTCTAATGCTTCTTTTCGCTCATCTATTGATAAAATATTATTAATTCTTACATTTTTTCTAACTTTACCTGTTCCTCTTGCCTTAAGTGTTCTCACCTCACCAACCGGTTCTGGTTTTACATAATGAATCATACTCTGTTTTTCTTCTTCTTCTTGTTTTAATTTCATCGTATATTCTTTATTCCAAAAATCAATATATGCAATACACCTTTTAGTACTAGCTTTTAATCTCTTAGTAAAAGCTATTCTCTCAACATTTAAAGCACTTCCCAATCCTCTTGACCTAGCTATAACCATTAATTCATTAAAAGCCATAATTTCCATATTTTTAGCTTCATCTATAATATCATACTCCGATATTTTTTTACCAATAGTATTATCAAAAGCTACATCCCCTGGATATATAACTACTCTTGTTAAACCATTACTAGCATATGCCATTAATTTTATAGTATCCGTCTCATCATAAGTAATTATATATTCCGAAATAAATTCTTCACATCTTTTATTTAAATCTTTTAAAGTTTTATTTAATTCTTCCAAAACAACTTTATTAAAATATTCTGGAAAATATGTACTACTTACAGATATTGATCTAAAAGGAAATCCATAATTACGTACATACATGTCTATTTTTTCTAATAATGAATATCTTTCTAACCCCATAAAAAATCCCCCTCTTTTTATTGATTTAATATACTACCATACATTTGTTTATTTGTCAAGAAAAAAATATAGATACTTCATATATCTATACTTATTAATCTCCTTGTACATACTTACATTCGTTAGAACTATTACAATATAAACCACTAGTAGTAACCGTATTAAAGCTTTCCCCTTCTGGAAGTGTTTTCTTTTTCATCGTTATTTGTTCTCTTGCGCCATTACTACTATCCATAATCTTCTCTAAATTTCCCTTATATGTTGACAAAATACCCAGTAATGATACAAAAAGCAACATAAACAAAATCATTGTTCCAAATAAAATTGTTGTTATAGCAAAACCCTTATTATTCATTCTATCACCTCATACTAATATAATATTATTTCTCTATTTGTATCTTTATTTATTAATTCTTCATTCTTACTACTAGTAACAATCGTATCTATATTTCCATCAGATATATATCTTGTAGTATCTAACATCTTTAAAATCATCTCAATATCAAATTCTTTTCCATTATTATCATAAGCTCTACATCTTTTTAAAAATGTCATATCAAACTCTTTATTAAATGGACTTACTTCTGGTTCCCATCCTACTCTTAAAGCCGCTTTAGTATTATATTTTTCTCCATTATATTCACCATTTAAAATATATTTATAATTTTCATGTTCTTTCTTATATGGACTTCCAAAAGGAAGAGCCACTATCTTTTGATATTTATCTCCTATAATCCCATCTAACTTTTGATACATATATCCTACAACTTCTTGGGTTTTAGAAGTATCAATTTTTCCAAAATTATTATGATTTTTCGTATGATTACCTATTTCATAATTATTATCTACTAACCATTTTAATATCTTATCATTGTATTCTGGTTGATTAAACAAAGCATCTGTAACAAAGAATATCGCTGTTACATTGTAATCAGGATATTTCTTTTTATATTCTTCTAAAATTCCTACAGCACTATTCTTATCAATTATAATATTTCCCTCATTATCTAATCCCATTACATTTATATTATTAGCATTTCCATCATCAAAAGTCAAAATAATTGGACTATATCCATATTCTACATCTATTATTCCATCGATATATGAAGATAATTTAATCATTCTATATCCCTTTTGATAATAATTCTCTAAATCATTTCTAAAAGCCTCTGCTGTTCTCGTATAACCATCTTTATCGACATTTCCTCCCGTATAAGATGTCTCACTATTAGTCATATCTTTAATACCATGATACATCATAATTGGTACTTTCCCTAGTTCATTAATCTTATCACTCGCTAATTTTTCTTTATCTATCTTTCCTAAAGAAACTACTAATACTAATTTATCATTCTCATTTAAATCTGTTCCCACATTAATACTCTGACTAATTACTTTATCTTTCTCTACCTTATCATCATATTCATATTTAATCTCGATATCTAATTTATATTTATCAAGTAATTCTTTACTAGTATTGATATCCTTATTTACTACATCTATCATTAAATTCTTATCAGGAATATCTTTTTTATTCTTAATAAGACTATAACTCCCGATAATAATAACTATTAATATAACTAAAAAAATTATCCTCTTCTTAATAAGTTTATTCTTATCCTTATTCTTTCTCATACATCCACCTACTATATATATAATTATAAATCACTATTAATATTTTTACAATATTTATCTTATTTATACAAGTAAAATTATGATTATTCAGAATATATTTGTAAATAATATAAAAGTATGTTATAATTTATTAGTGTTTAAATTCTTAAAAAATTTAATATTATTTTTATATCGGTTTTTAATAAAAGAAAAAAGGAGGATTTATGAAAAATAAAAGCACTCAAGTCTTCGCTTTAGGAGGACTTGGGGAAGTTGGTAAAAACATGTATTGTGTAATGCATGGTGATGAAATTATTATCGTCGATGCTGGAGTAATGTTTCCTGATGATGATTTATTAGGAATTGATTATGTTATTCCTGATTTTACATTTTTAAAAGAAAATGAGAAAAAAATTAAATATTTATTGATAACACATGGTCACGAGGATCATATTGGTGGTATTCCTTTCTTATTACAGCAAGTAAATATACCTAAAATATATGCTCCAACCCAAGCCAAAGAATTAATTGAGAAAAAATTAGAAGAAAGAAATATTAAATATAAGAATTTATTAGTATATACAGAAAGTACTAACTTAAAAACTAAGTATTTTAATATTGAATTTTTTAGAACAACACACTCTATACCTGATTCACATGGTATAAGTATTAACACTCCAAATGGCATAATTGTTATGACCGGAGACTTTAAATTCGATTTTACTCCCGTCGGACCCATGGCCAATTTACAAAAAATGGCCGAAATTGGTAGCCGTGGTGTAAAATTATTAATGAGTGATTCCACTAACGCCTTATCTCCCGGCATCTCTTTATCCGAATCTACCGTTGATGAAAATTTGGGAGAAATATTCCGTAATAATAAAGAAAATCGTATTATCTTAGCTACTTTTGCTTCAAATATTTATCGTTTAAAACACATTATTGAAACTTGTAAAGAAAACAAAAGAAAAGTTGCTTTATTCGGAAGAAGTATGGATACATCTATTGATATTGCTATTAAATGTGGATATATCAAAGATAAAAATATTATTATTACTGCAGAAGAAGCTAATAAATTAGAACCTCATAAAGTATGTCTTTTATGTACTGGTAGCCAAGGAGAACCTTTAGCAGCTTTATCAAGAATAGCTAGTGGAACCCATAAACAAATTAAACTTATTCCTAATGATGTTGTTATCTTTTCCTCATCTCCTATTCCTGGTAATAGTGCTTCGGTTTCTAGAACAATAAATAAACTATATTTAAAAGGTGTCAAAGTATATACCAATTCATCTTCAGATATCCATTCATCTGGCCATGCTAATCAAGAAGAATTAAAACTAATGATAAGACTATTTAAACCAGCTTATTTTGCTCCATATCATGGAGAATATCGTATGCTAAAAATGCATGCTGATTTAGCCCAACTTTGTAATATTCCTAAACAAAATACCTTTATCTTAAATAATGGTGATATCTTAAATATTACTAAAGATGATATTAAAAAGAAAGGCCATGTTCAAGCTGGTGATATCTATGTTGATGGTTCTCGTATTGGTGATGTTTCTAACGTTGTCATAAAAGATCGTGTATTAATGTCTAATAATGGTATCTTAGCTATTATAATAAATATTGATACGAAAAACAAAGCCTTATTAAATACCCCATTAGTCACTACCAGAGGATACATCCTTGTTAATGAATCAATTGATTTAATTAAAGAAATAGAAATCTTTTGTAAAAATATTATCAGTAAAAAATTAAAAGCTAAAACTATTAACTTTTCTGATATTAAAAATGAACTAATAAATGAACTTATGCCATTATTAGCCGAAAAAACTGGTCGTGTTCCAATTATTCTTCCAATTATTATGGATGTTAAAAATCATGAAAAAAATATAAAAGTAAAAGAAGCCTAAAATTTTAAGCTTCTTTTCTACTTTTTATTCTTTTTTTTATCTTTTCATGCCAAATACTTAACTCTTCCTGACATTCATCTATCGTTTCTGGTTTATCGATATTAAAATCTATTCCTACTTGATTATTTAAAAAATTAATTGATGATTTAAAGTTAGTTATCATGCGTTTTTGATTAGTAGCTGGAACAATTACATCTCCCGGTTCAAAATCAATTGGTTTAATCATGTTATTATGGGTAATTACAAAGTTTCTTAAATGAGCATCACCATAAATTATTTCATTTACTGCTAATTCGCGAATTATTTCAAGTACTTTTAAATAATATTCTGTTGGTATAATCTCTCTCTTACTTATTATCGTATCTGCTACGGTTTTAGCATCTTCATAGAAAGTTATTACTTGTCCAACAACACTACTTCCAATAGTAACTATTCCTAAAGGAAAGTCAGCTAAAGATATCTTGTTTTGTTTACTTAGAAGTTTTGATATTAATACCGCATCACTATCATGACAAACAAATTGTTCTGCCATTTTTCCCCCAATACGTAAGTGTGATACATCTTTATATATTCTTAAAGCCAAACTACTACTAAATGTTGTATGATATAAATAAATTCCCTCTCCATCCGGAGTATTTGGTTTAAACATATGATTATTATCCGTCTTTGATTCTGTAATAAATGCTCCAAGATTGTCACGAAAATCTCTAAAATCATCACAATGAAGATTAATTATATTATCTATACATAATCCACTTCTACATGTAAATCCATGCATTTTTTCCATTTTATCACCAAATTTTACTTCTCTAATCTTCTTACTTTTAAAGTATTATTTTTCTTCGTATATCCTAATAAATCCATCATATCATCTAAAATAATAATTTCTTCATTCGTCGGTTCAACATATACCTTAATTTGTGAATCATCCGTACTAATTAAACCACCTTTTTGTGGTAAATAACCAGCTATATGAGAATTTTCTTCTTCTTTTATCTTAATATTTAAAGAATATAATTTATCTATTATATCTTTTCTTATTTTTGGAGAATTTTCTCCAATACCAGCGGTAAAAATAATGCCATCGATTTCTTTATCTTTACCTGTATATTGTTTTAACATATTATGATATGTCACAATATAACTTGCTACTTGATTTTCAAACTTATTTAAAGCTAATGTTGCTAACTTATCTCCTTTTTCTACTAAAGCTAAAATATCACGTACATCATTAACTCCCGTTAATCCTATAAAACCACTATTAAAGTTTAATTCGTTAAATACTTCTTCTAAACTCATTCCTTTAGATTCAACTAAATATCTAACTATTTCTGGATCTATACTACCGGAACGAGTACCCATCATAAGTCCATCTAATGGCGTAAAGCCCATTGTCGTATCTAATGATTTACCATTACATACAGCACACATACTAGCGCCACTTCCTAAATGGCACACGATTAAATTTACATCTTCTTTACCAAGTTTTTCTTGCATTGTTCTAGTAATGTAAGTATAACTTAAACCATGAAAACCATATTTTCTAATATTATATTCTGAAGAATACTTATAGGGAATGGGATATAAATAGTTCTCTTCTGGCATACTTTGATGAAATCCGGTATCAAAAGAACCTGTTTGTGGTACTTCTGGATGCATTTCTCTAATAGCTTCAATAATTGATAACTCCCCCGGAATATGTAATGGTCCAAAACCTAAATCTTTTAATGAAGTAAGATTCTTTATTACTTCATCATCAATAATAACTGAATGATCATAATAAGTTCCCCCAGTTAAAATTCTATGTCCTATCCCTTTAATCTCTGATATATCACTAATAACTTTTTTATCAAGCATTTCCTCAAATAATTTAGAAACTGCTGCCTGATGATCACGAAGTGGCATAACTTCCTCTATTTTATTACCGTTAAACTTCAACTGAAATATACTATCTTCACAACCCACTTTTTGTATGTTACCTGATGCAATTACTTTTTTATCATTTTCTGATACTTCATATAATAAATATTTTAATGATGAACTACCACCATTTAATGCCAAAAACTTTGTAGTCATAATAACACCTCTTTCTTGACGATGTATTTTACCATATTATTGTTCGTTTGTCAAACATTTTTTTCAAATTGTAGCTTATAATTCAGAAATTCCCTCATTGTTAACAATAAGTGAAATTTTGTTTTATTAATTTACCTCAAAATACTAACCCTTTATATCAGATTAGCAAAACAAAAGACCAAGCTATCTTGGTCTAAATTGCGGATTATCCTTATCCCTATCATCTGGTTTAACACTATATACTAATTGTCTATATAAATTAGCTAAAGAAATAATATTCATCTTATATCTTGCATCATATTTCTCTTCAATATCATAAGGTGTTAATTCTCCTACTGGATATACCTTTTGATAAACATCTTGAATTTCATTTATAAGTAATTGTTTTGATAAATTTTTAGTTCCATTACCAAGTGAAGACGTCCCATTATGAGCCTGATATAACGTTCTTAATTTTTTAAAACAACTATTAACTGTTTCATCATCATTTCTTTCTTTAGTAGAAATATCATATATTTCACTACACATAAGTAATGAATCCATCTCTCTTTTACTAGAAAAGTAATTTACTAAATAGTCGTAATATACTCCAATAGCCTTCTTTTGATAATATCCTAATTCACGATTTATTTTTTTACTTATTCGTTCTACTTCTCTTAAAGGCATCTTACTAAATTCTTCTCGAATTATCTTTTTATCGCTTTCTTCTTCTCCAAGTTGTGCCTGTAATTCTCTTACTAAATTTTGATTATAAATAAGCTTACGTATTGTTTCTTTTTTACACTCAATAAAAGTACCTTCTAATATTTTATCCTGTTCCTTACTACCCATTGCTAATCCATCATAAGTATTCTTAAATATTCTATATTCTTCTGGATTTTCTAACAATGATATATAATCACTTGTAACTAAGCTTCTTATTAAAGATTCAATATATTTAATTTCATCTGAAGTTAAATTCTTAATATCTATTTCATCTACATATTTTATCCCCTTCTGCCATTTAAATTGACAGTCTCTTATCTGGCCATTTATCTCCGTTACTTCTGTCATTGTTTCTGCTAAAATATGTAATCTTTCATAATCGGCCTTCACTTTTCTTATTCTATTTAAAGCCCCATTAATTTTAAGCCATTTATGATATTGTTGTTTTTCGATATAAATATCTCTGGCTAAAGTTAAACTATCTGTAATTTTTTTCTTCACACTAAGAATATCTGAAGTAAGCTCATTTATTCTAAATAATATACTCGTTGTTCCTTGATCACGCCAATTCTTAATCTTATCTAAATAATCTTTATCTTCTAAACGACTATAATATGAAGCAGCAAAATCTTTAAGAATATCTGTTAATTCTTTCTCATTTTTAGCTTTATCCATTAATTCTAAAACTCTTTGATATTCCTTTTGTTTTTCATCTAAAATAGCTAACTGTTTATCGCTAAATTTTTCAAAAGCTGAAGCTATCTCGGCAAGTTCACTAATAGACATATCATCTCTTATTTTATTTTTATCTCCTTTAGCTCTCTCATAAATAGCACTAATTATTTCATAAAAATAAATATTGATTACTTGATTTGTTTTATCTTTATAATCATTTCTTACTCTTGAAAAGGCTATGATATCTTCTTTTTGTCTTTTTGTATATAGCAATACTTCATATTTTCCCGGTGGATATGTTACCCCCGGAACTCCCAATAAATACCTAAGAATACTATAAGCATTATTAATTTCTTGAGAAATTATGACTGCCTCCGCCTCATCTCTTTTACTATTTTTAGGAGTATCCGGATGATACATCATCATTAAATTACGATAAATTTTCTTAAGTTCACTTTCACTTATATTTTTTTTAAGATATTCCGCCGTTATTTCTTTATCTGTTGGTTCAAAAAATACTTCATAAGCCTGTTTGGCAGTCATAATTTCCCACTTCCTTACTTATACATTACTAAAGCCGAAAAACAATATATTTGTTCCTCGGCATACATTGAAGCCGATACTGAAAATTTAATATCTATAATATCTGGTTTCTTTTCTTCAATAAATTTACTAATTGACTCCTCTAAATCTTTTTCATGAGATTCATCAAATACTTTCACTTTCATTTTATCACCAGTTGCATTATATCATAAAATAATTAATTATTTTGTCAATTCTTCTTCAATACGCATTAATTGATTATATTTACAAATACGATCTGTTCTAGACATTGAACCAGTTTTAATTTGTCCTAATGATAATCCTACGGCCAAATCAGCGATCGTCGTATCTTCCGTCTCTCCACTACGATGTGATATAACTGTTTTATAACCATGGCTTTTAGCTAATTCAATCGTTTTAATTGTTTCACTATAAGTACCAATTTGATTTAATTTAAGTAAAATAGCATTTCCTGCTCCCAGGTCGATTCCCTTTTGAAGACATTCAATATTAGTAACAAATAAATCATCTCCTACTAATTGAATTTTATCGCCTAATTTCTTGGTAATTAAACTGAATCCTTCCCAATCATTTTCATCTACGGGATCCTCAATGCTCTCAATTGGATATTTACTTACTAATTCACAATAAAAATCAATTAATTCTTCTGTGGTTAAAGCTTTTCCATCGATCTGATATTTACCATCTTTATAAAATTCTGAAGCTGCTACATCAATCGCAATTGCTACATCTTCTCTAGGAACATATCCAGCCTTAGTAATTGCTTCCATAATTACTTCAAAACCTTCTTCATTACTCTTAAGATCTGGTGCAAATCCTCCTTCATCACCGACATTTGTATTATATCCTTTTTCTTTTAATACCTTCTTCAAAGTATGAAAGACTTCTGCTCCAACACGTATTCTCTCTTTTACAGTCTCTCGCTTAGGAATAATCATAAATTCTTGAAAATCAAGACAGTTATCCGCATGAGCTCCGCCATTTAAAATATTCATCATAGGGTTTGGTAAAAGCGTCCCTTCACCTACATACTTATATAACGGTAATCCTTTACTATTAGCAGCTGCTTTTAAATTAGCTAAAGATACTCCCAAAATAGCATTAGCCCCAAGTACTTCCTTATTCTTTGTTCCATCCAATTCTATCATCGTATTATCTAACTCTTCTTGATTGAAAGCTTCCATTCCTATTACTTTAGGACGAATAATATTATTGACATTATTAACTGCTTTCATTACCCCCTTACCCATATATCTTTCATCTTTATCACGAAGTTCTAAAGCTTCTCTTTCTCCAGTAGAAGCTCCAGATGGTACAATAGCTCTTCCAAATGATCCATCCTCTAAAGTAACATCAACCTCTACCGTTGGATTACCTCTAGAATCTAATACTTCTCTTGCATGAACATCTTTAATCTTACTCATAATATTTTCCTCTTTTCTTTGTTATTATTATTTTATTTATATCTATATTATAGATAAAATTCAACTTACTAAGTAACTTAGAAGACTTAATAGATAACTTAGTAATTCCACTACTAATTATTAAAGTAATCTTCTTATTATTAACATACTTATCTATTCTTCCTCTTGCTACTTTTGGAGCTATCCTTTTATTCGGAGCAATAATTCCATAATTACCCTTAAATATCTTATCCATAATTGGTGGCATCATTCCTCCATGCGTATGTCCTGATAAAATTAAATCATAATCTTTTAATTTATTTATAACCATATCATCCATAACTCTAATTGGAGAATGAATCATCAATACCTTAGGTATATTTCTAGGAAGTCTATTAACTAATTTCTTACTATTAATTAAATGTTCTACTAATACTTTATCTGATTCATCTCTAGTAATATTATAATAATAATTATTCGGAAGCGTTACCCCTCCTATAAAAATATTCTCATCTTTATAATAATCATCATTTAATATATAAATATTCTTAAGATCATTTAACTTATTAAAAAACTTAAAATCACTCTCACTAAATACATCATGATTACCTAAAGATATTAAAACCTTAAATCTATCACTTATTGAAGTTAAAAAACTAAGTAATTCTTTTATCTTATATTTATTCTTAACAATATCTGGAGTATCTAATAAATCCCCTGTAATTAAAACATAATCAGGATTTGCTAAATATATCATTTCTTTAATCTTTAATAATTTCTTTTCTTTTGTATAAAGATTAAAATGAATATCTGATAGATGAATTAAAGTAATATCTGTTAAAGCATTCTCATTATAAATTATATCTTCTTTTATTCTAACCTTATTCATCCTTTATACTACCAAACCTACGATCTCTTTTAGTAAATTCTAATAAAGCTTTATCATATTCTTCTTCATTAAAATCTGGAAAATAACATTTAGGAAAATATAATTCTGCATATGATAATTGCCATAACATAAAATTACTAATACGTACTTCCCCACTAGTTCTAATCATAAAGTCAATATCTGGTAAATCTTGATATAAATATTTCTTAAAAGTCTCTTCTGTTAAACTAGTTTCCCCATTTTCAATTGCCTTATTAAAAGCATCTACTATCTCAGCTCTTCCTCCATAATTAAGACAAATATTTAAAGTTCCTAAAGTATTATCTTTAGTAGCTAACATAAGCTTATTCATCTTATCAATAACATTCTCACTAAGTGGTTCCTTTCTACCAGAGAAAACTACTCTTATATTTTCTTTATTAAAATAATCTATTCCTTTACTAAATCCTTGAATAAATAATTTCATTAAATAGTCAACTTCTTCTTTAGGTCTATTAAAATTCTCCGTAGAAAAAGCAAAAACTGATAAGTATTTAGTTCCAGTATTTAAAATATATTTACTAATATTCTTTAAATTATCATATCCGGCTTTATGTCCTGCCGTCCTCTTTAATCCTCTTTGTTTAGCCCAACGTCCATTACCATCTAAAATAATCGCTACATGGGTTGGTATCTTATATTTTGTATCTTTCATGTATGCACTTCTCCTCTATAATTAATTATATTATAAATATTAAAAAGTATCAAGATTTAATTAAAAGAACTTATATCATTATATAAGTCCTTCTATCTAAATAATTAACTATTTTTTCTTACATACATCTATAAAATAATCAAATATCTTCTTAGAATCTTCATCACTATCATACATATTCTCTGGATGCCACTCTACTCCTAAAAAAAACTTACAATTCTTATCTTCTACCGATTCAATAATATAATCATCTATACTATAACTACTAATATCTATTGAAGTCTTCTTAATTGCTGATTTATGTCTAGAATTAACCATTATCTTATCTTTATTTACTATTCTATATAATAAACTATCTTCCTTAATAGTAATTAAATGCTTCTTAAAATGATTAGGAATATCTAACATAATTCCCTCATGATACATTGCCATCTCCTGCATTCCTAAACATATCCCCAATAATGGCTTATCTCTTTTCTTAATTTCTTTAATTACTTCATAATTATTCGTATCTATCTCACTACCACCCTGTAATATAAAACCATCGCATATATCTATATAATCTAAAATATTATTATTTCTTATCCCTATAGGAATACCTCCACTCTTCCTAATTGCCTTACTTATATCATTATACATAATATCTACTAATAACCCACTATCTGTTTTATCCTTTCTACCTATTATACCTATAATAACCATCTTATCACCATTTAATTATATGTATCTACTATATATAAAAGACTAAATATCTCTATTTAGTCTATCATTATCCCTAAGGGACTACCGTAATATATTAATGTTATCCAATTACTATATTAGTATAACTACTAAAATTAGTATTTAACCATGTTTTAGCTGTCCCACTACCTACCGTTATTTTAACAGTTGTTGGTACACCGTAAAACATAACATTATATGAAGTAACACTATCAAAAGTAAAGCCTTTAATATTAAGTGTCGTAAGTTTACTACAATCACGAAACATATTACTCATATTAGTTACTTTTGAGGTGTTAAAGCTACTTACGTCTAAGGTTGTAAGACTACCACAAGAAGAAAACATAGCATACATATTAATTACTTTTGAGGTGTTAAAACTACTTACGTCTAAGGTTGTAAGATTGCTACATTTATAAAACATTTGATACATATTGGTTACTTTTGAAGTGTTAAAACCGCTTAAATCTAAGATTGTAAGACTACCACAAGAAGAAAACATATAATCCATCTTTGTTACATTTGACGTATCAAAATGACTGACATCTAAGGTTGTTAGACTGCTACAATTAATAAACATAGAATTCATCTCTGTTACTTTTGACGTATCAAAATGACTTAAATCTAAGGTTTTAAGACTACTACAACTAGAAAACATAGAACCCATCTTGGTTACATTTGAAGTGTCAAAGTTGCTTACGTCTAAAGATGTGAGACTGCTACAAGAAGCAAACATAGTTCCCATACTAGATACACTTGAGGTATCGAAATGACTGACATCTAAGATTGTTAGACTGTTACATTCAAAAAACACAGCCTGCATATTTGTTACTTTTGAGGTGTCAAAATGACTTAAATCTAAGGTTGTTAGACTGCTACACAACATAAACATATCATACATATTAGTTACATTCGAGGTATTAAAGTATTCCATGCCACTTATGTCTGTTAAATTTGTTAATTTATGAAATGTATAACTTGAATTTGAATTCGCATATACTACACCATCTGATGATCCAATATAAAAATCATATTGTCCTGATGTTTCTGTTTCATAATAATACGCCATTATTGTACCACTATTATCTGCTGATACATCAAATGAGCCTACCAGTGTTCTTATTTCACTAACTGGAGCTACATTGTTATCCATAAATGTTATTGTCTTTATAGCTGTATTTGCTATATTGCTATTAACCGTGGTAATAAAGTTTTTGTAATTTGCTTGTTTCAAATAATGATATGGTTTAGTAAAACCTACTATAGAATTATACTTAATTATTTTATTGTTGTCATTTATACCTATTGATAAATAATTAGTTACTCCACCATTACCAGCCTTATATGCTTCTTCGGATAAATATACATCATGATTAACTGTACTATTTGCGGGTATTTCCATATCTTTTAATAAACTTGTTTCTTTAAAAGATATACTTATAGTTACTGGATAATTATTATTATTTTTAATAGTTACTGGTATTGGAGTATTTTGATAATTAGATATTTCTTTTATATCTCCTAATACTGATATTGTACTCTCACTACATTCTCCATCAAGGGATAAATCAAAGGTTCTAGTACTTATATCACTATCTGGTATTTTAGTTTCCTCTTTATCTAACCACATATATAAATAATAATCTCCTGAAGTAGTTTTATCATAGACATCATTAAATATTTCTATCTTACTACTTTCTGTAGTAATACTTCCAAAGTCTCCACTACTTACTATTCCTTTGCTACAACTTTCTTCACTACTTACTACCCATTTAAAGTTACTATTCCCTCTTAAATAACTTCCTAAGTTATTTATATTTAACCAACTATTTAATTTAACATTTTCTTTATTCTTTTTAGTAACATTAAAAGTTAATTTTCTCTTTAAAACATATTCAGAACTATTACATTTCTTACTATCTACCGGAGCAAATGTAACATTGTTGGTGTTTATATTCCCACCCCCATTTGCTGAACAACTAAAAGCTTTCGTGGTAGTAAATGTTACTAATGTTCTATCAGAGTTATTTGCTTGCCAACTAAGATAAGCAAATGTCCCACCCATTAGTGTTGCTATTAAAGTAAATATAAGTAATATGATAACGATCTTTTTATTCTCCATAAACACTCCTTATTATATCCTTAAGTATAATACTTAAGGACCCTTTTGTATGTATCCAAATACCTTACATTATAAGGATTTAAACCATATTTTACAATATTTGAAATTTTAAAAAAGTTTAATTTTATATTTACAGAAAATAAGTGTCATGCTATAATTTATATAGGTTAAATAAAGATAGAGGTATGTCCTTAAGTATTATACTTAGGGGCATTTTTTAGGCATTTAAAAAGACTATCTAAATAGTCCTTCATATTAGCCTACATATGATATTACAGAACGAAATCCATAATCACTATCGGAACTACCATCAGTAGTGTCATATGCAAATATTCCTGCAAGAGTACCACTAAGATAACCTCCACCATTAATAAGCCATGGATTTCTTGCAGATAAAAAGTCATTTGTATCTCCATACCATTTATTTGCTTCAACAAATCGTTGACCAAAACATATTCCATTACAAGCTGTTAAAGCATCCTCAGTTATAAAATCATCATAATATTTACTATCTGGTTTAGTAGTAAAACCAGAAGAATTTTTATTAGAATAAGCTCCCCATTCACTTGAAGCTTTACTATAGTAACCCATTACGTATTCAAATGCTCCACCTGCCATGTCATAAATACCGGTAATATTACCAGTGGTACTAGCTACTTTAGTTAAATCTCTAGTAGTACTTTTAGTATTCTTTCCATATTCTAATAAAAAACCATCCCAAGTATAATAACCATATTTATTATATAATAATACTGATATTTTATCCGTATATATCTTATTAGCATTACTACTACCGCCTACTTCTCCACCACTTCTACCGGTATAAAAATCAGAAGAATTATTAATATATATTTCTCTATTAACCCCATATTTAGAATGTGATAAATATGCTACTGCACTCCATTCACTATTTCTTATCATATGACTATCACTTTTACTTGATAAACCATAATTACTAAATAGTTTAGAAGTTTCATAATATACTGAGACTATTTCATTTACAATAGAAGTATTATCTGGAATAATAGTAGGACTAGTAGTACTTCCGGTAGTTTCAAATTTACCTACCCAAATACCATTTAATTCTTTATCTCCAAAAGTAAATGCCGGATGCGTTAAATATTCATCCACCGCATTACCTGTTGATTTTTCTGTTTCATTACTTTCAAAAACTATATCTATTTCTTGTTCCTGTCCCTTGGCACTACTTGTAGTAGTCCATATTTTATATTTATATCTCGGTATCCAAACATAATATGCCAAAATATCACTTTCTGCTACAGTTACTCCCGATGTATTTAGATAATTATTTCTAGAGACATCTGTTACTAATATAGCATTTGCCCATTCTTTATTATCATAATTATACCAAGAGGCATCATCTTTAGCTATAGTTTTAACATTTGTATTACTACCACTCGTATCAAATATAACTGGAATAAGTCCATTATCTATATCTGGAAGTATTACCGTAGTACTAGAATTATTATCAGCACAATTTCCATTTAATGATAAATTAAATATTTGATTCATCGTCTCACTTGATGTTTCCTCTTTATCTAACCATATCCATAAATAATAAGTATCTGTAGTCGTAGCTGAATAATTTTTTCCACTTAATAAATTTATTTTATCTCCAACTACTTTACCATTAAAGTTACCCGATGATATAACCCCTAAAGTATTACTTGTACTATTGGTAGTAAATGCATACATAAAATTATTACTATTAGATAATCCTGTACCTAATTCATTTATATCTAACCATAAATCTAAATATACTTCTCCCGTTTTTACCGTAGGCATTACTTTTACTTCTCTTTTTATATATCTATCACTATTCTTCTCATTAACTTCCGTTGGTACTAAATAGACGTCTGAAGTAACATTACCTCCACCATCAACCGCACAACTATATCCCGATGACACAGTAAAAGTAACAATTGTTTTTTGATTTTCACTTATTTGCCAACTAAGATAAGCAAAAGTACTTCCTAATATAATAAAAATCAAAGATAATATAACAATAGTAATATATATTCTTTTTTTATTCATAATTACCCCTTCTCTATTTTATCATCAATATTTATCACATTTTAATTCATGATCATCAATAATGCCTATAGCTTGAAGATAAGAATAAATAATTGTACTTCCTACAAAACGCATTCCCATATTATATAAATCCCGACTTATTTTGTCAGATAAAGAACTAGTCGTAGTAAATAAATCATTCTTATTCTTTATTATTTTATTATCCGTATATCCCCATATAAAATTATTAAAACTATTATATTTATTTTGAATATCTATAAATATCTTAGCATTCTTTATCATCACATTAATCTTTAATTTATTGCGAATAATATTCTTATTATTTAATAATTCATTAATTTTTTTATCATCATATAAAGCTATCTTATGGTAATCAAAATTATCCATTGCTTCTCTAAAATATTCTCTTTTATTTAAAACACATTCCCACGAAAGTCCTGCTTGAAACATCTCTAATACTAACATTTCAAATAAATATTTATCATCATGCGATGCTACTCCCCATTCATTATCATGGTAATCAATATATTTTTTATTATTTAGATTGACCCATTTACATCTTTGCATTCTTATTCTTACTATAATTATCTAAAAATTCTTTTTTATATTCTAAAAATCTATCTTCTTTAATAGATAATCTAATACCTTCCATAATTCTTATTAAAAACCTCAAGTTATGAATAGATAATAATCTTTGTCCCAAAGTTTCTTCAGCCACTAAAAGATGTCTAATATAAGCCTTGGTATAATTCTTACAACATTCACAATCACAGCCATAATCAACTGGAGTAAAATCTTCTTTATATTTCGCATTTTTTAAATTAATCTTCCCATATTTAGTAAAAGCATGTCCATGTCTTGCTAATCTAGTCGGATGAACACAATCGAACATATCAACACCACGTTCTACTCCTTCAAATAGATCATATGGATCTCCTACTCCCATTAAATATCTTGGTTTATCTTCTGGTAGATACTTAATTGCATAATCAATCATTCGATACATCGTATCTTTATCTTCTCCAACTGAAGTTCCGCCAATTGCATATCCATCAAATCCTATTTTAACTGTTTCCTTAGCACTATATTCACGTAATTCTTTATATTCTCCCCCTTGAACAATACCAAATAATGATTGACGAGGATTATTAAAAACTGCTTTTCCACGATTAGCCCAACGTAACGTTCTCTCAACACTATTCTTACAGTATTCATAAGTAGCCGGATATGGAATACATTCATCAAAACTCATTGCAATATCACTATCTAGTTTATTTTGAATCATAATACTTTTCTCTGGTGTTAACAATAATTTTTCTCCATTTATATGACTCTTAAATACCACACCCTCTTCACTAATATTCTTTGGTTTAGCTAAAGAAAATACCTGAAATCCTCCACAATCAGTTAAAATTGGTCCATCATAATGCATAAACTTATGAAGTCCTCCGGCTTTATCGACAATATCTTCTCCCGGTCTTAACCATAAATGATAAGTATTAGCTAAAATTATCCCCGCCTTAATCTCTTTTATCTCACGATAGTCTAAAGTCTTAACTGTAGCCTGTGTTCCTACCGGCATAAACATCGGTGTTTCAAACTTACCATAATTAGTCTCTATCGTTCCATATCTAGCGCATGTATCTTTATCCTTATGTAATAATTCATATTTTACTTTCATATAATCCCTCTTCTCGATAATAAATTCTACCAAAAAGAAGACTATTTGTAAACAGATATTCAATAACTGTCTAATAAATAGTCTCTCTTTTTTCATTGCCATTTATAAAGCTGACTTCACCTGCTTTTTTCTATTTTACGTAATTATACGAACATTATTTTCTAATGCATAAATAATATAGCATATATTTATTATAATGTCTATCTCTTTAAGCAAATTTCCCATCGGCTTTAATCTTATTTAATCTATTTACTGAAACCTTAACACTCTGATATTCAGCATTAATATTTCCTAATACTTCAAAATTAGTAATTATTTTAGCATAATAAGAATATATAAGCAAAACTGTTCCTATTTCCATCTTATTTATACTTACTAAATATATAGCATATATAATTATTCCATAACGACATAATTCTAAAAATCCCAATACTAAAATAATCATGGCTTGAACATATAAATTAAACTTAGCATTAGACTCTAAATACCTAATAGTACTATGTATAAAACTATTATCTTTTATTTTTTTCTTATTCTTTAATACATCATAAATATTATGAATATTAATAGTCTTATAATCTAAATTATCTTTCCTATTCTTATTTTCTATCTCTATCTTAGAACCGAAGAAAAAGATAATAATTATCATAAAAATAGACACTATTAAAGTTACTAAAAATATATAGAAATTAACTTTTAAAAAATACATATATATAACTAAAAACTCAAATACTTGAATTACTCTTGTTACAGCATTTCCAATAAATGTTCCAATAATATCTATATCATTATTAATTATATTCGTATATTCTCCTAAAGTAATATCAGTAACTGTAGCTTCTGTTACTAAATTAGTATATTCTAAATATAATTTATTATAATAATTATACCAAGTCTTTTGATTAAAATAATACCAAAGATAATATAAAAGTGACAATATAAGCGTAATTATTAATAACTTAAAAGCCTTATCAAACTCTAAATCAGTCGCATGATTAATACTCTTAGTCCAATAAACAGGAATTATTAATAATAATCCCTGTACTATAATCGATGTTGCTATCTTTCTCCATAATTCTTTTTTAGTTCTTCTTAAAATTGTCACTATATCCATAATATCACCCTAGTTAATCTAAGTCGATATAGTCACCATTTTCCAAATTATATATCTTTGCATCTGTTTTATCTACATGAAGTTCCACACTAAAACCATCATGCATCTTTATATGAACATTATCCATAATACCAACTGGAGTCATAACACTGACTATATCGTTATTATTATGTCCAATATTATCTAATTTATTACAATGAATATGTCTTGTGGCTCTTATACAGCAATTTTCTTTATATATTTTACCCTTAGGTCCTTCAATATAAACTGCTTCTGCTCCTTCTAAATCACCTGAAGTCCTAATAGGTGGATCTATCTTTAATAATTCTGCATCTTCTAAAGATATTTCCACTTGTGTATAATTTCTTAATGGTCCTAAAACCCTAACATGTGGAAACTCATAATTATCATTACTTATCTTAACTGTTTCATTACAAGCATATTCTCCTGGTTGAGTTAAATCATTTCTCTTCGTAAATTCATAATTCTTTCCAAACAAAATATCTGCATCTTCTCTAGTTAAATGAATATGACGATTAGATACTCCTACTCTTATTTTCATTTTACACTTCCTTCCATATTCAAGATTATAACACGTATAAAATAAAAAGTAAAATAATATATTTAACTAGAAAGGATGATTTTATGAACGGAAGTTACTACAATAATTATACTGGAACAAATAACCAAGGAACATTCCCTGGAACACCTTTAAACAGTAATACTATTCCCAACCAACAATCAGTACCATCTTATCAAGATCAATATGGTCTACCTCAAGATGAACAATCCTATATTGAAAATATATTAAGATTAAATAGAGGAAAAAAAGCTCGTCTTCACGTAACCGTACCCGGCTCTGTCGAATGGCAAGATCGTGTATTTGAAGGAATAATTGAACAAGCTGGTAAAGACCACGTAATCGTATCTAATCCAAGTACTGGAGAATGGTATTTAATCTTAATAATATATCTAGACTTTGTTACCTTTGAAGAACCTATTAATTATAATAAACAATTTTATTCTTAATAATACTTGTTTTAAAAATATTATTTTGCTATAATTATCCTAGGTGATAAAATGAATACTTTTTTAATAATATTATTTATAATAATCGTCTTAACTATCATATCAGCTATCATATATGTAACCCTAACTAATAAAATAAGTGAAACTATTATCAGAATTAATGAAGCTGAAATTAGAATTGATAATAACCTAAGAGATAAATTTGACATACTTAATAAATGTATATCTATCATAAAAACTAAAATAAAATTAGATGATAATGCTTTTCAAGATATTATCAAACTAAGAGCTAGAAAAATTAGTAACTTTGATCTAGATCGAACTCTAACTAAATCTTTAAATGACTTTCTAGTAATATATGATAATAACCCTGAATTAAGAGAAAGTGATGAAATATATAAATCTACTAAACAATTAGAATTAATTGATGAAGAACTAGTTACATTAAGAGATTATTATAATGCTAATATCTTAAAATATAATTCATTGATCAAAAAATTCCCTACTAATTTAATTGCAGAAATAAAAAAATATAAAGAAAGACCTTTTTATGATCTTAAAGACTTAAATGATGAAGACTATGAAGATTTTAAATTATAGTCTTTTCTTTATTACTTTATTATTATATAATTATTATAGGTGATAAAATGAAGAAAATCTATTTAATAATCTTTATCCTCTTGTTTATAACCGGATGTAATAATAATACCAAAGAATTTATTAAAGATGACCGTAAATTAGAATTTAATATGGAAACATATCATAGTGATAATCCTATTACTGTAGGTTTATATGAAGATTATGAATTAATTAATACCTATAATTGGAAAGCTAAAGATAATAGTGAAATAGCTGTCTTTAATGTATATTATACCAACGAAGAAAAACTAGATAGTAAAAATATCAAATATAATTTTAATAAATATTATAGTAATTATCAGGATATTGATAATTATAAAATAGGCTTCCACGTTAGTTTTATGGTTAATGATAAATTAATGGAATCAACCATCTTAGAACCGACAACTGAGTATTTCCTAGCGCCTTATATTTATATATATTTATATGATGATATTAATCAAGCTAATGGTGCATGGTATTCTCATTTAACGATGGATGATATGCAAGATAATACTATATTCTCATCTATTAAATTATATTATACCGCCGAAGGTACAAACATTACTTCCCCTATAGAACTTACTGTTTTTACTTATAATAGCCCCAATGATTTTGATAAATCTAATAATTATCTTGGTAATAGTAAATATACCATTAAAATTAATATAGAAAAATAAAGAAGACTTAAATTAGTGAACTGATAAAATAAAAGTAGACACAAAAATAGAATGTGATCTACTTTTTAAATTGCTATAATAATTTATATAAG
>CAKOPG010000012.1 GCA_934098745.1 uncultured Bacilli bacterium
AACCCCAGTTGAGTATAGAACTCAACTAGGGTTCAAATAAATTCTATTTAATTGTCTACTTTTTGTTGACTAGTTCATACAAAAGTAGATTCTTTTTAATTAAATATCTTTTCATACTTTGCAGAAAACTTATCCATAATCAAAGAAAATTCCGCACTATCAAGTTGAGCTATATATTCTAAATCATCTTTCTTAATAAGTTTCCTAAAACAAATATCTTTCACATTATCCGAATTAGCCAGTAATAAATAAGTAATTCCCTGATATTCTATTCGTCCTACTTCATTATAATAATCCCCATTTTCAAGTTTATAAGCATCTACTTTCATTACCTACCCTCACCTTTATTCTTATTTAAACTCATTTCCATATCCTTCTCTACCTGCCTACATAATTTACCATATCTTTTTATCATCTTTTCAAGATCTTTCTTTAAATTATCTGATAAATTACTATAAGGACTAATCTGCATACTACTATCTTGATTACTTCTAAGTAAAACTAAATATTGACTTACTGCATTATTATAATCATCCATCTCTATTCCAGATAATTGCATCATATCATAAACATATCCTATATAACTATCATATTTTTCTAAAGACTCATAATCATCCTGCTTAGCAAAATCTACCTTACCATCCCTAGAAAAATCGTCTTTAACTCTCTTAAAAATACTCTCCATAAGATCAATATCATCATTATCAATACTAGAAAAAGCATTATATAAACATAACTGTTCATATCTATCATTAGGTTTTAAATTATATTGCCTATATCTATGATATACATCTTCAATATTATAAATCGTCTCTAAATAATCTTTATCCTTTATATCTTCAATATCTGGATATTTATAATTATCAATCATACTTATTGTTACCTTTTTTGAAGGTTCTTGAAATAAAGAATTACCTAAAGCCTCAAAGAAACGCGTTCCAACACTTGTATTACTTACCCATAATATTAAAGCTAAAGCTGAAGATATAAAAATAGTTGTCATCTGTTTTTTCTTCTTAATATCTCCTGTAACTACCTGAGCTCCACTACCAATACTCCTTCTAGCTATTTCATCCCTAGCAACCAATTTCATAATTTCAGAGTCATAATAACCATTCAAAATATCATTAATATTTCTTCCTTTTAATAATTCCTCCGTTGCCAAAGAATAAGCCATATCATTTTTAATCTTCTTACTATTAGGAATCTTCTTATAACTATCAACTAACATATTCCAAATATAATTCTTAACACTTAAAAATGAATTCTTAAATTGAATATTATCGGGATAACTTTGACATAATCTACTCATATAATCAAAAAAATAACTATCAAATTCCTTATCATATATTAAATCATTAGCTACTTCACCACTTCTAACCTGTCTAATAATTCTATTTAACATTCCTTTCTGATCATATTCCATTTCCTCATAAATACCAAGAACTATCTTACCAATACTCCCATCGTAGTTAAACATAATCTTTCTTCTTTTTTCAATATATTCACTAATACCATCTAAAATCTGCTTTAAAATACGTCTATTCTCTTCAGCTATCTTATTAGCATTTACCCCACTAAATATCTCAAATACATCCATCTCTTCTTCATTATCTTCCACTTGATTATTAACCTCTTCATATAGTGGAATATCATGAACACTCTTTTTAGTATCTCCTTTATATTTCTCATTATAATAACCAAACAAAAAATTCAAAGCCAACTCATCAATAAGACTATCTTTATTATGATTTTCTAAATTACTTACCTCACCAATATTATTAACTACATAATCTACAACAGCATCTAAATTATTTGGTCTAAATACTCTTTCTATATATTCCTTTATATATTCACGCATATTATCACACCCTATACTTTAAAATAATTTTACTATAATTACTTCTAAATTGCAATAGTCACTAAAATAAATATTCTAAAGTAAATCAAAGAATATTTTTTAAAACTAATGACATTTTATTAAAAATCTGTTAAAATTAAAATGGTGATAATATGTATGATGTTATAATTATTGGTGCTGGTCCTGGTGGCATATTTGCCTCTTATGAACTAGTTAAAAATAATAAAAATTTAAAAATTGCTATAATTGAAAAAGGCAAACCATTAAATCAAAGAAAATGCCCAATAGATGGCGAAAAAATAAAGTCATGTATCAAATGTAAAACTTGCTCTATCATGAGTGGCTTTGGTGGTGCTGGCGCTTTTTCTGATGGCAAATATAATATTACTAATGATTTTGGTGGTACCCTACACGAATATATCGGTGCTAAAAAAGCCCTTGAATTAATGCATTACGTTGATGAAATAAATGTAAAATACGGTGGTGAAGCAACCAAATTATATACTACCGCCAATAGCCATTTTAAAAGAATATGTATGCAAAACAAATTAAATCTCTTAGACGCCTCTGTAAGACACCTTGGTACCGATATCAACTATATTGTTTTAGAAAACCTATATAATGAATTAAGTAAAAATATTGATATTTTCTTTAATACCACTGCCCTAGACATTGAAATTAAAAACAATATCTATAATATTATTACAAATAAATCTACCTATCAAGCCAAAAAATGCATTGTTTCCGCAGGACGCAGTGGTAGCAAATGGATTGAACAGTTATGTCAAAATCTAGATATAAATACTAGTTCTAATCGTGTAGATATTGGCGTCCGTGTTGAATTACCAGCCCCTATTTTCTCAGACTTAACCGACGAACTATACGAAAGTAAAATTGTATACCGTACTGAAAAATATGAAGATAATGTTAGAACATTCTGTATGAATCCTAACGGTATTGTTGTAAATGAAAATACTAATGGTATTATAACTGTCAATGGACATAGTTATGAAGATCAAAATCTAAAAACAGATAACACTAATTTTGCTCTTCTCGTATCTAAAACCTTCTCAGAACCATTCAAAGATAGTAACAGTTACGGTGAATCAATCGCTAAATTATCAAATATGCTTGGTGGCGGTGTTATTGTCCAACGCTTTGGCGATTTGATAAGAGGCCGTAGAACCAACGAAAAAAGACTTAGCAAAAGTACCGTTATCCCAACTCTTAATGCTACTCCCGGTGATTTATCCTTAGTCCTACCGAAAAGAATTTTAGATGATATCATCGAAATGATTTACGCTCTTGACAAAGTAGCTCCCGGTACCGCTAACGACGACACCCTTCTTTACGGTGTTGAAGTAAAATTTTACAATATCGAAGCCGATGTTAACCACAACCTCGAAACAAAATACAAAGGCTTATACATTATTGGCGATGGCTCTGGAGTAACCCATTCTCTATCTCATGCCTCAGCCTCTGGAGTATATGTTGCCAGAGAAATATTAAAAGAATTTTCTAAATAGCCTGTAAAAAGGCTTTTTAATTATCTAAAATTATTGAAAAAAAATATAAATTTTGTTATCATTTATATATGATAAAGAGGGATTATAATGATTAAATATATAATACTAATAATTATTGGTTTTTACCTACTAATAAAAGGTGCTGGCATCTTTGTCGATGGAATTTCTCAAACAGCTATTAATCTAAAAATACCCAAACTATTAATCTCCTTAAGCATTGTTGCCTTTGGTACCAGTGCTCCAGAATTATTTATCTCTTTCCAAGGATTAATAGATGGTAATAATGACATAGTCTTAGCTAATGTTATTGGAAGTACTATTGTCAATAGTATGTTAATAATTGGTATTGCCGCCCTAATAAAACCAATAAAAATTAAAAATGAAACCATAAAAAAACAACTACCACTTCACTTACTACTTTTAATCGTATTTGCTATTCTATTACTAGATAGTACCTTTAATGGAACTATCAACACTATCTCAAGAAGTGATGGTATAATTCTTTTCTTAATATTCCTTCTTTTCCTAAATTACCTATATCAATTTAGCAAAAAACATAGTAACGTCGCTGAATTAACCAATGAATTACCTCATTGGAGTACCAAAAAATCAATTTTTCTATCGATTATTGGCCTAATAATGATATCAATAGGTAGTGACATCGCCGTTGACAATTGTGTTAACTTAGCTAACGCCCTTCACATATCTCAAAAACTAATTACCATGATAATCCTAGTAATTGGTACTAGTACTCCAGAATTAGTAATGGCTATAACCTCGGCTAAAAAAGGTGAATTTGATATTATCTTAGGAAATATTATTGGTACTAATATTTTCAACATTGGCTTTGTTCTAGGATTACCCGTAATTATCTTTGGTAACGTTCCTACTAATAGTTTTTCTATAATAGATATGTCATTTATGATTATTTCTGGTCTCATGATATATTTCTATGCCAAAGATGATCGTAAAATCGATAAACTAGAAGGTCTATCTATGATTATGATATTTGCTTCTTACTATTTATATCTATTCCTAATTTAATTATTCCTAACATAAAAAGCGCTAATTTCTTAACGCTTTTTTATTTACTTAACTTCCATATAACTATAATCTAATACCCTATTATTATCAAAATCATACTCTACAAGTAATACCCCTAACTTATTATCTTTATAACAAGAAATAGATATATATACCTGATTATCTATAATTAATATATTTCCATATCCATCATAGTATCCATACTCACTAAACTTATCTCTAAAAACATTAACAATAGTATCCTTATCACTTATTATCTCTTCTAATTCATTCTTATATTTAGAATTACTAAAATCATCCCTATAACTTAATATACTCCTAATAATATATTTAAACTTATTATCCTTAAGAAATTCATTACCATTCCTATTCTTATATAAGTCAATTAAACTATCTACTATTAAAAGTATCTCATCATCACCATTTCTAATAACCTGTGTCTGACTAGTAAGAGCTTCTATTATCTTAGTAACTTCTTCTTTTGAATACCCTATATTAAACCATAACATCTTAAAATATATATCATTATCAAAATACCATTCTCTAACTTCATTACTACCACATATATATTCTAAAGCTTCTAATATTGTCGGAGCTGGTTGATAAGCCATAACCTCTTTAGTAAAATACTTTCCTGAATATACTTCTGCCCCTGCTTCAACAATAAAATTAGTATCCATACTAACTATTTCACATGTCGTATTATAACTCTTCCCTACTAAATATTTTCCATTACAATTATATATATAAGACCCTAAACTATTACTATTAAAAGAATAATCTATAAAATGCATAAGTTCATGATATAAAGTATTATTACTTCTCTCTTTAAGTCTAATCTTAATATCCCCGAATGTTTCTGAATAAGTACCAGCTACTCCTGCTCCTAAATCTTGAACATGCTCTATATTAAGATCTCTTAATTTCTTAAGTAAAGTTAATTCATTTAAATACTTTTTATTATCTATAACAACCCTAAACATATCCATAACTTGTTTTTTATATTCAAGTAAATTATTATTATTCTCTACTATATAAGCATATTTACTAAATAATATCTTATTATTATCTATCTTATCACTAATATTACTTAATTCATATTTATCTATTATTTCATCAGTATCTATCTCTATTTCTTCTACATAATCAATATTAATCCCATCAAGATTACCTAATCTATATATAAATGAATTAAATAACATTTTAGCCGTAATATAATTATCTTTAATCTCTATATCATCATATATATTATTTGTAACCAATTTACCATCTTTATATAACATTTTATTATAATTATTACCTGATACTACACAATATCCATTATTATTACAACTAGCATAGTTAAATTTATTAGATATAATATTTAAGTTATTATCTAAAAAATATGAAATATTCTCATCTATATCATATTCTTGATATATATCATTTCCTAAATAATATAATTCTTTATTCTCTAATACTATCTTACCATCATTATCATATACATTATACGTAGTAAGCTCTTCATTATATTGATAACCCTTAATATAATTACCTATCTTATTAAAAAGACTAGCCCTCTTTATATCACCATTTATATATAATATACTATTATCTATATTAAATCCCATTATAATATCATTATCATACTCTTCATAATATAACATACATTCATCTATTTTTATTTCATTATCAGAAACAAGTTTACTTCCTACCTTGCATCCTTCACTCTTCATATTATACTTATTACTTATCTTAGTACCATCAGTATATATCTTATCATTATAAATATATATATAATTATCATTATTCCAAATAATTAAATTCTCATCCACTCTTACATTATCATATATTACTTTCTTACTATCAGTATCTATTATCTTATATTTATTATCATATCCAATAGCTATATATCTATCACTAAGTCTTAAATATCTATCAAACTCTAAATACATCTCTTTCTTAGTATCTATATCAACAAGTATATTATGTTCATTATTAACAAACACTATTGCTAGTATATCATTAGTAATATTTAAAGAATATAAATTATAACTAACAAAAGTCTCTTCTACAAAATAATCCGGAAGTTGATATACTTCTTTCATTTCATTATCATATATCTTATTATCTACTAGTATATATTTTGTATTAGTATCTATCTCATGTACACTTATTCCATAGTTACCTTTAATTACTATATTACCAGTATTGTCTATTACCATATATTCATTCTCAGTATCTATTAAAATATACTTATCATTAAATACTTCATAATTATCTACTTTTCCCTCATATTTATATATAATATCATTATTAAAATTATATACTATAATATTATCATCATTCTTCTTTATATAAAATCCATTATATATATACACATCTGGATCATTAATAACTATTTGTTCATTTATATTTAAAACCCTTTTATCACTATCTTTATTATAAATTATAAAAAGTATTATACACATAAGTATTATTAATAATCCTACTAAAACTAAATATATAATCTTCTTTTTATTCTTTTTTCTTTTCATATCATCACCTAATTATATATTCATTATAACATATCAAATCTAATTATTAAGAAAAAATGCTAATTATTTCTAATTAACCCTTTTTCTATATATACCACAATTAAATATCCAATACCTACTTTAGATACTAAAAGCTCTCCCATTATAACTTTACTAAAACTGGTATGGAGAGAAAATCAAAAGTACTTCCTATCTTTAGAAAATTATTAATAAAGTTTAAATTCTTACTTTATTTTCTTCCATTTTATAATTATTTGTTAAGATTACAACTTTTTATTATGATTGTTTAACTGTTCATCTAACTTATCACACACATCTTTTTCTTCTGAATTTACAACAACCCAATTGAAACTATGAGCAAGATCTATTAATATTTTTAACGACTGATAATATTCTTTAAAGGAACGCATCTCATAATCCATATCATAAACAAAACTTTCTTCTTTAGCCGTTTTCATAATAGTATCAAATGGTATACCAATTCCTACAATCTTATCTAATGGTATATTACCCTCACTTCTCCACTCATCAACTAAATTTGTCGTAGGATTACCAAATTCATCAAATCCAGTCATGTCTGTTTTTTTTACTTTTTCTGCAAATATATCTGGTGATATTATAAAGAACCAACAATTATCAATCCAACCAGATCTAGCAGATTGTAATAAAATTTCTTCTTTTCCATCATAATTATATTCTTCATTTTTCTTGTATAAACAAACATGATTATATTTTTCATCATTATCACCCATTATTTCACTTCTTGTTTTTAATTCTCCTGAATTTATTATTTTAATCATCTTCCACAAGCAAGCCAAATCATCCCCTATACCATGATAATAATATCTTTCCACTATTTAATACTCCTTTCACAACCATCTATTAAATATTTCTATAAGTCTAGATATAAATTTAATATTAATTATATAATCATCTTCTTACTACTTAATTCTAACAAATATTATTTGTCTTTTCAATAATTAATCTTTTAAACAACAATATTAAAATTATACCTGAATAATTTATATCAAATAAACTTAAATTTGGTAGGACAAGTATATTAATTGAACTTTCATCTAATAGAATATAAATATCTAATCCAGATACACTTTTAATTAGCATCGATATCATAATCCTATATCGAGAAACGAAAAATTGACAAGTATAATGAGAAAATTTAATACATGTGAAGAATTACAGTGGTATAGATAAGATAGTTAAATCAGGAGAATTATATCAGCTACCTGCCTCTAAATTTTTAGAATATGATAATGATTTTATATCCATATAACAATTAAGTGAAATGGATAGAGATGATAAACTAAAAACTTGTTTTATTTTTAGTTATTTAGAATCCTATAAATTTAATTCTTAGTAAAAAGTGCTAATTATTTCTAATTAACACTTTTTCTATATATACAACAATTAAATACATTAAATAAGAAACAATAAGAAGAATAATAATACCCGCAAACACTAAATTTAAATTAAATACTTCTGATCCATAATTTATTAAATATCCAATACCTGCTTTAGATACCAAAAACTCTCCCATTATAACTCCAACTAAACTCATCGATACATTTATCTTTAAAGAATTAATAATAACTGCATAATTACTAGGAATAATTAAATATCTAAGCATTTGTACTTTCGTAGCCTTTAAACTCATTAATAACTTAATCTTATTTCTATCAGTATTTATAAACCCTGCATATACATTAGAAATTGTAATAATTAAAGATATTAATAAAGCCATAATTATAATTGATTTAATATTAGCACCACATATAATTATTATTATTGGCCCTAATGCCACCTTAGGAAGACTATTTAATACTGTCAAATACGGATCAAATACTTTATATAAAAATCTACTATACCAAAGTAATATTGCCAATAATGTTCCAAGTATCGTAGCCATTAGAAAACTAATTACTGTCTCATATACTGTAATCCATATATGATTAAACAAATTATTACTCTTATATAAATCAATTATAGTATTAATTATCTTACTTGGAGAAGAATATATAAATGAATTAATTATTCCCTTATTAGATAAATACTCCCAAATAAACACCAAAAAGCATAATATTAAAAACTGTGTTAAATATACCAAAAACTTATTTATTCTAAGTTTTCTTAAATATAATATATACTCTTTACTTTTCATGATAATCAATCTCTTTCCATATCATATCGTAGTAGTAAGTAAATTCCTTACACTTTCTATTATTAATTGGTGTACTTTTATTTTCCATCTCTATATTAAAGATTTTCTTAACTTTAGCCGGCCTATCTGATAAAACCACAACTCTTGAAGCTACCGAAACAGCTTCCGCTACATCATGCGTAATCATAATAACTGTTTTCCCGGCATCCTTAATCATACGATAAACATCATCAGATACTGCCAACCTCGTCTGATAATCCAAAGCCGAAAAAGGTTCATCTAACAATAGAATATCCGGTTTTAAAGCTAAAGTTCTAATTAAAGCCACTCTCTGTCTCATACCACCAGATAAACTATTCGGATAACTATGTATAAAATCACTAAGTCCATATATCTTAAGTAATTCCATTACATAATCTACATTCTCTTTAGTAACTATTCCTTGTATCTTAAGGCCTAATAAACAATTATCTATTATTGTTAACCAAGGAAATAATGAATCTTCTTGTGGCATATAACCTATTTTTATTCCTGGTGAAATAACTACTTCTCCACCACTTTTTTTATCAATACCCCCAATAATATTTAAAAGTGTACTCTTACCACATCCTGATGGACCTACTATTGTTAAAAATTCTCCCTCTTCTACCTCCAAATTAATATTATCTATAGCCAGTAATTCTCTTTTCTTACTATAATACTTTTTATTCAAATCCTTAATTTTTAAAATACTACTCATAATCTTTAAAATATTTATTATATATTAGTTTATCATATGAAACATATTCAGGTAACTCTCCACTTGCTTCTATTATTTCTTGAATATGCCTCCATTCATCTTCATTAATAGTAATATTCTTCTTCCAAGCATCTCCATCTTTATATCTTTTAACAATAGTTTCCATATCAGTTAAACTCGTATCAGGAAAATAATTAACTACTATCTTAGCTATATCCATGGCACTATGGCTATCCACATACTCTAATCCCTTATTAATAGCTCTAGTAAATTTCTCTATTACATAAGGATTATTTTCTATATAACTTTTTCTAGCATTATAAGCTGTATAAGGTACTACTCCACCAAGTTCACCAATATAAGCCACAACATACCCATATCCATTCTTTTCTACTGACGTAGCATTTGGTTCAAACAAAGTAACAAAATCTCCTGTTCCACCTATAAATGCTCCCTCCATTGCTGAAAAAGCTATTGATGTATCTATTGATAAATCTTTTTTAGGATCAATTCCATTTTGACGAAGAGCCCATTCAAAAGTCATCTCAGGCATTCCCGCAACACGGCCACCGATAACATTTTTTCCTCTTAAGTCATCTAAAGTAAAATTATCATATTTCTCTCTAGATACCAAAAATGATCCATCTTTTTGTGTTAAACCAGCAAAAGTCATAACATAATCTTTTTCTCCACCACTATAAACATATATCGTAGCCTCTGTTCCAGAAAAACCAATATCTGCATCTCCAGATAATACCGCTGCCATAACATTATCAGCTCCACTTGCTAAAACTATTGAAACATCTAAACCCTCATCCTCAAAATATCCAAGACTATGTGCTACATATTGTGGTGCATAAAATATACTATGTGCCACCTCTGCTACCGTAACTTTTTTAAATTCACTCTTATCCTCATTATGAATACGCTTAACCGCAAAACAAGTTAAACCTATTACTACAAGTATAAATAATAAACCCCATATTTTTCTTTTCATTATAACCTCCATTTTCATTTTAGTATATGCCACAATCATTATAACGAAAGTTTAAAAGCCCAAAAAAAGCACTTTATACAAAGTACTTTATTTTTTTAATAAATCTCTTATTTCTTTAAGTAAAACTACTTTTTCATCAACTACTGGTGTTGAAGCTTTTACCTCTTCTTTCTTCTTAAACTTAGCTAAAAATTTAATTACTGCAAACATACATAATGCTACAATTAAAAAATCAACTACATTTTGAATAAATACTCCATACATAATTTCTACATCTTTAATCTTAAAACTCAATCCACTAAAATCAAATCCTCCAATTAAAGCACCAATTATAGGCATAAATATATTATCCACTAAAGAAGATACAATCTTACCAAAAGCTGATCCAATAATAACACCTACCGCCATATCAACAATATTACCCTTAGAAATAAATTCTTTAAATTCTTTAGCCGTAGTACTACCCATTTTTAACATTTCTTTTTCCTTCTTTTTAATATCCATAGTTCCTCCTTAATTTTATTGTACCATAAAATAACCAAAAAAAATAGTAGTCATCAACAAACCACTATTTTGCTATCATTCTATATATCCAAGCATTATCATTTTCTATTATCAAAAATATTGCTTCATAATTCTTTTTTACTTCCTTAAAACTAATTGGTGATTCCACTTTCTTATAAACATCCATTAGTTCTTTAAAACTATCAACATATATTAAATTATATTTCTTTTTATTAAATATCTTTTGTACATTAACTATCTTATCACCATATTTATTTAATATCTTATTAAGTTCTACTCTATAATTATTTTCTCTCTCTGATACTCTTACTAAATCCTTAACAACTACAAATAGTATTGCTAAAGCAATAGATAAAAACATCGCACTTATTAGTAAAAATAAATAATTAATATCTTTAAGTCTTGAAAATTCAGAATAACTACCCGTTTTCTCAGAATTATCTAAAATATTAACTCTAAAAGTATTATAAGTAAGTGGTATTACCACCTTTTTACTATTATCATCCGTAATAGTATCTCTAAATCCCTTAAAATCTAAATTATTCTTAACATTAAACTTAATCATCAAATATCCAGATACTGGAATATCATATTCTTCTTTAAAATCTAGAATTTTCTTTCTATATTCCTGATAATTAATTCTAATACCATCACTTATTTTAATTATATAATTATCATTACTATCTATTACTTCAACCTTATCTTCTAATAAAGGATATTCTTTTTCCCATAATGAATTATTAATATCATCTTCATAAGCTACAAGTAAAGCATCTATATCGTACGAATAAAAACCATTCATACTCGTATCATATACCATATCATAATTAAAAGTAAAATCTATATAATCTACGATTTCAGCTACATAACTATTACCCATACCGATTATCTTATCATTATAAATATCATTATCCTTTAATGCAACTTCATAATTAATATTACTTTTATCTTGATAATTTACATATACTTTAGTCTTAGTTTTAAAAGCAGCATTTCCAAATATATAAGCTAAAGAAAAGAAAATAACCATTAAAATAACATATAAAAAAGCTCTCTTCTTCATTCTAGCCAACTACCTTTCTACTATCATTCTAGCACATATTATAATTTTTGTAAATAAAAAGACTATTTAAAATAGCCCTTTCCTTATTTCCAAAGACCTTCTTCATAGTCTCCTGCTAAAACATGTTTTTTAAGTTCACTAACAACTTTTTCTTTATCTTCCTTATAAGTAATTCCTTGCCATACAGCTGTTGTAGGTATTACTTTTACTTTAGCTTTACCTGCTTCAATTAATTCAAAAACTAATGTCGGAATTAAATATTCACATTTTAAAGCATTATCCTTGTGTTCATCTAAGAAACTTGGAAATCTCTTATCTAAATATTCAAATATCTTTGGTGTAAAAGCAAACATATTCATAGATACTGTATCATCTTCTGAAACTTTAAATGGATCGCCACCTTCAAGTGGTGTTGCAATTAATTCTCCATTTACTCTCTCAATAGAGCTTTCAACAAGACCTGTCAAGTAATTATCTTTAACTTGACATATTCCTCTTTTAACTGCTCCATTTTCAGTTAAAGTATTCTTAACCAAATAACCGGCCATTGCATATTCTTGACATCCTTCTGTTTCTTTACAATCCTTAAGAAATGAAGAAATTACTTTAAATGCATCATAACCATAAAAATCATCTGAATTGATTACCGCAAAATTTTCTTTTACAACATCTTTACAACACAAAATAGCATGTCCTGTTCCCCAAGGTTTAACTCTACCTTCTGGTACACTATATCCCTCTGGTAACTTATCAATCTCTTGGAATACGTATTCTACATCAATATATTTTTCTACTCTCTTACCAACAGTATCTCTAAATATATCATAATTCTCTTTCTTAATAATAAATACAACCTTGGTAAAACCAACCTTTATTGCATCTTTAATTGAATAATCAATAATAAAATTACCATATTCATCAATTGGTTCAATTTGTTTTAAACCACCAAATCTGCTCCCCATACCGGCAGCCATTATAACTAATGTCATATAATCCTCCTTTATTTACTATAATATATCATAATTTAACATTTTTGACAATATAATAAATTGATATATAATATTAATAAGAGGTGACTATGAAAAAAATATTAATATTATTTGGTGGTGATTCTCAAGAACACCTAATATCTTGTAAATCAGCTGCTACTATTACCAAAAATATTGATACATCTTTATTTGATGTATCAACAACTTATATAGCTAAAGATAATACTTGGTATATCTACAATAAAGATATAAACCTAATCATTAATAATACCATTGATCTATCTTCCTTAGAAAAAATAACCAATCATATCGAA
Source organism: uncultured Bacilli bacterium (assembly GCA_934098745.1). Lineage (GTDB taxonomy): Bacteria > Bacillota_I > Bacilli_A > RF39 > UBA660 > RUG705. Next base: position 13,751 of record CAKOPG010000012.1, read on the forward strand.
TATTTAAAATTATTTGATAAAGTATTCCCTATAATGCATGGTAACCCTTGTGAAAATGGTAATATTCAAGGTATGTTAAATATGTTTAATATTCCATATGTAGGTTCTAACTTACAAAGCTCTATCATCAGTTATGATAAAGAACTAACTAAAATTATTTGTCATAACTATCAAATACCTCAAGTACCATATATTGTTGTAACTAATAAAAAAGCTATAAAAAAACTAGATATAGAATTCCCCGTAATTATTAAACCAGCTAAATGTGGCTCTTCTATCGGTATAAATATAGCTAATAATATTAAAGAATTAAATAAATATATAAAAGAAGCCTTTAATTATGATGACAAAGTAATAATTGAAAAATATATAAAATCCAGAGAATTAGAATGTGCCATACTAGAAGATAAAAAATTAAAAGTATCTCCCGTAGGTGAAATCAAATCTTCAAATACTTTTTATGACTATGAAGCCAAATACATTAAAGATAGCAATCTAATTATTCCCGCCAAGATCGATAAATCTCTTGAAAAACAAATTCAAGATTTATCGATAAAAATATTTAAAATATTATCCCTATCCAATCTATCAAGAATAGACTTTCTATATGACTATAACAATGACATCTTATATTTCAATGAAGTAAATACTATGCCTGGTTTTACATCAATTTCTATGTACCCATTATTATTTAACTATATTGGTATATCTACTAAAGAACTAATTACCAAATTAATCAATAATTAGTTCTTTTATTTTAAATTAAATTAGGAAATAATCGTATATGGATTACTACTTGTACCAGTTCCCTCTAAATTAATATTTTGTTTAATACAAAAAATAAGCATTTATGCTATAATTTATATAGAAAAAATAAAAAAATAAGTGGGTCCCTAAGTATAATACTTAAGGACCTTTTTACAGTTTTTATACACCTAAATTGACATTCATTTTCTTTAATATTAACTTTCTAATAAAGTCTATTGGTATAATTAATAATGCAAACATAAACATAATTAAGAATTCATATAAAGATAAACCACTAGTTCTAAACATTTCTCCACCATAATATATCAAATATATTTGCATTAAAACAACAAAAGTAATAACACCAATAAATACCTTATTCTTAGTAATATTAGCTAATATATTTAATCTATGGGTTCTCGCTGAAAAACTATTAAAAATACTTATAAATATTATTAACCCAAAGAAAGCTGTTAATATATCATCTTTAAATATCTGATTAGTTATATTACTTTTTAAGAAGAAAATACAAAATAAAGAAGAAGTCAATCCTGTTATTAAAATTTGATTAAACATATAACCATTAATAATATTTTCATCTTTTTTCTTTGGATATTCATACATATATTCTTTTAAAGCTGGTTCATATGAAAATGCAAAACCAGATAATGTATCCATAATCATATTTATCCATAACATTTGTATTACTGTAATAGGTACTGGTATTCCTATAAAAGGACCTATAATAGATACAAATAAACTACACAAATTAATAGTTAACTGACATATAATAAATTTTCTAATACTTTTAAATATCGTTCTACCATATAATATAGCATTTGTAATAGAATAGAAATTATTATCTAATATTACAATATCTGATGCTTCCTTAGCCACCTCAGTTCCACTACCCATAGCAAATCCTACATCAGCCTTTTTCAAAGCCAAAGCATCATTTACCCCATCACCAGTCATTCCTACCACCAAATTCATTCTTTTAGCAATAGTTACCAATCTACTCTTATCTTGTGGCATAGCTCTAGCTATTACCTTTATCTTAGAAAATACTCGCTCTATCTCATCATCACTCATCATATTTAATCTATCTGAAGTAATTACTAAATCATCATCACTATCTATTAATCCTATATCTCTAGCTATAGCAACTGCCGTCTCCTTATTATCTCCCGTTATCATAACTGTCTGTATATGAGCATTCTTAACCAAATCTATTCCCTCATAAACATTCTCTCTTACTTCATCAAATAATAATACAAAACCTAAAAGCGTCATATTATTAATCGTTTCCCTATCTTCATTTATAGCCAGTGCTAATATTCTTATTTTACTAGCAGATATCTCTTTAATTCTTTTATCTAATATCTTCTTATCTATAATTGTATGTTTAATTCCCTCTTTATCATAATAACTATTACACATTCTTATTATTACTTCATATGCACCCTTTACTAAGTTATAATTATGATTATTATATTTAATTTTCGTATACATATATTTCTTTTTTGAATCAAATACTTCTTGTTTAATAATCTTATAATCTACTTTAAAATCCTTAATATAATTAAGTAAAGCTCTATCAGTAATATTACCCCCTATAATTTTATTATTCTCTCTATCATAAGTACTTTCATTATTTAAAGCCATACTTATATTAAATAATTCTTTTATACTTTTATTCATTGTTACATATTCTAAATCATTTCCCCTACCATCTAATAAACCGACAACCTCTAAAGCTCCCTTCGTTAAAGTACCTGTTTTATCCGTAAATAATACATTAATATTACCAGCCGTTTCTATTCCTATTAGCTTTCTTACCAAGACATTATTCTTAAGCATCCTCTTCATATTCGAAGACAATACCAAAGTAATCATCATTGGTAATCCTTCTGGTACTGAAACTACTATTATCGTTACACATAAAGTTAAAGCATCTAAGATATATCCAAATAATAATCTTCCATTTTTTAATGTATTTAAAATTAAATCCATATTAAAATTATTAGCAATAACTATCATATATAGTAAATAAGATAAAGCTACCATTAAAGAACATATATAACCAATCTTACTAATATCTTGAGCTAACTTTCCTAATCTTATTTTAAGTGGCGATTCTGTATCATCTTCCTGAAGCTCCTGTGCCATCTTTCCATAAAAAGTATTATCTCCTACACTTCTAACTAACATCAGTGCATTTCCCGAATATACCACCGTTGACATATATACCAAAGCCTTTTCCGAAGACGCTTCTTTATACACTTCTTTAGCTTCTCCATTCATCATAGATTCATCAACAGAAATATTACCTGATATAATTATTCCATCTGCCGGTATTCTATCACCTGTTTCAAGTACTACTATATCATTAACTACTACTGAACTAATGGGAATACTCTCTACTTTTCCATTTCTTTTAACTTTAACATTAATTTTAGAAGATTCTTCCGTAAGTTTATTAAAAGCCCTCATAGAACCATATTCACTAATTGACGATATTAGGGAAGCCACTAGTATAGCAATTACTATTCCTACAGTCTCATACCAATCAAAATCTCTAATTAAAAATATTGTTTTAATTCCTAAAGCTATTAATAATATTTTAATAATCGGATCAGAAAAAGTCTCCATAAGCAATTTAAAAAAAGAATCTTGTTTCTTTTTAGTAAAAGTATTACTACCATATTTCTTTCTACTAATTAATACTTCTTCATTACTAAGACCATTATTATTTATCATATTACCTCCCTACTAAAAAGTATTTTCAGTAACATAATTTATACCAATAATAAATCGACAATATTTTTAAAAAGAAAAATTGAGATATCTTTCTCAATTTTTTTACTTTTTAGTTTTATTACCCTCAGGTATTAAAGCATCAAATTCACCTTTACTTATTCTCTCAATATAAGCTTGATTCACTCCACTTTCAAAGCTAAATCCATGTTCCATTCTCTTAACTAACTGTGGACTTCTTAAACAATCAGTACATATAATAGCTAAATCATTAAATTTTTCAGTACCAATAGGTGGCAATATTATATTATATCTTCTAAATAACTCGTTATTTGATATATCCTTACTTTCCGGAGCATTATTAACTACCTCAAACATTCCAAATAATCTTGTTTCATCATCTATATTTCTTAAATTAATTCCCACCATTTTTTCTCTTACTCTATAATCACTATAAAATTCCGTTAAAAATTCCTCTATCTTTTTAGAACATTCACTAATTAAAGCTTCTACTTCTTTTATCTCTTCTATTTTTTTCTTTTTACATTCCTCTAACACATTCTTATTTTTTTCTTTTTTCTTCTTAGAGTTAATTATACTTACCTTACTATCAGAAACATCCATATAATCAACCACTAAATCTCTATATTCAGCTGTTAACTTAAAGTGCCTATCTGAAAGAACCCTTTGTCTTTCAAGTATTTCACTAATATGACATTTATCTTTATACTCCTTAAACACATCTTTAAGTTGATCAAACAAACTAACTTTTACCACTGTATCAATAATTGTTGGCAAATTTCTCATAAAACCATTTCTATCATTTTGTGACATATTACTAAAATTATCCTGACTAAGTAACTGAATAGCCTTAGACACTTTAATATCTCCAACCATCTTATCTTCAACAAGTGGGCTATAATAATAACCCTCTAAAATACCCGTATAGTTTCCCTTTTCCGAATCACTTAAAGCCTTATCTAACTTTTCTAACTCTTCTGCTACCAATAATCTCATATCATATAAGTTAGCCACGTCTATCTTGCCATAACCAAGGCCCATAAAAATTTCATTTATTTTAGCTATTTTCCTTCTAAAAACATTTCCATGTCTCCCATATAAAATTCTCGAAGCTTGATTCATCATATCATATAGTGGATTTTTATCCGTCACCATAGTAACATCACTATATTTAAATTTATCCATCACAAATTTAATAAACTCTTCACTTTCTAAATCATATTGCCTTCTAAAGAATAATTCCATATAACTAGATACAATATTATTCTTTTCATAACAATTACTATCCATACTCATAAACAGTCCATAAAAATCTCTTGGCTTTAAATCATAACCGTTTTCTTTATATAGTTTAATTAAATCTTTTATCCATCTATTCATCGTAGGAACATCTAATATTTCATCCACCCCTAATTGAAGTTTTATTGCCTTATATAGGTTAATATCAAGGGCTGATATATCATCCATAAGTGTAGCCAACATAGCAAATTCTGTTTCCCTATTCTGACTATCAGCTATCCCTAACTCAATTAATTCATCTTTCTTTTTACCAACTAAATAAGAAGACATTGATAATAATAAGTTCATAAATTGTTTTAATTGCCCCAATATTTTAGGATTATCTTTAAAATATTTAGCCGAACTAATAACATCATTAATTAAGATTCTTATATCATCATATGACTTTGCCATTTTTAATCTTTCATAATATTCACTCATTCTTATCACCATCTATTTTATTAATTGCCTCTTCACATAACTTAACAATATTCTCTAGTTCTTCTAATTCAAGTGAATCCATCATCTTAACAATATCTTCCATATTAATTCCTCCTACTATATAAAAATTATATCACAAAATTAAAAGAATAGCATCACTAAACTATTCTTTTGTAACTTTACTTATCCCTCTAGCAAATAATGTAGCACAAGTTTTTCTAGAAGGTTGTTTATATATATCATCATAAACATTAGCTTCTCCTAACAATTCCTTATCATAATGTTCTTCTTCAATCATTTTAAAATAATTTTCTAGTATCTCATTAGCTTCTTCCTTCGTCTTACCAATTAACATACTACTCAAAATTGATGTACTAGATATCGCAATAACACAAGCCTCTCCAGAAAACTTAATATCTTCTATTTTATCTCCATTAAATTTAACATAAATATCTATATTATCAATACAACTAACATTATTACTATTTATCTTTACATAACCATCACCAGAAGGTATTCCTCTATTTTTAGCATCCTGATAATTATCTATTATAATACTACGTTTAACATCTTTATCCACTAAAGTATTTCCTCCCATATATTCTTACTATTTTTTAAAACATTAATAAGTAAATCAACCTCTTCTTTGGTATTATAAAAACTTAAACTAATTCGACAAGTATTAGCTATATTAAACACATTCTTAAGTATTTTAGCACAATGATTACCTGCTCTAACACATATATTATATTTATCTAAATATATTGCCGTATCTTGACTAAATACCCCCTTAATATTAAAAGCTACAATTGTTGAATCATTATCTTTATTATATACCTTAATAAAATCTAATTTATTTAATTTATCTATTAAATAATGTCTTAATTCATGTTCATACTTCTTAATATTATCAATTCCTATTTTCTTTAAATATTTAACACTCTCACAAAGTCCTAAAACCCCTTCTATATTTGGTGTACCAGCCTCTAATCTTTCAGGTAAATCCTTAAGTTCCATATAACCATCTTTAGTAAATATAGCATTCATTCCTCCACCATATTCCATCGGTGTAATCTCTTTTAACAAATCAAATTTACCATACAAAAAACCTATTCCCGTTGGTCCATACATCTTATGACCTGATACGGCCATAAAATCAATATCCATATCTATTACATCTATCTTTTCATGTGAAATACTTTGTGCAGCATCAACGACAAATAGAATATTATTTTCATGACATAATCTAGCTATCGCTTTAATATCTCTTTTATCACCAATAACATTAGTAACATGTGCTAAAGATACTACTTTTGTTTTACTATTAATAGCCTTACGTAAATTATCTATAGTCACTTCATTCTTATCGTCAAGTTCAATATATTTAACTACTATTCCTATTTCCTTTTGTAAAACAAACCATGGAAGTACATTTGAAGCATGCTCTGCTTCCGTTATTAAAACTTCATCTCCCGCATGTAAGTGCTTCTTAAAATATCCAAAAGCAATGTAATTTAATGAGTCTGTTGCCCCCGATGTAAATACAATCTCACTACTATGTCTTGCATTGATAAATTCTCTAATCTCTTCACGACAATTATCATATAACTCACTAACTATTAAACTATTTTGATAATCTCCTCTATGAATATTAGAAGTATATTTATTATAATATTCAATTATCTTATCTCTAACAACATCTGGTTTAAAAGTTGTAGCCCCATTATCAAAATAAACCATTTTACTATTTCTCAAAATTGTAAAATCATCTCTATTCACAAAATCACCTCCAATACATATCTATTATATCTGTAATTTTCTTTCTGGTATCAACAGAAATCATCTTATTAGCTAATAAAAATCCTCTAACTAATAATTTCAAAGAATCATTATAACTAATTCCCTTACTCATTAAATAAAATATCTGATCATCCTTAAATGTTCCAATAACAGATCCATGTTTTGCCATTACATCATCTAAATCAATAAACATATTAGGAGAAACTGTTGCTTCGGCATTATCAAAAGTAACTACTCTAGTATTTTGATCCAAAACTGATTTAATACATTCTTTATATACCGTACTATTAATTACAAAGTGAACCCTACTATCATTAATAGCTACCACCTTATTCCTAATATTACTCTTAGTATTCTTATTCTTATGATATACATCTATCTGATATTCTTCTACACTTTTACATATATTAGCAAAATTATAATTCACTGTATCTCCATCTTCAAATAAATTAATTGTAATTTTCTCACTAACACTCTCATTACAATAAAATTTATTAATATCTGCACTTCCACAATGAATATTATATATATTATTGACTCTTAACTTATTACCAAAACTACTTTCTAAAATAACAACCCTACCATTAATTATTTCCAATTCTAAGCATACATCATCAATATTATCATATATTATTTCATAATCACTAGCTTCCTTAAATATTATCTTATTACCATCAATTACTAAAGCCGAATCCCCAATATAATTTATCTTTTCCTTACTCACTATTATCTTATTCATAAAGTTATTCTCCAGTAATAATATTTGACTTAGCTAAATACTCTTCATAGCCATTTTTTTCTATATCTAAAGCCAATTGATAATCACCACTAACTTTAATATTTCCTTCAGCTACGACATGAACATAATCAGGTTTAATATACTCTAGTATCTTAGATAAATGAGTGATTATTAATAATGATGTATTAGGATTTTCTTTTTTATAATCCATAATATTTTCAGCCACCACTCGCAAACTATCGACATCAAGTCCAGAATCAATTTCATCTAGTATAATAAATGAAGGTTTCAAAAGTTTAATCTGTAATACTTCATTTTTTTTCTTTTCTCCTCCAGAAAATCCTACATTTAATGATCTATGTATCAAATTTTTATTCATTTTAAGTTCGTCAGTAGCCTTCTCACACTGCAATATAAAGTCGTATAACCCCACCTTCTTATCCAATCTACTAGACATAGCAGTTCTCAAAAAATCTTGATTACTAACTCCATCTATTTCAAGTGGATATTGCATAGCTAAAAAGATTCCTTTACGACTTCTCTTATCCGTAGTAAGATCTTTTATTGATTCTCCATTTAATATTATATCACCACTAATTACCTTATAGTGTTCATCTCCCATTATAACTCTTGATAAAGTAGATTTACCAACTCCATTAGGTCCCATTATAACATGAATACTACCATCTTCTATCTTTAAATTAAAATCCTTAAGAACTTTCTTATCTTCTACAGATACATTCAAATTTTTAATCATCAACATATAAATCACCTACCAATTATTATATCTCAAAACAACATAAAAATAAAGATAATTCCATATATTAAGAATTATCCTTATATATTTAAGCCCTATCTAATTGTCTAATTACTCTAGTCATCTTCCTAGTCTTCTTACTAAATTTATCAATATATTCCAAATCACTATTAACATCATCCATTAAACATAGTGGTTTGTCCATATCCATATACTTTGCATACATACTCATATTTCTTGTCTTAATCTCTTCTATTCCTTGAATAAATCTTTCAACAGCGTAACCATCTTCATATTGTGTTAAACTTGCATATACTATTCCTGGACATACCTCTTTAGCATCATAATAACTTAATACATCGCTTTCCACTTCTACATAATTATCACTACCTACTAAGTTTTCATCTCTAGGAATATATTCAACTGTGTCGCCTGTAAAAAGTAAAGTCATCTTACCGTCAATTTCTTCAGCAATTATAGATGAAAAAGGCAAACCGTTTCTTTTAAATAACATATCTCTTTTATATTCTTCACCTAACATAATCCTACTATTATCATAGTTTTCTCCTTGACAATATGCACAAACATTATTATTCAAACTTAATACATAAAACTTTCTCATTAATTTCATCCCCTTTCGGCGAAAAAGTATCATAACACTTTTAAAAGCATTTGTCAAACATAACCACTATAATTATATAATTACATAAAGAAAAAACATGTCAAAAAAAGACTATTAATAATTTATTTTATCAATAGTCAAAAAATATAAATCTTTTTATTTTACATACCATGTATTATCAATATTACAACTATCACTATATGGTGTCGGATTAGGCATATCTACCGTTACTAATATCGGTTTATTTAAAGCCGTACCAAACATCATACAATTACCAGAAGATAACATTTTAATCTTTTCTATCATATTACTATTTATATATGGAATAGTATTTCTTACAAACTTAATATCTTCCTCATTAAAAATCTTAAAAATAGCAAAATTAGAACACTGACTAATCATAGTACCACTAAGTTCTGAAGGTCTTTGACTAATAACCCCCAAAAGAATTCCATACTTTCTTCCTTCCTTAGCAATACGTTCAAATATATTATAACCAATTATTCTAGAATCGCTATCATTTTGAATATATCTATGAGCCTCTTCCAATATTATATGAAATGGCATTGAAGCCCTATTTGGTAAAGTCACAATAAAATCAAATAGCATCTTAGAATATATCTTAACAATTACCTTAGCAAACCTATCATCAACATAATTAATATTAAAATTAACTATTTGATATTTCTTATTCTTATTAACATCATATATTAAATACCTAATATAATCAAATCTATTCATATATCTTTCACAGTTAAAATAATTTACATAATCACTATTAATAAGTGAATTAAGCCTTATCTTAAGTATATTAGCATATTCAACTACACTATTACTACTAAAAATACCTTCACTAATTAAAGCAAACTCTAAAGAATTATAAAAATCTTTAATTGAATACATATAACTACCATCAGGTAAACTAAGTTCAAAGTCATCAATACAAAATTGTTCCAAATAACTAATAACAACCTCTATATCAGCAAACTTAACATTATTCTCAATATTCAAACATTGCCTAATACTTCTAGTCCATCCACCTTTAGTAAGTTCTATTTCCAAATTAATATTCTTAGTATTAAATTTAGATAAAATAGATATTATCTTATTTCTTATTTCATAACAATTACCACCCGATAATATTACATCTAATATACTTCTTGCAATAATATCATTTTTTTTATCTAATATCTTATCATCTTCAGTAGAAAAGAATGCCACCAATTTCAAAGCTTTTTCAATAATAGGTATTTGTCTAGCATCGGTAACATCTAAAAGTAAACATATATCATCAACACCCAAAAACCAAAAAGGAATAAACAATTGTGGAGTATCACGGTCTTTTAAATTAGTTGTAAAAACACGATAATTCAAATTAGGATTAACTTGACTTATATTATTAAAAGCTTTTTGATATTCTCCATATGCATCAAATAAAAATATATTTGAATTATAAGGTAATCTTTTAGCTTCATAAAATATTCCTTGTAACAGTTTAGTTATAAAATAACTCTTCCCACTACCAGAATTCCCAAATATAGCAAAATGTGAAGAAAAAAACTTATCAATATTTATAAAAATATCATAATCACGATATATATAAGATTTACCAATTTTAATATTATTACCATTCTTATTAACACTATATATAATATCTAGTTCTTCTTTAGTAATCAAACGACATTCACTACTAAATTTAGGCACAGATAAACTACCATTAACATATACACCATTTATAATTTCTCCCTGCAAACTAACTTCAAGAAAATTACCTGATGCTCCTATAACTTCACCAATATATCGATTATCAAAAATAATATTTTTATTTATCAAATTATCAATCGTATATATATTAACAGACAAACTGACATATATAATTGAATTCTTTATACTAGCAATCTTCCCTATCATATTCTTCTTCTCCTAGTATAATTCTAACATTATTTTAAAAAATATACAAGAAAAAAACGCACAAAAAAAACCTAGTCAATAACTAGATCTACAAATCATAAATGGCGCCTGATGTAGGACTCGAACCTACGACCTATCGGTTAACAGCCGAGTGCTCTACCGACTGAGCTAATCAGGCATTAATTTCTGATTGCTAATTCATTATATAATAATTTTTACAAATTATCAATACCTTTTTTAAATTTTCCTATACTTTTTTATTATTTTATGCATAAAAGGAGAAATTATTCTCCTTTTATAACATTTGTTCCTATTTTTTCACCATTAATAGCTTTTTTCAAACATTCTTTATTATTAATATCCGTAACAATTATTTCGATATTATTATCCCGACATATTTCCATAGCCGATAAATCCATTACCCCAAGTTCTTGTTCAATAACCTCATCAAACGTAATCGTTTCATACTTTTTAGCATTCTCATATTTATTTGGATCTTTATCATATACTCCATCAACATTAGTAAGTTTAATAATCATATCTGCTTTAATATCTCTAGCCCGCAATGCTGCTCCCGTATCAGTTGAAAAGAATGGTTTTCCCGTTCCCCCACCAAATACTATAATTTTACCACAATCAAGAGCCTCAATAGCTTTATCTGAATCAATATCATCCATCACTGCTACCGATAGTCCACTTTGATTATATACCTCTAATCCTAATTTTAAAAAAGTATCCTTAAGTGCTAAAGCATTCATAATTGTAGCTAACATTCCGGCATAATCAGCAGTCTCACGATCCATCTCTTTAGTATCTCTCCCACGAAGAAAATTACCACCACCACATACAATGCCAACTCTTACCCCCATATCATGAACTTCCTTAATTCTAGAACATATCTCTCTAATATAATCAAAATCAAGTCCATGACCATTTTTTCCCGACATCGCTTCACCAGAAAATTTAATAAGTACAGTTTTTTTCATTTTTTCCTCCTAACCATATATTCATTTATTTTTCAAATCACTACCTATTACTATTTTATCATATATTTTTAAAAAAATAGTATCTCTCATAAATATTTACTATTTATTTGACACTATTTCTTATTACTTATATCTTTAAATATTTCTTAACCGCTTGATAACTACCAAACATACCTACTATTAAACCAATTAATAACAATAATCCTGAACTCCATAATATAAATGGATATGGTGCTACCAATTTACCTAAAGAAGCTGAGAATAATTCCCCACCTAAATAATTATATAAAGAATTATATCCATAAGCCATAATAACAATTGGAATTATAGCTCCAAAAAATCCAATAAAAGAGCCTTCTATAATAAATGGTATCTTAATAGACATATTTGATGCTCCTACTAAACGCATAATTTCTATTTCCGTTTTTCTTGAGAAAATAGCCAATTTAATTGTATTTGCAATCAAGAAAGCCGTAACTAAAACTAAAGCGATAACTCCACCAATACATATCTTTTCAATTACTCCAAAAATAGTAATTAAAGATTCGATATATTCCTCTCCAAAATTAACGGAAGATACATTATCTATTTTCTTTATTTTATCAGCTGTTTCCTTTATTTTTTCAATATCTTTTACCTTAACTTCATAACTATCAAGAAGTGGTATCGTATCATCTGTCCATGAATCTATTATTAAAGCAAAACGATCATCCATTTCTTTAGTTTCCTCAGCATACTCCTTTTTTGATTTAAAACTAATATCTGCAATATTGTCAAGTCTACTTATATTTTCCTTCACTTGTTTTACTTGTTCTTCAGTTGTTTCACCCTTTAAAAATACAACAATAGATATATTACTACTAACATGCTTTGTCATATTTTCTACATTATATGATAAAACAATCGATATAGCTACAACTATTAAAGTTATTGTAATACAAGATATTGAAGCTAAAGACAAAGAAAAGTTTCTAATAACACTTTTAGCAGCATCACGAAAATATCTACTTAAACTTCTAAACAACCTCATAATACTTACCTCTTTCGTAATCCTGAACTATCTTTCCTTCATTTAATACAATAACTCTCTTCTTCATTTTATTGACAATATCTCTATTATGTGTTGTCATAACTATCGTAGTGCCCATCTTATTAATATCGTCAAGTACCTTCATAATTCCCATACTCGTATCTGGATCCAAATTACCCGTAGGCTCGTCACAAATAAGTAATTTTGGATTATTAACAATTGCTCTAGCTATGACAACTCTCTGTTGTTCTCCTCCAGAAAGTTGATCTGGATATTGACGAACTTTTCCCTTAAGTCCTACTAGTTCTAATACCTCCATTACCCTTTTATGTATTTTTCTTTTATCATAATCAAATACTTCCATAGCAAAAGCTACATTTTCATATACTGTAAGTCTAGGTAATAACTTAAAATCCTGAAAAACTACCCCTAGTTTTCTTCTAAGTATATATACTTTTCTATCTTTCAATTTAGCAACATTAATGCCACCTATCATAATTGATCCCTTATCAGGTTTTTCTTCTCTATATAACATCTTAATTAAAGTTGATTTTCCCGAACCAGAAGCCCCAATAATAAAGACAAAATCACCTTTAGAAATTGTCAAATCAACATCGTATAAAGCTACAGTACCAGTTTTATATGTTTTTTGAACATCGGTAATCCTTATCAAATCCATAACTACACACCTACCTCTACATCTAACTATTATAACAAATAATATTTAATCATTAAACCCATTTACACAAATTTACATATTTTTACAATTTTTCTTAACACTAGACTCATAAGTGTCAACAATCAAAAAGAAAGCCTTTTTATCAATTCCCAGTATCATTTCCTGCAATCTAACATATTCAACCGTAGGTACTACACACATAAGCATCTTTCTCTTCTTATGTGTATACCCCCCTCTTACATCAAGCATTGTCACCTTATAATGTAAATTATCCGTAATATAATCACACACTTCATATGGCTTTTCAGAAACAATATAAAATACCTTATTATCAGATATCCCTATTATAACTTTATCGACAATATAGGAAGATACCAATAACGAAATCAAAGCATATATAGCTTTATCTGCTCCATATACAAAGCCTGAAGTTATTACTAGTATAGCATTGACAATTGTTGAAGCCTTACCTACACTAATATGAAAATATTTTTGCATTATATCAAATATTACACAAAAACCTCCAGGACTAAATCCAGATTTTCGTACCAAACCCGAACTAAGTCCCATAAGTCCACCACCAAACACCATTAATAAAAATAAAGAAGTATCTTCCAAATCAATATGACGAGTAATAAGTGTCGTCGCAGATATAAATGATGGATAAACTAAAGTGACAAATAACATTTTTATGGCATAATTATACCCAAAAAAGACAAGTCCTAACAAAAGACAACATAGACTAACTAATAAAATAATAATTGAATCATCCATTTTAACATATCTAGAAATAAGCAAAGCTAGTCCACTACTTCCTGTAGGAATTACTTCATATGGTGCAAAAAACAAATTATATGCAACAGCAGAAATTAATAACCCTATCGCAAACAAAAAGATATTCTTACCAAAATTCTTCTTATGCAATCTATCTAATATTTTATTAACATCTTCTCTATTCATAAGCATCTTCCTTATGTCGCACTTCGTAAGAATCACACACTAAATAAAATATATCTTTATCTATTTCTCTTAAACCTTCTTTAATAATAAAATACATTTTTGTAGGAGCTACAGCCATAAGTAAAGTTTTTTTGCCATCTGAATATCCCCCTGAAGCATCAACAATAGTACACCCAACACCAGGTAATGACAATAAAAAGTCAAGTACCATATCATCCTTTTGTTTAGAAACCACAATATAGAAAGCTTTACTATTAGATATACCAAGCAAAATCTTATCCGTAGCTACAGAAATTAAATAAGCCACAACTATCGCATATAGAACAATCTTCCAAGGAAATACTATTTTACCTAAAGCAATAATTGCCACATTGACAAACATCATTGCACTACCCATTGATATTTTGGAATATTTACATACCAAGTTACCAATAACATCTGTCCCCCCTGTTGAAAAACCACTCTTATATATTAAACCATATCCTATACCAGCTATAATTCCTCCCATAACTGCTATAATTATAAATTCCAAATCTCCCAAATCAATTAAATTTGTAACTTTTAAAGTAAGTTCAACAAATATTGGATATATCAATGCCCCCATTAATTGGTTTTTAACATCATCTATCCCTAAAAAGAAATAACTAATTATCATTAATATAATATTAGCAGATAATATAAATACTGATGGATTAACCCCAAATTCACTTAAAACAATAGATATTCCACTTACGCCAAAACATACTATATTATATCTAAGAAAAAACAAATTAAAAGCAAATGCTACAATCAAACATCCAGATAAAAGCATTATATATCTTTTTAAAAGATTTTTCTTATTGATATCCTTAATTATTTTATTAATTCTTTCCCTTCTTAATCTTTTAAATATCATTATTACCTCCTAATATTCTTTTCTAACATATCCGCAATATCTCCATCTAATATCTTTAAAACATTACTACTTTCATACCCAGATATATTATCTTTAACTAAAGTATAAGGACACATTACATAACTTCTTTTAGCATTTCCAAAGCCAATACTTTCTTGTTTTCCTCTAATTTCATTAATCTCGTTATTCTTCTTTTCTAGTTCTAAATTATATAATTTACTCTTCAAAATATCTAAAGCTATTTGCTTATTCCTAATCTGACTTCTTTCATTTTGACAAGTAACCACAATACCTGTGGGAATATGGGTGATTCTAACCGCTGAATCCGTCGTATTAACTCCCTGTCCACCCGGTCCACTACTACGATAAATATCAACCCTTAAATCTGCCTCATTAATTGTTATTTGAACATTCTCATCAAATACTGGGGTTATTTCTACCGAAGCAAAAGAAGTATGTCGACGCTTATTCGCATCGTATGGACTAATTCTAACCAATCTATGTACTCCTCTTTCCCCTTTCAAATAACCATAAGCATTATTTCCAAGCACCTTAATCATTACAGATTTATATCCTGCCTCATCTCCCGGTTGTTTATCTAATTCCATGTACTTATATCCCGCTTTATCAAAATATCTAACATACATTCTATAAAGCATTAAAACCCAATCACAAGCCTCTGTACCACCAGCCCCAGAATGTATTTCCAATATACAATCATTTTTATCATAAGGTAAAGATAAATATGTTTCTATTCGTAATTTAGATACATCACCAAAAATATCATTATATTCTTCTATCAATATCTGTAGTAATTCCTCATCAATATCCTCTGAAAGAATTTCAAGATTACCATCTATCTTTTTAACCAAATAGTCAATATGTTTAATTAAATTATCAAGATAATTCTTTTCTTTTAATAATTTATCTTTATCATCACGATTCCAAAAATCAGAAGAATTAACTAATTCATCTAACTCTTTTAATCTCTCCTTTTTACTATCTACGTCAAAGAGACCTCCAAATATCTTTAACAATATCTTGCATATCATTATATTTAATTCTTAATTCTCTCTTATCCATACATATCACCACTATCATTATACTATAAAATTAAAATAAACAAAAGAAAAAGAGATAATTATTTATCCCACTAATCTACATAACCAATATAATCTAAATTTCTAAGTTTATCATTATAATCAAGACCGTATCCTAAAACAAACTTATCTTCAATTGAAAAACCACAATAGTTAACATCAACATCCATTACTCTTCTTTCTTTTTTATCTAAAAGAGTACATATCTTTAAAGAAGATGGTTTCTTTGTTAATAAATATTCAGATAAACTTGCTAAAGTTCTACCACTATCAATAATATCCTCAACAATTAAAACATCACGTCCTGATATATCAGTTGATATATCTAATAAAAAGTTAACCTTCCCGCTAGATACCCTACTATTGCCATAACTACTAACTTTCATAAAATCCATTATAACATCACATTCCGTAATCTCTTTTGATAAGTCAATAGCAAAATAAGAAGCCCCTTTTAAAATACAAATCAAAACTAATTCTTTCCCTTTATAATCATCAGATATCTGTCTCGCTAACTCCTTAATACGCTTATGCAATTCATCCGATGAAATTAATACTTTAATATTATCCCTCATAATTAACCTCACTAACTTCAAAAATAAAAAAGATATTTTAATTATAACAAATGCTAAATCATATATCAAGAAAAAAATAATAATTATAAAGAACTATTATTTTTTTTAGTAACTAAGATTATAACATTTGAAATTATTAAAATTCCTGCTGCCAAGGCTCCAGCATAACTGTGACAAAAAACATCATAAATAAGCCATAATAAATATGTAAGTATTCCAAGAAAGACAACCTTTTTACCATGATATGTCAATGCATAACCATCACATAACGATGCTAACACTGCAAATAACGACCATTTGGTATTATAACTAAATGTACTAATAATTATATATATTGGTAAAGTATAAAGAAATGTCTTCTTATCATCTTTAAATTTAATATATAAATAATCTCTAAAAAGTTCAAAAACTACAACTAAAAGACCAGTCCAAGCTTCCAAAAAAGCATAGCTTAAAATAAAGAAAGCACATGCAAGAACCTGTAGGTATAGTATTTTATCATTCTTATTTTTCCAATAACTAATTATAAGTATTGTCCATGCAATAACAGCAAATAACTGTGCTAAATAAAATCTTATCATCAGTTCACCAATGAAATTATCTACTCATCATCCATAGGTTTTTCAAGTTTAACTAAAACTTCACGTGGTTTAGAACCATTTTGTGGTCCAATAATTCCTCTTTCTTCAAGTAAATCTATTATTCTTGCTGCTCTATTATATCCAAGTCTAAACTTTCTTTGAATTAATGAAGCACTAATTTTTCCTGTACTTACCGCAAAATCCACTACTTCATTGTATATTGGATCATCATATTCTTCCTGTGAAGCATAACCATCACTATCCGGAATACTATTACCACCATCATTGCCACTCTTATCTATTGTTAAAGTTTCATCATATATTGCTTTCTGTTGACTAATCGTATAATCTACTAATTTTTGAATTTCTTCTTCAGATACATAGGCTCCCTGTACTCTCATTGGAATACTTTCACCCATTGGCAAGAATAACATATCACCCTTACCTAACAATTTTTCTGCTCCTCCCATATCCAAAATAGTTCTTGAATCTATTTGAGAAGAAACAGCAAAACTTATCCTTGATGGAATATTAGCCTTAACAACACCAGTAATAATATCAGTTGATGGTCTTTGAGTAGCAACAATCAAATGAATACCAGCTGCTCTAGCCATCTGTGTAATTCTCATAATTGAATCTTCTACCTCTTTTGCTGCTACTAACATCAAATCGGCTAACTCATCAATAATAACAACTATATATGGTAATTTTTGATATTCTGTATGTGTTTCACAAAACTTATTATAAGCTGTAATATTTTTATTTTTAGTATGTTCTAATAATTCATACCTTCTCTCCATCTCACCAACTATATTTTTAAGAGCAATAGAAGCTTTCTTAGCATCCGTAACGACAGGTGATAAAAGATGTGGTACTCCATTATACATCGAGAATTCTACCTTTTTAGGATCTACTAAAACTAGTTTAACCTGATCAGGTTTTGTTCTCATAAGAATTGAAGCAATTATACAGTTAATACAAACTGATTTACCACTACCGGTAGAACCAGCAACTAATAAATGGGGTGTTGAATTAATCTCACACCATTTAACTTTACCCATAATATCTTTTCCAAGACCAACAGCTAAAAGTGTCTTGTCATTAACTTCTGGCATGGCACTCAAAACCTCTTTAAAAGAAACACTGGCATTAACCTTATTAGGAAGTTCTATACCTATTGTATTCTTACCCGGTATCGGTGCCTGTATTCTAACATCCTTCGCTGCCATAGCTAAAGCCATTTCTCTTTGAATACCTAAAAGTTTATTAACCTTCGTACCTGCTTTTAGATCAAGTTCATATTGCGTAACCGTAGGTCCAATATTAACTTGTACAATTTTTCCCGATATTTCAAAAACCTTTAAAATATCTTCTAATTTCTGAATATTAGCCTTTGCTGTAGTTTCATTTTCTTTACTACTAACATTTTTAACTGTCTTAAGCATACTTAAAGATGGTAATTTATAATCAGTATTTTTAACAACCTCTTTTTCTTCTACCGAAGAAACTATCGTATCTTTATCAGGAAGTTTCTTAATTGGAATATCCGCATCGACTACTTCCTCCTTTTCTTCTTTCTTACCAGTAAGTTCGGAAAGCGAAGAAATAACTACTCGGTTATCTGGAACAACTTCTTCATTACCAGTTACTTTAACTAAAGTTTCTTCATCTGATTCATTCTTTTCTTCTTTCTTCTTTTTAAAATTAAATAACTTAATTTTTGAAAGAGTTCCAAACAATGATGTATTTAAAGCTAATATTAATCCTAAAATTATCAATGTAATAATTACTATTATCATCCCATCGGCAAATGCCCAATTAAAAATATACGCCAAAATAGCCCCAACCATTCCGCCACCACAATTTTTAATAATATCCGCTGACTTAAATGATAACATTACATTTCTAAAAGTTTCTTTAATCAAATCTATTCCTACTATTTTATCAACATACTCTTTATGTAATAAAGTCAAAATAGCAACGGCTATTAAATATATTCCAATAGAAGTACGTGATACCATCTTAGGGCTTTTTCTCTTAACAATTAAATAAACGCCTAAAGCCATAAAAACTAGCATCAACCAAAACCATGCTATTCCTACTAAAAAAACAGCAAAACTTCTAATAAAATTACCTGCTCTTCCATAGCCAAGCATTCCAATAATTGAAAATAGTATTAAAACTACTCCAATTATCTCATTACTATATTCAAATTTTTCTTTTTCCTTTTTCTGTTTTTTCTTTGCCATGTCAGTACCTCACTTATATTAAAATTATAGCATTCTTCTAACTCTTTGTAAAGAAATAATCCCTTATTTTATAACATTTAACATTCTGTTAAAGTTTCACTTTAGTCATACTTAAACACTACCACTTATTAAGTATATTGTCAAGATAAATTAATACATTTGTTTGTTACTTACACTAAATATATTTTTTTAAATACAGCAAAAATATGTTATCAACATGATTTGTTGATAACATATTTTACCTCTTAACAAAATATTCTTGATACCAAACTAAAAATGAATAAATTGCCCATATCTTCCTACTGTTATCTCTCTTACCACTTCTATGTTGAGAAAGTAACCTAACTATTTTTTTAGTATTGAAGAACTCATCAGCTTCACTAAACATCTTATATAGCATATTATATATATCTTCATCCTTTATCCATTCCCTAATTGGAACCGGAAAACCTAACTTCTTTTTACTTGCCCACTTATCATCTAAAGTCTCTTTACATACTTGCCTAAAAGCATACTTTGTTTCATTACCAACAATCTTATACTTAGAAGGCATATTGATAACATTATCAATAAGATGTCTATCCAAAAACGGTACTCTTACTTCTAACGAATTTGCCATACTCATCTTATCAGCCTTTAAAAGAATATCGCCAATTAACCAAAAATTAAAATCAATATATTGCATCTTAGCAACATCATCATAATTTTTAATCTTATCATAATAAGGTTTAGTTAATTCTCTAAAAGTTCTCTTGTCCTTATAACTAATTATCTTATCCGCATCTCTTGGTTCAAATATAAAAGCATTACCTACATATCTATCCTCTAATTTTTTACTTCTTCTTACCAAGAAATTAAATCCCGTATAATTTCTAAAAGGATATGCTAGTATTCCTATTACTCTTCTTATAAAATATGGAATTTTATTATACCAACTAACTGAATATGGTTCATGATATATATTATATCCCCCAAATATTTCATCCGCTCCCTCTCCAGACAAAGCTACTTTAACATGTTGGCTCGCAATATTAGCAACAAAGTATAAAGCTGCTGCCGAAGGATCAGCTAAAGGTTCATCCATATAATACTGAATATCAGAAAATTTAGCAAAATACTCTTCCTTACTAATCTTTTTATTAATATTTTTTACTCCGATTTTCTCACTCAAATCAACAGCATAATCTATTTCACTATATTTTTTATTGTCATAGCCTACAGTAAAAGTCTTATCTACATCACTAAGTGTAGCAATAATTGAAGAATCTACCCCACTAGAAAGAAAACTTCCAACTTCAACATCACTAATTTTATGATATTTTATTGATTCATTTAATTCTTTCCTGATAATATCCTTCCATTCATCTAAACTCTTACTATCATCATTTTTAATCTCAAGCTCATAATATTTTTCAATACTTAAATTACCATCTTTATATGTAAAATAATGTCCTGGTCTCAATTTAAAAACATTCTTAAAAAAAGTATCTTCTGAAACACTATATTGAAAAGTTAAATACTGTTTTAACATATCTCTATTTAACTCTTTCTTAAAATTAGGATGTCCTAAAAAAGCCTTTATTTCCGAACCAAACATAAATTCTTTATCATCCTTATAGTAATACATCGGTTTTATACCATAAAAATCTCTTGCCCCAAATAAACTCTTTTCATTAGTATCATAAATTACAAAAGAAAACATCCCTCTTAACCTATTTAAAATACCACTCCCATATTCTTCATAACCGTGCAAAATAACTTCAGTATCCGTCTCTGTACTAAATATATGTCCTTTATCAACTAATTCTTTTCTAATTTCTTGATAATTATAAATCTCTCCATTAAATATTATTACCTTATCATTATTTTCATTATATATAGGTTGCGATCCCCCATCCAAATCAATTATTGATAGTCTACGAAATCCTAAAGCACATTCATCTCCTATATAGTATCCTGAACTATCTGGACCTCTATGAGAAATAATATCTGCCATATTTTTAATTATCTTTTTTTTACCTTTTGTTTTATCTATAAAACCTACAAATCCACACATATTATCTACCTCTCATTAAGTATAACAAATTATTACCATTTTTACAATGAACAAAAGCTAAATCTCATTTAAAATTATTACTATTAATAAACAAATTAGTAAAATATTACAAAACACTGTTAATACAAATTAAATAAATACAAAACCCAAAATTAACTTAAAGTTAACTTATAATATTATAGGACACTATTTCAAACTTATAATATTTTAGAACTAAATTAAGTATCATTTTATAATATACTGAACACGGTGAGCAGTATTGAAGAAAAAAATATTAAATGCTCTCATGAAAAACATTCAAAAAAATAATTCAAAACTAAATGAAGAGCAATTAGAAATTATTAAATATGGTTTAGAAAGTATATATTTATCTATCACTAAATTAACTGTAATATTAACATTAGCAATTATTCTAAATATATTCAAAGAAACCATCTATGTAATTATCTTTTATAATGTAATTCGTTTTTGTGCCTTTGGAATGCACGCCAATAATAGTATCAGTTGTTTAATTACCTCTACTATTCTCTTCATTGGTGGCGCATTAATAGGAATATATTTTAATTTTAGTCTAATTACTAAAATTATTGTATCAGCCATATGCTTAACATTAATTATAATATATGCTCCAGCTGATACCGTTAAACACCCATTATTAAAAGCATCAAAAAGAAAGAAATTAAAAATTAAAAGTAGTATCATAAGTCTTATTTTATCGTTATTTATAGTATATTTTCACGAAAATAATATCACAAACTTCATGCTAATCGGTTACATAGAAGCTGCAATCATGATATTACCCGTTACTTATAAATTATATGGCCTACCATATAATAACTATAAGAATTACGGTAGTATATAAAAATATAAAGGAGGATATAATGGGATTATTATTCAATTTATTAGCTTCTCTTGGTACACTTGCAGCTTCTCTTGGTACTAGTACTTGTCCTATGCTTATAAGTGACGAACCAGAAATGCCAAGAAGCTTATTAGAAAAGTAAGCATCATCATAAAAAAATTTCTAGTTATTACTAGAAGTTTTTTTATATCTCAATATAAAAGAATAACTTATAAAATTATTCTTTTACTATTAATTTCTTAACATATAAATTATTTATTATTTCAGTAGTACTTTCAAACCTCTTATTACCACTCAAAATACTATTGACAAGTAAAAGCCCATATCCATGTCCAACACCTTTCGTAGTTCTACCACGTTTCTTTATTTTTGAATTATAAGAATTAGATATAATAAAAATAACATCTCTACCTTTAAGAAAAATTTCAATACCCATAACCTTATCATTTGAAGTTTCTGCTCCTTCAATAGCATTATCTAAATATACTCCTAAAATCTTTCCTAACTGATTAAAAGTAACACTATCTAGTTTACTAAGAAAACTTTTATTTATCTCCTTCGAAATATTTACCTCAACCCTTATATTTTTCTCCTGAGCAGTTGCAACTTTAAAGTAAAATAAACCTTTTATACCATTTGATGGTAAATTAGAAAATTTTGCATACTCAATCTGTTTAACATTACGACGATCATTTAATACTTCATCGATATACTTAATAATTTCTTCATTCTTATCTTTATCTATTATTTTTGATTTTATAGTAAGTAACTGATTTTTATTCTCATGTCTAAGAATTCTCTGATTATCAATTTCAACCTCATATTTCTTAATAAATTCTAATAAATTATCATACTCTAGCGTTAATTTATTATTTTTATATTCCTGAACAAAATTACTTACCAAAATCATAGTTACCACAATTATATAAATAAAACCTAACAAATTATCTAAAGAAGTTGTTCCATACTTATAAGTTACATAATAAATAGCTGTAACACAAAACAATGAAAAAACTGAAATAACAACAAGACGATATTTAATTTTAACGTTAATAAATTTTTTAATTATTTTCTTTAATACCAAAGTAACCAAGATAATCAACAACATTGGAATGACTGTACCAAATAAACCTCCAGCAATCTTTTCATAAAAAACTTTTTCACCAAAGACAAAACAAATAGCTTTTACTGATACGATATCCCCAAAAATACCCAATGAATAAAAGATAAAGATTAAAATAATTGCTTTCCCTATATTAAGTTTAAAAACAAATACAAAAAGCAATGAAAATATAAGAAAAACCAAAGAGAACTTTAATAAAGGAATTTCTAAAATATAAGAATATTGCAAAGCTAGTGTAGAAATTAGTATACTCAAAATCAAGCCTAGTCTATTAATTTTAATATTATTATCCGTAGAAATTTTAACAAATAAAATACTTGTTAAAATATTTAATAATGCTCCAGCAAAATTATTTATCCATTCCCACATACTGCTTAATTTCCTTTTTCCTTTTTTCCGCTAATAAATTAGTACTATCACCATTTTTAAAAGTAATTGTACTAGTACTAAAGTCAATTTTCTTAACATTACTTAAATTAACTACACAAGATTGATGAGTTTTATAAAAATCACTACCTAAATTTGCTTCTAACCAATTAATAGATTTTACAATATGAAATTTATTATTAATCGTATGAATAATACATCTTTTAATTATTGGTTCCTTCTCTATATAACAAATATGGTTATATGGAATTCTATAGACATTATGATTATAACTAAAAACAAATGTCTTCTGTTTATAAATAATCTTTAAAGCAGCCTGAATATCTTCCTTAAGTCTTGCTTCATAACCATTATACTTACATATAAAATCTAATACCATTAATCTAGTATAAAAAACATCATTATGATATTTGTCATATGCTGTAGCTATAATTATTATGCTATCCCAATCTTCCTCTCTTATTTTAGATGCTACTTCTAAACCAGACATTCCATCCATCTCCACATCTAAAATATAAATCTTATTAATATTATCATTATGAATAAAATCATCTAATTCTTTTGAATAATGATCAAACTTATGAATACGATAATCAATATCACTACTAGCCATTGCTTTATTAATTGCTTCAATGTTCTTTTTCATAAAGCTCTCAGTATTCTCATAGATAATAATATTTAACATGCTGTACACCTCCAAGAAACATTATAACTCTATAATTTGAAATTTTCTTAATTTGGTAAAAAGTTTACCAAGATAGCAAAGAAAAAAAGGCTTTTTGATTACTTACTTACCAATTCCAAAGCCTTTTGTAGTTGATTATCGTCTTCATCTTTATACGTCTTGTAATATTCATTATCAAGAACCACTTCATCTGTAGGATCTATCCCTACCTCATCAATCCAATTTCCATTAGGAGTTAACCAATTTTCTACCGTATACTTTATCATACTGCCATCAGCTAATTTTTTAACTTGTTGAACAGTTCCCTTACCATAAGTTTTTGTACCTACGACAAATCCACCATAACTTTCCTTAATAACTCCTGCTAGTATCTCTGAAGCTGAAGCACTACCAGAATTAGTCAAAATAGCTATTGGATAACTTCTTTTCTCACTCGTTTTATCCTTATATATCTTTTTCTTATCATCTTTTTGTATCTGATAAATATTCTTCCCCTTAGGTAAAAGCTTACTTGCTATATCAGTAACAGCAGTCAAATAACCACCATTATTATCCCTCACATCTATTACAAGAGCATCAATTCCATCTTTTTCAAGTTCCTTAAGTTTTTTATCAAATTGATTAGCAGACACAGATGAAAATATTGAAATATCTATATAGCCAATCTTCTTATCATCCTTACTTATTATCTTACCAGTAATTGCTGGAACCTCTACCTTACCTCTTTCCAAAGTAATCTTCTCTTCCTTACCATCTCTTAAAATAACCATTTCTATCTTACCATTAGCCTCTGTCTTAATATACTCCGATAGTTTCGTAGAACCAAGTTCAAATGCATTCTTACCATCAACCTCTTTAATTATATCTCCGTCCTTAATTCCTGCTTTCTTTGAAGGACTATCATCATATACTGAAATAACTACAATATTGTCCTCAGTCTGTGAAATAACGCAACCAATTCCCTCATATATTCCACTTACTAATTGATTAAATGAATCTGTCTTCTCCGTATCTGCATAATTGGTATAAACATCTCCAACACTAGAAACCATACCATTTATAGCTTCATCTATTAATTCATCTTTATCTACTTCACCATAGTAATTTTCCACCAACACATCATATACTGAATAAAATTTACTTAACTCTTTAGATAACTTAAATAAATTCTTATTACCCACTATAATAGCAAAAACCGAATAACAAGCAAAAAAACCTACGACCAAAGAAATAAGTGTCATTGCAAATAACTGTGAAAAAGAATACTTATCTCTCTTTAAATCAAAAATAAAGAAAATATTTTTAACGACTTTACCAAATTTTGTTTTTTCAAATTGTTCCCATTTCTTTTTTCTAATACTTTCTCTTTCTAATTTAATTTTCTTTTTTTCTTCCCTAATTATCCTTTTAGATTCTAATATTTTCTTATTCTTTATGCTCATAACATCACCATTTTAAGTCTAACACACAAAAAATAATTAAACAATAAAATTTAATTATTTTACATAATTTAACTAATTAAAAACATAATAAAAATGGTGAGTTTTATGATTGATATTATAAATAAATTAAAAAAAGATACTAATAATCAAGAATCAATAATATATAGAAAGAAAAAAATTCTCTATAAAACAATATACATTATCTTTAACGAAACCCTTACTTCTTCTAGTAGTATTAGTGATTTTATTATACGTAGTTTAAACAAAATTAAATACCCTTTTTATAACAGTATTCTAAATAATATTAGTAATTTTAAATATAAAGAAATAAACACCTATAAAGAACTTACATACTATCTAAATAGTGGTTTTACTATAATATTATTTAACAAAAAGAAATTTATTGCCCTAGAAACAAAAAAAGATCTTACACGTGGTATAACGACACCTACTACCGAAAATACCCCAAGAGGAGCCCTAGATTCATTTACCGAAAGCATAGAAAATAATATTGGATTAATAAAAAGAAGAATTAAAAGTAATGATTTGTGGATTAAAAATTATAAATTAGGCAAATACACCGAAACTCCTGTATCCGTATTATATATAAATTCTATTGTCAAACCCGAATTAATAGAAAAAATAGATAATCTTTTAAACAAAGTAAATATTGATGGAATATATGCCTCTGGCACCCTAAGAAACCTAATAGAAAAAGAAAACAAAAATCCCTTTCCAAACACCATAAGTGCCGAAAAACCATATACCGTCGTTAAATATCTTCTTCATGGAAATGCCATTATTTTAGTAGATAATGACCCCTTTGCTCTTATCTTACCAACTACTCTAAATGATAATTTTATTTCCGAAGAAGATGATTATAACAAAAGCATAAACGTCTCTATTACTCGCATAATAAGATACCTAACCTTTATAATAACTATTATAACTCCAAGTTTCTATCTAGCATTAACCACATATAACCAAGAAATAATTCCTACAGAATTATTAATAAGTATCGCTGCCCAAAGAGAAGACGTTCCCTTCTCAGCCTTCTTTGAATGTATCCTAATGATTCTCTCCTTTGAAATATTAAGAGAAAGCGATCTCAAATTACCAAGCTTTGCCAGTTCTGCCATCTCCATAGTAGGAGCCTTAATATTAGGAGAAGCTGCCGTAAATGCCGGAATTGTATCCCCTATTATGATTATTGTCGTAGCTATAACCTCCATATCATCCTTAATATTTGTAGAACCAGAATTCATTAATGCCCTAAGAATATATCGCCTATTATTTATGTTAGGAGCATCCATTTTAGGAATATATGGTATTCTTTTAGCATTCATCTTCTTCGTCATTAAATTATCCTCATTTAATTACCTTGGCATGCCTTATCTAAGTCCATTTGCTCCCCCTAATAAAGAAAGATTAAAAGATAGTATTATAAAATTCCCTAATAAAGATATAACTTATCGTAATCCATTTCTATCGAATAACAGCATCAAAAATAAAACTACTTAAGGAGGTTCATATGAAAAAAATATATATAATAATTTTAATATTTATATGTCTAAATCTTACCGGATGTTATGATTATAAAGAACTAAATACCCTAGCCATTTTTACCGCTACCGAAATAAATATTAAAGATGATGAATACATTGTTACCGCCCAAGTAATAAACCCGCAAGCTCCAGACAAAGCAACCAATCCTCAAGCTCCCTTTATAATTTACAGTGGTACAGGTAAAACCCTTCAAGAAGCATATCGTAATATTACTCTAGAATCATCTCGCTTTCTCTACTCCAATCATTTACAACTACTAATAATCAATGAAAAAATGGCCCAAAAAGACATTAGCCAAATAATTGACCTTTTCTTAAGAAATCCCGCAATCAGAAGTGAATTTTATATAATGATTGGCCAAAATGATGATATATTAGACATAATTACCCCCATTGACGACGTTTCATCTATCAGTATAAAAGAAAGTATTGAAATAAATAGCAAATTCCAAGGAGTAACCAACAAAATAACCTTTAACGAATTTACCAGTAATTTACTAAACCCCAACCTAGAAGTAACCATTCCATCCATTAAATTACTAAATGATTCTAAAGAAGGAGAAGAAACCGAAAATACCAAAAAAACCAAAATAGAAAGTATTTATGAATTAGCAGGACTTGCCGTTTTCAAAAAAAATAAATTAACAGGATACCTAACCAACGAAGAAAGTCTTAGCTATAATATCATAAATAATAATATTGATAATACCATCTTAAATTGTGCATGTGAAGATGACCCTAAAAAATATCTAACTATTGAAGTTATAAAAAATGAAAGTAATATTACCTTTGACAAAAAAAATAAAAGTTTTTCCATCTCCATAAACATATCTGGTAATCTAAACGAATCACACTGCAATTTATCAGTCAAAAATGATAAAGATATCAAAAAAATTAATAAAATGTATGAAAAATATATCACTGAAAGACTAACAACAGATATAAACAATATCAAAAATAAATATAATAGTGATATCTTTGGTTTCCTAGATATAATCTACAAAAATGATTATTCTTACTATCAAAAAATAAAAAATACCTGGGAAGATGAAACATTTAAAAATACCAAAATATCCATAAATACCAAAGTAAATATTGCTGAAAAAGGAAATTCCTTGGAGGTTACCAATGAAAAAAATAAGTAACACAGAAATAGCTTCTCTAATATCCATCCAAACAATTACCCTATATACAGGTATAAATATCAACCTAATAAAAAATGCCACTGGCATAAACATATGGATATCTATCTTATTAGCAGACCTAATTGGCCTTATCCCCATCTGTTTATATCTCTATATTGCAAAATATAAACCAAATCTAAAAATAAATGAAAAGATAAATGACCTCTATAAAAATAGTGGCCGTCTCTTAAACCTCATATTAAATATAATCATATTAATATTAGGAATAACCATTCTCTATAATATTACCAATTTTATAATCTCTCAATTACTCTATAGAACTCCCCAAATAATGATCATCATATTTTTAATACTTGTAGCCATATACAATGCTAACGAAGGTATTGAAACCATATCAAGAGTAAGCTTAATAATGTTATCCTTTAATTTAATATTATTTCTAATAAGCTTTATTTCCCTATCATCACACATAAATTTAGATAACTTTCTTCCTATATTAAAAGATAATCCTAATAAAATTATCTTATCATCCCTAAAACTAACTAGCATTAACTTTCTTCCAATACTAATTACCCTTGTCATACCTAAAGATAATGCTCGTAATAAAGAACACTATAACAAATCAATAATTAAAGGTTATATCCTAGGAATAATAATTTCTTTTTTAGTAGTCATAACTACATATGGTGTCCTTGGACCATATCTAGTAAACATATTTGAATATCCCGAATATATAGTCTTAAAAAAAGTAACTCTTCTAGGATTCTTAGAAAGAATTGAAAACATCGTATCCAATCAATGGATAATAGGAAATTATGTTTATCTAACACTAATTATCTACTACTTAGGAGAATCTTGTCTTCTAAGTAAAAAAGTAAATACCAAGTATCTAAATATATTATATGGAACAATATTAATTTTAGCATCAACATTAATATTTAAAAATAATACCATATTTCACTCCTATGTAAAAAATATTCTCCCTTATTTTACATCATTATTAATAATAATTTACATACTTCTAACAATTAAAATATTTCTTACTAACAAAAAGAATAAAACAACACAAAGTATGATATAATAAGCTTGGTGATATTATGTTGTTTAAAAAGAAAGCTATCCTTTTAATCCATGGTTTCGTAGGTGGAAATTATGATTTTGGAAACCTACCTAACGAACTACAAATAATTGGTAATTTTGACGTTTTTACCTTTACCTTGCCAGGTCATGAAAAACTAGTTGTCAAAAACGTTAAATATTCCGACTGGATAAATTCTGCCAAAGAACAAATTGAGTTTCTTATAAAAAATAACTATCAAGAAATATATTTAATAGGTCATAGTATGGGTGGTGTTATTGCCTCATATCTAGCCAGTACCTACCCACAAGTAAAAAAATTAGTTTTAGCTGCCCCAGCCTTTAGATATTTCTATTTTAAAGATGGCAAATTTAATATCAAAAATATTAAAACTACCATTACCAATATTCCAGAAATATTTAAAATTAATGGTCCCTCAAGTGTTATTGAAAGAATCAGCAAAACCCCCATTAAAACCATGTTAGAATTTACTAAATTAGTAGCTACTTATCAAGATTGCGTAAACAACATAAATTGTCCTACGTTAATTATCCATGGCTTATCCGATGATGTTGCTCCAACTGAATCAACAGAATATGTTCATAATAATATTACCTCATCAGTAAACATTTTAGTAAATATTAAAGGTGTAAATCACGATTGCTTCCGTGGAAAAAACAACAACCAAGTAAAAGAACTAATTATTGATTTTCTAAAAAATAATCAAGCAGATAAAAAAGTTACAATAGATATCTAATGTAACTCACGACACACTCCCATAGCGGGTCTATAAAAACAATGATTTTTATATTTTCCAGCAAAAATTTGATCCCACCATGTACTAGAACAAGTAGTCCCAACCGCTGGGGCATAAAACCACAAAGCATTTGTCGCTGGAAAATAGTATTCTCCCCTTAAAACTCTTCTCGCCAAGAGTTTTTCTTTTTCCGTTGGATTACCATAAAATAAAGAACTATTTGTACCAGAAAAACCACCAGGACTCTGATAAACCATTTTATATATTGAAGTAATATCCTTAAAAGTAAAACAATTAGCAATAACCCTATTTATTCCTACATTTCCAACCATAAGCATTCCCAAATTCCCTTCTCCCAAAGCCTCGGCCCTCATTAACCTAGCCAAAAGTTCTAATTCTTTATCCGTATATTTAACAATCATCACATCACCATTATATTATATGTTTTTTATATCTTTTTTTGAATTAATCTTGATTTAGAATAATTTATATGCTAAAATGAAATACGAAACAACCCATAGGGGATTAGTTAAATGGTATAATAATGGTCTCCAAAACCACTGTTGGGAGTTCGATTCTCTCATCCCCTGCCATT
>CAKOPG010000013.1 GCA_934098745.1 uncultured Bacilli bacterium
ATTGTAAAATCCTCTATAAACCCTTATAATGTAAGGTATTAGGCTACATACAAAAGGGTCCTTAAGTATTATACTTAAGGATATAATAAGGAGTGTTTATGGAGAATAAAAAGATCGTTATCATATTACTTATATTTACTTTAATAGCAACACTAATGGGTGGGACATTTGCTTATCTTAGTTGGCAAGCAAATAACTCTGATAGAACATTAGTAACATTTACTACCACGAAAGCTTTTAGTTGTTCAGCAAATGGGGGTGGGAATATAAACACCAACAATGTTACATTTGCTCCGGTAGATAGTAAGAAATGTAATAGTTCTGAATATGTTTTAAAGAGAAAATTAACTTTTAATGTTACTAAAAAGAATAAAGAAAATGTTAAATTAAATAGTTGGTTAAATATAAATAACTTAGGAAGTTATTTAAGAGGGAATAGTAACTTTAAATGGGTAGTAAGTAGTGAAGAAAGTTGTAGCAAAGGAATAGTAAGTAGTGGAGACTTTGGAAGTATTACTACAGAAAGTAGTAAGATAGAAATATTTAATGATGTCTATGATAAAACTACTTCAGGAGATTATTATTTATATATGTGGTTAGATAAAGCAGAAACTAGAATACCAGATAGTGATGTAAGTACTAGAACTTTTGATTTATCCCTTGATGGAGAATGTAGTGAGAGTACAGTATCAGTATTAGGTGATATAAAAGAAATAGCTAATTATCAAAATACTCCAATACCAGTAACTATTAAAAATAATAATAATTATCCCGTAACAGTAAGTATATCATTTAAAGAAACAAGTTTATTAAAAGATATGGAAATATCTGCAAATAGTACAGTTAATCATGATGTATATTTATCGGCAGAGGCATATAAAGCTGGTGAAACAGAAGCGACTAACTATCTATCTATAAGCGTAAATGATAATAATCAAATAATTAAGTATAATTCTATAGTAGGTTTTACTAAACCATATCATTATTTAAAGCAAGCAAATGAGGTAAATTTTATTACCACAGTTAATAGCAACATAGCTGCTACGGCTATAAAAACAATAACATTTATGGATAACAATGTGGCTCCAGTTAGTGAAACAAGAACGCTGGTTGGTTCATTTGATGTATCGGCAGATAGTAGTGGTACAATAATGGCATATTACTATGAAACAGAGACATCAGGGCAATATGATTTTTATATTGGATCATCAGATGGTGTAGTGTATGCCAATCCATATTCAGATTACACATTTTATAGTTTAACAAATTTGACTGATATAAGTGGTATGGAATATTTTGATATATCAAATGTAACCAGTATGAATCAAATGTTTTGTAATTGCAGTAGTCTTACAGCCTTAGATGTTAGTAGCTTTGACACCTCAAAAGTAATCAATATGAGATCTATGTTTTATAATTGCAGTAGTCTTACAATCTTAGATGTCAGTCATTTTGATACCTCAAATGTAACTAGTATGAGATCTATGTTTTATAATTGCGGTAGTCTTACAACCTTAGATGTGAGTCATTTTGATACCTCAAATGTGACTAGTATGAGAGTTATGTTTTATAATTGCAGCAGTCTTACAACTTTAAATTTGAGCAATTTTGATACCTCAAAAGTAACTGATATGAATCAAATGTTTACTGGCTGTGAGAAACTTACTTTCTTAGATGTGAGTCATTTTGATACCTCAAAAGTAACGGATATGAGATCTATGTTTAATGGATGTATCGGTCTTACAACTTTAGATGTGAGTCACTTTGATACCTCAAATGTAATCGATATGAGCTATATGTTTTGTAATTGCCGAAGTCTCACAACCTTAGACTTAAGTCATTTCGACACTTCAAAAGTAACTGATATGAGTTCTATGTTTTATTATTGCAGTAGTCTCACAACCTTAGATTTAAGTAGTTTCGACACCTCAAAAGTAACAAATATGGGTTATATGTTTTATGATTGTAGTAGTCTCACAACTTTAAACGTAAGTAGCTTTGATACCTCAAAAGTAACGGATATGAGCTATATGTTTTTTAAATGTAGTAATATCACAACAATAGATGTCAGTAACTTCAATACTTCAAAAGTAATCGATATGAGTTTTATGTTTGCAGGATATAGTAGTTCATTTTCTATGAAATTAACTTCAATAATAGGATTGAACAATTTTGATACCTCGAATGTAACAAATATGCAAGCTATGTTTCAAAGGTGTAGCAGTCTTACAACGTTAGATGTAAGCCATTTTGATACTTCGAAAGTAACGGATATGAGCTATATGTTTTGTAATTGCAATAAACTTACAACACTTAATATTAAAGGGTTTACTTTTGATAGTGTTACTTCATATGGTAGTATGTTTACTTCAGTACCAACAACTGTTAAAATAACCGTAGGTAATGAAACCGCTAAAACATGGTTAAATACTAATTTTAGTAGTTATACCAACATAGTAATTGGATAACATTAATATCTTACGTTAGTCCCTTAGGGATAATAATATAATATAATATAATATAATATAATATAATATATAAAGAGCGTTACTATCTAAGTAATACTCTTTTATAATATAATTAATTATGTTATAATTAGTAAGAAGAAGGTGTAGGTATGGCATATATTAAAGGATTATATATACAAGATATATATAGTAATACTCAAAATGGTTATGTAGTAGGATTATTTAGAGTAAAAGAAAGTGATTTACCTGAATATAATAATAAAGTAATTACCTTTACTGGAATATTCTCTGAATTAAAGTATAAAACTACTTATAAAATGACCGGTAATTTTATTAATCATAATAAATATGGTGAACAATTCCAAGTAGATAGTTATGAAATAGTATTACCTACTGAAGAAGAAGAATTAATAGAATTTCTATCTAGTGATTTATTTCCTATTGGCGAGAAAACAGCTGAAAAAATCGTCCATAAATTTGGTAAAGATACCTTAAAAATAATCAGTAATGAAAGTGAAAGATTAAAAGAAATACCTAGACTTACTACTAAAAAAATAGATCGAATAGTTGAAGTTCTCTTAGAATATGAACATACTTCTAAAATAGTTCTTGAATTAAATAAAATGGGCTTTAATACTAAAGATTCTATAAGTATTATGAAGAAATATCAAAATAATACTATGGATATTATATATAATAATATATATGATATCTTAGATGATAAACTAATTACTTTTAATGAACTAGATAAAATAGCTTTAAATAATGGTTATTTAAAAGATGATGAAAGAAGATTAGAAGCTCTAGTTATTAATATTATTAATATAGTTACCTTTAATCAAGGAGATACTTATCTATATATTGATGAAATATATGAAAATATATTAAAAGAAGTAAATAATATATCTAAAGATATGCTTGAATATATTTTATTAAAATTATCTAAAAATAAAAAAATAAAAATCGTTAAAGATAAATATTATTTATATGAATTATATGAAGCTGAAGAATATATTACTAATCGTTTATGTGAATTAAATGATAAAGAAAGAAGAAAGTTACCTAAACTAGAACATAAAATTAATCAACTAGAACTAGTTAATGGTATTACTTATGATGAATCTCAAAAAGCTGCTATTACTAGAGCTTTAAATAATAACCTAACTATCATTACTGGTGGTCCTGGTACCGGTAAAACCACAATAGTTAAATGTATAGTTAAATTATTAATAGATATTAATGGCCTAAAACCAGATAGATTAGCTTTATTAGCCCCTACAGGTAGAGCTGCTAGAAAATTAATGGAAACCACTAAATTACCAGCTTATACGATTCATAAATATTTAGGATGGGATAAAGATAAAAATGCCTTCTCTGTTAATGAATATTCCCCTAATCTAGAAGATTATATAATCGTTGACGAATCTAGTATGATTGATACAACCCTTATGATGAGCTTATTAAAAGGTATTAAAAGAAGTGCTAAAATTATTTTAGTTGGTGATTATTATCAATTACCTAGTGTTAGCCAAGGACAAGTATTAAAAGATCTAATAGATAGTGATACCATCGATACCGTTAAATTAAATAAACTATATCGTCAAACCGAAGATAGCTATATTAATAGCCTCGCTTATGAAATTAAAAACAAAGATATTACTGAAGCCTTCCTCGCTAAATATGATGATTATAATTTTATAATGTGTGAAAATGAACAAATCTTACCTACCATTGAAGATATTGTAAAAAAAGCTCTATCTAAAGGATATACGGAAAGAGATATCCAAATTCTAGCTCCCATCTATAAAAGTCAATCCGGTATCGATAGCTTAAATAAAATGTTACAAAATATCTTAAATCCTCAAGATAAACAAAAAAATGAAGTCCTATCTGGTGAAATTATATATAGAGAAGGCGATAAAATATTACAACTAGTAAATGATAGTGATAATGGTATATCTAATGGTGATATTGGTTATATTGAAAGTATCACTACCAGTAATAAAAATAAATCTAAAGAAATAATTATTAATTTTGATGGCATTCGTGTAACTTATACTCCTAAAGACTTCATTAATATCATGCATGGTTATGCTATTAGTGTTCATAAATCCCAAGGTGGTGAATTTAAAATGGTTATTATGCCATTTGCTAATTCCTTTAGAAGAATGTTATATAATAAACTAATATATACTGCCATAACAAGAGCTAAAGAAAAACTAATTTTAGTTGGCGATGCCAAAGCTTTTATCTATGGAATTAAAAATGATTATCAAGAAGATAGAAAAACAACTTTAAAAGAATTTTTAGAAAATAAGTATAAATAAATAATAATCGATAATATTATTTATGGGTGATAATTAATGAAAATGAAAAATAGTTTATGTTTAATTGGCTTAGGTATTGGTGGTACTATCTTATACCAAGAAATTAAAAGTGGTAATCTAAGAAAAATTATGCGTAATCTTAATCGTACTAAAACTAAAATGATTGAAGACTTAGAAGATATGATGTAGAAGATAGTTTGACTATCTTTTTTTCTATTTAATGTAAAGTATTTAAAAAATAATATAATATATAATAAATATGTTATATAATTATTTTTAGTAGGAAGTGAAGTATGAAAAAAATAAGTAAAAAGAAATTAATTATAAGCTTTAGTATATTATTAATAATTATTATAATTATAAATATCTTTATAGTTATTAATAATAAGCAAAAAGATAATAAAAATATAGAAATAATTAAAAGTAGTTATCAATCTTTAGTAGATGAAGTAAGTAATTATAATGATATTAGAAGCAAATATATTGATCTAACTAATAATTTCTATCTAGATACCTTTAAAGATCACTATGAAGAATATAATGATTTATTAACTAAATATAATGAAGTAATAAATTATATTGATACTTCTATTAATAAATTAGATAATAGTTGTTATAAATTATATAAAGATAAAGATATTAATAAAATATGTCGTAATTATAAAAGTACTTATGAAAAATTAATTAATCTATATGTTAGTGATATTTCTAAATATAATAAATTTATTAATGAATATAATGCATATAAAAATGATTCTGTCTTACCATTTAAAATGCTTCATCAAGAGTATATAGATTATAATAACGACCAAATATTTGAAGGAAAAGATAACAATGAAGAAAGTAAGAAAGAAAAGTAAACATAGTAAACTAAAAAAAATAATTCTCGGTTTATTTATCTTCGGTATATTTAGTGGGGTCTTCTTATTTTATGGCCCTTGGCATGGCTTTAGAGATTTTTGGATTACTACCGCCATGACTACCATGAATCATCAATACTTAGCCAAATGGCTATATAGTGATAAAACTATTACTAAAGTCCTAGAAAAAAATAAAATGATAGAACCAGATGAAGACACCAATACAGCTTTAATTAAAATATATGATGAATCTAGTACTGATATTACTTATAAAGATGAATATGATAAACAAGTATTAGAACATGAAAAAGGCGCATTATATAAATATTTTAAAGTTACAGGTTATAATTTTGATGCTTATATGACTGTCATATATGATCCCTCTAAAATAAAGGTTATTCATACTAAATATATGGGAGTAAGAGGTCAGTATTTAGTAGATATGGCTAAAGAACATGATGCTCTAGTAGCCATTAATGGCGGTGGCTTTATTGATATTGATGGTCAGTCTAATGGGGGAGAACCTCGCGGAATAATTATTGAAGATGGTAAAATTATCCAATCATCCAGAAACCGTGATAAAGGTGGTGGTGTAATTGGCTTTACTAACGACAACAAATTATTTTTAGCCGACGTAACCGCCTCTGAAGCCGTAAGCAAAGGTGTAAGAGATGCCGTTGAATTTGGCCCATTCCTAATAGTAAATGGTAAATCATCTTTTATTAAAGGTAATGGTGGCTTTGGTATCCATCCCAGAACTGCTATTGGTCAAAGACAAGACGGTATCGTCTTATTCTTAGTAGTAGATGGTAGAAGAGTAGATTCCATCGGCGCAGGGATGAAAGATTTAACTGATATCATGCTAAAATATGGTGCTTATAATGCCGCTAACCTTGATGGTGGTAACTCTTCTGTTATGGTAATCAACAATAAAATTGTAAATAGACCAATTGATTGGTCCAACTTT
Organism: uncultured Bacilli bacterium; assembly: GCA_934098745.1. Classification (GTDB taxonomy): domain Bacteria; phylum Bacillota_I; class Bacilli_A; order RF39; family UBA660; genus RUG705. The sequence goes on from CAKOPG010000013.1 coordinate 6,623, forward strand.
GAACAAACTAGACCCATAGCTACCGGCTTTATTTTGACAAAATAAAATATCTTAAATTGATATAAATTCCCAAATTTGGCCAGTTGTTAATCGTTTCTAATTAGAGGATTGTAACCTGTAATTTACGGGAGACAGTCCTTTTAACATTATATTTTGAAATATTACTTATTGTATTTTCTTTCTTGATATATCTTTATTTTATCTTCATAACTTAATTTTGCCATATAAAAACCTCGTTTCTATTTTGTCCAAGAAACGGGGTTCATATCAATTTTAAGATATTTTTTAAGCATTATTTAAATTGTTAACGGCTGTTTGATAACTACCAAGATCACATGCTGTTAATGCTCCGTATGCTGAAGCATCAGTTGGCTTAAGACGTTTTAATTTTTCAATCATCTTTGATAACTTTGCAATTTGTGCTTTAGTAGCTTCAATAGCAGCTGTATCATAAGTTACATCATATTGTTTAGTTTTACTATTATATACCTTTGTACCTTCTTCTAATTTTGCTAATTGGGCCTTAGCTTCCGCTAAAGCTGCTTCTAAAGCTGGAATTTCATCATCATCTAAGAAAGTATCTCCATCCATATATGTCTCTAATATCTGATTAGCTGTATCAATAGCCGTTACTAAATTAATAGCAGTTTGTTCTCTTATCGTTAAAACATCACAGCAAGCATTCAAACGTGTTCTAAGTAAATCCCAAGAATCTCCCACTAAAACACTTGTAGATTCTTCTACAAATGACTTAATGGCATTTCTTAAAGTAGCCGCTTCTTCACCATCAATAACTACCTTTTGTCTAGCATCTGATGTTTTAGCATGTTGAATATCATCTAAATATAACTTTGTCATTCTTTTCCTCCATCTCACATATTGTGATATTTGTATTTTTCTACTTCATCATAACATATCTTAATTAAAAATTCAACAAATATTAAAATATTTACAAAAATTAATATCTGATATATACTTATATTGTACAAGGAGATGAATATGAAAAAAGTATTATTATGTATTATGGATGGTGTAGGTAAAAGAATAAATAGACTAGGTAATGCTTACTTAAATGCTGATACCAAATATCTAGATTATTTAATGCAAGAATACCCCCATACCTATATTGAAGCCAGTGGCGTATATGTTGGCCTTCCCGAAGGGCAAATGGGCAATTCCGAAGTCGGCCACTCAACAATAGGATCTGGTAGAGTTATTTATCAATCCCTAGAAAAAATTAATAAAAGTATTAAAGATAAAACATTTTTTCAAAATAAAGAATTAATTAGTGCTATTAATCATGCTAAAGAAAACAAAAGTAAATTACATTTAATTGGACTATTAAGTGATGGTGGTATTCATTCCCACATTAATCATTTATTTGCTCTATTAGATTTATGCTACCAAGAATCATTTGATAATGTATATATTCATATAATTACTGATGGTCGAGATACCCCTATAGATAGTGGTATTAAATATATTAAAATGCTTGAAAATAAACTACATGATCTTGGTTTTGGCCATATTGCCAGTATCTGTGGTAGATACTACATGATGGATCGAGATGACAATTACGATAGAGTAAAGAAAGCATATGACATGTTAACTACCGGTTCTGCTGATACATATAACAGTGCCGAAATTGCTTGGCAAAATAACCAAGATAAAGGTATTACTGATGAATTTATTTTACCATCCCTAATAGATAAAGATGGTCTAATTACGGATAATGATTCAATTATTACCTTTAATTTTAGACCGGATCGATTAAGAGAATTATACACAGCTCTTACTAACAAAGAAAACACTTGTTTTAATAGATTGATATTAAATAATATAAAACTAGTTACCATGATGCCGGTAGCAGCTACAGTAATATGCACCAATGCCTTTGGCTATGAAAACTTAGATAACGTTTTAGGAACCGTTATTGCTAAAAATGATTTAACCCAACTAAGAATTGCTGAAACTGAAAAATATGCTCATGTAACTTATTTCTTCGATGGTGGAAAAGAACTAGAATTACCTGGTTGTAAAAGAATCCTTATTCCAAGCCCTAAAGTAGCTACTTATGATATGATGCCAGAAATGTCAGCTTATAAAATAACTGATGCTCTAATAGCAGAACTTAAAAACAAACCAGACCTAGTCGTATTAAATTTTGCCAACGGTGATATGGTCGGCCATACTGGAGTATATGAAAAAGGCCTAATTGCTGTAGAAACCGTAGATGCCTGTATCAAAAAAATTATAGATAATTTAAACTTATCTGAATATACCGTTATTATTACTGCTGATCATGGTAACTGTGAACAAATGATTAATGATGATGGTTCTATTAATACGGCTCATACAACTAATCAAGTACCATTAATTATTCTCAATAAAGATATAAGTATTAAAAATGATAAAACCTATTCTTTAGAAGATATAGCTCCAACTATTCTTAAAATAATGGGCGTAGATATTCCTAAAGAAATGACTGGAAATATTCTAATAAAATAATTAAAAAAAATATTTAATACCGTAATTCATTTAAGAAATGATTCGTATAGACTTGTTGAAATTAAGTTGGATAAAACTAAATTAATCGAAGAAGCCTCTGAAAATTTAAAAAGTAAAATAGCCCTCAATATCATGAAAAAACCGTCATTCGTGATAATCCTGACAACCCATGGCAATTATACTTATAAAAGAGTTGCTGACATCTATGTTATTCCTATAGATATCTAAAAGATAAAAAACAAGGGGTAATATTTATATTACTCTTTTTAAATCTTTATAAAATACAAACAAATGTACTATTTTATCTTGACTTCTTATTTTATACATGTTAAACTTACATTGTATTTGAGGATAAGAAAAATATATTTACCTTATCAATTTATAATATATCTCTATAAAAAACAAAAGAATTAATTAATGCTATTGTAGAAAACTAAATGAAAGATAGTAACTTCAAAAATATAATTAAAATTATTTTATTAACCACCAAGAGTAATTATTACATTCCTTCTTTTTACAATTATCATAAAATTTTTCTCTATTTACTAGTTCTTTTCTTTAAAATATATTATTTGTTAATAAAAGGATGACTTTTTATAAGAAATTTGGTAAACTTATATTATAAATTGATAAGCTAATAATTAATTATATATAAATTAAGAAAGCGGGTAGTATATATGAATAAAGAAAAAACATCTAATGATACTAGAACTACTAATGTAATTAGAAATGTTTGGGTAGGAATAATCTGTCAAGTACTAATACTTGTCTTTAGCTTTGCTAATAGGACAGTATTTATAAAAATGTTATCGGATGCTTATTTAAGTATTAATGGTTTATTTACTAATATTTTAAATATGATATCCTTTGTCGAATTAGGCTTTGGAACAGCTTTAATATATATGCTATATAAACCTGTTGCTGAAAATAATATAAAAAAGACGCAAAGTCTCATTAAATACTATAAAAAAGTTTATAGTATAATTGGAATAGTTATGTTTACTTTAGGAATAATGGTTATTCCTTTTATGAAATATATTATTAAAGATCCTCCAGCTATCAAAGAGAACTTAATATTTATTTATCTAATGTATTTAATTAATACTTGTATTGGTTATTTCTTTGCTCATAAATCAGCCATTATTAATGCTAATCAAAAAAATTATATCGTTACTATCTATAATCAAGTGGGTAAATTATTACAAGCAATTATCCAAATAGTTTTCTTAGTATTAACTAAAAAATATCTTCCATATTTAATAATTCAATTCATAATGACCTTACTTAGTAATATAGCGATATCTATAAAAGCTAATAAAATGTACCCATATTTATTAGAAAAAAACATCCCTGATATTACTAAAAAAGAAAAAGATACTATTGGTAACAAAGTTAAATCTCTAATATTATATCGTATTAGCCCAGCTATCTTAAATGGAACGGATAACCTAGTATTATCTTCTTGTATCAGTTTATCAGCCGTAGGAATATACTCAAACTATTATCTAATTACTAATTACTTACTAATATTTTTAAATCTAATTACTTCATCTTTTGAAACAAGTATTGGTAATCTTAATGCCAAAGAAACCAAAGAACAAAAAGAAAAAGTATTCTACAAAATAGTCTATGTATGTTTCTTTATGTATGGTCTTGTCTGTGTTTTACTCATGGCTAATATAAATGATTTTATCAATATCTGGATAGGCCCTAAATACTTATTTAATAACTTTATAGTATTCTCGATAATACTATATATCTATATAAATGGTTTACATTTCCCATGTTACTCATATAGAACTACGGCTGCTTTATTTGATAAAATGAAATTAATGCCCGTCATCGAAGTTATCTTAAACGTAATTATCTCTATTATTTTAGCTAAGTATCTGGGCATTGCTGGTGTCTTCTTAGGAACATCTATTGCCAAAGTATTTACCTTCTTTTGGTCAGATCCCCATATATTATATAAATACTTATTTAAAAGCAAAAATCTAACTAAATACTATAAAAAATATTTTTATTATGTATTTATAACTGCCCTTAGTAGTATCTTGATGTATCGCTTATCAATAATATTCCCAGTAAATAATTACTTTACATGGTTTATTAGAGCTTCTATTATGGGCCTAATTTCCATAGCTATATTTTGCTTATTTACCTTTAAAATGACCGAATTTAAAGAAATGAAATATATCGTTTTAACATATCTAGAAAAACTTAAAAAGAAAATAATTAAAAAGTAGAGGAGTGTTTATGGATTTAGTAAGCGTAATTGTCCCTGTCTATAACAATAGTAGATACCTAGACAAATGTATTACTTCAATTATTAGACAAACATATAAAAACCTAGAAATAATCTTAATTAATGATGGAAGTACCGATGATTCCCTTTCTATTATTAAAAAATATGCTAAATTAGACAAAAGAATAAAAGTAATTGATAAACCAAATGAAGGCGTCAGCATAGCAAGAAATACCGGCATCAATGCTTCTACCGGTAAATATTTAGTCTTTGCCGATAGCGATGATTATCTAGATACCGATGAAATTGCCTCTCTATATAGAACTATCATCAATAAAAAAACAGACCTAGTAAGAAGTAATTATAAAGTTCATTACCAAGGCAATAGAAAAATAGATTATGGTTCTTTAGAGGGAATTGCTAACAAATTATTTAAAGAAGAAGAGATAAAAGATATAATTATAAAAAAAGTATTAGATGGATCACTGCCATGTTTTGTATATCTTTTAATGGTAAAAAGAGAAGTCCTTCTTAAAACTAATCTATTCTGTGTAGATATCCATATGATGGAAGATGTTATATTATATTTAGAATTACTTCTTAAATGCACCAGTATCTATATATTGGATAAACCAATGTATAATATCATATTTAATCCTGAAGGCGCTACAAACAATAAAAAGAATTATGAAAGGAATATCTTTAATGTAATCAGCGTCAATGTCCACATTTCAAATATCTTAAAAGAAAATGATCTCGCTAATCCCGATAACTTAAAAAGACTAAATACCGCTAATGCCATTGCTATTAGTGATTTCATCTTTAAAGATTATTTAGCTGGAAATGATACCATTAGTTTATGTGCTAAACTCATAAAAGATAATGATATGAAAAATATCTTAACCGGATGTAACTACAAAGTAATTAATAAACAAAGAAAAATAATTTTGAAGTGTCTTGAAAATAATCAACTAAATATACTAAAAATATACTTTATATTTAGAAAAAAACTACGTAAATTGAAAGGATAAAAACAATGAAGATATGCTTTATTACTCCCAATCTCTTACCAGTACCTAATGTTTTAGGTGGTGCTATAGAAACAATTATTACCAATGTTTTAAAAGAACAAGAAAAAAATAATTCTCTAGATATTACAGTTGTCTCTATCTATAATAAATTAGCTTATCAAGAAAGTAAAAAATATCAAAATACTAAATTTATCTATATCAAAAAGAACTTATTATATATATTCTATAGTATTATCTATAAACTAGAAAATAAAATCTTTAAAAAAGATAAAAATACTTATAATCATATGGTTCTCAGAAAAATAAAAAAACACCATTATGATTATATCTTTGCTGAAGGTGGCCACTATAATAGTTTTAATACTTTCTTAAAATACTTTGATAAAAAAAGAATGGTTCTTCATCTTCATCATACAGGTACATCTAACGAAATTATTGATCATACTTTCTCTAAAGTAGTTGGGGTTTCTAACTATGTTATAAATAAATTTAAAAACAGTTCTAGCATTAAAAATTATTATCTCCTTAAAAACTGTATTAATTTAGATGACTTTAAAAAAGTAGCCTCTTCCAAAGAATTAAATGAGATAAGAAATAAATACCATATTAAAAAAGATGACTTCGTTATTATCTATTGTGGAAGACTAATTAAAGAGAAGGGTGTTTTAGAATTAATTAAAGCCTTTAATAAAGTTAATAATAATCATATGAAATTATTAATTATTGGTTCTAAAAACTTTTATTATGGAGAAACCGATACTTACGTTGATGCTTTATACAAAGAAGCTAATGATAATATAATATTTACTGGCTATATTAATACCCATGAATTATATAAATACTACCAATTAGCTAAAATTATGGTTATCCCTTCTATCTGGGAAGAAGCTGCTGGTTTAGTATGTATTGAGGCTATGATTTCCAAACTTCCTATTATCACTACAGGTTCCGGTGGTATTTTAGAATACGCAAGTGATAAATCTTTAATAGTAAGTAATCAAAAAAGTAAAATGATTGACGAATTATCCGAAGCCATCTTAAAATTATACCAAGAAAAAGATAAACTAGAAAGTATTGGGGCGTCTAACTATCAAGAAGCTCTAAAATATTCCAGTGCTACTTATTACCAAGAATTAGTTAAATTAATAAGAGAGGATATGAATAATGAAAAAAAATACTAAAGATAAACCCCTAACTATTATCAGTGCTTATTTTGATATAGGAAGAGGTAATTATAAAAAAGAATATGTAAGAGGTAATAATAAATACATTGAATACTTTAAATTTTGGGCCCGTATTAAAAACGACTTAGTCGTATATACCCAAAAAGAATTTGCTGATGCCATATATGAAATAAGAGATAGTTTTGGTCTAAAAGATAAAACCAAAGTAATTATTATAGATGATATTTATCGTCTCTTACCAGAGATATATCAAAGAATGCAAGCCGTTGAAAAAGATGAATTATATTTTAGTAATTATCGTTATATTACCAATAATCCAGAGAGCAAAGCTGATTACTGTTATATTATGCTTCTTAAAACTTGGTGTATGATGGATGCTGTAAATAAAGGATATGTTAAAAATGATTTCATGGCTTGGTTAGATTTTGGCTTTAACCATGGAGGCGTAACTTACCCTTACGAAGAAGACTTTGACTTTCTATGGAAATATCCCTTTGAAGATAAAATATACTTATCAACTATTCAAAAAGATAAAAACAAACCAATATTCTCTGTAGTTCAAAGTGGTGAAGTATATGCTACTGGTTCCCCATATATTGTTCCAGTTAGTAAAATGTCCGAATTCTATAATTTAATTATCAGAGCTATGAATTCTTTACTAGATGTAGGATTCATGGATGATGACCAAACACTATTACTAATGGCTTATCGCAGTAATAAAGAAATATTTAACTATGAAGTTAATGATTGGCTCTTGTCATTTAAAAAATATGGTGCTAATCATATGAGAGTTAAAGAGAGTATTTCCAAGCCATTAAGCATTAAAGATAAATTATTATATAAATATCGTATTAATAAAAGAAATAACACGTATTTAAAAAAAATTAAAAAAATATTTTTAAAAGATTATTTAGATTAGGAGTTATATATGAAATTTAGTATAATTGTTCCCGTATATAATGTCTATGATTATATAGATAGATGCCTTTTAAGCATCCAAAAACAAACATATAAAAACTTTGAAGTAATTATCGTTAATGATGGTTCCCCTGATAAAAGCCAAGAAATAATTGATAAATACACTAAATCAGATAAAAGATTTAAAAGTTACTTAAAGAAAAATGGTGGCTTGTCAGATGCGAGAAATTATGGCGTTCCTTACGCTACTGGAGACTATTTAATCTTTGTGGATAGCGATGACTTTATCGATGAATCTCTCTTAAAAAAACTATCATCTGTAATAGATAAAAAGCCTTATGATATCATCAGATATTCTGCTGCTACCGTCTTAGATGATGGTACTATCTTAAAAAAAGGTTACATTAGTGAAGAATATAACGATGACTTATATAAAAACATTTCTGAGATAGTCAATAATTACTACGTTGAACCTGTATGGCTATATGCCTATAATCATTCTTTCTTTATAAAAAATAAAATAACTTTCCCGAAAGGAATGATTCATGAAGATTTTGGCACAACCCTTATTGCTTTGTCGCTAGCTAAATCCCTTCATATCTTAAATTTTATCGGGTATTATTACGTTCAGAGAGAAAATAGTATTATGAATAGTGATAGCTATGAGAAAACTCTTAAAAAAACGCAAGATTTTTACCAACATCACCTTAATAATCGTGAAAAAATAAAGAAAGATAAAATTGGTAAAATGTTACTTAATTATTCCGCATCTTGTACGATATGTAAATGTCGAGGCTTAAATAATAAAGATTTAGATAAATATGTTAAAGCCATCAAAAAAGATCATATTATTGATGATATTTATAGTAATACCCTAAAAAGAAAACTAAAAAAGATATATCTAAAATTAAACTTAAAAAGATATATTATATCCTTAAGAGGACGTGATTAAATGATTACTGTTTTTACTCCGAGTTACAATCGAAAAAAAGAATTAAGTATCTTGTATTCTTCTTTATTAAACCAAGAAAAATCTATCTTTGAATGGCTAATCGTCGATGATGGCTCTAGTGATAATACCAAAGAATATATCACTAAATTAAAAAAAGAAAACAAGCTTAAGATAAACTATATTTATAAAGAAAACGGTGGTAAACAATCCGCATATAATGTTGGACTAACTCATGCTAAAGGCGACATATTCTTATGTATTGATTCCGATGATATCTTAAAAGATAATATCTTAAAAGAAATCCAAGAAGACTTTCATAAAATTAAAGATAATTCTAATATTGCTGGAATTGTTTATTTACAGGGATATATAAACAATCAAGACAAAATTATTGGTACTAATTTTCCTAAAGATAATCTAGAAACCACTTACTTTGATTTATATCATAAACTTAAAGTTACGGGCGACAAATTAATCGTCTTAAAAACAAGCGTTGCCAAAGAATATTATTTTCCTCTTATTAAAGGAGAAAAGTTTGTTCCGGAAGCCCTAATCTTTAATCGTATATCTAAAAAATATAACTTTCTCTGTCTAAATAAAATTGCTTCATATAAAGAATATTTAGAAGGTGGATATTCTAGTAATTATTTTAATCTTGTAAAAAGAAATCCTCTTAGTAATAGATTATACTTTAAAGAATTGTATCTAATGGAAAAAACTATATATAACGTATATGGTTATATCTTATTTAGTCTTTATGGCAAAGTAAAATTTAATAAAATATTAAAAGAACATCCGGCTAAAATATTAATAATTATATTATATTTACCAGTTTTGTTTATTAGTAAAATAAGAAAGTAGGTAATACATGAAAAAATTACTCGTATTTGGATATACTATGGATATGGGAGGTGCTGAAAAAGCCCTTCTAGATACCCTAAATTATTTACATGATGAATGTGAAATAGACTTATACCTTCTAGAAAAGAAAGGCTCATTACTTGCCAGTATCCCTAAAAATGTCGGCGTATATCAGTTAAAAAATAATCTTTTTACCTATGCTTTATTTAGATATATCCCCTTTATTAGAAAAATAATTATTAACAAAATAGCTAATAAAAAAGATTATGGCTATGTCTTCGGATATATGGAAGGTAGAGCCGGTACATGGGTAAGCGATATCAAAAAAGATATTAAAAAATATGCTTGGATTCATAACGATGTTACCAAGTTTGATATTGGTATATCCTCAAAAGAAATCAAAAAATCATATAGTAGCCTTACCAAAGTAATCTGTGTATCCAATGAAGCTCGTGAAAAATTTATAGAAAAATATCATATTGATAAAAATAAAGTAATTGTTATCTATAACTTTATTGATGAACTGACAATTAGTAAAAAAGCCTTAGAATTTCCTGTTAAAAATGATGTATTTACCTTTGTCAACGTGGCTAAAATGCGGGATCAAAAACGCCAAGATCGTCTAGTAAAAGCCGCTCATTACCTAAAACAATCAGGTTATAAATTTCAATTACAACTAATTGGGGATGGACCTAACCTAGATATAATAAGAAAGCTGGTTCATGATTATGATGTTGCCGATGTCGTAAAAGTTCTCGGCTTAAAAACCAATCCCTATCCATATATAAAGAATGCTGATTATTTTGTCTTATCTAGTTATATGGAAGGCTATGGAATAGTCATCAAAGAGGCTCTCTTCTTGCATACCAAAGTAATTACTACCGATGTTGTTGGTCCAAGAGAAATCTTACAAGATGGTAAATATGGCTTAATAGTTAAAAATAATGATGAAGATATTATGTATATGATGGAAGATGTTATTAAAAACAAAAATAAATATAAATACTTAGATAAACGCTTAGATAATTATAAAGGCGATAATGAAATAATTATGAAAGAAACTAAAAAATTATTAGATATGTAGGTGATAACATGCAAAATAAAGAAAACAAAATATTAAAAATACTATTGATATATATTATATTACAACCATTTTTTGACATATTATCTTTTTTATCTCTTAGAAGTATTATTCCCTTTAATATTTCTACTTATATTAAACCATTATTTATCTTCTCCTTTGGGGCCTATCTCTTATTTAAAAAATGTCCCAATAAAAGAGAATGGTATCTATATATAACCTTATTTATAATTCTCGCTATAGGGCATACATACTTATTATATAAATTATTAGTAGAAAAAAGTGTTATATTACATGAATTTAGATTTCTAATAAATATAGCCTATATGATAGCCTTATTTATTATTACTTCTATAATATGTAAATATTATCCGGATAAAGAAGATTTATTAAGAAAATTTAAAAAGACTATTCTTATAACTTTCTGTATCTATTTTAGCTTATTACTATTAGCTGTAATAACTAATACTTCCGCCAAAACCTATGAATATTCTGATGCTCTTAAACTAGGATATAAAGGTTGGTATGATTCAGGTCAAATATTAGGACATGCCTTTTCTATCGTCTTTCCACTACTGATATATGTAATATTAAGCCCTAAAAGAAAATGGTATTATCGTATTATTATCATGCTCCTATTTATAGTTGGTGTAAGCTTAATAGGCACTAAAGTACCATATTTTATTAGCTTAATAGTATGTATCTTATATCTAATAGTATCTATCTTTGTTAAAATATTTAATAAAGACCATCAAACTAATTACTTTAATTTATTATTAGTATTATTTATCGTTATTGGTATGAGTCTTACTTATAAATATACCCCTGTTAAATACAATACCGATATCAATAATAGAAATGCCGGTACTTCCATTAATGACTATAATCTAAATAACGAATCAGGTATGAGTAGTATCTTAACTAAAGAGCAACTTTTAAAAGAATATCCCGGTAAAGACATCAAAGAATTACTTAAATACCAAAATTGGAGCCGATTATCTAGTGAACATTTAGAAACTTTATTTGAACAAGGAAAATTACATCCTTCCAACATGCGTTTTAAACAAATAAACTATGCCAACGAAAAATTCCTGTTATCAGACTTTAAATACAAAATATTTGGTCTAGGTTTCCTAAATCAAGATACCTCTCTAGCCCTAGAAAGTGATTTCTTTATGTCATTATATTCCTTTGGAACTCTCGGATTTATCTTATTTCTAATAATTCCGCTTAAAGAATTCTTAAAATCTACTTGGTTTATCTTAAAACATATTAAAATAATCGATTTAGAAACATATATGATCTATATGGGATTAGGCGTATTCTTCTGTATCAGTATCTATGCGGGCTATACCTTCATCTATACTAACTTCAGTATATTTTTAGTAGTCTTATTAGCAATGTTAAATATTAAAAGACATCTCTTGAAAAGAAGTACCTTATCTAATAAAAAAGTAAGTTTTCTCTTACTTCATCTAGGTTATGGTGGTATCGAAACCGCTACCGTTAATACTGCCAATATGTTATGTGATAAATATCTTGTGGAATTAATTAGCTTTTATAACCTAGATAAAAACCAAGTAAATCGAATTAATAAAAAAATTCATATTAAATATTTATATCCTCATGGTCCTAATAAAGAAGAATTACTAAACAGCCTTAAAAATAAACAACTATTTAAAGTTTTAAAAGAAGTTTTTATTGCCCTAGATATAATTATTAAGAAAAAATTATTACTAATTAAAGAAATAAGAAATAGTCAAAGTATGTATTTAATATCCACAAGATGGGAATTTAGTACACTTCTAAGTAGATTTGGTAGTGAAGTATCTGTAAAAATAGCTCAAGAACATCATTATCATAATAACAACAAAAAATATATCAACATTATTAAATATAAATATAACAATATTGATTATTTATTTGCCTTAACTAAAACTCTTGAAAAAGATTATCAAGAATTCTTAAAAAATAATAAACATACCAAAGTAGTTCTAATGCCTAATATGTTAGATTACCTTCCTAATAAAAAAAGCACCTTAGAAAATAAAGAATTAATTACCATGAGTAGATTAGACTATGGCAAAAAAATCGATGATTTATTAAGAATATTTGCTTCAAGTGATCATGAAGGCTGGCATTTATCAATATTAGGTGATGGCGAAGAGTACGACAACCTAAATAACCTCATCAAAGAACTAAAATTAGAGAAGAAAGTAACTTTAGTAGGATATGTCCCTAAGGAAAAAATTCCCCCTTATTTATCTAACGCCAGTATCTTCCTAATGACATCTCTTACCGAAGGCTTACCAATGGTATTACTTGAAGCTATGAGCTATGGAATACCATGTATTGCTTACGAAACCGCCAGTGGCGTTAATGATATTATTGAAGATAGTAAAAACGGTTATGTTATCAAAAACAGATGTGCCAAAGAGTATGTTGAAGCCTTAAACAAATTGATGCATAATGAAAAATTAAGAAAAAATATGGGTAAAAATACCCGTGATACCGTTAATAATTTTACAAGTACAAAAATCTTAAAAAAATGGTATACTATACTAAAGTAAAGGAGTAAGTATGAGAAATACTAAAAAGAAAAAAGAAAATAACAAAATAACTATAATAATAATTATCTTATTATTAATTATTGGTAGTGGGTATTATATAACAACCAAAAGTAATCAAGCAAAAGACAAATTAAATGAAAATAAATTAACTGAAATAAAAAAACATTATGGTAGTTATGTTAAAACTACCAAAGAAACTAATATCTTAGATAAAGAAAATAATACAATCGGTAAAATTAATGCCGACGTAGAATTATCTTTAGAAGATATCGAAATAAATAAAGATACCAAATATTTTAAAATAAAAGATTTAATCGATGGCTATATTGCTTATCAAGATGTTTCTGTTATTGATAGTATAAACTTAAGTGACAGATATAAAAAATATATTCCCTTTAATAAGAATATTAAAACTAATGATACAGTAACATTTTATGATGAAAATGATAACTATCTATATAAATTAAATAATAGTTATGATTTAGTTGTATATATCAAAGATGACAATAAATATGGTGTAGAGTTTAATAATAAATTATTATATGTTCATAAAGAAGATGTTGCTAGTGAATATGATAATCATAATACTGATTTAGGTAATGCTACCGGAGTAGGGGTTCTTAATTACCATTTCTTCTACGACCAAGATAACAAAGAAGATAGTGATACCTGTAGAGAAGTTATCTGCCATTCTAAAAAACAGTTTAAAGAACAACTAGATACTTTTAAAGAATTAGATTTATTTACCGTCACGATGAAAGAACTAGAACTATATATGGATGGTAAACTTAAATTACCAAAAAGCGTCCTAATTACTATTGATGATGGTGGAAGAACCAATATTGCCGTAGATATGCTAACCGAATATAAAATGAATGCCACCATCTTCCTAATAACCTCTTGGTTTGATCCTAAAACCTATTATAAAACCGATTATATTGAACTTCACTCGCATACTAACAACATGCATGATGGCGGTAAATGTCCTGGAGGCCAAGGTGCCGCTATCAAGTGCCTTCCCGAAGAGCAAATCCTCGCTGACTTAAAAGCTAGCCGTGAAGCCCTAGGAGGTTCAACTGCCTTTTGTTATCCATTCTATGAATACAATGACTATTCCACAAAACTAGTCAGTAAAGCTGGCTTTACCATGGCCTTTATTGGTGAAATACCTACTTCATATGGATATAAATTAGCTGAAGTAAATGGTGATAAACTAAAAATTCCTCGCTTTGTCATCATGACGCATACCACAATAAAAGATTTAAAAGAATACTTTAATGAAATTAAAATTAAATAGGGAGGTACCAATGAAAAAAAAGAAGGTTCTATTTATTGCCTCTACTGGGGGACATCTAAACGAATTAATGCAACTTAATAAAATGTTTGAAAAGTATGACTACTATATCATTACTGAAAAAACTAAGTCTAATATATCTCTAACTAAGAAATATCCTAAAAAAATTAGTTTCTTAGTATATGGGACTAAAGATAAAAAACTTGCATATCTCCCTAAATTTATCTATAATTGCTTTAAATCATTATTCTTATATCTCAAAGTTAGACCTAAATATATTGTCACCACCGGTACTCATACCGCAGTACCTATATGTTATATTGGTTCATTTTTTGGTAGTAAAATAATATATATAGAAACATTTGCCAATAGTACTACTAAAACTATGGCCGGTACTATGATATATCCGATTGCCGATCTCTTCATTGTTCAGTGGGAAAGCATGTTAAAACTATATCCTAAAGCCGTTTACGGAGGTTGGATTTACTAATGAAGAAGATAAAAACATTTCTAAAAGATAACAAATACTTAATAATTATAAGTATTATCTTTCTATTTATCTTCTTCCTAACTCCTATTAACGGTGATGATTGGGGAAACTATTTAGTTGGTAAAAAAGGAATTTCTGCTGATATAAATCATGCTATCCAAATGTATTATTCATGGGAAGGAAGATTTATAAGCAGAATATTAATTAGCTTTCTAACATATCATAAGTGGTTATGGAATATAACAAACACCCTTATCTTAGTTCTGTTTATTAACTGTTGTTATAAATTTATTAAAAATAAAACAAATAGGATCTATTATCTAATACCTATGTTTTTATTACTAAGTGTCGATAATATCTTCTATACTCAATGTTATCTATGGGTAGCGGGAAATATTACCTACATATTCCCCAGTGTCTTATCAATACTTACATTTTACTACCTATATAAATCAGTTGATAAAAAACTAACTCTTCCCCTTGGTATTTTACTAATAATTATAAGTATTATTATCCCCATGTTCGTAGAAAATATAGGTTGTGCTTACGTTGCTGGTATCTTTTTAATGCTTTGTTTTTATTACCTAGAAAACAAAAAAATTAAAATACCTTTAGTTTTAATGCTTCTATCTTCTTCCATAAGCTTATTAATCATGCTAAAAAGCCCCGGCTCAGAAATAAGAAGTGAAGAAACAATTTGGTTTTCCCAAATGAGTATTTTTAGTAAAGTATTCTATAATCTTCCATCATTTATAGAATATACCTTTAATAAAAATGCTATCATTACCCTAAGCATATTAATTCTTATTGATAAAATGCTAATATCTAAATTTAAAAATCTCCCTTATAAAATACCCTTAATTGTCTTATTCGATATAATTCCTATAATAACTATTTTAAATAATATAATAAATATCTTACCATTAAATATATCTTTAAAATTACCAAATCTAACTAATTGGTACTATATATTTTATTATCTTATCTTTACTATAGCTTGGTTTTATACCATAATATATTTTATTGAAGATAAAAAGGAAAGAAACTTTCTAATTATTTTATTATTAGTAGCCTTCATCTCTTCCTTTGTAATGACCCTTACACCCGTATGGGGAAGTAGAGTAATAGCTCTTTATATCTTGATAAATATTTTAATAATTACCACTATCAGTAGTAACATTCTTACCTTTAATAAACCATTAAATAAAATCTTTTTAATAATAGTTATTATTACCATTTTAACTTCAATACTATATGGCATAATAAATAAAATCTTTGATATAAGAAGAAAAAATACTATTGATAATCAGATAGATAATGCTATAATATATATTCCTGCTAATTATCTAAATACCTTATGGAATTATAATCCCTGTGATGATTATCACATTCAAACATTTAAAGAATACTATGATATTTCTAATAAAGAAATAAAAATTCAAAATATTAATTTTTCTGAATATATAAATTATTTAATAAGAGGTGAGCAGTAATGATTTTAGTAACCTTAGGAACTCAAGATAAAAGTTTTAAAAGACTTTTAGATGCTATTCAAAAACAAATTGACCTAGGTAATATTCAAGATAAAGTTATAGTTCAAGCTGGAACTACCAAATACAAAAGCCAAGATATGGAAATATTAGATCTCATTCCCTATGAAGATTTTGATAAATACATTAAAGAGTGCGATTTATTAATCACTCATGGTGGTGTTGGCTCTATTATTACCGGTCTTAAAAACAAAAAAAAGGTTATTGCTGCTGCCCGTCTTGCTAAATATAAAGAGCACACCAACGATCACCAACTTCAAATAATTGATAATTTATCTCGTGAAGGTTATATCTTGGCTCTTAACGATTTTGATAAATTAGCTGAGGTCATTGAAGAAAGTAAAAACTTTACCCCTAAACAATATAAAAGTAATACCTCAAATATGATAAAATTAATTAGTAATTATATTGATAATAATTAAAAATAATGTTATACTTTAATTGGTGATAATATGGCTAATAAAAAAAAGAAACGATTGTATAGAATTGAAGAAGGTTCTAAAATATTTGGTGTATGTGGTGGCATAGCCGAATATTTTGACGTTGACCCCACAATTATTAGGGTCATCTGGATAATTTTAGCTTTTACATACGGAACAGGAGTGTTAGCTTATTTTATCTGTGCTCTATGTATGCCTAAAAAATCAGAAATAAATTAGAGATTATCTAATATTGATAATTTCTTTTTAATGTATAAGAAAAGAACGAGAGTTTCTTTAGAAAAAAATAAAATAATTGCCACTAATTATGGCATAAAATTAACTAAATTTATCTTTTGTTCCATATAAACATAAATGTCTAAAAATAAATTCTAAATAAAATTTATATCTTGTCCATAATTTACAAAATAGAAGAGGAATAATAATAAAATCGTAAAAAGTACTAGGCAAATATGATAAAATGATGTATAATTATTACATCAGGCCAGCCTGGCGGAATGGTAGACGCGATAGACTCAAAATCTATTATCAGTGATGGTGTGAGGGTTCAAGTCCCTTGGCTGGTACCATAAGTATATTAATTCTCTATAAAGGGGATTTTTTCTTTGAAATTTAAAGATGTAAATTTTTAAGAAATAACTATATACTTATTAAGTAATAAAAAAAGTAATATCATTTCTAAACGATAACAAGTATATAAAGTCAACATTGTATATTTTAGTTATAAATTTATTTAAGATTTATCATTTATTATTTGTTCTAAATAGGAGGTAATTATGAACTTATATGAAGAAATAAAAAATTATATCCCGTGCAATATACAAGAAGAAAATGATCAAAGACTCATTTTAAAATATTTTCAAGTCTTCCCTAATTTACTATCAAGAGATAATCAGCTTTGCCATTTAACCGCATCCTCTTGGGTAGTTAATAAAGAAAGAACAAAAGTATTAATGGTTTACCATAATATTTATAACTCTTGGTCATGGACTGGTGGACATGCTGATGGCAATAGTGACCTTTTAGAAGTAGCTAAAGAAGAAGTATTAGAAGAAACTGGCGTTAAAGAATTAAAATTACTTAGTGATGGCATTTATAGTATGGAAATATTACCTGTTAATGCTCATATGAAAAATGACAAGTTTGTTCCCTCACACCTACATCTAAACTGTACCTACTTGTTTGAAGCCTCTGAAGAAGAAGAACTAAAAATAAAAAAAGATGAAAATAGTGCTGTTTCGTGGATCGATATCAAAAAAGTTAATGATGTTGTTACTGAGGATGCGATGAAAGTAACATATGATAAATTAAATCAAAAATTAGAAAAATATATCTAGCACTTGTCAAATATAATTAAATGGTTTATAATATCTGACCTAAGGGGATGATAAAATGATGAATTTTACTTATGAAAAAAGATTTTTAGATTTTCTAGGTTATAAGACAAAACCATCTGTTAGAAGAAATATCTTAAATATTATTGATGCTAACAATCAATTAGTAGGCTCTGTTAATAATTATTGTGACGGACTACGTTATGAACTGAGAATCAAACGCGATAACTGTCGTCTACTTATGCAAAGAAGTGTTGATCCTGAGTTGTATAAAGGACTATCCACCGAAGAAAAATATGATAATTTGACTACGTATCAGTTTACTGTTACTTTCAATAAAGAAACTAGTTATAGGATATCTCTTGATTTAAGTGAAGAACCATTTTTAAGTATATCAACTTATGAAGAAAAAAGAATAGGGTGTCTTATCCTTGGCAAAGATTTACTTAGTTTAGAATTGTTAACAGATACCGAAAATTATAACATTTGTGAAAGCATAAAAGTTAAACTAGATGGTGATAGTCAAGAAGAAGACAAAAGATATATTCATAAAGGATTAGCGTATATTTATGATCTAGCTTTTGCACCATACAAAGAACCTTTAACATTGAAAGATTCCAAAAATGTCAAAGTGTATTCTTTAAAGGCTTCAAGAATGCCAAAAACAAATAGACATCCAGAAGATTCTTTATGTATTATTACTAGTACCTGGGATGGACAACAAGGAAAAAACATTAAAGATATAACAAGTGGTACCATTAGTGAAGTCATTGCTAAGAATGAATTAGCTTTATCTGCCTTTAATAGATTTCGTCATCTAATTAATGAAATTATTCCAAATAATAAAGACTTAATTATATCACTTGCTAACTGTCAAGGTGAATTACCTTACCCAACAACTTTATTTATACCAGAATTATTACCGGAAATTGATTTATCAACGTATGATTCAGTGATATCGATTAATGATAAAATAAAATTAGGTTTTACTAGAGAGGTTAGCTCATCAAATAGAAAAACATCTCATATTGATATCATATGTAGTAATGGTAGCTTATATGATTTTGGAAGTGCTACATTAATAGATATAGACAACTTAGATACGTGTTCTATAATCGATACATACGAAAATTATCTTTTAAAATATAGTGATGGTGTAAACCTAGATAGAGCTTTTGATATGGATACAGAAAGCGATATTACTGATTTAGAAGAATTAAATAAAATCAATAGTAGATATATTAGATATAAAAGGAAAGTACTTGAAAACACTAAGTAGAGACTTCCTTTTTCTCTTTTAAAAAATACAAACATATGTACTATTTTATCTTGACAAGTAAGTTATTTCATGCTATATTTATATTGTTAGAAGAATTAAAAAGTTAGAATTATAAAAATATTTCCTTTTAAAATATTAAATTACTATTCTTAAATAATTTACAAAAAAAAATATCCATGATATAATTATGACAGAATGTGAGGATATAAAGGGATGGAACAAGAAATTTTAAAAATTTTAAGTGATAAAAAAAACACTTCATTGACTAGTATTGAAATAAATGATTATTTAGATTTACATAGTGTAGAAGAATATGCAAACTTGGAAAATTTATTAAATAAACTATGCCAAGAAGGAAAAATTTACTATAGTGAAAAGAAAAAAAGATATACATTAATTAGTAATACTAATTTTAAAACAGGAAGACTTATTGTTAATCCAAAAGGATATGGCTTTGTAATATTGGACCCTTCATTTGATGAAGATGACATATATATTAATGAAAATAATTTATTAGATGCCAGAAACAATGATATAGTTATTATTGAAATAATTAATAAAAATACTCGTGAGGGTAAAGTCATCCGCATACTAAAAAGAGATGATTCATTATTAGTTGGAGAGTACTACGAAAAAGATGGTATCGGTTATGTTAAACCAGACAAAGATGGCTATTTACCACTTCGAATACCAAGTGAAGAGACTAAAAACTTAGTACCAGGCCATAAAGTATTAGTTAAGCAAATAATAGCAGGGCGCGAACGTGTTGGGGAAATTGTTAAGATAATTGGTCACAAAAACGATGTTGGAGTGGATGTTTTATCTTTCGTTTACCAATATGAATTTGATCCGACTTTTTCTGATGAAGTCATTAAAGCTGTCGAAGATATTAAATCAGAAGTTAGTTACAATGATACAATAGGAAGAGTGGATTTAAGAGATGAAGTTATATTTACTATTGATGGTGATGATACAAAAGATATCGATGACGCCATAAGTATTAAAAAAATATCAAATGAAGTTTATGAATTAGGAGTACATATAGCTGATGTTTCACACTATGTCAAAAAAGACAGTATCATAGACGAGGATGCTTTTGAAAGAGGAACGAGTGTTTATCTAGTTGATAGAGTTATTCCAATGCTTCCTCATAAATTATCTAATGGCATTTGCTCATTAAATCCAAATGTCGATCGTTTAGCCTTATCTTGTGTTATGAATATCAATACCAAAGGCTATGTTATTAGCTATAAGATTTTTAAATCAGTTATTCGTAGTCGCAAGCAAATGACTTATAATTGTGTTAATCAAATCTTAGAAAAAGAAACTGTTCCAGTGGGATATGAAGAATTCGTAGATGATTTAAAATTGATGAAAGAATTGTCCGATATTTTACGTAAAAAGATGGTTAATCATGGATATTTAGAGTTTAATCGCCCTGAGGCAAAAATACTAGTAGATGAATCTGGACATCCAGTTAAAATTGATTTAAGGCAACAATTGACTGGTGAAAAACTTATCGAAAACTTTATGATTGCCGCCAATGAAACTGTCGCTGGATATATTGAAGATATGAAAAAACCAGGAATATATCGTGTTCATGATAAACCTAACAAAGAAAAACTAGATATATTTATTAAGTTTTTAAATAGAAAAGGTTATAATATCAAAGCTGACGTCAATAAATTTAAAGCTATAGATTATCAAAGATTGCTTAAATTGTTTAAAGGAAGAGATGATGAAATAATCCTAAATACTATGGCTATCCAAACCATGGCAAAAGCAAAATATTCCGATATTAATATTGGTCATTTTGGAATTGCCAGTAAGCGATATGCTCATTTCACTTCGCCAATTAGAAGATATCCTGATTTAACTCTACATCGTTTAGTTAAAGAATACAGTGAAAATGACACACCACAGACCGTTAACTATTGGAAAAATAAGTTGTTTGAAATAGCTATACAGTCTTCTAAAAAAGAACAAGATTCTATCGATTGTGAAAGAGACGTCGAAAAAATGAAAAAAGCGGAATATATGGAGCAACATATTGGTGAAAAATTTAAGGGCATTATTAGTGGCGTTTGCGAATTTGGCTTTTTTGTAGAATTGGAAAATACCGTTGAAGGTTTGGTAAGAATTGATAGTTTATCTGGAGATTACTATATATATAATAAAGAGTTAAATGCCATATTGGGCAAAAACAGCAAAAGAAATTACATGTATGGTGATAGTGTATATGTTACTGTTGTTAAAGCCTCAAAAGAAACTTCTCAAGTTGATTTCGAAGTAGTAAGGGAGAATAATATAAATGAGTCGGGGAAGAAGAAAAAAGAAAATTAATATAAGAAAATTAATAATTTTACTATTGATAACATTATTAGTAGTTACTGGTATTATCTTTGGCGGTATTTATGGCCTTGATTATTTAAAAAACAAAAAACCCGCCGATGTTAAGCCGGAACCTTCAAAAGAGCCACAAGAAGAAATCTATGAAACTAGTCTTGTCATGGTAGGTGATGCTTTGATTCATAGTAGTGTCTATCGTGATGCTAACAGATTAGCTAACCATAACGGCTATGATTTTAAACCTCAGATTGAATATGTTAAAGAGAAAGTCAAAGATTATGATATAGCTTATTACAATCAAGAGACAATTCTAGGAGGAACTAGTCTTGGATTATCGGATTATCCCTGTTTTAATTCCCCTCAAGAAGTAGGTGATGCTTTTATTGATGCCGGCTTTAACTTAGTTAGTTTAGCTACCAATCACACCGTTGATAGAGGAAAAAATGCTGTTTTAGCTTCACGAGAATACTGGAACAAGCAAACGGGCGTACAAGCAGTTGGTAGCTATAGCTCAGCTGAAGAAAAGAAAGAAATTGAGAGTAAAGTTTTAGAATCTAATGGTATCACTTATGCCATGTTAAACTATACATATGGCACCAATGGTATGCCGGTAGCTGATGATTATTTAGTTAATGTATGGCCTACAAACTTAGATCTTAATATAGTTGCCAATGATACAAAATATCAAGCCTATAAAGAAACTGTCAAAGAAGATATTGCTAATATTCGTGATAAAGTAGATGTCTTAATTGTTGCTATGCATTGGGGAGTAGAATATACCCATACCCCAACACCGTATGAAAAAGATATGGCTAATTTCTTAGCCGAAAATGGTGTCGATATAATTATTGGAACCCATCCTCACGTTATTCAACCTGTGGAATGGATTGGTGACACTATCGTATTTTATTCATTAGGCAATTTCATATCAGCACAATATCAAAACCAAGGATCATGTAGCAACTATAAATGTATGGTTGGTTTAATGAGTTCTCTTAAAATTACTAAAAAAGTAAAAGGGGATAAAAAAGAAATAATTATTGATAATATCAAAAATGATTTAACTTATACTTATTATACAGGTTGGAGTAAATTTAAAGTAATTCCTTTCTCTGACAGTAGAATCAAGGATTATCTCCAAGGATATATGGATGTCTATAACACTTATAGTGAGATAATTAAATCAGATGATCAGAGAATAGAAACTGTCGCCTTAGCCCAGTAGAAAGAAGGATTTCAATGGAAATAGTAAATAGACAAGCAAAACATAACTATTATATTTGTGATACATATGAGTGTGGCATTGTCTTAACCGGAACAGAGATTAAATCTATTAGAAATGGTAAGTGTAATATTAAAGATAGTTATGCCATTATCAAAAACTATGAAGTTTATTTACTTAATGCTCATATATCTTTATATGAAGAAGGAAATATCTTTAACCACGAAGAAACCAGAACTAGAAAGTTACTTTTACATAAAAAAGAAATTTTAAAATTGAACGATAAATTAAATTTAGAAGGGTATACTTTAGTACCTTTGAAAATATATTTTGTCAAAAGTAAAGCCAAAGTATTACTGGGACTATGTAAAGGTAAAAAGACTTATGATAAAAGAGAATCTTTAAAAGAAAGAGATATTCAAAGAGAAACCCTTAAGAATAGCAAGTATTGATTTTGCTATAATTGCTATTTTTGTTAAATATTTTGTCGAATTTTGTCATATTTTCTATTGAATAATAAAAAAAATTCTGTTATAATACTAATTGTTGTTGAAGGGAGGGATAAGTAATGGCTACAATCGTTAAAAATAATAATCTTGAATTTGCATTAAAAAGATTTAAGACAGAAACTGCCAGAAGTGGTACCCTTTCTAAAGCAAGAGAAAGAGCTGATGGTTATAAGAAACCCGGAGTTCGTCATAGAGAAGAGAAGAAAATTAATACTATTAATTCAAGAAAAAATAATAAAAATAAGTACTAGGAGGTGGAAATATGACTTTATTTGAAAAAATAAATAGTGATATGATTACTTATATGAAAAATAAAGATAGTTTTTCCCTAGGAGTTATTCGTATGGTCAAAGGGGCTGTACAATTAGAAAAAATTAATAAAAAAAGAGATTTAACCGATGACGAAGTTGTTCAGGTTATTGCCAAACAAATTAAGATGAGAAATGATTCAATTGCTGAGTTTACTAAAGCTAATCGTCAAGATTTAGCTGATAAAACTGCCAAAGAAGTTGAGTTTCTTAAAACTTATATGCCAGAACAGCTAACATTAGACGAAATAGAAAAGATTATTGCAGAAGCTTTTGCAATAATCAACCCAACAAGTTCAAAAGATATGGGATTAATTATGAAAGAAGTATCACCTAAACTAAAAGGGCGTGCTGATATGGGACAAGTTAATGCCATAATCAAGGAAAAATTAAGTAGTATTTAATTTGGTATCTACTATAGGCATAAGATCTAGTAATCACTTACATATTAGATATTTAACCCAGCCTATGGTTGATATATAGTGTTATATAGCACAAAAGAAAAACGCAATGCTTAAAACCCACATTGCTTTTTCTTTAACTTTTTTTAATATTAATACCAATCATTGATCCAATTACACAGGTAAAAATAATTACCAAATACATAATAACTACTTTAAAACTAAATGCTGTTTTAAAAATTACCTTAAAAATAGATGTTAATATTAAATATGAAGAAGCAAATTTTAAACCCTCTAAATATGCCGATTCTTTGCTATTTTTACCAAGATAAATACTAGAAACTAGCAAAGATATTAATGGTAAGACAATCTTAATAATAAAACTTTTAATATTTATAAAATAATTTATTACGGATAAAATTATTAAAGATATTAATATTAATCCTAAAAGATAGCCATAAGTTTTTAAATAAGTTTTTAACATGATATCACCTAGTAATATTTATGAATTAGTATATTTAATTATTACTTGTTAATAATAAAAATGGTGATTTTATGGAATATATTAAAATTATTTTTAGAATATCATTTTTTTATTTTTTTATCATCTTAATTTATCGTTTAATGGGAAAAAGAGAAGTTGGCCAATTAGGTATAGTTGATTTAATCGTATCAATTTTAATTGCTGAGTTAGTAGCCATTTCTGTAGAGGATAGTACTAAAAGTATATTAGCATCCATTATACCTATTGCGTGTTTAGTTATATTGCAAATTGTTCTTTCGTATTCAAGCCTTAAAAGTCCAAAATTGCGTGAAATGTTAGATGGCACGCCATCTTTTATCATAAAAAATGGTAAAGTCAATTATCGAGAAATGATTAAACAAAAATACAGTTTAGATGATTTACTTACCCAACTCAGAGAAAAAGGATATCGGAATATTGAAAACGTGGAATATGCAATATTAGAAAATAATGGCACTTTGTCCGTTTTTGGTTATAATCAAAATAAATATAAAACCCCCTTACCACTTCCCATTATTTTAGATGGAAAAATCCAAAAAGAAACCTTAATCGAAATGCAGAAAGATGATGAATTTATTGAGCGGTTATTGAATAGAAATAAAGTTAATTTAGAAGATATATTTTATGCTTTTTATAAAGATAAAAGTATTTTTGTAATAAAATATAATGATTTAGAAGAGGAGAGCCAATAGCTCTCTTTTTTAAACAAATGTTTGTTAAAAAGTGTTGACAATTTACCATATTCTTGCTATAATTATCATGTACTTACAAATTGAGATTAAATCATGTTATAAAAACACAAATAATACATCTAAGATATAATTTTAATAAAATTTTATCTTTTATTCTTATAATATGGTATAATTTAAGATGGGATGTGATATTATGAACGTATCGTTATTACCAGCTGATAATTATATTGTAATTAATAAGAGTATTATTACATCAGAAGATTTAAAAATTATTAATATGTTGTATTTACCTATAATAGGCCCGATGGCAGTAACTCTATATCAGACTTTCTTGTCAGATCTTACTGATCATCAACTATTTAGTGATAGCTTGAACCATGCTCATTTAACTGCTAATTTGCATATATCTTTAAATGAATTATTAGATACAAGGCATGTTTTAGAGGGTATAGGTTTATTAAAGACATATTTAAAAGAGGGAAGTATAAATAGTTACATCTATGAATTATATTCCCCAGTTAGTAGTCATGAATTTTTCTCACATCCAATATTCAACATTGTTCTATATAACAATGTTGGGAAAAAAGAGTATGAAAGACTTGTTTCTTGTTTTAAATTACCCAAATTAAATAAAGATAGTTATCAAGAAATAAGTTGTAAGTTTAATGAAGTGTTTAAAACATTACCATACACATCGTCAGATTTATATGTCGACAACATAAGAAAGTATAACAAATTAAAATTAGATATTGATAGTGATTTTGATATGAATTTTTTAATAGAAAATATGCCCAAAAATATCGATCGCAAAATTTTTACCAAAGATTTACAAGAATTAATTATTCAACTAGCTACCTTGTATGATATTGATGCCTCAAAAATGCAAAGTATTTTAAAGTCCTGTCTCAACGAAAGAGGCACAATTAATCGTGATGAATTGAGAAAAGTAGCTCGTAATCACTATCAATTTGATCATATGGGCCTGCTCCCTACGATTATCGAGCATACCCAGCCAGAATATTTAAGAAAACCGCTTGGAGAAAATTCCCGAATGGCTAAAATGATATATACTTTTGAAACCACTAGTCCATATGACTTTTTAAGAAGTAAGCATAAAGATGCAGAACCAGTGAAAAGAGATGTTAAATTGTTAGAGGATTTAATCGTTGATTATAAATTAAAGCCTGGCGTTGTAAATGTTTTAGTAGATTATGTTTTAAAAACTAATGACAATAAATTAACGAGAACTTTAGTAGAAACTATTGCCGGTCAGTGGAAAAGAAAGAATATTGAAACTGTCGAAGATGCCATGGATATTGCTAGAAAAAATCATGCTGCCATTAATAAAAGTAAGACCATAAGTAGTAAAGTTAAAAATGATAAAAATGTTCCAATATGGTTTGATAAAGACGTTACAGCTAATTCTGCCAGTGATGAAGAAAGATCACAAATTGAAGAATTATTAAAGGAGTATAAGTAATATGAAAGAAACTTCTGAATTTATAAATGGTAAATATGGGAAATCTAATTATGCTCTTGAAAAAGATTATCAAAGAAACTATAATGAGGACTTAACTTTTAGAAAACTTGCTAACAGTCTCAAGTTAAAAACCACCACGTTAATGAAATATACGACAAAATTAGAACAGTCTTCCTGTGAACTTTCACATTGTAAAAACTGTAAAAATATTATGGAGTGTAAGAACGAAGTATGTGGCTATGTTTATTATCCCGAAGCTAACGGCGAAGATGTTGCTTTTTCATACATTCCTTGTAAATATCAAAAAGAACTACTTAAAGAAAGTGCATATTTGAAAAATATCTATTATTTTAATATTCCTAAAGAAATAAAGAATGCTAGAATGAAAGATATTGATACAAGTGATAAAAACAGATTCGAAGTTATTAAATGGCTTCAGGAATTTATTAAAGGATATAAAAGTGGTATTAAGAAGAAAGGTTTATATCTATCTGGTAATTTTGGCTGTGGTAAAACTTATTTAATTTCTGCTATGTTAAATGAACTTGCTAAAGATGGGGTAAGAGTAGCTATAGTTTACTATCCAGAGCTTTTAAGAAGCCTAAAAGAATCTTTTAATTATCCATCCGAATATAAAGAAAAATTCAACATTATCAAAAAAGCCGAATTATTGCTTTTAGATGATATTGGTGCAGATACCGTTACTGAATGGGCAAGAGATGAAGTATTGGGGACAATTTTACAATATCGTATGGAAGAAGGTCTTCCAACATTCTTTACTTCAAACTTAACTATTAAAGAATTAGAAAGCCATTTAGCAGTCACAAATAAAGAAATTGATAATGTCAAAGCCAGAAGAATTATTGAAAGAATAAAACAGTTAACTGATAATTTAGTAATGATAAGTGAGAATAAAAGAAAGTGAGGGTTAGAATATGAATAATATGAGCAGAACTTTTACAGGGGATAATGGTCAAGAAGAAACTTTAATCATGAATTCAACTGATGATCTAAAACTTAATATGAATAAAAGTTACCGTCTTGCCAATCATACTTCTAAAAAAGAAAACAAGTTGGTGAAAAGATTTAAAGGTAGCATCCTCGGAGCTGATATTGGCGTTAAAAGCAGTGGCTTTTCAAATGTTGCCATCTTGGCCGTAGTTATTGCCGTAGCAGCTTTAGCTATCATGTATTTTATGTGGAGATTTTAGTAAATAAGGGAAGTGTTTCTATGAATTATGCAGCTTTACAAATTAAAACTAGTTATTCTATTTTAAATAGTCTTATTAAAATAAAAGAATTAGTTAATTTAGCTACTAGTTATGGATACACTTCTCTTGCTATAACAGACGAATCTAACATGTTTGGCGTAATGGAATTTTACTACGCCTGCCAAAAAAACAATATAAAACCTATAATAGGCATTGAATTAAAAATACAAGAAAACATTCTTTTGTTGTATGCCAAAAATAATAAAGGCTATAAAAATATTATAAAATTATCAACCATTGTTTCCGAAAGATCATTAACTATAGATGATTTAAAAACATATGCCGATAATCTTATTTTAATTATGCCTTTTTCTTCTTGGCAAGAAGACTTATATAATATTTATGAAGAACACTTTATCGGCTATAAAAATAAATTGGAAAGAGAACAAATAGACTCTCCAAATAAAGCCGTACTAATTACCGATATTGCATATCTTAGAAAAGATGATCACTTGTACTTAGATTATTTAAAAATGATAAAAGAAGGTAAAGTATTAGGAGAGTACGCCTTTGAAGAAAACACAAATAGACATCTTTTAACCAATGAAGAAATTATGCTTTTAAGTAATGAAGAAGATATCTTAAATACCAAGTATATTGCTGATACTTGTCAAGTTACTCTAGAATATGCCCCTAATTTGTTACCAATATATAACAAAGATATTGATAGTAAAGAATACTTAAAAAACTTAACCAATAAAGGTCTAAATAGAAGAATGCATGGCACTATTCCCAAAAATTATCAGGAAAGATTAGATTATGAACTTAAAGTTATCGATGAAATGGGCTTCAATGATTACTTTTTAATTGTTTATGATTATGTGTTATATGCCAAAAAAAATAATATTCTAGTGGGTCCAGGAAGAGGTTCCGCTGCTGGTTCATTGGTAAGCTATACCCTTGGTATTACGGATATTGACCCTCTAGAATATAATCTATTATTTGAACGTTTTTTAAACAAAGAAAGAATTACTATGCCTGATATTGATATTGACTTTGATGCTTTAAAAAGACAGGAAGTTATTGATTATGTCATCTCAAAATACGGTGAAAAAAAAGTTGTAGGTATAATTACCTTTAATACCCTAGCAGCTAAACAAGTTATCAGAGATGTTGGAAGAGTATTACAAATTAAAGCTAATCTTATCGATACCATTGCTAAATTAACTAATTCTGATTTACTCACTTCATATAAAGAAAATAAAAATCTTAAAAAAATGATTGATAATTCACTAGAACTAAGAAAACTATATGATATCGCTCTTCATTTAGAAGGTTTGCCAAGACATATTTCTATTCATGCTGCTGGAGTAGTAATGAGTAAATATAACATTGATGAAATAATCCCTTTATATAAAAACCAAATGGGTATGTATTTATCAGCATATTCCAAAGATTACTTAGAACCCTTGGGATTACTAAAAATGGACTTTTTAGGAATATCTAACTTGACAATGATCGATGAAATTATTAATAACATAAGAAATAGTTTAAATATAAATATTACATTTGCTAATATTCCAATAAATGACTCCCAAACTCTAGAACTATTTAGAAAAGGTGAAACTGATGGAATCTTCCAATTTGAATCTCCCGGTATGATATCTTTCTTGAAAAAATTACAAGTTACATCATTTAATGATATCGTCTTAGCTATTTCCATGTATCGACCCGGTCCAATGGATAGTATTTCCAAATATCTAGAAAGACGTTTTGGAAAAGTACCAATAAACTATTTACACAAAGATTTAGAAGATATTTTAAAAGAGACCTGTGGAATTATCGTCTATCAAGAACAAATAATGCAAATTGCCTGTGTTATGGCTGGTTACTCTTTAGGAGAAGCAGATATATTAAGAAGAGCTATGTCCAAAAAGAAAGAAGATATTTTAATCAAAGAAAAAGAAAAATTCGTCAATAAAAGTATCGAGAAAGGTTATAATGAAGACCTAGCTTTATCCGTGTATTCTTTAATACTTAAGTTTGCTAATTATGGTTTTAATAAATCGCATGCTGTTGCTTACTCGATGATTTCTTACAAAATGGCCTTTTTAAAAGCTCATTTTTATAAGTATTTTATGCTATCACTACTAAATGGCGCAATTAATAACGAAAATAAGACAAGTATTTATATTGCCAATCTAAGACAGAAAAACATTTCCGTAAAAAAACCAAATGTAAATATTTCCGAAAATCATTATATTATATCTGAAAATGAAATTATATGTCCTTTAGCAATAATTCGAAATGTTGGGAACAATATTGTCAATCAAATAATTATTGAAAGAAACAAAGAACCATTTAAAGATTTTATAGATTTTTGTGTAAGAATGTATAGTCAAAGTATCAATAGATTAGTAATAGAATCCCTTATTTTATCTGGAGCCTTTGATTTATTTGGTAACAACACTAAAACTCTTATAAATAACTTGGATAATATATTAAATTATGTAGATTTAGTAAAAGATGCCGGTATGATACCAATAGAAGTTCCTATTTTAACTCCGTATGATGAATACAGCAATGATGAACTTGTTAAAAATGAATTTAATATTTTTGGTTTTTATCTTTCTAATCACCCCGTAACAAAATATCGAAAAAATATAAATATTAATACCTTATTTCTTGATAAATATATCGATAAATACATTGAATTAGTTTTAGAAGTTAATAATATTAAAGAAGTAATTACTAAGAAAAATGATGTCATGGCTTTTGTTTTAGCTAGTGACGAATATAGACAAGTAGATTTAACTTTATTTCCAAATGTATATCTTTTAAATAAAGATCTAAAAAAGTATGATATAATTAAAATATCCGGTAAAGTAGAAAAAAGATTAGATAATTATCAAATAGTTGTTTCAAAAATAATAAATTATATGAGGGGATAAAAATGAAGAAGTATTTAACATTAATTATAATTAGCGTAATGCTACTTACAGGTTGTCATACCAAAACATATACCGTTACTTTTAATATAGATAATGACAATATACAAAAAGTTAGTGTTTCTAAAGGGGATTATCTTAGTGATGTTGAAGTTCCCTCCAAAGAAGGATATATCTTTGTTTCATGGCTTAAAGATGGCAGAGAGTATGAATTACCTGCAAAAGTAGAAGAAGATCTTGATTTAACCGCCTACTGGATAAAAGAACCTGAAATCATTAATAAATATACCGTTACCTTCGATTTTGGTGATTATCAAAAAACAAAAACAGCTGAAGAAGGAAAAAATATTGATAGGCCTATGGATCCCATGAAAGAAAATTATAATTTTTTAGGCTGGTATTATCAAGATGAATTATATGATTTTTCTAAACCTGTAAACAATAATATTACTTTAACTGCAAAATATCAGAAAGTACGATTTAAAATTACTTTCGATTTAGATGGCGGCAGTGGTATTAAAGAAACTGAAGTAAATTATGGTGAAGTTATACCTAAACCTAAAAATCCCACTAAATTTGGTTATGATTTTTCTGGTTGGATAATCAACGATTCAGAATATGATTTTAATACCCCTATATATGAAGATACAACTTTAAAAGCCACATGGATTGCTAAAGAATATTATAAAGTTACCTTTGATACAGATGGTGGCACTAAAATAGCCAGTGAAATTATATTCAAAGGGGATAAAATTAAAAATTCCAAAATACCAGTAAAAGAAGGCTATACCTTTATATACTGGTCACTAGATGGAGAAGAATTTGATATGACTACAGAGATTACTAAAAATATTAAATTAAAAGCCATATATGAAAAGAAATAGTATTTTTTTAATCAAAATACATGATACTTTAAATATGACTTTTCCTTTAATATTTTTTCTTTACCGAAGATAAAAATTTTGTTATAATTATAATGTATTTAGAAGTATATAATACGAGGTGAAACAATGGAAGAAACAGAAAATAAAACAACCACAAATAATGAATACGATGAAGCTGCCGCTGCTGAGGCTGAAAGAAGAAGATTAGAAGAAATTGCAAGGATTGAAGCATTATTAGCAGAATTAGAAGCTAAAAGAGAACAATATTATGAAGCAAGAGAAATGACTGTCGGAGCAATTAATGTGTTAGACCAAATGGCTAGTAATTTGGACAATGCCACCAATGAGTTATATGATTGCTTCCAAATTAATGGAGTAAATGCCGACAACGGTAAAATTGATGCCGAAATCGACAAGGTTACCGACATTGCTAGTAATCTAAGAAGTCAAACACTATCCGAAATAGATCAAAATATTGATAATTTATCTAATCAAATAAGTATGACAATTAATGAATTGAATGGCCTTCATACACCGGGAGAAACATTACACCCAGAAGATATTCCTAAAAAACCTTACGATGATGGCAACTTCGGTTCATATGGTTCGAATACTAAAGGGACAGGCGATGGTCAAACTTTTCTCGATTTAGAAAAATTTAATAATTTATTTTCAAGTTACGTAAATGGAGCTAGAGATAATTTACTATCCGTTGGGGATATAATTGGTTCAATAATTTCAACCGTTCCAGGCGATTTTTCCGGTTCACCTTATTTAAATGGATTAGCTAGTATGCTTGATGATATAAATGCAAGTATTGGGGCAATTTATCTAGATTTAGCAGAGAAAGCTCAAAGAATTTTAGCTATTGAAGGAAAAGCAAGTAGTGGTATTTCCAGTCTTGAATCAAGCTTAGCAAATATTTTAGAATTAGATGGGACAAGTGCATTTTCTTCCCAAATATCTAATTTAATTAATACTGGCGAAATAAATTCCTCATATTTAACTATGATTTTAATACCTAATATGGTGCGTTCTGGAAGTATAGATATTAGCAGTCTGGGAGCAATTACTAGCAATTTATATAGTAATAGTGTCATTACAAATAGTGATGTAGGAACAATGCTATTTGAACTTAGAAGAACTAACTTAAACTATTCCACTACCCAAGGTAATCTTAAAGCATATGAAGAAAAAATTAACTCCATGTACGGTTATGACTATGAATATGAGGAAAATTACACTGACAATAAAGACTGTGCATGGTTTAAAATAAAAAGTGAATATACCTATAAAAATTCTGACATTAATGAAATATTAAAACCAATGTACGATAACGGCTTAATTAATACCGATGATATTAGAGAAATGACCTCACCGCTTACCGTTTTTAATAAAGATGCCGGAAATCCAGATGTATATAATAATACACAATATTCCCCTGTAACAAAAAATTATAGTGAAACTGATGGTTTATTTCAATTAACAGTGGGAAATAGATCATATCAAGTAAATGACAAAGATAGAGAACTTATCAAAGGTGTTCTTGGATTTGAAGACTTCTTTACGGGTGATAGTGCTTATGATGACGCTATTGCAGATGTTGCCGTTTCTGATTTTACCGTAGCTATGGTTACTAAAGAGTCTAGTAGTAATAAAATAGCTATAGATGAAGCTAATGCTATTGCAAGTGTCGGAATTAACAGAACCGAATCAACACATTGGTGTAGTACAGATCAAAATGGCAATGGCGAAAGTATCGTTGGGCAATATATTCGTCAAAGTTCTAATGGTAATCAGTATCAGCCATATACGGAAAAAACCTATATAAAATATTTAAGTGGTAATGGCTATCAAGGCGTTGAAATGGCTGTTAAAGATGCCATGAATGGAACCCGTAACACTGTTGTAACCGGTTTCGATAATAAAGGTACATCATCACTTAATAAAGTAACAAATGGCGGTAGTAGTAATAATTTCTTTAATAACATATATATACCAGATTCTTTGGCTGACAAAAAAGTGGAGTTTACAGGAATTGAATATAACCGTAGTATTTCAGAAGGCGAAATAGCCGCTTCAGAGTTTCTTCCAGTTGCCTTACCTTCAGCAGTTCCACCAAAAGTAAGTCCTAATGTGATGTCGGCTATAGGTGGTAGTCAAACTTCAAATGTTGCTGAATTACAGAATCAAACTTTGCAAGCATCGCTAGATAATAGTTCAGTAACACAAACCTCTGATAATACTATAGGAACTTCGTTTACTGATAGCAATTCATCAAATGATGCCGTGACAGGTGTTCTAAATACAGCAAACAATTTTATCAATAATAATAATGTTAAAGATAACAGTCAAGCTGAAAATAATACAACGTTCAATGATCTATCTAATAGCGCTGTAGCAGATATGTTAAACAGAGCTAATAATTTTAAAAATTAATATTTAACTCTTAATCAATCTTGAATATCAAGAAAAATAATAAATTATGAACACCTTAAAAAACACTTTTCAAGGTGTTTTTTAACTAATATATTAAAAATACATTAACATTATTAAACACTAAATGATAGTTTAGTTTAGATATAATTAAAGTGTTGCAAAAAATATTTACTAAAACAATTAAATTTGCTATAATATAAATAGTAATGGTAGTTAAAACATATTGTTAATTGCTAAATTGTAAAAAACGCAAAAGAGAGGGTGATAATAATGGCTGAAATTAAAGACAGTAATGTAACCGGTCAATCAGATTATGATGAAGCTGCCGCTGCCGAGGCCGAAAGAATAAGGTTAGAAAGGATAGCAGAACTCCAAGCAATGATTGCTGAATTGCAAGAAGAAAGAGACAAGTACTATGAAGCAAGAGATTTGACAGTGGAAACAATAAATGAATTAAATGCAATGTCCGATAACTTAAATGCTGCTGTAAACGACTTACACGACTGCTTCCAAATAAATGGTGTGAATGCCGATAATGGTAAATTAGATGCTAAAATTGAAGAGATAGAAGGGTATGCTACAACACTGAATTCTCAAACACTTGTCGAGATGGATGAGAAAATCAGTGATTTGACTGCACAAATTGCTACTGCCGCTACAGAATTAAATGGCATAGTAAAACCAGGAGAATCAACCTTTGAAGACTCTCTATTAAGGAGCAAAGGGGACTATCCAACTGTTAAGTCAAATTCTGTAGAGACACGTGCTACCGGAAATGGAGCTACTTTTTTAGATATAGATAAACTTAACAATTATTTTGCCTTGAGTATGTCTAGCGCTCAAAGAAAATTAATATCAGCAAATAGTCTTGTCGGTTCCATTACTCAAAAATTGCCAGGAGGATTTGCTGGACTTGGTACATTAAACTCTATCATAGGAAACTTTGATACTTTAACAACTGATTTAGTAACAATTTATAACGGTGTTTTTGAAAGAGCATATAAGATTTTAGCAATTGAAAATAAAGGTTCTAATGCTTTAAATGGCTTAACTGGAAATTTAGCAGAAATTCAAGTAAGTCAAGGTAATAAGGCTGTGGCCGAAAAAATATCTGCCTTAGTTGCCAATGATACCATTAATGCAACTTATTTATCATTAAACGTCCTTCCTAATATGGTGCGCTCTGGTTCTTTTACTGTAGATGACTTAGCAGAGATTACTAGCGTATTATATGCTGATAATGTTATAGGTAATGCCGAATTGGGTGTAACTCTATATGAATTAAAAAGAACCAATTTAAGATATTCCGCTTCAGCATCAGAAGTCCAACAATATCAACAAGAGCTTAATACAATGTACGGTTATGATTATAAATATGTTGAAGGGGTTAATGGAGAATCAAAAAACGATCATTGGTTCAAAATAGATAGTGAATATGAATATAGTAAAAATGATATTAATAAAATATTAAAACCAATGTATGATAATGGCATGATAGATACTGATGACATTCGTGAAATAACAGAACCACTTACCATTTTTGATAAATCAACAAGTGATCCAGATATATATAATAATAAACAATACACCCCAACAGTTAAAGATTATGATGAAACAAAATTCCAGTTAACTGTAGGAAACAGATCATATCAAGTAAATGATAAAGATAGAGAACTTATCAAAACAGTTCCTGGTTACGAAGACTTTTTTACAGGGGATGCTGCTTATGATGAAGCCATAGCAGATGTTGCCGTATCAGATTTTACCGTGGCTGTACATACTGTAGAAGTAGGTGGCCAAAAAAATAAAGTTGATGAAGCTAATGCTGTTGGTTGTGTAGCACTAAATAGAACTGAATCAAGTCATTGGCGTGAAACTTCTATTGATGATACTGGCGATAGTATTGTTGGTGTACTTATCAGAGAAGGACAATATGAACCAGTAGGCGCTAGAAGTTACTTAGAATATGCCGATGGAACAACTTATCAAACTGTAGAAACTGGCTTAACGGATGCCATGAATGGAATTCGTAATACCACTGCCACTGAATTTAGAGGACATGGAGAAGGAGGCCCATCAACGGTAACTTCTCAAGGAGGAAATAATTTCAATGAATCCGGAATTCCTGATATAATGGCTGATAAAGCAGTTGAGTATACTGGTGTTCCTTACGAAAGACAAGCAAATGATGGTGAGGTTCCCGGTTCTCTTACATTACCGGTTGATTTACCAACAACAAATGTTCCAGAGGCCAATCCTAATATTGAAATACCGGATGTATCGCCAAACACGGAAATTGGTATTCCAGATACTTCTGGTTCAACTCCAGATCCTGGATTAAACATACCGCCAACTGGTGATGTTGGTATTCCAGATACTTCTGGTTCAACTCCAGATTCTGGATTAAAT
>CAKOPG010000014.1 GCA_934098745.1 uncultured Bacilli bacterium
CTTATATAAATTATTATAGCAATTTAAAAAGTAGATCACATTCTATTTTTGTGTCTACTTTTATTTTATCAGTTCACAATTAAAATTAATTGTCTTCTTTTTAATATATTTAATTATTTAAGTTGAAAATATTTAAAAGCTTCATATCCTAAAAATACACAACTTGCTAAGAAAACAGTAATAGCTATAACTATAAAAAACTTATTATTAGCAAAACCAGATCGTGCAGTATTATCTTGAGGAGTTACTGATTCCTGTGGTTGTACATTCATATCAACTACTGGAGAAACACTACTATCAACTCCAAATTCTCTAATAGGTTCTACGCTTGGAACTGGAATAGATTTATCACTACTAACTTCCCCTAAAGCTTCATTCAAATTTGATTCCTTTGAAGCATCAAATACCAAACTTGGTTCTGGACTTGGAGTTATAAAAGGACTTGAACTTGCTACCTGAGGTTCTTCAGGTGTCGGAATTAATATTGGTTCACTTACCACACTAGTTAGTTTTTCAGCTGAAGCTGATGCAAGTGGTGTAGGTATCACTGGTTCAACCGGAGCCGGTTTAATTGGTTCCACTGGTACTTCTGGTTGAAAAGCTGGGACCTCAAAAGGAATATTGCTTACAGCTGGCTCTGGCGTTGGATTAAATGCACTATCATCCAAATTAATTTGAGTAGGCATTGGTGATGAAACTGAAACAGTTTCTTCCTTCTTTTCTTCAATAGGCATAACTTTAGGTTCTGGCGAGCTATTAATTAATTCTTCAGGAATATTTAAAACAGGAACCTCTGGAATTATTGGCGGTATATCCACTACTTGAGGAGAAACTGTAGGTTCTTCAAAAATAGGCATAGAAACCCCTAAATCATTAGTAATTTCCTCTTTTTTTTCTTTAATTACATAATAATCTCCTGCAACTTTTGTAACGGCCTTTTTAACCGTAGTAATATATGTTTTTTGAACATTAATATTTTGTTCCTTATTAATTATTATAGAAGATAAATTTACAACTTCTCCATTACTTAAAGTAACCGTATTACCATCTAAAATATTATTACTACTATCAACAGCATGTTTTATTAATTCCTTAACTATTTCAGATAGTCTCTCTTTCTCCATAGTATCTTCAATATTAACTAAATTTGAAGTATTATCAAGATTTTTTAATACCTTAGAAACAAAAATATTATCATTTTCCTCATCACGTTCAATCCAATAAATAGCATAATCACTACCTTTTATATCAATAGCACAAATAATATTACCAGTTCTATCAATACCATGTTCATCTACAATTTTGATACTTTTACTTTCCATATTAGCCTCCTACAGAGCAAATAATTACCATCTACTCTCCTACTATTAAAACAAGTATAACATATATTTAATATATATTCAAGATTTTTTATTTAATAATATAGAAAAAAAGGAATAATTCTAAAAATTTTTCCCCATATATATTAACTTGCTTTACTATTTAATTCCTTAACTTTAATTAACTTTTTAGCATTTATTTGTTCTTTTTCATACATTCTCTTTTTCATAATTTCAATTTTTATTTTATTTCCAAGAATTTTATTTTCCATATCATTAATTTTTCTTATTACTTCTTCATATTCTGAAAAATCTCCTTGATATTTTTTAAATTGTTCATTGTATTTAATTTTAAGTTTAACAAGGTCATCTAAAGTCATATCAACCAAATTTGAAGTACTCTCAATATTGGCAATAGCCATCTTTATCTCTGAAGAATAATCAATAGCATCGTATATCATTCTTCTATTCTCAACATATCCCATATTCTTGTATAAATTACTAACAACATTTCTTGTTAAAACAGTTTCCGTAGCTATTGAAGGTACTACACCTTTAAGAGGATTAAGCATAAGAAGACCAACATATTTAAAAGAATTTAACAAAAATTTATTAAAGCCTCTAAGTCTATAACTAACATCCTCATAACTACTAATGTCAGCTACTTTTTTATTTAACTCATCTAAATACTTAACTTGTTGTTCTACAAAATAATTATATGATTCATTAACCCTAGATATATTATATACATCCTTTTTTAGTTTTTCAAAATCGATATCTCTTTTTTCTAATTCTAAAACCTGTAAATTTTTATATTCTTCAAATTTAACTGTATCATCTTTTAATTGATCTATTCTTAAATATAAATATTTATATACATCTAATAATTTATAATCTTCTACCAAAGCCTTTACTTCATTTTGAGAAAATTGTTCTTTTAAAGTAATAATATCATCTACAAGTTGTAAATCATCTGTTTCTAACATATACTCAAAATCAAAGTTATCTTTTAGAAAATCATATTTTTTCTTCAGTTTGTCAATTTTACACAATATTTTTTTTATCTCATCAACATTTCTTAAACATTGATTTAGTACTTTATCATCACCATTTACTTGACTAAGAACATATAAATCACTTTGTAAAATCTCATATTCATTAACCATCGTGATTAAATTTTTTTTAATTAAATTAATAATTCTCTTTTCTAATTCTTTAGGATCTTTAACATTACTGCTATTTTTTTCAAATTTTGTCTCTTTATTCTTATTTTTTTCTTTATTATCAGAATTATTATAAAAAGCAATTTGTTTCTTTTTTATTTGAGAAACATCAATACTGTTAATATCATTAATCTTATTTTTAACTAAACTTTTATCTTTTTTGTTTCCTGAAATATTTACATCATCATATACCTTATCATTAATACTATCATGCGTATTATCATAAACCATTAATGGTATAGCAGCTATAACTTTTAAAAAATTACTATAAGTATGATTATCTATCTCACTTGAAGTTGTTTTTTTTTGCTTAGATTTATCAAATCTAATTTTTTTCATTCGTTCACTAAACTTTCCCAAATTACCATTCCATGCCATAAAATCACCTTCAATTAATATGTATTATAACATATTTAAAAATAAAAGCAACTATACAGTTTGTATAGTCGCTTTACTTTTAATCTAAGAATTTTTCTTCTAATACTTCAGATGGTTCATCATCAAAGAACTCTTTTTCTAATGAATAACCAATATCCATATATTCTTTAGCTCCAGTACCTGCTGGAATAAGTTTACCAATAATAACATTTTCTTTAAGACCATGTAAATTATCTACTTTTCCTTTTACAGCAGCTTCCGTAAGAATACGTGTAGTTTCTTGGAATGAAGCAGAAGCTAAGAATGAATCTGTTTGTAATGATGACTTAGTAATACCAAGCAATATTGGTTGTCCAATAGCCGGTTTTTTACCTTGTAAAATTATATCTCTATTACCTTCTGTAAATTTATTAATAGACACAACTGTACTTGGCAAGAAATTAGTATCACCTGAATCCATAATTCTAATTTGTGATATCATTCTCTTAGCAATAAGTTCTACGTGTTTATCATTAATATCAACACCTTGAGAACGATATACTTTTTGTACTTCTTTAAGAATATATTGTTGAACCGTATTAGGGTCCGTTACCATTAATAATTCTTTAGGACTTATATTACCTTCAGTAAGTCTATCTCCTGCAGATACCTTATCACCTTTTTCAACTCTTAATTTAGCACCATAAGCAGTTAAATGTTCTCTAACTTCATTAGCGTTTTTAATAAATATCTTTGTTCTTCCTTTTTGATCTTCAATCTTAGAAATTGTACCATCAATTTCGGCAATAGTAGCTTTACCTTTAGGAATTCTTGCTTCGAATAATTCTTCAACACGAGGAAGACCCTGTGTAATATCATCTCCACCGGCAACACCACCAGTATGGAATGTTCTCATGGTTAACTGTGTACCTGGTTCACCAATAGATTGAGCTCCCATTGTACCTACAGCTTCTCCTATTTCTACAATATTACCCGTAGCTAAATTACGGCCATAACACTTACAACATACACCATGATCTGTTCTACATGTAAGTACTGTTCTAATTTCTACCTCGGTAATACCAGCATTAATTATCTTATCAGCTATATTCTCAGTAATTAATTCATTTTTGTCTACAATTACTTCTTTAGTATTTGGATCAATTACTTTAGTATTTGTAAATCTACCAAGTATTCTATCATATAATGGTTCAATAATACCATCTTTATCATCTCTAAAAGCCGATACTTTTACCCCTTGTGTAGTTCCACAATCATCTTCTCTAACAATTAAATCCTGAGCAACATCAACAAGTCTTCTTGTCATATAACCAGAATCTGCTGTCTTTAAAGCGGTATCAGCACTACCTTTTCTAGCACCGTGTGTAGATAAGAAGAATTCAGATACTGAAAGACCATCTCTAAATGAAGATTTAATTGGAATTTCTACTGGTTCACCATTAGGTTTAGCCATTGTACCACGCATACCAGCTAACTGTACGAAGTTTGAAATAGATCCACGAGCCTTAGAATTCATCATTATAAATATTGGGTTGTCTTCATATTCTTCACTCTTTGCATAAGCTTCAAGTTCTTTTTCAATATCCTTTTTAGCTTTATCCCAAATACCAATAACCAAATCAAATCTTTCTTTATCAGTAATTAAACCTCTTTGATATTGTTTAGTTACTTTCTTAACTTCAGCCTCAGATTCAGCAATTATTTTTTCCTTTTGTTTACTAGTAACAACATCTGAAGCTGCAATAGTAATACCAGAATATGTAGAATACTTAAATCCTTGATCTTTAAGTTTATCTAGCATTATTGAAGTCTCAGTAGTCTTATACTTCTTAAACATTTGCGCAATTATTTTTTCTAAAGTACCTTTCTTAAAAGCATCAGCCTTAGGTATTTCTTTAATCTTCTCAGGAATATTTTCTCCTGGAGCTATAAAGTACTTATTTGGTGTATATTTCTCAATATTCTCATCTGTAGGTTCATTTACATAAGGGAATGAATCTGGTAATATTTCATTAAATATTAACTTACCTACTGTAGTTACTAAATATTGATCTTTATGTGAATCTAAGAATACTTTGTGTTTGAATGAATTTACAGGTACAACTATTCTTGTATGTAAATCAACTTCACGTCTATTATAAGCCATTAATGCTTCATTAGAATTCTTAAATACTCTACCCTCACCCTCTTTACCAGGTTTTTCCATCGTAATATAATAATTACCTAAAATCATATCCTGGCTAGGTGTAACAATTGGTTTTCCATCTTTTGGTGATAAAATGTTATTAGCACCAAGCATAAGTATTCTAGCTTCGGCTTTAGCCTCTTCACTAAGTGGTACGTGAACAGCCATCTGGTCTCCATCAAAGTCAGCATTAAATGCTGTTGTAACTAATGGATGAAGTCTAATAGCTTTACCAGACACTAACTTAGGTTCGAATGCTTGAATACCAAGTCTATGTAAAGTAGGTGCACGGTTTAACATAACCGGATGTTCTTTAATAACCTCTTCAACAACATCCCATACTTTTGGATCTCTTGTATCAATCATTTTCTTAGCAGATTTAATATTATTAGCAATTTCCTTAGTAACTAAACCATTAATAACATGTGGTTTAAATAATTCAAGTGCCATCTCCTTAGGAATACCGCATTGATACATTTTAAGATCTGGTCCAACTACAATAACAGAACGTCCAGAATAATCAACACGTTTACCTAATAAGTTTTGACGGAATCTACCTTGTTTACCTTTTAACATACTAGATAATGATTTTAATGCTCTATTACCAGCACCAGTTACACTTCTACCTCTACGACCATTATCAAATAATGAATCAACGGCCTCTTGAAGCATTCTCTTTTCATTTTGAATAATAATAGATGGGGCATTCAATTCAACTAATTTCTTTAAACGATTATTTCTATTAATTACTCTTCTATACAAATCATTCAAATCAGATGTTGCAAATCTACCACCATCAAGTTGAATCATAGGTCTTAATTCCGGTGGAATTACTGGTAATGCCTCTAGTATCATCCATTCAGGTTTATTACCAGATTTAGCAAATGAATCTAGTACATCTAATCTCTTTACTAATCTAAGTTTCTTTTGACCAGTAGCTCCTTCAAGCTCTTTTTGTAAATTTTCTAGTTCTTTATTTACATCTAATTCACTAAGTAATTCCTTAATTGCTTCAGCACCCATACCTACTCTAAATGTATTTCCATATTTTTCGTAGTATGCTCTATATTCTTTATCAGATAGTGTTTGTTTCTTAATTAAAGTAGTAGCTCCCGGGTCAAGAACAACATAAGAAACAAAATAAATAACTTCTTCCAAGTCTCTTGGAGACATATCTAGACATAATCCAATATAAGAAGGAATACCTTTAACAAACCAAATGTGACTTACAGGAGTTGCAAGTTCAATATGTCCCATTCTCTCACGACGAACTTTTGACTTAGTTACTTCAACTCCACATCTATCACAAATAATATTTTTGTATCTTAATCTTTTATACTTCCCACAACTACATTCATAATCACGAGTTGGTCCAAAAATCTTTTCACAGAACAAACCATCTCTTTCTGGTTTTAATGTTCTATAATTAATAGTTTCTGGTTTTAATACTTCACCATAACTCCATGTTCTAATATCATCAGGTGACGCAATTCCAATTTTTAAAGCCTTAAACTTATTTGCTTCTAACATTAGAAATCACCTCCCATATCGTCCATATCATCGAACGTATCTATGCCATCTCCATATTCATCTGGTAAATCGAGTTCATCATCGTCAAACTCATCCTCTTCTTCATCTGAAAAATCGTCATCCGCTTCATCACCAAACAAATCTGGTTTCTGAATTTCTTCAGAAATTG
Organism: uncultured Bacilli bacterium; assembly: GCA_934098745.1. Taxonomy (GTDB): domain Bacteria; phylum Bacillota_I; class Bacilli_A; order RF39; family UBA660; genus RUG705. The sequence continues at coordinate 6,805 of CAKOPG010000014.1, forward strand.
GTGTATCATCTTCATCTTCTTCTTTTTCCAAATCACATATACTTACTACTTCATCATCATTATTAATTACAGAAATATTTAATCCTAAAGCTTGAAATTCTTTAATCAATACTCTAAATGATTCTGGAATACTAGGCTCTGGTAATGATTGTCCTTTTACAATAGCTTCATACACTTTTACTCTACCTATAACATCATCTGATTTATAAGTTAAGATTTCTTGAAGGACATGTGAAGCACCATAGGCCTCTAATGCCCATACTTCCATTTCACCAAATCTCTGACCACCAAATTGTGCCTTACCACCAAGTGGCTGTTGAGTAACTAGCGAATAAGGACCTGTAGCTCTTGCATGTAATTTATCATCAACCATGTGATGTAATTTAATCATATACATTACACCAACATTAATTCTATTATCAAATGGCTCACCTGTTCTACCATCATATAGCACCGTTTTTCCATCTGGATCCATACCAGCTTCAGCCATCATATTAGCAATGTCATCTTTCTTTGCACCATCTAATACTGGAGTAGCCATATAAACACCAAGTTTTTTACAAGCCATTCCCATATGAAGCTCTAAAATCTGTCCTATGTTCATACGAGAAGGAACACCTTGTGGATTTAACATAATATCAACTGGGGTACCATCTGGTAAATAAGGCATATCTTCTTGTGGTAATATAAGTGAAATAACACCTTTATTACCATGTCTTCCAGACATCTTGTCACCAACTTGAATTTTTCTCTTTTGAATAATATATACCCTAATAACTTTACTTACACCACTAGGCATTTCGTCATTATCAGCCTTCGTATATACCTTAACATCATGAACAATACCGTCTCCACCATGTGGTACAGTAAGTGATGAATTTCTAACTTCTCTCGTTTTTTCACCAAAAATAGCGTGTAATAATTTTTCTTCACTTGTTAAATCAGCCATTCCTTTAGGTGTTACTTTACCTACAAGAATATCGCCTTCTTTTACTTCAGTTCCGATTCTTATAATACCATTTTCATCAAGATTCTTTCTTGCCTCTTCACTTACATTAGGAATATCTCTTGTAATTTCTTCAGGTCCTAATTTAGTATCACGGCACTGAATTTCATAATCTTCTATATGTAAAGAAGTATATACATCATCTTTAACTAATCTTTCATTCATAATAACAGCATCTTCAAAGTTATAACCATTAAATGTCATGAAAGCAACAACTACATTCTTACCAAGAGCAAGTTCACCTTTATTAGTACTAGGACCATCCGCAATAACCTGACCTCTTCTAACCTTATCTCCGGCTCTAACTATAGGTAATTGATTAGCTGTTTCACCTTGGTTAGAACGTTCAAAAGTAGTTAAATTATAAATATCTTCTCCTTTAGCATTTTGAACAACAATCTTTTTAGCATCTACATATGTAGCAATACCATCAGCTTTTGCAACGACAACTGCTCCACTATCTCTTGCAGCAACATATTCAACACCCGTTCCAACATATGGAGCTTCGGTTGTTAAAAGTGGCAATGCCTGACGCTGCATGTTAGCACCCATTAAAGCACGTGTTGCATCATCATGTTCCAAGAATGGTATCAAACTTGTCGTAATAGATACTACCTGTTGTGGAGATACATCTATGTAATCTATTTGATCAACTGGAATAATAACATTTTCGCCATTATATCTACCAGCTACAGTACTATCAGTAATTATATTGTTATCATCAACATTAACTGTTGCTTGTGAAATATAAAAATCTTGTTCCTCCGTAGCAGTTAAATAATCTACTTGATCAGTAAGTTTACCATGTTCAACCTTACGATAAGGTGTCATTATAAAACCATATTCATTAATTTTAGCATAACTTGCAAGTGAAGTTATCAAACCAATATTTTGTCCTTCAGGAGACTCAATTGGACATATTCTACCATAGTGTGAAGCGTTGACATCACGTACTTCTACACCGGCTCTATCTCTAGATAATCCACCAGGTCCTAATGCTGATAATCTTCTTTTGTGAGTAAGTTCAGCAATTGGATTAACCTGATCCATAAATTGTGATAATTGGCTACTACCAAAAAATTCTTTAATAACCGCAGTTACTGGTCTAATATTAATAAGCGTTTTCGGAGTTACAGTTTCCATATCTTGCGTAGTCATTCTCTCACGAATAACTCTTTCCATTCTACTAAAACCAATTTTAAATTGATTTTGTAAAAGTTCACCCACTTGTCTAATTCTTCTGTTACCCAAATGATCTATTTCATCATCATGACCAATACCATCCATTAAATTCAAATAGTATGAAACAGAAGCATAAAAATCAGATATTGTTAAAGTTTTAACCGTAAGTGTTTGATCATTACCAATAACTTTAACTTTCTTCTTTGGATCAATTGGAGAATATACATATAATACTTGTATTAATCCCTTATCATTTAAATCATGGTTAATTTTTGCTTCTTCATAACCATAACCTTCATCTAAATACTTTTGAAGTTCTAAAACAACCTCTTTTGTAAGTAAAGTACCATCGGCAAATTTAACTTCACCATCAATTACTATATCTTGAGCTAAAACTTTACCTACTAATCTATCAACAATATTTAATCTTTGATTAAATTTATATCTACCAACTTTTGCTAAATCATAACGAAAATTATCAAAAAATCTTGTAATCAATTGATTCTTTGAACTATCCAAAGTAGTTGGTTCACCTGGTCTTAACTTTTCATATATTTCAATTAAAGCCTCATCAGTATTTTTAGTAGAATCTCTTTCAATAGTGTTCTTTAAATATTCATTATTATCAAACATATCTAAAATATCTTTATCACTAGAAAGACCAAATGCTCTTAATAATGTTGTAAGTGGAACCTTTCTAGTTCTATCAATTCTTACATATAAAACATCTTTAGCATCTGTTTCATATTCTAACCAAGTACCTCTAGTAGGTATAACCTTTGAAGCAAATACCGGTTTACCATTTTTATCTACTTCTTTTGAAAAATATACACTTGGAGATCTAACTAACTGTGATACTACTACTCTTTCAGCACCATTAATTACGAAAGTACCACTATCTGTCATTAAAGGCATATCGCCAAGAAAAATCTCTTGTTCTTTTACTTCACCTGTTTCATTATTGAAAAGTCTTGTTTGGACTTTTAATGGAGCAGCATATGTTATTTGTCTATCTTTACATTCTTTAATTGAATATCTCGGAGTATCAAATACATAATCATTAAACTCTAAAGATAAACTACCTGAAAAGCTTTCTACTGGAGAAAAGTCTTCAAGCACCTCCTTAACCCCTTCAGTCACGAACCATTGATATGATTCTTTTTGTATTTGCAACAAATTATCAAGTTCTAATGCGTTTTTAATCATAGAAAAATTTCTTCTTTTTCTATAATCGCCACTTTGCTTTAATTTATAAGCCATTAACTTTTCACCCCAATACCTAAATTTTTAAAGATTACCACGCCAAAAAGACGCGTTTCCAATATATAATGTTAACACTATAAATGTAAAAAGTCAACGAAATTATTTGTATTTTTAAAATATTTCCAACTTTTTTAAAAATGTTAACATATCTACTATAACGCATCTAATAATTAACTTGTCAAAACTCTCAAATTATTATTTTCTTACATATTTACACATTGTAAATTTAATATCTTTAAATGTATCTGTCCCAAGTATTTCTTTATTCCATTCATTTTTATCAAACTCAGGAAAAAAAGTATCTGCATCATCACACACGTCATCTATTTCAGTCAAATACATAGTCTTAGCATATTCAATAAATTGACTGTATAATGAAGCACCACCTATTATAAAAACCTCTTCTGGAGTATCTAAATATTTGTCAAGTATTTCTTGAACGCTGTATACTGTTGAAACATTTGAAAGTATCTTATCAAAAGATAAAACAACCATATTTCTACCAGGTAAATCACCTGGTAAAGATAAATATGTATTTTTTCCCATAACCACAGTATGCCCCATCGTAGTTTCTTTAAAAAATTTCATATCTCTAGGTATATGCCAAATAAGTTGATTATTTTTTCCTAATTCACGATTTCTTCCAACTGAACATATCATACTAATCATATTATCACCACCTATTGTGCTAATGGAAAACTAATTTTTCCATGATGTTGATAATTCATGACTTTTATATCTTTACAATCCTTAGAATTATCAAACTTAAAAAAGTCTTTTATATCCGGATTTAACCATAATTTAGGAGCTGGTAAATCCTCCAATTTTTCATATCTGTCAATTTGTTCCTTAATACCAGAAACCTGATTAACATATATATGAGCATCTTTAATAGACCAATACATTTTTCCCGGTTTTAATCCTGTACAATGAGCAAGCATACATAAAAGAGTTGCATACTGTGTAACATTAAATGGAAGGCCTAAAGGAACATCACAACTTCTTTGATGAACCCAACAATTTAGTTTTCCATCTGTTACATCCCATTCACTAGACCAAACACAGGAAGGCAAAACAGCCGTCTTAATATAATCATCCTGCCATAAACTCATGATCATTCTTCTATCATTTTGATTATTTTTTAATGTATCAATAAGTCTTTGTGTATTTTGAAATTTATTATTTATCCAACCATAAGCAGTTCCAATTGTATGAGCCCACTCTTTACCAAACTCTTTAACAATTGCTTTCTTTACTAACTTACCATTTTCATCCGGAACCATTTGATTAGCATACCATTTACCATCATCATGGATTTCCCATTCATCCCAAATATGCACATTTCTTTCTTGAAGCCATCTAACATCATTTGACTGTACTTGATATATCCACAACATCTCAAGTATAGCCTGTCTAAAAAAAAGCTGTTTAGTTGTTAATGCCGGAAATTCTTTTCCAAGATCAAACACAAAAGAATAACCCGGTATTTTTATCGTATTAACTCCCGTTCTGTTTTCTACTTCTTTTCCCTCTTTTAATATCTTTTTGCATAACTTAATGTATTCTTTATCCCATTTAGACATTATACTTCCTCCTACTACCTATATATTTAGTATAACAAATTCTTAAAAATTAATAAAGAGATTTACGATAAAAAAACTTATTACAATATAACTATTTGAAAAGTTTATATGAAATAACCTTTTATCAAAAATTAATTATATAAATTCATAAAATTACTGTTTAATATCAATAACTTTCTATAACATAGCCATTTAACAAAGAACTAAAAAAGAAACCTATTTCTAGATTTCTTATATTTTTTTATAAACTACTTAAGTTCTACAGTAGCTCCAGCTTCTTCAAATTGTGCTTTTAATTTTTCAGCTTCAGCCATGTCAACGCCTTCTTTAACGTTTCCACCGTTATCAGCAATGTCTTTAGCTTCTTTTAATCCTAAACCAGTAATATCTCTAACAATTTTAATAACCGCAATCTTGTTAGCACCAGCAGCAGTTAATACAACATTAACTTTAGATGGACCTTCTTCTACAGCAGCTACAGCAGGACCTGCTGCAACAGCAACTGCAGATGGATCTACACCAAATTCCTCCTTCATTGCATCAACTAATTCTTTGATTTCAAGAATAGACATTTCTTTTAAAGCACTAATAAAATCTTCTTTATTTAATTTAGCCATTTTTATTTCCTCCTTATTTTTTAATTTTCTTTTTCCTTAGCATATAAATCTAAGCATATAGATAAGTCTCTTACAGTTCCCATAAGACCTGCTGCTAACATAGTAAGTAGCATATCTCTTGATGGAATTGCTGCATATCTCTTCAAGTCTTCTGATGAAGCAACTTTACCTTCAATAATACCAGCTTTAAGCTCAAGTGCATTATGATCTTTTGCAAAATCACTTAACACTTTAACAATTGAAAGTTCATCTGTTCCAAAAGTAATAGCACTAGGTCCAGCTAAGTATTCTTTCATATCAATATTTAATTCATCTAATGCTCTTTCAGTTAAAGTATTTTTATATACCTTATAATCTGCATTATTTTCTCTTAGCTTTCTTCTTAATTCAGTTACTTCTGAAACACTAAGTCCACGATAATCGAACACTACTACAGACTTTGCATTTTCAAATTTATCTTTAATTTCAGATACAACAGCTGCTTTTTGTTCAATAATCTTTGCATTTGCCACCTATCTTCACATCCTTTCCTCATGCCATAAATAAAAGTCCTCATACGAGGACTAAAAAACAATTATTTTTTTATTCCTCGGTAAGATATTTAAACATACGTCCTTACTGTCTTTGGCATAATTTTTCTCAATCAATTTGTATTATATATCAAAACTACTTATTTGTCAAAAGAATTCAAATCAAGTTTGATTCCAGGACCCATTGTAGATGATATAGAAATATTTTTTACATAATTTCCTTTAACAGTTGCTGGTTTAATCTTTAATATAGCGCCAACAAATGCTTTTAAGTTTTCAGCAAGCATTGAAGAATCAAAACTAGCTTTACCAATTATTCCATGAATATTTCCAAAACTATCAGTTCTGTATTCAACTTTACCTTTTTTAACATCTGAAACAGCTTTTGCAACATCTACTGTTACAGTTCCTGTTTTAGGGTTAGGCATAAGTCCCTTTGGTCCTAAAAGTTTACCAATTTTACCAAGTAATGGCATCATTTCAGGTGTTGCAATAATTACATCATATGAAAACCAATTTTCTTTTTCAATCTTAGTAATCATATCAACATCACCTACATAATCAGCGCCAGCTTCTTTTGCAGCTTTAGCTTGATCACCTTTAGCAAGTACTAAAACTGTTTGTGATTTTCCAGTACCATTTGGTAATACTATAGCACCTCTTAATTGTTGATCTGCTTTCTTAGTATCTAAGTTTAAATTCATAGCTACTTCAATTGTTTCATCAAATTTAGTATTTGATGTTTCTTTTACTAATTTAATAGCATCTTCAATTGAATATAGTTTATTTTTTTCAACTTTTTCAAATACTGAAGCATATCTCTTACTCTTCTTCATAATATCCTCCTTATGTGGTTTTGCGGACTAAATCCTTCCACATAGGTAAAAACCTATATGTATATAACAATTATTCTTCTACTTTAATTCCCATGTTACGAGCAGTTCCCTCTACTATTTTCATAGCAGCATCTACATCATAAGCATTCAAATCAGGTAACTTAGTTTCTGCTATTTCTTTAAGTTGATCCTTAGTAATAGTAGCAACAGTTTCCCCTTTAGCTGCTCCAGATTTAATTTTAGCTGTTTTCTTTAATAAAAATGCAGCTGGTGGAGTTTTTAATACAAAGTCAAAAGTTCTATCTTCATATATAGAAATTTCAACTGGTAATACATCTCCCATCTTATCTCTAGTAGCATCGTTAAACTTTGTACAAAATTCTTGTAAGTTAATTCCTGCTGGTCCTAAAACAGTTCCAACTGGTGGAGCTGGTGTAGCTTTTCCTGCAGGTATCTGTAACTTAATCTTTTTTGTGATTGCTTTTGCCACGAAAAACACCTCCTATAATAATGTTTCTTTTTTCGCGAGTGGTCTAAATAGCCGTCCGCAGCCTCCCACTAAACTATCTAACTATATAATAATACACAGTCGCGTCAATAATATACCACAATTTATTAATTATTGTCAATTATTTTTTTACTCTTTCGTGTTTTTATTTTACATTCTCAATTTGTGATAATGAAACCTCAACAGAAGTTTCTTGTCCAAATAAATCCAAAAGTAATTCTACTTTCTTTTTTTCTAAGTCATAAGAACTAATTTTACCAATCATATTTTTAAATGGACCATCTGTAATTTTAACTTTCTTTCCTTCAGCTAAATCATTTGCTAAATCCATTCTTGACATTCCCATATTTGATAAAATTCTATCTACTTCTTCTGGTAATAAAGGAATAGGCTTTGCTCCTTTTCCAGAAGAACCAATAAATCCTGTTACACCTTGTGTATTTCTAACAATAAACCAAACTTCATCAGACATTATCATTTCCACAAGAACATAACCAGGAAACATTTTTTTAACTCTTTCCTTCTTAACTCCGTCTTTATATTCCACAACAGTCTGTTCAGGAACAATAACCCTAAAAATACTCTCTTGAATATCTGTTGAGTTTTTAATCATCATATCAAGTTTTTCTTTTACTTTATATTCATATCCACTTACAGTGTTGACAACATACCATTCTTTTTTCATTATTTAGCTAAACTCCTTACTACTAAAATAATCCAATCAATTGCATAAAAATATAATCCAAAAAACAAAACAAATACAACTGAAGCAATTGAGTATTTAACAAGATCCTTTTTATTAGTCCAACGAATTCTTTTTACCTCTTTTAATACGCCATTAAAATACTTAGAAATTCTTTTAAATATACTGACATGTTCCTTTTTTACTTTTTTTTGTTTTCTATTCTCAGCAACATACTTTTCTCTTTTCTGTTTTTTTTCTGAGACTTCTTTTTCCTCTTTTTTCATAATACCTCCAAATTTATCTAAAATAAAAACACCTACGTGCAAATAAAATATAGCATATTAACTAAAAAAAGTCAACATTTTTAAGCAAACTAAACAAATTTTCATACATTTACAAAATCCATCAAAAACTACACATAAAAAGAACTGATAGAAATCAATTCTTAAAGTATAACAATGAATATAAAACACTATTACATAACCTTTTCACTTGAAGAAGGTCTTACATTTATTGCTTGAAGTCCTTTAGGAGTTTCAATTAAATCAAATTCCACTCTTTGACCTTCAGACAATGTTTTATAACCATCTTGTTTAATAGCTGAATAATGAACAAAGATATCTTCATCTTGAGCATAATCAATAAATCCGTAACCTTTTTCATTATTGAACCATTTTACGTTTCCAAACATTCCTTACACCTCACAATCTAGTAATCACTTACATTTTTATTATAATACCCAACAAGTAATAATTACAATAATTTTAAAACCCTTTAATTAGACAAAAATAGACATATTCATTTCCTTATTTTTACTATCATAATTACTTGTCAATAAAAATACTAACACAATTTAAAGTATCAACTATTCAACAACCCTATAAACCAATTCTTGAGACTTAAAGGGAAAAAAGTTGAAATAATAAATTTCTTAATAATTCTAACCAAAATTAAAAGAGCATAAAGCTCTAATTTAATTTAACATTCATAATCTCTAAAATACGATCCAAATCGTTACTGTTTTCAAAGTTAATTTCAATTTTCTTGTCTTTAACCTTTACCTTAGTTCCAAAAAATTCACGCAATTCCTTTTCAACATATCCATATTGATTATTTTTAACTACCTTATTAATTGGATTTTTTTTCTTTAACTCATCCCTCTTAGCTAAATTTTCAATATCTCTTACAGATAAATTATTCTTAACAATTTCATTAGCATACTCGATAATTTGTTCCTTATCTTCTAATTTACTAAGTTCTCTAGCATGCCCCATTGATAATTCACCTTTTAAAACCATATCTTGAACTTTATTTGGTAATCTTAATAATCCTAAAACATTTGTGACATTACTCCTACTTTTACCAAGTTTGTTTGCCAAGTCTTCTTGAGTAATATGCAAACTATCAATGATACCTTTATAAGCCCAAGCAAGTTCAATAGCAGTTAAATTCTCACGTTGAATATTCTCTAAAAGTGCTATCTCCCTCATCATTTCATCAGAAAAATCTTTAATAATAGCCGGAATTTTTTCCATACCAGCTAGTTTTGAAGCTCTTACACGACGTTCACCAGCTACTAAATCATATCCTTTTATACTTTTTTTAACAATAATTGGTTGAAAAACTCCATAATTTTTAATTGATTCCGCCAATTCTTTTAATGCTTCCTCGTTAAAAGTCTTTCTTGGTTGATATGGATTTATCCTAATTTCTGATAAATTTATCTGTTTAACATCATCTTCATCAGCGGTACTCAAAACACTAGATTCAAATGTATTAAAATCTAAAACTTCACTATCAAATAATTGTTCCAACCCTCTACCTAGGGCTTTCTTCTTTTGTTCCATTTCTATAAATAACCTCCTTAGCAAGATTAATATAAGCTTTTGTCCCTTTACCTCTAGGATCATAATCTAAAATTGTTTTACCATGGCTTGGAGCTTCGGCTAATTTAATTAATCTTGGTATAATAGTATCATATACTCTTTCTTTAAAAAATTCTTTTATACTACTAATAACTTCCAACCCTAAATTGGTATTAACACTAAGCATTGTTAAAAGTACTCCTTCAATATCCAAATTAGGATTTACCTTTCTCTGGGCTAACATAATTGTATTTATAAGTTGCATAATTCCTTCTAAAGCATAATATTCACATTGTACTGGTATTAAAACTGAATCTGCAGCGGCTAATGCATTAGTAGTTAGTATTCCAAGAGAAGGAGGACAATCGATTAAAATATAATCATAATTATCTTTTACTTTTGCTAATTCTTCTTTTAAACGCATTACACGATTAAATTTTTGATTAGTATCTTTATATTGACGTTCTAACTCAATTAATTCCATTTCTACCCCGGCCAAATTCAAATAAGCTGGTATAACACTCAAATTAACACTTTTGGATTTAAGAATTGCTCCTTCAATAGGAGTCTTCATTGTCAAAACTTCATATATACTACTATTTATTCCTTTTTTATCTACACCCACTCCAGTCGTAGCATTTCCTTGAGGATCTAAATCGACCATTAATACTTTTTTACCTAAAACACCTAAAGAAGCGGACAGATTTATACTAGTCGTTGTCTTGCCAACACCACCCTTTTGATTTACAATTGCTATAATTTTTCCCATGTTACTTCACCTCAAATGTATGCCTCGTTACTACATATACTCATGTCTATTTTATCAAACTTTTAATCAAAAGGAAAGTCTAAATTATCTTTTTGCTAACTTTTTTAAACAAGCCCACACAATTTTCATTATTTCCCACAATCTCTTTTGTTAACTTTATTTACTTCTAATAAATATTTTGTTATAATACTTGCGTATTTGGAGGTCGAAATGAATATTGAAAATATAATTAGCCAATCTGATATAGCAAATGAAGATTATATAATAGTTGGCGTTTCCTCTGGGCCTGATTCGATGGCTTTACTAAATATCATCCAAAAAAGCACACAAAAGCCCATTGTCTGTGTTCACGTTAATCACAACGTAAGAAAAGAAAGCATCGAAGAAGCTGAATATTTAAAAAAGTATTGCAAAAAGTTTAATATTATCTTTGAATATTATGAAATAAAAAATTATACTGGTAAAAATTTTGAAAATGAAGCCCGTGAAAAAAGATATGCCTTTTATGAACAAATATTAAAGAAATATCATTCACACACATTATTCCTAGCTCATCATGGAGATGATTTAATAGAAACAACTTTAATGAAAATAGTACGTGGTTCTAATATTGAAGGATATGCTGGCATCAAACAATATACCATTCAAAAAGATTACATAATAATTAGACCACTAATAAGTTATACCAAAGAAGATATATTAAAATATAATAAAGAAAATAATATTAAGTACTTCGTAGATTATACAAATGAAGACACCAAATATACCAGAAATAGATACCGTCATAACATATTGCCTCTCCTAAAAAAAGAAGACGCTAATATTCATCTAAAATTTCTTAAATATTCTAAAGAATTACAAGAATATTATAATTATGTTGAAGACATAACCAAAGAAAAAATAAATAATGATTATAAAAATAATAAAATAGATATATCTCTTTTTAACAAAGAACATCCATTTATAAAAAAACAAATAGTCTTTCATATTCTAAGTAATATTTACAATAATAATTCTAATATTATAAAAGAAAAACATTTAGAAGAAATAATCAAACTAGCAAATAGTAGTAAATCAAACACTATAATTAACCTTCCAAAAAACTACATTGCTAAAAAAACATATAAATATATCACCATAGAAAAAAATGACGTAGAAACCACTAAAAAAGATTATAAAATCTTATTAAAAGACTATCAAGAAATAGCTGATATAACAATTAAAAAAAGAGATTCTTGGGATACAGATGGAAATGATGTATGCAGACTAAATACTAAAAATATAAGTATGCCTATATATATAAGAAACAGAAAAAAAGGAGATAAAATATCGTTATATGGTACAAATGGTACAAAAAAAGTAAAAGATATTTTTATCGAAAAGAAAATGCCTCAAGAAAAAAGAGACACATATCCACTTATTGTAGATAACTCCGATAATATATTGTGGATCCCAAATATAAAAAAATCCAAATATAATGTTAAAAAAAATGAATTTTATGATATAATACTAACTAGTAACAAAGAAAGAGAGGAAAATAATGAAAAAAAAGACAAATAATTTAATGCCGTATGTCTTTCTATTATTTTTTATAATAGCATGCATGGTAGTTGTTAACTTCAAAGGTAAAGTAATAAATGAACTTACAGCAAGTGATTTTATAACAAGCCTAGAAAAAAATGAAGTAGAAGAAGTAAAAATAATTACAAAAGTAAGATCAGATAATTATGAAGTAACTGGTAAATTAAAAAACTATAAAGAAAATGAAAGCTTTATATTATACTTACCCGTATCTGAAGAATTTATGAAAAAAATTGTTACTGCTGAAGAAGAAAATGGATTTGCTTTAAAAATAGAAAAAGATCCAGAAACATCTTCCCTTCTAACAATTGCTATCGAATACATCCCTATAATTTTATTAGGTGGGGCAATGATCTGGTTATTTACAAGACAATTAGGATCTAATGGTAAATCAATGGATTTTGGTAGAAGTAAAGCCGTTTTAGTAAATGGCGAAAAAACGGCTACATTCAAAGATGTTGCTGGTTTAACAGAAGAAAAACAAGAAGTACAAGAATTAATAGATTTCCTTAAAAATCCTAAAAAATTCCAAAGTATGGGTGCCAGAATACCTAAAGGTATCCTTTTAGTAGGTCCTCCAGGAACTGGTAAAACATTATTAGCAAAAGCAGTTGCTGGCGAAGCCAAAGTACCATTCTACTACATAAGTGGTTCTGATTTCGTTGAATTATTCGTAGGTATTGGAGCCTCACGTGTTAGAGATATGTTTAAACAAGCTAAAATGAATGCTCCATGCTTGATATTCATTGATGAAATTGATGCCGTTGGACGTCAAAGAGGAGCCGGACTTGGCGGTGGACATGATGAAAGAGAACAAACTCTAAACCAATTATTAACTGAAATGGATGGTTTTGGAGCAAATGAAGGAATCATCATCATTGCCGCTACAAATAGACCTGACGTTTTAGACCCTGCTTTATTAAGACCTGGTAGATTTGATAGACAAGTAACTGTATCCCTACCAGACAAACAAGCAAGAAAAGAAATATTAGCTGTTCATGCCAAAAATAAAGTACTAGATAAAACTGTAACATTAGATAATCTTGCTAAAAGAACACCTGGTTTTTCCGGAGCTGATCTAGAAAACTTACTAAATGAGGCAGCCCTACTAACAGTAAGAAGAAACAAAAAAGCCATAACTATGGCAGAAATTGATGAAGCTACTGATAGAGTATTAATGGGACCAGCCAAAGTAACAAGAAAATATACTGATAAAGAGAAAAAAATAGTAGCTTATCACGAAGCTGGTCATGCTGTTTTAGGATTAAAACTAGATGGTGCCAACGAAGTTCAAAAAATAACTATTATTCCAAGAGGCCATGCCGGTGGATATACAATGATGACCCCAAAAGAAGATACTTTCAATTATACAAAAAAAGAATTACTTGATGCTATCTGTGGTTTACTTGGTGGACGTGTTGCCGAAGAATTAACGTTTAACGAAATTACCACCGGTGCTCATGATGACTTTAAAAAAGCTACTAACATCGCAAGAAAAATGGTTGCTGAATATGGAATGAGTTCCCTTGGACCTATCATGTTAGATGAACCTTCTGAAAATACATTCTTAGGAAGAGATTATAATAAGAATAAAAACTTCTCAGATACCGTAGCTCATGAAATAGATGAAGAAATGCGTAGCATTATTAATAGTTGCTATGAAAAGAGTAAAAAAATTCTTAAAGAAAATCAAAAACTTCTAAAATTAATTGCCGAAACCCTTCTTGAAGAAGAAACAATTACAAAAGAAGAAATAGACACATTAGTCAAATACGGAAAATTAAATAAAGAAGAAAACCAAGAAAATTTAGAAAAAACTACTGAAATTAGTTTAGATGAAAAAAAATCTAATCCTAAAGAAGAAAAATAATATATTAAAAGACCTATTTCTTACACAAGAATAGGTCTTTTTAAATTTATAATTAGTCATCCATTCTAAGAATAACTTCTCCTTCTTTAGAATAATAATACTTTTCTCTAACATATTTAGCAATATACTCTGGATCTTTTAATCTCATTATATCTACTTCTAATGATTTTTTTTCTTTTTCAAGATCATCAATCTTTGCTACAAGTTTCTTTTTTTCTTCTTGCATCCTTTTTATATTCAATATATTATTAAATAAATTATAACCAAGACACCCCGTAATAGTACCAAAAACAATTAATGCCAAAAAAATCTTAATTTTACATTTAGATGCTTTTTTCTTCTTCTTTACATTTTTCCCCACATTAATCACCTCACTATATTACACATAGCAATTATAACATAAAGAATAAAGTATTTCAAAAGAAATAAATCTACATATTACTTTTTACGTTTTTTTGACATATACTTCTTTACAAGAAAATAAACAAATAAATAACCAACCAATATTGAAATTAAAAAATAAACATGTACAAACCCATTATTAATATATAATAATATATAAAAATATAATAATGCTATTATTACTATAAAAAATAAAGAATAAAATATTTTAAACCAAATATTACTTTTTAAAGTCATCTTACTAAAAATATCTAATAAAAAATAAAATAATATTCCAAAAGAAAAAGAATAGATAAAAGAATTAACTTGCATACTTAATTTCATTACTTAAATAACTTTCCTAGAAAACTTTCTTCCTTAGATTTACCAGCACCATTATCTAAATAAATCATACTATCAACTTTTCCTTTAATAGAAACATTTCCCTGATATGTATCAAGTTTTATAATTTCTAAATCACTTCCCTTAATACTTAAATAACCCAAAGTAGTATCCATTAAAAACTCTTCACTATCAAAACTCTCAATTTTTTTAACACCCGTTACAACAACATTTTTTCTCTCTGCTAAACTTATCCCATGATTAAAACTAGCTTCAATTTCCTTTACTTTATCTAATCCATAATTTAAACCTATATCTTTTGCCTTGTCCATAATATCACCTAGTTAAATATATGCATTAATTACCTATTTATACATGAAAAAAACACCAAATGGTGTTTATTCAGCTTTTTCATATGCTTCAATAATTTCTTTTTCAAAAATTTGACGTGTTTCAGTATTAATAGGATGAGCAATATCTCTATATCCACCAGTTGAAGTTTGTCTGCTAGGCATAGCAATAAACAAACCATTATCACCTTCGATAATTCTAATATCATGTACTGCGAAACAATCATCAATAAGTACTGAAGCTATTCCTTTCATTCTTGAATTTTCCTTGTCAATTTTTTTGACTGTAACTGAAGTAATCTTCATTCTGCTTACACTCCTCCTCTAGAAAATAACATTTTCTAATTACATTTTAATGCATATATATAGTAAAAGTCAAGTAATTTGTCGCTTTTATACACACAAAATGACATTTTTAGGAAATACAAATTTTTAATGTCTTAGTTAAAATATCGATATAGGTAAAACTCTTTATTTCTCCAGTAATTAACTTTACGGTAAATACGTTATAATAAGTTTTCAAAATAATACCTTCATACTTTTCTTTTCTATTTCTACTACCGAAATAAATTAACAAAGCTCTACTTCCAAGGTGTCCACTCAAATACCTTCTTATCATTTTTACATTCATTATCTTGGATACCCTATATACATTGAACCTTTTGTAATAATTCCCCCCATACCTGCTGAACCATATTTCGTTTTTTCCAAAATCTTAATAATATCAATATTATTGTTTTTATCAGAAAATGATAAACACGCAGCTACTATAGCCGGATCTAAAGCATGAATATTAATTCTTTTAGGACTTGAAGCAAAATTTGCCCCAGCTTTAATTAAATCCTCATAATTAGATTGACATGCTCCTGCAATTATAAATAATTTCTCATGCGATTTTTCAAAATTTCTAGCCTCTGTAACCGCTTCGACAAAACTAGAAGTATTCTTATACTTTTCTCTCTTAGAACGCGAAAAAGAATCATGACCAGTTAATACTAAAATATCTGGATTATATTTTTTTAGTAATCCAGAAACCTGTGTCGGCATATCACTTTCTGGTAAATATAAACCATACGCCTTAACCCTACTTTTTTTATAGAAAGACATACATTTTTCTAAATATTCATCATCGCCATCTAAATGCAAAATACGTCCTGGTAAATAAAAATATTCATTTCTATTTAGATCACGATACTCATCAATTGAAGGTCTAAAAGTATCTTTATCAGTAACATCATCACATATAACTAAATCATTTTTAGTACTATCTGCATACAGTCTAACTGAAACTCCTTTTAAATAATAAACATCATTTTGTATATTTACGATTTTAAAAACAATATCATTATTATATGAATTTCTAGTAACATAATCTCCTATATTTAACATATAATCACCCAGTAAAATATATGCTAGGATTTAATTAAAATTACAAAAAAAAACCAACTCAATTGAATTGGAATTTTCTCTTAATTATTAGGTTTAAAAATTATTTTAATTGCATCACTCTTACCACTTGTAAGTCTCTCAAATGCTTCTTGAGCCTTTTCTAATGGAATAACATCGTCAATATATTTTAAAACATCTATTTTTTTATCACTTATTAAATTCATTGTACGATCAAAATCAAATTCGGTATAAGCAATTGCTCCCTTCATAGTAACTTCGCCCATAACTGGTACAACCATTGGAACACTTATAGGTTGCATTGAAACACCTACTAAAACAATCATGCCACCATTTTTTACAACCATCATCGCTTCAGTAACTGCTGGAGAATTACCACAACATTCAATTACCTTATCAAAGCCACCACCTGTTTTTTCTTTCAATATATTAATAGTAGCACTATTTTTTGCGTCATAGTACTCATCCACATAACCATACTTACAAGCCTTTTTACCACGAGCCTCATTTGTTTCTAATAAAGCGACATACGAAGCACCAGCCATTTTAGCAAATTCCGCAGACATTAAGCCTATAATTCCTCCACCAATTACACATACTTTGTCTCCTATTTTAATATCAGCTAACATAATGGCATGTAAAGAAACTGCTGATGGTTCTATCATGCATGCTTCTTCATCATTTATTGTATCTGGTAATTTACGAACCATCTTACCATGACAACTAGATATTTCCGCATATGCTCCACTAGTAGTTAAAGAAAGTCCAACAGCATCACTCCACGTACTTGCACAATATTGTGGATTACCACTTCGACAAGCATCACATTTCCCACAAGGAGAAATTGGAAGACCAGTAATACGATCACCAACTTTTAAATCTTTCCTACTTCCACAATCTAAGACCGTACCACAAAACTCATGCCCCATCACAAGACCTTGCGGATTTCCCATATCAAAATAATGAATATCCGAACCACATATACCACAAGTATTAACTTTAAATAATACTTTATCTCCATTAGCTTTAGGTTCTTCTTTATTAACTAATTTTAATGATCTTACATTATCTATTTCAATACATTTCATTCTATCACCAATTTTATTATAGCATAAGTAAAAGACAAAACTATACAGATTAAAAATAAATTAGCAATTTTTACAATTTAATGTAAAGACACTATCAATATAAAAAGATAGAGATTATAACAACTTTGTCAACTCTATCCATACATTAACTGGAATTTCTTCAGCTCTATTATTTAAACTATATCCATATTCCTTAAGCTTATTATTAATTATATCTAAATCATACATTTTTAAATTATTCCTTAAATTTTTTCTCTTAAATTGAAAGGCATTCTTTAATAATCTCTCGTAAGTCTTGTAATTTAAAGACACTACATCCTTCTTTTTATCTAAACTAATAACAGCACTATCAACATTAGGAGCTGGAACAAAACAACTTCTAGATACCTTAAATAGTTTTTTTACTTCATATTTAGCACCAATTAAAGCACTTATCATTCCATAATCTCTAGACCCCTCTTTAGCACTAAGTCTATCAGCTACTTCGTCTTGAACCATAATCATTATTCTATCTGGATATATTTCATCTATTAACTTAGTAATTATTGGCGTAGTAATATAATATGGTAAATTAGCGACTACATAAGTCTTTTTAAAATTATGTTTACTTATATCTTGATAAACATCCTGTAACAAAAAATCACCAAATATAATTTCATAATTATTATTACCAGATAGCACCTTTTTTAAAATATCTTTAAGTCTTATATCTATCTCATAAAGAATACTATATCCCGATAAAGGTATTATTTTCTTAGATAAACTCCCTGCTCCAGGTCCAATTTCAATAACCAAAGTATCTTTATCAACATTTGCATGGTTAACTATCTTACTAATTATATTATCATCTTTAATAAAATTTTGCCCTAATGATTTCTTAAATTCAAACTTATCCATATATCCTCCAACAACTTACAAACATACTATTATTTTATAACATATTACATATAAGTCAAGAAAAAAGAGCATAAGCTCTAATTATATCCGTATCTATTTCCTCCATCAATGATATACTTATCACTATATGAAGATATCCACCAAGCACGAAAGCCTAAATATCCATTATTTCTAATTCCATTTAAACCATCCATTACTGCTTGCTTTGCAACATTATATTTTTCCGACCCATATCTACTACCATTCGGCATAAACTGTAAATATGAACCACTTGAATAAACTTCAAACTGACCCTGTTTAACAACTTGATCATATGGTGAAGCTCCTGCCCACCTAATCCATTTTTCGGAATCACATCGATTTAAAATAACTGAAACAACTCCCAAAGCATCATTCAAATCCTTATCGAATTCACCAGAGACAATAGCTACCACCACATCAAATTCATAATCTGATAAAGCATACTGTTTATTGTTTTCTGTTACCTTAAATCCCATTTCTTCATTATTGATATACTTACTAGCATCTATTGAAGAAAGTGGTGAACTATTACTTTTATCTTCACTTACCACTTCATTCTCTTCAATCTCTTTAACATCATTAGTAACTTTATCAATTGAAGGCAACTCCTCAAGAGTCATATCGTTTAATTTATCTTCTACATTTTCAATCTTTTCTTCTTTAAATAACAATGATACAGATGTTGCAATCTTGTTTAAATTCTCATTATGTACTGTACTAACATATTTTTCTACCCTAATATCTTTATTAAATACTGTTGCGAAAAATAGACTAACTATTAATAATTGTGATCCAATTACTATTAAGTTAGATACTGTTCTTCTCATAACTAAATCACCTCTATAAATTACTTGGGTAATATAATACTAACATAATATTTTAAAAAAGTCAAATAGCTCTATCGCATTCTCCGTAGTCACCTTTCCTACCAAAGCCACTGAAACGCCCTTTAAATCAGCTATTTTCTTAGCAATTATAGGAATATTACAAGATGAATTTTTTTCACCTCTTTTAGGTTCTGGAGCTAAATATGGAGCATCAGTCTCCAGTAATATATATTCTAAATCTACATTTTTTATGACATTAACTATATTTTTAGCATTCTTATAGGTAACAACTCCACCAACACCTATCTTATAACCTAACTTAATAAAATTCATTGCCATTTCCAAACTACCACTAAAGCAATGAATACTGCCAGTTAACGTATATTTCTTAACAGTATCATAAGTGTCTCCTATACTATCTCTCGTGTGAATAATTACAGGTTTAGAATATTTACTAGCTATTTCCAATTGTTTCTCAAAGGCCCACATTTGTTTCTCTTTATCTGTATTATCGTAATGATAATCCAACCCGATTTCACCAACTGCCACTATTTTTTCATCATTAATATGTTTATCCAACCACAAAAAATCATCCTCTGTAACTAAATCAAGTTCCGTTGGATGAAACCCCAAAGCCCCATACACAATATCATATTTCTTTACCAACTCTAGTACAAATTCATTAGAATCCTTAGAAGTACCATTAACTATAATATAATTAACACCACTATTCTTAATATTCTTAATTAATAAATCAATATCATCATAATCATCCAAAGATATATGACAATGTGTATCAATAAACATAAAAACCACCCTACATTTTTTTCTTAATAACTAAATACCTCAAAACACAACTTAATACTACTATTAAATATACCACATCTAAAAAAGATACTTCTTTAAACATATTTATTAATGTAATAAATATTAAACCTCCTAAGTACATCAAAATAGCTACTTCTGCGTGTTTTTCGTTTTGCATTATTTATTCCTTTCCTAAAGCAAACTTCTAAAAAGAATATATCAAATAAAATAACATATGTAAATATACCACGTCTAATATTTTTTAATTTACAAAAAAAATGTAAACATGTATATTTAAAACATAATAAAACCTATAAAGTAAATCATCTACCTTATAGGTTTTATTTTTTTATTTATTCCTTATCAATACGTTGAAATAAAACTTTAGCTTCTCCAACTACCGTACCTGATTTATATTCCCCAAAATGACTAGTAGTATTATAATCAGACAAATCAGTATTTAATTGTTCAAATATACTTTTAGCAGTATCTGGTAAATATGCCTGTAAATATACAGTTATAATCCTTATAGCTTCTACCAAATTATAAATAACTGTAGCTAAACGATCCTTCTTACTTTCGTCTTTTGCCAAAATCCATGGCGTCGTTTCATCAATATACTTATTACATCTTCTATATGCATCCATTAATTTCTCTAAAGAATCTGCTATTCTAAATTTATCAAAATCAGATTCTATAGCATCCTTTAAAGAAAGAACACTATTAATAAGATCATCATCAATACTCTCACTTACACCTTTATTAGAAACAACTCCCGAAAAATATTTTTTAGCCATACCAATAGTCCTGTTTACTAAGTTACCTAATACATTTGCTAAATTACTATTAATTGCTTCCACAAGTAAATCCTCAGTATATACACCATCTGAAGCATATGGCATTTCATGAATCATATAAAACCTAATCGCATCTACGCCATATTTTTCAACTAAATCATCCGCATACACAATATTTCCCTTAGATTTACTCATCTTATCATTACCAAACAACATCCATGGATGACCAAAAATATGTTCCGGCATTGAAACACCTAAAGCATGTAACATTATAGGCCAATATATTGTATGAAATCTCAATATATCTTTACCTATTAAGTGAATATTTGCTGGCCAATATTTATTAAATTCTGCACTACTCTCTCCATTTGGATTATATCCTAAAAAAGTAATATAATTAGAAAGCGCATCTATCCATACATAAATGACATGCTTATCATTAAAACTAACTGGTATTCCCCACTTAAAACTAGTTCTAGATACACATAAATCTTGTAATCCAGGTTTTATAAAATTATTAATAATCTCATTTTTTCTTGATTCTGGTTCGATAAATCTAGGATGTTTTTCTATATAATCCTCTAACCATCCAGAGTATTTACTCATCTTAAAGAAATATGCTTCCTCCGTAGCTTCCTTTACTTCTCTTCCACAATCTGGACATTTTCCGGAAACAAGCTGACTTTCTGTCCAAAATGATTCACAAGGAGTACAATACAATCCTTTGTATTCTCCCAAATATATATCTCCCTGATCGTATAGTTTTTTAAAAATATCAGCCACAATCTTCTTATGTTCATTATCAGTTGTTCTAACAAATCTATCATAACTAGTATTCATTACATCCCATATTTCTTTAATTACACGTGACTTATCATCGACATACTCTTGTGGACTAATCCCTTCATTTATTGCTTTCTCTTCAATTTTTTGACCATGTTCATCAGTACCAGTTTGAAAATATACATCATATCCACATAATCTCTTATATCTAGCTATTACATCAGCTAATACTATTTCATAAGTATTTCCAATATGTGGTTTACTTGAAGCATAAGCAATAGCTGTACTTATATAAAATTTTTTCTTATCCATTATTATCTCTCCTATCTGTACTACCTATTCCACCAATTCTAACTTCCTGTGTATCATTATTGTCAGTTATATAATATTTCATAATAATACCTTGTGCAAAAGCATCCCCCTTATTAATAACATATTCTTTATCCCCATGATTCTGAAGTTTAATCCAAATATGTCCTTCATTATCACTATTATTATAATAATCAGCATCTATTATTCCTACCTGATTACACATCCGTACATTATACTTAAATCCCATACTACTACGAACAAATATTCCTAAAAATTCATCATCCTCTAGACATACTTTAATTCCCGTTGGAATTTTTACTGCTTCATTAGGCTTAATAGTAATATCAAGAAACGAAATAAAATCATAACCCGCACTCTTACTAGTTTTTCTCTCAGGTAATTTTACATCATCATAATTACCAAATTCTAAATCCTTAGCAAATTGTTTAAAACTAATCCTTTCAAATTTACGCATAATTCACCTCCAAAAAAAAATAAGACAATACTTAAGGACGACTTATGCCGCGGTACCACCTTATTTTATAATTATGACAATTATACACTTAAAGCTATAACGTAACTACCGGTTTAACTTACATATCAGTTAAACGACTCCAGAACCATCTATAATAACTTCCTTTATCTAATTCGCACCAACCATAGACTCTCTTAAAATTCCATTATTACTCTTTCCTTCAAAATCGATACATGTATTATACCATAGCTTTTAAATACTTGCAATCATAATTAAAAAGAAAATAATATTTTCAAGAAAATCACTAAAAAAGCCAAGAAATATTCTTGACTAAACTTAACAAAAATAATTACTAAGCATATTAGCTAAAATCATTCCTAATTTTTCCTCTTGTTCTAGCATTGGTGTATCTAAAGATAAAATAATTACCATCCCTATTGAATCTCCATTATTTATAATTGAAGCCACCGTATAATAACCAAATTCACTAAGACCAGGACTTATTTCTATTTCTTTCTTTTTTCTTTCAACAAAACTATCTCTTCGTTCAATCATTCTCTCAATAGTTTCACTTATTCCCATATTTAGATATTTCTTTTTTAGATTACCAGCAATTGCCACAATCTTATCAGTATCAGTAACAATAACATTATATTTAAGTACTTGATAGAAAGAATCCGCATATACCTGCGCCATATCCATAGCATTTTCAATCTGAGAATACTTCTTTAACATTATATTCTCACCATCTACTAGTATTTCTAAATTATCACCATTCTTAATTCTTAAACTTTTTCTTATTTCTTTTGGAATAACTATTCTTCCAAGTTCATCAATTCTTCTTACAATTCCTGTTGACATTTCTTCCTCCATTCATAATTATTTTGGATAAATTAATCGTATATATACCAAAAAAAGATAATAAATAATTATCCAACTAATTATCATTATCTTTTAACGTCATATCTCTTATTTTAATTAAAATATCTATCAAATATATCATATTATTCTTACTAGTATCTTTCTTTTCCAAAATAATTATAATTGATTTATCCTTATAATCTAACTTAAAATTCTTACTAATTTGAAAACTCTCTATAAATAATTCATCGCCATGAATTTTCTGAGATAAATCAGGTGGTAATTTTAAAGAAATATTATTTTTATCCTCAACAACTTGATTAATATTTAAAGATTTAGCCAATTTTTCAAACCATTCCTCATACATATATACAACCATATCTTCATCTATCTTACCAAATCTATCCTCAAGTTCTTCTTTTATCTTACAAAAACTTTCCTTTGAATAAACTTCATTAATTTTCTTATGAATCATTATTTTAAGTTCCGTATCCATAACATAATTATCATCAATATGTGTAGAAACATTAATAAGTGGTTTATCTATCTTTTTATCATCACTTGTAACTTCTACCTTCTCACCCTTAGCCATCTTAATAGCATCATTTAACATCTTTAAATACAAATCAATTCCCACAGTATCTATAAAACCAGATTGTTCTCTACCTAAAATATCGCCAGCACCTCTTATAGATAAATCTCTCATTGCTATCTTATAACCACTACCAAGTTCCGTAAATTCCTTTATCGTATCAAGGCGCTTAATAGCAATATCATTTAAAAACTTATGCTTACTATACATAAGATACGCATATCCTATCTTATTACTTCTACCTATTCTACCACGTATCTGATATAATTGTGAAAGACCAAATCTATCCGCATCAATAATAATTAAAGTATTTACATTAGGCATATCTATACCCGTTTCAATAATCGTAGTGCATACAAGAACATTAAAATTACCTTGAATAAAATTATTCATTTTATTCTCTAATTGATCTTTACTCATCCTACCATGAGCATAATCTATCTTAGCTTCAGGTACTAACTTACCTATTTCTACTACCTTATCTTGAATCTTTTCCACATTATTAAATAATACAAAAACCTGTCCACCTCTAGATAGTTCCTTATAAATAGCATCTTTTATTACTAAATCAGATTCCTCTAAAACATAAGTTTGTATAGGATATCTTTCTTTAGGAGGTGTCTCAATTAAAGCTAAACTTCTAATACCAGTTAAAGACATTTGTAAAGTTCTTGGTATAGGCGTAGCCGATAAAGTTAATACATCAACATTAGTCTTATATTTTTTAATTTTTTCCTTATGAGTTACTCCAAATCTTTGTTCCTCATCAATGACTAATAATCCCAAATCTTTATATACAATATCACTACTAAGTAATCGATGTGTCCCAAAAACAATATCTATCTTGCCCTCTTTTAAATCCTCGATAATCTTATTCTGTTTACCTTTATCAACAAATCTGTTGATAAGCGCAATATTGATAGGAAAACTAGCAAATCTTTGTTTAGCAAGCTCATATTGTTGATTAGAAAGAATAGTCGTCGGACACAAATAAGCTACCTGTTTACCATCATTAACTGCCTTAAACATTGCTCTAAATGCTACCTCTGTCTTACCATAACCTACATCACCACATAAAAGCATATCCATAGGCTTATCTTTTTCCATTTCTTCTTTTATCTTATTAATAGCCTTCAACTGATCAGGAGTTTCTGTATAAACGAATTCACTATCAAATACTGCTTGATTTTCATCATCATGAGAAAATGCAAACCCTGAAGACATCTCACGAGAAGCCGAAACCATTATTAAATCATTAGCAATACTTTCTAATTTCTCACGTACTTTTGTCTTTTTCTTTTGCCAATTATCATTAGACAAACTATTAAGTTTTACCCCTAACCCATCTTTGCCAGTAAATTTACTTATTCTATCAATATTTTCAACCGGTATATATAAAGAATCACCACCTTCGTACATAATCTTTATATAATCCTTCTTTAAACCATTCTTATCCATCGAAAACAAACCTTGATATATTCCAATACCAAAAGCTTCATGAACCACATAATCTCCTATTTCTATATTAGTAATAGCTTGAATTCTTGTACCTAATTTATACTTACTCTTATATTTTACTACCTCATCTTTTATATTAAATAAATCATTTCTACCAATAATCACATAATTATCTAATATAAATCCTTCATATATATCTTTACTAATAAGATTAATTCGCTTATTAACAATATCATCCTCTGATGTCTTAATAATATCATCTAGTTCTAAATAATTTACAATTCTCTTAGCACTCTTTTCATTTGCAATACAAAGAATTACTGTTTTACCAGCCTTAATATAACTAATTAAATCATTTTTTACAATATTATAATCACCATTATATTTATTAACCACATCATATTTATATTGAAAATTTTTAACCCTACTATTTATACCATCATCAAAATGATAATAATATATTTTTTTATTACTCCTAATATCATCTATACTAAACATATAATTAGTAGGTATCTCTCCCTTATTCTCATTATCATATTCCATAATAGAATCTATAAGTAATTCATAACTCTTTAAAAGAGTATTATAATCATAATAACAAATAATTTCATTCCCTAAATAATTAAGAATATTAGCAACATTCTTACTATAATATAATAAGTATTTTTGCTTTCTTTCAATATCATCTTTATAATTATCTAATATAAATTCTGTAAAAGGATATATTGTTACTTCATCAACTTCATTTAAAGATAACTGACTTTCTACATCAAAATACTTAATAGAATCAATCGTATCCCCCCAAAATTCTATTCTAATAGCATTTTCATATGATGTAGGAAAAATATCGATTACATATCCTCTCACGCCTACCTTACCAGTACCATTTACAATTACTTCTCTTTCATACCCTAAATTATAAAATTTAGTAAGTAATTCATCCCTTTTAATATCCATTCCTTTTTTTAAAAAGACTTGAGATTCTCTCCATAAATCTCTATCAGGTAAATAACGCAAAGCTCCCATTAAATTAGTAACAACAATATATCTACTATCAGTACTAATAATATTTAAAGTATTAATTCTTTCTACCTTAAATTCTGGACTAATTGCAATAGCCTCACTAGTAAGAAAATCATCCATCGGAAAAAATAAAACTCTATCAGTATAATTAAGTAACATTTGATATAACAAATTAGCAACATAAGTACTACTAGCCACGACTAAAATACCTTTATTATATTTAATAAAAGTATCATATATATTTATACATGTTAACTCTTTATTTAACCCTGATACACTATAATCATCGATATCAGGAATTTCAAAAACATGATCAAAAAATTTCATCTTTATCCCTCTAATTTATCATTTTTACTATTATACTTACCAATTAATATATCCCTATTCATACAAAAATAATCATTAATAAAATCATTTAATTTTACAAATACCATATTTATAACCGATAGTTCTTCAGCACTAAACTTTCCTAAAACATAGTCTTTAGTATCTATATCTTTGACTTTACTAATTCCAACTTTTAATCTTAAAAATTCATTACTATTAATATTTAAAATAATATTTTTAATACCATTATGCCCTCCAGCGCCGTGCTTAAAAAGTAATTTATACTTACCAACTTCCAAATCTAAATCATCTTGAATAACTAATATATCATTTACATTTATTCCATAATAATTAACATATTTAATAACTGATTCACCAGATAAATTCATATATGTAAGCGGTTTTATAATAATTACTTTTTCATTATTAATATTAGTAATATATTCCATGGCACTAAATTTCTTATTTTCCTTAAATACATCGCCAAACAAATAATCTAAATACATAAATCCAATATTATGTCTTGTATTCACATACTCACGTCCAGGATTTCCTAAACCAACAATAAGCTTCATTATTCATCACCTCTATGATATTCTGAATATACAATACTCTTTGCTATTTTACGTTCCTTAGCTACTCTTTTTATTGCCTCCATACTACTAAGACCAGTTTTAATATACATATTAACCGTATCAATTATAGATAGACTTGTATCAACAACTAGTTCTGTTGCCGAAACCACTATCACAAATTCTCCTTTTACCTCTTTTAAAGTTTCAATAGCAGTACTAATATTTCCCACATAAACACTTTCATGTAGCTTAGATATTTCCCGGGAAATACTTATATATCTATCTCCAAATACTTCTAACATTGCTGATAAAGTTCTCAATATTCTATGTGGAGCCTCATAAAAAATCAAAGTATATTCACTATCCTTAAGTTCCTCTAATTCATCATACATTTTCTTTTCTTTACTAGAAAGAAAACCATAAAAAGTAAAATGTTCTGAATTAATTGATGAAGCTACTAAAGCCGGTACAAAAGCACAAGCTCCCGGTAAAGCAATTACATTATATCCTTTATCTTTTAAAAATTTTACCGTTTTATACCCTGGATCACTAATAATTGGTGTTCCTCTATCTGTAACAATAGCTACATTTTTTCCATCGCACAAATAACTCAAAACTTTATCCTTTACCAATTCCTCATTATGATCATCCAAATGAATTAACTTATTTTTAATCTCAAAATGATTAAGTAATTGTAAAGTTACCCTAGTATCCTCAGAAAAGATAACATCTACTTCTTTTAACACCTTAATAGCCCTAAATGTCATATCTTCTAAATTACCAATCGGTGTTGGTACCAAATATACACTAGGTTTTCCATCATAACTATTTTGCCACATCATTATCACATCCAAACATTTTTCTTACTTCTTCAGTATAACTACCATCCCCATTATGTACAATAAGTGGTGGTAATAATTTAAGTCCTAACTTGCCATTTTTAACGCCCTCTATTAAAAGCAAATTAGCATCTTTCCCATTTTTCGGATAAACAAACCTTATTTTCTTAGGTTCCAAATTATATTTTTTCATTAATTCAATTATTTCAACTAATCTATCTGGTCTATGAACCATAGCAAATGTTCCACCATTTTTTAACAAATAAGAACTAATATCCAAGATATCTTCCAATTTAATTAATATTTCATGCCTAGCAATAGATTTTTTTTCCATCTCATTAATTAAGCTACCACCCTGATACTTAAAATATGGCGGGTTACAAGTTACAACATCATAAAATTCTAAAGTATTACCTTCTTTTAAATTCTTAATATCCATATTCCGCAAAAACACTTGATTATCAAGTTTATTACAAATTATAGATTCCATTCCCAAATCATAAATGTCTTTCTGTATTTCAACGCCAAAAATCCTAGCCTTTGTCCTAAAAGATAAAAGCATAGGAATTGGAGCATTACCCGAACATAAATCAATAATTTCTTTATCTGTTAACTTAATAGAAACAAAATTAGCAAGCAACACTGAATCCAAAGAAAACAAAAAACCATCATCATCTTGATATATTATCATATCTTTAAAATTCAACAATTTATTTTTTACCTTCATCGTTACCAACATCCACTAGTACAACTTCACCTGAACTAAGTAATAATTTATAATTTTTTTTAAATACATCAACTGCTATTACCCTACCTTCTCCATATTCATTCTTAATCTTACTTCCAAGATCAGGTAAATCTTTCTTATATTCCTTATAATTATCATTTTCATATTTTAAACAACATAAAAGCCTACCACATACTCCATTAATTTTAGTCGGATTTAACGATAAATTTTGATTTTTAGCCATATTTATAGATACACTATCAAATTCAGTCAAAAAATTATTACAACATAATTTCCTACCACAAGGTCCTATACCGCCAATTTCCTTTGCTTTATCACGAATTCCAACTTGTCTTAACTCAATTCTAGTTTTAAAAATTGACCCCAAATCTTTAGCTAATTGCCTAAAATCTACTCTATCATCAGCTAAAAAACGAAACATTAATTGCTCACGTTCAAAAGTATAATTAGCATCAATTATTTTCATATCTAAAGCATATTTTTGAATTAATTCATTACATTTAATCAAAGCATATTTAGCATCTCTTAAATTAGATTGATGTTTTTTATAATCTGATTTCGTAGTTTTTCTAATTACTTTTTTATAATTAACCTGTGAATCAATATTACTATCAGGAATATGACTTACAATTACTCCGTATTGAAATCCCTTTTCAGTTTCTACAATAACTGTATCATTAACTTCTAAAATAAAATCATTGGCATCAAAATAATACGTTTTTGATCCATCATTTAATTTAATTCCAACTACTTTCATCTTTCATTCCTCCAATATTTACTACAATAGCATCCACAAGTAAATTACAATTAATATTATATTTAATACTTTCTTTTATTTCTAATAAATAATTAATTTTTTTAATAATCATATCACTAGTATTTAATTCACAAATTATTTCTAACTTGTCCATATAATTAACATCATTAAGTTTAATGCCTTTTTTAATTTTCAATATATTATAGTATATATCTATCATTTTATCAATTATAATCGTTATTTTCTCTCTATCTTTATTCTTAACCTTATCATTCCATAATTCTTTTAAATTAAGTATGGTATTTAATCCATTATTTTCTAAATCATATATAAAATCAATAGCTATATCTAATTCTAAAATATTATCTTCTATTATTTTGGTGTCTTTAGCTAATTTAATAAACTGACATCTTGAAATAATAGTCTTAAGAACACCATCATAATTATTCGTAGTCATAATGGCAATAATATTATTATCTGGTTCTTCTAAAAATTTGAGCATTGCATTTGCCGCTTCAGGCCTCATTTTTTCACATTCTCTAATTACGTAAATACGTCTACTTCCTTCAATGGATGCCATTGAAAATTCTTGCTGTAACTCTTTAATTTGACCCTTTTTAATATATAAACCATCTGGTTCAATAACTCTAAATTCGGGATAATTATTATCATCAATCCTTTTATAAAGCGAATTAAGTTCAAATTCAGTAAGTATTTCCTTATTATCTTCATAAAGTATTTCTTTTACAAAAGATTTAATAATATCCAATGCTTTATTATTACCATTTTCATCTATTAAATATGCATGCGATATTCGGTGATTTTTAATCTCATTTATCATTATGTCATATGCATTTTTTTGTTCTTCTTTATATAAATCTAACATCAAACCACCTCAAAACTTTCTATATACAAACTAAAGAAAATAATATCAGCATCAAAATTGAAGGAATACCACATAAAGAAACTAATATAACAGTAACTATATTAATAGGAATAACTACATTAAGTGGCAAAGCCAATTTATTATAAGCATATATAAACAATACTGATAAAATTAACTTCTTTATTACATTAAATATTTTCTTAAACATATCATTCACCCAATAAATAATATGTTCAAACATAAAACTTATGATATATCTCTTCTATCTTCAAAAGCCATTTCTAAAGTCATTGAATCAATATATTCAATGTCTGTACCCATAGGAATACCAACAGGTATTGTTGAAACCTTAACATCATACTTAGATAAAATCTTCTTAATATATTGCATAGTAGTTTCCCCTTCTATACTAGGTTTAAGAACAATAATAACTTCTGATACGTTATTTTCCTTTACCCTCTTAACTAAACTATCTATATTAATATCCTCTGGATTAATACCATCCAAAGGGGAAATCAAGCCACCTAAAACATGATATTTACCATGATAATTTCCCATTTTTTCAAATAAGACTACATCCTTGGGTTTTTCCACAACAAAAATTGTATTATAAGTTCTTGCTTCATCAGCACAAATATTACAAATATCTTTATCAGTAATATTATGACAAATAGAACATTTCTTAATATTTTTAATTTCTAACAAACTTTCAGCAAAATTATCTAATTTATCATGGCTAAAATTTAAAATTGCATACGCTAATCTTTCAGCAGATTTTTCACCTATACCAGGTAAATCCTTTAAGCTTTCAATAAGATTTCTTACACAACTAGGATACATATTACATAAGCCCCGCTAATCCTTGACCATATTTACCCATTTTTGCTTCTTTTTCTCTATTTACCTTATTAATTGCATCATTCATAGCCACTTGAATCATATCTTCAAGCATTTCTTTATCATCTCTAGTAATATCATCTTCAATATTAATCTTAACACTTTTAATTTGATATTTTCCATTCATAGTAATACTAACTATTGAAGAAGTTCCTTCATATATCTTATTTTCAATCTCCTTTTGATCTTTTTGAATTTGTGCTTGCATTTTTTGTGCTTCTTGCATAATCTTTTGCATATTCATTTTTTAATCATTCCTCTCTTTTACTTAAATTCAACATTTTCTTCACCAACAATCGAAAACAACTTATCAACAGCTGTTGGTTCCTTAACTAAAGATTCTATATCAACAATTCTATCATCTAATAACATTATATTATATTTTTTTCCTTTTTTTAAATTATCAATATATTCTTGCTTATATTTTAACCACTCTTCATTAGTAATTACTACAAAATTATATTTATCACCTAAAACGGCCGTAATTAACTCCTCACATAATTTATAATTGTTATATATAGAATTAACTAAAGCTTGGTAATCACAACTTAAAATTAAATAATCAACACCAGCTACCTCTATCTTCACATCACTAAGCATTCCTGCCACTTGTGAAAAATACTTATCTGTCAAATAATCACTAACTTTCAAAAACTTATCTTGTAAAGTCTTCTTTAAATTTTTATCTGCAACAGAAAAAGCATTATTAATTATTATTTCCTTATTTATTGCTGGTTTTTCTTTTATTTCCTCTTTTTTATCTTCATTGTTCTCTATCTTATCTAATTCAATTTCAGACGTATTATCTTTCTTACTTGACGTAAAATTTAATTTATCACTATTTACATCTGTTTTTAAAATACCTAAATCACTTTCAACACTAATTTCTGACATCAATTTAAGAAATCCTGTGACTATTAAAACAGATTGTCTAGAAATATAGCGCAATTGTTCAAGTAACTTATTAATTAAATCAACAACTTTAAATACCTCATCATAAGAAAATAATTCAGAAACATTCTTTATATTATCAATATTAGATTTAAGATATTTAGAAGACACTTCCTTTTTATAAAGTATAACATCTTCCATAAAAGACAACATATCTTCAAAAAACTTACCATAACTCTTGCCACTATTACTCATATCCTCAAAAAATTCTACTACTTTTAAAGCATCATTATTATGAACATTTATAAGTAAAGAACTAATAGCTAAAGCCGACATATTACCACAAACATCATAAACATCAGATATAGTTATTGTTGAAGAATTACTAGACCTAAGTTGATCTAATAAATTAATTGAATCTCTCATTCCACCATCAGAAATTTTAGCAATTTCATACATAGCCTCTTCAGTTATATCAATATTTTCTTCTGAAGAAATATATTTTAAGCGTAAAACAATATCTTCAATACCTATTTTATTAAATTGAAATTTTTGACACCTTGAAGTTATCGTTAAAGGTATTTTATGATATTCTGTCGTAGCTAAAATAAAAATTACATGCTTAGGCGGTTCTTCTAAAGTTTTAAGCAAAGCATTAAATGCTTGCGTTGTCAACATATGAACCTCATCAATAATATACACCTTATATTTGCTAGTTCCAGGAACTAAATTAGCCTTTTCACGAAGTTCCCTTATTTCATCAACACCATTATTTGAAGCAGCATCTATTTCAATAATATCATTACTATTAAATATATTTTTGCAAGAATCGCATTCTCCACAAGGACATCCATCAACAGGTGAAAGACAATTAACCATTTTAGCCAATAACTTAGCCATTGTTGTCTTTCCAGTACCTCTAGGTCCAGAAAATAAATATGCATGTGAAATTGTACCATTAGCAACACTAGATGCTAAAATTTTTTTTATTTCTATTTGTCCAGCAACCTCATCTAACGACTGAGGTCTATATTTCCTGTATAATGCTAAATATTGCATTTAATCACCTCCACCATCCATAAAGTAATTATAACATAATTTAAACTTTATTTCTCTTGTTTTCAAAAAATAATTGCAATAATTCCATATATTCCTTATGAATTTTAAAATCATCTATCTTTTCAAAATTCAAATACTTTTTACTGTCAAAACAAACATTTGTTCTATCACATAAATAATATACTTTTTTAATTCTACTTTCTAATATAGCTCCAGCACACATCATACAAGGTAATAAACTAACATACATTATACAATCATCAAGACGCCAATCACCTACAACCTTACAAGCCTCTTCAATTGCATTAATTTCCGCATGACCAGTAACACTACTATCCCTATATCTATTATTAATACCTTCACCAATAATAATATTATCTTTAATTACTATAGCAGCTACTGGTATTTCATCTAACTCATATGCTCTTTTAGACAAAGAAAGTATTCTATCAACAAATTCTTTTTTCACAAATACACCTCATCTAATTTAATTATATCAACAAACAATTTTTTTGAAAATATAAACTAAAAAAAATACAGATTTTGAATTTCTGTAAATCAACATAAACAGTTTTTTATTACAATGTTCCACGTGAAACATATACTTCGTTCTGTCTCTACAATAATTAGTTTCCAATACTAATCCAATATTATTTCAATGTTCCACGTGAAACATATACTTCGCTTTATATCTACAATAATTAATTTTTAATACTGATCGAATATTACTTCAATGTTCCACGTGAAACATATACTTCGCTTTATATCTACAATAATTAATTTTCAATACTGATCGAATATTACTTCAATGTTCCACGTGAAACATATACTTCGTTCTGTCTCTACAATAATTAGTTTCCAATACTAATCCAATATTATTTCA
>CAKOPG010000015.1 GCA_934098745.1 uncultured Bacilli bacterium
GATATGAGTGGAGAGAGCTTAGATACCATCGTATGGACCCAAGTAGATCAAGTAATTGAAGATAGTTTTGAAATAACCAGATTAAGTAATAATTATCAAATAATAAATGCTACGGTCGTAAATGCTACTAAGAATATTGTTAGTTATGCTATAACTAATAGTAATGTAGAACCAGTTAAGAATAATAATTCTTCAGTAGTGGTAAGTCCTCTTATTAATAATGTTAGTGATGTTAAGGCTACACAGATAGATAATGAGACAACTAGTTGGATAAGTATTCCTGAAGAAGAGCAAAGTAGAATATATACTTTGGAATATGTAGTAAGTAGTACCGGAACGTATTATGTTTGGTTTAAAGATAGTGATGGGAAGGTAATTAATAAAAGTATCGAAATAAGTGAAGTTAATAATAATAAACCATCATGTACATTTAGTGAGTTTAATCCAGTAACTATTAATAATGGTGATACTTCCAAAATTACTTTAACATGTACTGATAACATAGGATTAATAGGTAGTAGTGATATTACTAAAGATAATCTTGTATTATCAAATGATGTAATTGATATAAGTAAGATAGAAAAAGAAAATATAGATAATGGATATAAATATATTATTACAGTAACTGCTAAGAGTAATACTGGTAATGTCACAATAAAATTAAATAATAATATACTAATAAATAGTATAGGTAATGGAAATGATGCAGTAACATCTAATAAATTAGGTATTACTAGTACCTTTAGTATTACTTATAAAGATGTGGAAAATACAGAATTTAGTGGAATCCATGAAGAAGAATATCCTCAAACATATGAGTCTGGGATAATAACTCCATTAGATATACCTAGTAAAAAGGGATATACCTTTAATGGATATTATCTAGAATCAGATGGTAGTGGTGATAGAGTAGCTAAAATATCAGATGATCAAACAGACAATATAATTTTATATGCTAAATGGGTCGATGATATAGCCCCATATGGCGTAGCTAACTTATCACTTCAAAGTGGGACGTTTGCCTTAAGTTTATCTAACTATGGTGATGATGGCTCGGGATTAACAGGTACCTTTGGTTTTGCCTTAATAAATACAGGTACCTGTGAGGCAGCTACTTATGAAGATACTACAGATATCTCAAAAGCATATAGTGATAACTTCACAGAAAATACAACGTATTATGGCTGTATAAAACTTACCGATAATAGTGGTAATATTACATATTTAACATCTGCTAAAATAACATATGAATATGAGCTAAATTACCCTAACATTGTCGCAAATTATTCTTGTGCTAATATTTCAACTGGAAGTTCACCATATTTACTGACATATACTGGAAATTGTCAAGTTGTTAATAGTAGTAATTGTGTAACGATAGATAGTAGTGCTAATAGTTACTGTGTTAAGTTTTTAACAAGTGGTAAATTAACTTTAAGAAAAAAATCCACAATAGATGCTTTTCTAGTCGGCGGAGGCGGCGGTGGCAGTACGAGTTCCTATGCATGTGGTGGTGGCGGCGGATATACGAAAACACAAAAAGACATACTCTTATCAGCCAATGAGGAGTATTCCATCACGGTTGGTAGTGGTGGTAGTGCCAATAATAATGGCGGTAGTAGCTCGGCTTTTGGTTATTCTGCTACTGGGGGATATAAAGGTGTATCAGAAAGCAAAGGTGGGGATGGTGGATCCGGTGGCGGATACTGGCAAAAGGCCGGAGCTGCTTATGGAGCAAGTTCCTCAGGAACTGGACAAGGAACGACAACATGTGAATTTGGCGATGGAACAATATATAGCTGTAATAGGGGATCAAACTATGCCTATAGTGGCGGCGGTAGCGGTCAGGATGTTACAACAAAACCAGCTGGCGGTGGCGGAGCTGGCGGATCTTCCTCAAATGCTTATGGTGGTAATGGTACAGCCAATACCGGTGGCGGCGGCGGCGGCGGATATTTTGGCGCTGGAAGCGGCGGTTCTGGAATAGTAATAATGAGAAATTCCAAATCCAGCACTATTAATGATGTAGTTTCATTAATTTTAACCTACGACAATAATGGCGGTAGCGGTTGCTATTCAAAATCTATTGTTAATGGTTCTAAGTATGGTAAGTTATGTACCCCAGTAAGAGATGGCTATACTTTCGATGGTTGGTATACAGAAGTATCTGGCGGCAGTGAAATAACTGAAGATGATAAAGTAACGGTTACTGAAGATCAAACAATATATGCTCATTGGGTTGAACTTACTAAACCAGTAATTACCTTTGTACCAAATGGTAATAATAGTTATAAGAATGGAAGTATAAGTTCAGTAATTAGTGTATCTAAAAGCAGTACAAATCTAGATTTAAGTAGTTTAAAATATATATATTCGGCGGATATTAATGCCACTCCAAATATATCTTTTGCCCGTGGGGAAGAAGTGAAATTGGAAAATGCTACCGGTATATATTATCTGATTGCTTCCGCTTGTGATGTAGCAGGAAATTGTGCCAAAGAAGTATCTAATCCATTTTATGTAGATAATACTTCACCTACCGGAACGATGTCTTTATCATTTAAATCAGGTTATATCAATGTAATAGTAAATGCCACGGATAACGAGAGTGGTATTAAGGAATACGGTTATTTAATTCAAAAAGATAACACTACTTGTCCAACAAGTGGATATACCTCTTCAGCCAATAATAATTATTTTTTAGTTGCCTATGATGACGGAAATTATACCGCGTGTGTAAAGATAATAGATAAAGCCGGTAATGCTGGTTATATTAGCAATAATATTAATTTAGATATCAGAAGTATTACTTATAAAGATGTCGGTAATATAGAATTCAGTGGCGTGCATGAAGATGATTATCCGGCCATTTATAATATTGGGGAAACAACAGTATTAGACAACCCAACAAAGGTTGGTTATACATTTTATGGGTATTATCTAGAATCAGATGGTAGTGGTAATCAAATAACCGAAATATCATCTACTGAAAATAGTAATATTACCTTATATGCGAAATGGGTCGATGATGTAGCCCCATATGGTATAGCTAGTTTATCCTTAATTGATGGTAAATTTACCTTAAGTTTATTTAATTATGGTGATGATGGTGTAGGGCTTACAGATCCTTTTGGCTTTGCTTTAATAAGCACCGGTACCTGTGAGGCCGCAACCTATGAAAATACGACAGATATCTCTAAAGTTTATAACGATGAATATACAAATGGAACGACATATTACGGTTGTATTAAGTTAACTGATAAAAATAATAATGTTGCCTATTTAAAATCATCTGAAATAACATATATATATGCTTCAGGAAGTGAATCTTATACGACATCTGGAGAACATACATTTATTGTTCCAGTAACAGGAACTTATAAATTAGAAGTATGGGGTGCCCAAGGCGGTGGCTATAGTTCTTATACAGGTGGTTACGGGGCATATGCTGTAGGTTATATTTCAAAAAAGCGAGGAGAAACAATCTATATTAATGTCGGTGGTGCTGGTAAGACAGGAGTAAAAAGTGAATCAAGTGTTTTAACAACCGGTGGCTACAATGGTGGCGGCAATAACACATCAAGTACATATGGTGTAGGTTCTTCAGGCGGTGGGGCAACCCATATGGCTTCAGTTTCTGGAGAATTAAGTTCCTTAAGCAATAATTTAAATGCTGTATTAATTGTGTCAGCCGGTGGCGGCGGTGGTGGACAAGAAACAGAATGGATTGGATATTGTTATGGTGGCTCCGGCGGTGGCATAACAGGAACAGTTGGTTCATTAAATCCAAATAGAGATACCGGAGGACGCGTCAATTTGGCTGAAACTCCAACCCAAAGTAGTGGTAATGCTATAGGTGCTGGCGAAAATAGTTCTTCATGGCTAGGTAGCGGTGGTGGTGGCTATTATGGCGGATATTCTGGTTGTGGCGGCTCCGGTGGGTCTAGTTATATTGGCAATAGCTTATTAACTGATAAAGTAATGTATTGCTATAATTGTGAAACTTCTTCTGTCGAATCAACTAAGACTATTTCTACGACATGTACAAGCAGTACTCCAACTGAGAATTGTGCTAAAAGTGGTAATGGCGCAGCTAAAATTACTTATGATATTGTAGAAATGTCTGTTTCTTTAATATTAACATATAACAATAATGGTGGAACTGGTTGCTATGCTAAAACTATTACCAATGGTTCTAGGTATGGTGAATTATGTATGCCAACAAGAGATGGCTATAAGTTTGCTGGTTGGTATACGGAGTCATCCGGTGGTAATAAAGTAACTGAAAATGATGAAGTAACCGTTACCGAAAATCAAACTATATATGCCCATTGGGAAAAAAATGCTCTACCAATTATAAATATTTCACCTAATGGTAATTCGGGATATGTAAAGGGTAATATTACAAATAAAATAGTAGTTACTAAAGGAGATAATCGCTTAAATAAAAGTAGTTTAAAATATATATATTCGACGGATATTAATGCGGAACCTGATAATAGTTTTATATCTGGTAATAGTTATACTTTAGAAAATGCTAGTGGAATATATTATTTAATAGTTAAAGCTTGTGATATAGCAGGTAATTGTGTTAAAGAAATATCTAATCCATTTTATGTTGATAATATTATTCCTACGGGAGAATTATCATTATCAAAGAATACCAATATAATAACTGCTACAATATCTACGAATATTGGTGGCAGTGGTATTAAGGAATATGGTTATTTACTTCAAACGAGTGATAGCTGTCCAACAAGTGGATATACCTCTTCTCAAAATGATACATACAATTTTGCCATCTCAGCTAAAGGAACATATTATGTATGTGTAAAAATTACTAATAATGTAGATAATTCAGTAATAATTTCTGGAGAAATAGTAATTGAAAATATTAGTTATACTTATCAGCAAGTATCAACTAGTTATTCATGTGCTAATAAATCCGTTGGTTCATCATACATCTTTACATATACCGGTAATTGTGAAGTTGTAGCTAATGGTGATAATGGTTGGAAAATTAGATATTTAAGTAGTGGTAATCTAACATTACCAAGTGAATTTAGTGTTGACCTCTTCTTAGTCGGTGGCGGCGGCGGCGGAAGTGGTTCTGCTGGCGGTGGTGGTGGTTATACCGCAACTTACTTAGATCAAGTAATTGCCGCCGGAACATATACTGTCCAAGTCGGTGCTCAAGTATCATCTGGAAGTAGTGGTAATAAGTCATACTTTGGAGATGCCAGCAAATATGTGGCTAATGGAGGAGGTGCCGGTGGTAATGGCTCTGGCGGATCCGGAGGCTCTGGCGGCGGTGGCCGAGGTGGTACATGTTGTGTATCATACGATGGAAACCAAGGTGTATGTAATGCTGCCTCTGAAGCCGATGGTGGTGCTGGTGGTTCATTTGGATCTAACGGATATGGCGGTAGCGGTTGTAGTATGCCATGGGGAACTGGAGCTGGTGCCGGAGGTAGCGGCCAAGGAAATACAACTTGTGAGTTTGGTCTAGGAACAACTTCTGGTTGTATGACCGGAGTATCAGCATATTCAGCCGGAGGCCATGGAAAAAGTGGTACTTCCGTTAGTGCCAATAGCGGTAATGGTGGCGGCAGAAGTTCTGCCGGAAGTTCAGGAATAGTCATAATGAGAAGTACATCAATAACCGATGTCACTATAAATGATGAAGTAATAGGTACTTATAATGGCGAAGTGAAAGTCGTAGAAAGCGATGGTAATTATAAAATAACTTTCTATACGAGTGGTAGTTTAGTTCTTAAGAAAGCACTTAATGTCGATCTCTTCTTAGTCGGCGGTGGTGGTGGCGGTAATAGTGGTGGTGGCGGTGGTGGTTACACCAAAACTTACACTAACGAAACAATTGAAGCCGGTATTTATGAAATAAAAATTGGTAATGGAGGTAATACCTCAAGTAATGGCGGTACGACATACTTTGGAACAGTAGAAACATATTTTGCTAATGGCGGAAATGGCAGCACCAGTTACAGTGGAGCAAATGGCGGATCTGGTGGTGGTGGAAGAGGTGGTGTATGTTGCGTATCATACGATGCCAACCAAGGCGTATGTAACGCTTCGTCTGAAGCTGGCGGTGGAGCTGGCGGAGCATTTGGAACCAATGGTTCAGCTGGCGGCAGTTGTAGTATGTCATGGGGAGCTGGAGCTGGTAGTGGCGGCAGTGGTCAAGGAACAACAACTTGTGAATTTGGAGAAGGAACGACATCTAGTTGTAATAGTGGAGTAACGAGTTACGCTAAAGGAGGACCGGGATATATTTCTTCAGGAGCCATGAATACCGGTAATGGTGGCGGTAGAAATTCAGCTGGTGGCTCAGGAATATTAATTATTCGTAATACGAGATAAAATATAATTTAAGTCTTACTTTATATAGAACAGAGAAAAATAATCTCTGTTCTTTTTCTAATGAAATTAATAAAAAATGCCCTTAAGTAATATACTTAAGGACCCTTTTATTTTTTTATTTTCCTATATAAATTATAGCATGACACTAATTTTCTGTAAATACAAAATTTAACTTTTTATCTACTTTTATATTCTTTAAAATATGTCTTAAAGTCTTATAATGCAAGGTATTTATAGGCATATGAAAAGGTCCTTAAGTATATTACTTAAGGATACAATAAGGAGTATAAATATGGCTGGTAGAAAGAAGAATATTTATTTAGCAGTAAGTGTTTTATTTATTGGTTTATTAATAATGGTCGGTACGTTTAGTTATTGGACATGGACGAGTAATGAGAATAAGAATATTGTTTTTAATACCGCTAAGGATTTAGCTGATTATATAATATATGACTCTGGAGAATCTAAATTTGTCGGAGACTTTAAAACTAGTAATAGTTATACTGATGGAGTTCATACGACGGTATCTGTTTATAAAAAAGAAGAAGCTAGTAAAGCTATATTATATGCAACTATTTATATGAAAGTAAATAGTATTGGTAATAACTTAAGTAATACCAAGGGACTTAAATGGGTAATAACTGAAGGCGATAGTACAAACCCAGGTAATATTTTAGCTGAGGGTAATTTTATTGGAGCAAAGGCTAAAGATGAATTTATTATATTACCATCCATCGAGGTAACGACATCAAAGAAAGAATATACGGTATGGATATGGTTAGATAGTAAATATGCGACGGCTGATATGAGTGGAGAAACTTTAGATACCATCGTATGGACTCAGGTAGATCAAGTAATTGAAGATAATTTTGAAATAACAAGATTAAGTAATAATTATCAAATAATAAATGCGACGGTAGTAAATGCTACCAAGAATATTGTTAGTTATGCCATAACTAATAGTAATGTAGAACCAAGTGATTGGGTAAATATTACGGATGAAGAACAGAGTAGAATATATACTTTGGAATATGCTGTAAGTAGTGCCGGAACATATTATGTTTGGTTTAAAGATACTGCTGGAAAGATAATTAATAAGAGTATTGAAATAAGTGAAGTTAATAACAATAAACCATCATGTACATTTAGTGAATTTAATCCAGTAACTATTAGTAATGGTGATACTTCTAAAATTACTTTAACATGTACTGATAACATAGGATTAATAGGTAGTAGTGATATTACTAAAGATAATCTTGTATTATCAAATGATGTAATTGATATAAGTAAGATAGAAAAAGAAAATATAGATAATGGATATAAATATATTATTACAGTAACTGCTAAGAGTAATACTGGTAATGTTACAATAAAGTTAAATAATAATGTACTAATAAACAGTATAGGTAATGGTAATGAAGAAGTAACATCTAATAAATTAGGTATTACTAGTACCTTTAGTATTACTTATAAGGATGTCGGTGAGACAGAATTTAGTGGGGTACATGGGGCAAATGCGCCAATTACTTATGAATCTGGGGTAGAAACAAATTTGGTTGATCCTACGAAAAGTGGTTATACTTTTAAGGGATGGTTTACTACATCCGATGGTAGTGGGGATGCTATTACAAAGATAGCTTCAACTCAAAAAGGAAATATTATATTGTATGCCAAATGGGTCGATGATATACCACCAACAGGAAGCGTAGCTTTATCTTTAAGTGGAACTGTAATTACCGCCACTGTTACCGCAAGTGATAGTGGCAGTGGAATAAAAGAATATGGTTATATAATTCAAGCTAGCAGTACTTGTCCAACTACAGGATATACAATAAGTACAAATAGTGTATATAATTTTGATATTACATCATCAGGAACATATTATGTATGTATTAAAATAACCGATAATGCAGGTAATTCGGCAACAATTTCTAAACAAATAGTTGTTACAAAAATTAATTATACTTACCAAGTACTATCGACTAATTATTCGTGTGCTAATAAATCATCTGGTTCATCATATATATTTATTTATACCGGTAATTGTGAAGTAGTAGATGATTCAGCTACTGGTACAGGTAACTGGAAGATTAAATTTTTAACAAGTGGGGCTTTAACAACAAAAGTCGCTATTGATGTGGATGTATTTTTAGTTGGCGGAGGCGGCGGCGGTCAAGAAACTGCTGGAATCCATGGAGGCAGTGCCGGCGGCGGTGGATATACGCAAACATATAAAAATATAAGTATAAGTGCCTCCCAAAATCAAAATATTCAAATAGGTAGTGGTGGCGCCGGTGGCGGATCAAGTGGTTCTGATGGTGGACAAAGTTATTTCATATCAACATCTTATGCTGCAAATGGTGGTATTGGAGCTGCATTGAATAAGGCCGGAAATGGCGGCTCTGGTGGCGGGTGCAGTGGTGCTGCTGACGAAAAATACCCTGGTATCGGTGGCTCAGATGGTAGTTCTGGAACAACTAATAATACCCTTTGTACCATTGGCTATGGGCAGGGAACAACTACTCGTGAATTTGGTGAATCCAGTGCGACACTTTATGCTGGTGGTGGTACCGGTGGTCAATATCGTTATAATTCTTGGCCTGGTCCATTGGCCGGTGGCGCTGGCGGCGGCGGAGCTGGTGGCGGTTATAATAGTGTCGCTGCAGATGGCGTTGCTAATACTGGCGGCGGTGGTGGCGGTGGTACACCATATTATGGAGTTTCAGTAAATGGAGGAAATGGCGGTTCTGGTATAGTAATAATTCGTAATGCTAGATAAAGCAGTAATTGAATAACTATATCTTACGTCAGTCCCTTAGGGATAATATCGTAAAAAATTAAATTTAAAAAATGGAACCCTCAAAAATACTATTAAAAATTAAAGAAATATGATAAGATATATATTAAGTAAATAAAGATTATAATACTTACAAAGAGGTAACCTATGAAAATTATTAAATATACAAAATCAGGTAATAATAATTACACTATATTATTAGATAATAATAATAAAATTAAACTAAATGAAGATCTAATACTTAAAAATAATTTATTATATAAAAAAGAAATCGATGCATATGAATTATCAGAACTAACTAAAGAGAATAAGAAATATGATATATATAATAAATGTATTAAATATATCAGTATTAGATTACGTAGTATTAATGAAATGAAAGAATACTTAAAGAAAAATGATATCGATGAAATAGCAAGTGATAAAATAATAAATAAATTAATTGATAATAAATTACTTAATGATGAACTATTTACTAAAGCTTTTATTAATGATAAATTAAAATTTAGTACTATGGGTCCTTATCGAATAGAACAAGAATTAAAAAAACATAAAATAGATAACTTAATTATTAATAAGTATATTAATGAAATTGATAATAATTATTTAGTAGAAAAAATAAATAAACAAATAAATAAAATTATTAAAAGTACTAAAAAAAATAATAATATAAGAAATAAAATATATAATAATTTACTTTCTTTAGGATATAGTAATGAATTAATAGTTAATAATCTAAATAAATATAATTTTTAGTATAAATTCTAGATAATGGTAAATATTATTTCTAGGTGATACTTATGAAGAAAAAAATATTTATATTTACTATATTAGCATTAATACTTGTAGGTTGTTCTATGGGTAATACTCCAACATCTAAAGTAGAAGCTTTATTTATGAAATATCAAAAACTAGATAATGATATTGTCTCAGGAATAGATAGTGTAGTAGAAGATCAAAATCTAACTGACAATCATAAAGAAAGATATCGTAAATTATTAGAAAATCAATATAAAAATTTAACATATAATATTAAAGATGAATTAATCGATGGTTCTAAAGCTACCGTAATTACTGAAATAGAAGTAATCGATTATAAAAGAGCTATTAGTGATTTAACTTTTGATATTAATACCGATACGAAAGATAGCTATGATGAAGAAAAATTAACTAGATTAGAAAATGCTAAGGATAAAGTAAAGTATACTTTAGAAATAAAACTCACTAAAGATGAAAATGATA
Organism: uncultured Bacilli bacterium; assembly: GCA_934098745.1. GTDB lineage: Bacteria > Bacillota_I > Bacilli_A > RF39 > UBA660 > RUG705. The sequence continues at coordinate 10,418 of CAKOPG010000015.1, forward strand.
ACTGGAAAGTAGATGCCTTAACTAATGAACAAATTAAAAAAATTCAAGGAATGTACTAAAAGAGATAAGTTTGACTTATCTCTTCTTTCTATATCTATATATATTTTTATTACCATTATTTAAAGCAAAATATTTAGAAATATCCTCTATTATTAAACTAATATCTTCCTTAACTTTATCATTATAAGTAATCGGCTTTTTAGCATTATCTATAATTTTATAACTATAAAAAGTAACTTTTTGATACTCATAATATAAAGATGTAATTAATTTTTCAAAACTAGGTCCAAAAATATTAATGTAGTCTGTAACGCTTGCCCCGTTAATATCTAATTCATTTATTAGTTTCCTATAAGTATCTAAAAAAGGCTTAACTAAAGGTAGTATTATATCATACGATGAATTTCTAGTATCATATGGTTTATTTAATAATCTCGAAGTAACTCGTTTAGCTCTATTTTCATTAATTAATTCTAAGAAAAACTCATATTCCTTCTTTAATGGTTCTTCTTTACACTTATTCTGGACATATTGCGAAGCGGTTAATTTATCATCGTAACAAATACTATGGCCTAATTCATGTACTAAAGTATGAATGGCATATTCAAAGCCATAAAACTTAGCTACTTTAGCTAAAGGCAAAGTAATAATACCACGTTTTTTATTTTCATTAAAGGACATAGTCTCTCCATTAGGAATTACTGTAAAAGAAGCTAGTGTTGCTCTAAATTCAGAAGTTACAACTGAATATAGATAATCTGGTAAATTATCATGAGAACAAACCGTACCTAAAGTTTCCTCTACATGCGTCATAAATTTATTACCACTATTTGTTTCTCTAGTAAATACTCTAAAATATTTATCTCTCACTAAATCCAAGCTAACTCGTAATAATTCTACTTCCTCACTAGTTGGTGTAATATGATATTTATTAATAAACTCTTTTCTTTTATTTAATATATCTATAATAACATCATAAGGAGTATTTCTATCATTTAAAATTATTTCCGCCATATTGCCAAAATAATCGATTAAAGAACCCTCTAAATAATAAAAATTATTAAAAAAATCATTATAATTATCTTCTTCCAAACTAATTCCTAAAATATTCTTAATAATAGTATTCATCTTCCTATTTAATTCATATCTTAAAGAATTTAATCTATATTCTTCCATCTTCTTTTTATGTTTTATTAAAGCTATTTCTGCCTCTTGATAATCACAACTATGTTCTTTAATATATTCATATTCATAGTAATAACTGTTTTCAAAATAAGTACCTACTAAAGATATTCTTCTTAATATTTTATCTTTATTTTCTTGTCCAAACTCATGTATATATTCTTCAGTAATTAAAGATATATACTCTGATAACTTCCTTCTATATTCAACTAACTTCATAATAATAGCCCCTTTACAAGCTAGTTATTTTAGCATACATTTGTCTAATTGTCAATGAATCTATATATTTGGTATATAATTTAAAATAGGACATATATTTTAGTAGAAAAGAGGATAGATATGATAAATAAAAAGAATTTATGGTTTTTAACATTATTTAGTTTAGTACTTGTCCTTAGTGTATATTATATAACTATGCCAAGTGAACTTCTAGTTAGTAATAATAGTGAAACAGTAGATAATGATAAAATAAATGTTTCTGTCGATGAAGCTAATATTATAGAAACATTAAAACAAGAAGATCATAATAATACTTTAGAAGAAATAAATAAATTAAAGAAAACTATTAGTAGTGAAGAAACAACTCAAGAAGATCGAAATAAAGCTTTTGATGCTATTAAATTATTAAATCAAATTAGTAGTAAAGAAGAATTATTAGAGGAAAAAGTAAAAAATACTCATAACTTAGATTCTTTTATTAAAATAGATGGTGATCAAATAAGAGTAGTAATAGATGAAGATAATCATACCAGTAGTTTAGCTAATGATATTATGCGTACTATTCAAAGTAATTTTGATACAAAACAATATATTTCTATACAATTTAAGTAATTTATGACAAATAACTCTCACTTAAAGAAACCCCTAGCATAAAATATTATGAATAATATAAAACCACCCGTATTATAGGGAAGTGAGGGTAAGATGGATAAGTATATATTAACGAAAAGAGAAAAAGAAGTTTTTAAATTACTTGTAAGCAATAAAACTACTAAAGAAATAGCTAAAATACTTAATATAAGTGAAAAAACAGTTCGCAATCATATATCAAATGCAATGCAGAAGTTAGGAGTAAAGGGTAGAGCACAAGCAGTAGTAGAACTATTAAGAATGAAAATAATTACGTTATAGCCACATATGTGGCTTTTTCTATTATATTTTAAAAAATATAACATATCATTAATTAGGTGATGTCATGTTAAGAAAGATGATGTATCGAAAAATAGCTTTAGCTTCTTCTATTATAATGGTAATGTTATTACTTTACTTAATACCAACAAATAAAGAAGAAGTAAAAGTAAAACAAAATTTAGAATATGTTTATCCCAATGATTTAGAAGCCATATATTTACTTGATAATTATAATTTTATCTCAAGAACTAAAATTAGTGTTAATAAAGAAGATCCTCTTACTAAATCAATTGACTTAATCGAAGGACTAACTATTGATGGTAAAAAACAAGATATAATCCCTAATGGTTTTAAATCTCTCTTACCAGAAGGTACTAAAGTATTAGATATTAAACTAGATAACGGTCTTTTATCAATAGATTTCTCCAAAGAATTTCTAAATATTAAAGCTTCTTTAGAAGAAAAACTAATCGAAGCCCTAACATATACCCTAACAAGTGTCTCCGGTATTGATAAAATAGAAATTAAAGTAGAAGGCCAAAAACTAGAAAATCTTCCCCATAGTAAGAAAAAATTACCCGAGTACTTAGATAAAAGCTATGGTATTAATAAAAAATATGAATTAACTAATCTCTCTAATATTGATACTTATACCGTATATTATGTTCTAAATTACAATGATAATATATATTATACTCCTGTTACTAAGTATGTTAATAATGAAAAACAAGATAAAGTAAAAGTTATTATAGATGAATTATCTACCTCTTTAACATATGAAAGCAATTTAATGAGTTATTTAGATGAAAATGTAAAATTATTAGATTATGAAATAGTTGATAAAACTATTAAACTAAATTTTAATGATTTAATTTTATCCGATATTACTAATAATGTTATCTTAGAAGAAGTAGCCTATACCATAGGACTATCTCTGTGCGATGCCCTTAATCTAGAAAAAGTTATATTTATTGTAAATGATAAAGAAATTTCAACTTTTTCATTAAAAACTATTGATTAAAAGTAAAAATTGTTATATAATTAGTTAGCAATCTGAGTTATTGCTAACTGTCCTCATAGCTCAGCTGGATAGAGCACACGCCTTCTAAGCGTGCGGTCGAAGGTTCGAATCCTTCTGGGGACGCCACTTATGAATATAACCACTTAGGTGGTTTTTTTCTATATTATAAAAGAGCAATTTCTTGCTCTAAAAGTTCTCTTTCTTCCGAGTTCTTTTTTTATGTTTTACTTGCATACTTATAAACTCTAAATATATTTCTTTTTTAAATTCATTTATACCATTTATTCTAGTAATAATCTTATCTCCAATCGAAAGACTATATTTATCCGGAATAATCCCATATAAACCATTACTAAGTTTAACAAAAACCCGATTATACTTAATATCTACAACTACTCCCTCATAACTATTACCGAGATTTTTAGCTGCAATATCTAACAAATCATAACTAAGAGATTCTTTTTCTAACAAAGTGGCTTCATTTTCTCTTGTTGTAGCCCAATTAGCAACATCTTTAGCAATACTTTCTAATTTCTCTCTTAAAGCCATATCATTTTTTAAATAAGCATCCGTGGCATAATGATTAAAAGTATCTGCAAGTCTCCTTATTGCTGAAGAAAAATATGCATAATAATCTTTAAATCCAAGTCCAAAATGTCCCTTACTAACATTATCAAAACCAGCCGAATTAAGATTATTAAGAATTACCTGAGTAACTATTAAAAAATCTACGGGATCATCTTTTATCGAAGATAAAAACGTCTGTATAACCTGCGGAGAATCACTACTTTGAATATTGTATCCAAGATTATTAAGATTATTTATAATATTAGCTAAATCTTTCTTACTAGGATATAGATGGTTTCTATAAATTAAAGGAATATTATTTTCTACTAAAATCTTTGTCCATTGCCAATTAATATATATCATCGCATATTCAATCATCTTCCTACTAATAGGTCCTTCTAAAGGTAAACATTTCGTTGCTTCATCTAAGTTATTATATTCAATAACTACATCTCTATTAGCAAGTTCTAACTTTCCATGACTAACCAAATATTTTCCCATAATATCAGTTAATTCTTTAAAAAGAATTAAATTGTCGTAGTAGGGTAAGTATGTTGGATCAACACTACTATCACCACTTAATAACTTATCAACTTCACTATACATCATTTTCTTTTTAGAATTTATTACCCCATAACAAAGTCTAGCTTGTATAACATTTCCCTCTTTATCTATTTCCATAACAATACTCTGTGTTAATCTATCTTCATTTGGATTTAATGAACAAATCCCATTACTAATTAACGGATGATACATATGAAAAACTGATCTTTGGGTATAAGCACTAGTACCTCTTTTAAAAGCTGTCTTACAAATTTCTCCCATAAAAGGAATTATTTCTGAAGTAGAAGCAATATGTCCCGTAAATAAATAATTTCCATTAGGAAGTCGTCTAACTCCTGTCGCATCATCAATATCCCTTGTCTTATCACAATCAGTCGTATATATTAAGTCATCCCTAAAATCTTCTCTTCCAATTAAATCCTCTGGAGTAATATTAAAACGCAAATTATTAAGTTCCTCTAAATATTTTTCACTATAATAATTATCAAATCCATGATTATACGCTAAAATAATATCTCTACTACCAGGATCACTAACCGTAGTTATCTTTCTTACTATCTTATGATTATCTAAATCTACTAATAAAACATCTCCCGGTTCATACATCGATAAATCATAATCCTTAGCCCTTATCCAAAAATTTCCACTAGCATACTCTAAATATAAAGAATGATTAATAGTTATTACCTTAAAAGGTCTCTCACTAATTTCTCTTCTAACTATATTACATATATAAGCTTCCTCATTAATTACATAATATTCTACATAATCACTTTCTAAAACACTATAAAAAGATCCATAATTAATAGGAATATGCTTCCCATTATCACTTCGTATAAATTTAACCCCATATCTATTTACTAATACTTTTCCTTGATATTTAGGGTCATTATTAATTTTATACTTCTTCTTATTAAGAATAATTTCTCCCGTTTGTACTAATTTACTTAAAGTACTCTCTAATTCTTCATCTTTAATATTTGCTTTTAACTTATCTAATGTTGCATATTTACTATCTCTACTACCTATATAAGCCAATATTTTCTCTTTAACAATATTATTCATAATAGCCTCACTTAATATAATAATACCCAATTAATTAAAAAGTTTCAATATAGTTTACAGAAACTTGATACCTTCTTCTTATTAAAATTATATGTTAAATATTATAATAAATTTTAATTACCATATCTATTTATTATATGGTATAATTTAGAAGAAAGGAAGTGTAAAATGAAAAACATTATATGGGGAATAGTTTTGGTAATAGTAGGTATTTTTATCGGTTTATACTCACTAGATATAATAGATTTTAATATCTTCTTCTCTGGTTGGTGGACTTTATTTATCATTATCCCATCGCTAATTAATTTATTTCAAGATGAAGATAAAACTGGTAGTATTATTGGCCTTTTTATTGGTATATTCTTACTCTTAGGAATGCAAAATGTCATCGACTTCTCGGTAATATGGAAACTATTATTACCAACAATATTAGTTATTTTAGGCTTATCTTTAGTATTTAAAAATAGTTTTGATAAACAGATAAGTAAAACTATCCAAGAAAAAAATAAAGATTTTAAAGATAATGAATATTGTGCTACCTTCTCTGAACAAAAACTTGATTTTGATAACGAAAAATTTACTGGAGCTACTCTAAATGCTATCTTTGGCGGTATTAAATTAGATTTAAGAAAAGCTAAAATAAAAGAAGATGTCTTAATAGATGCCACAAGTATCTTTGGAGGAATTACTTTGTACTTACCTAAAGATATTAAAGTTAAAGTAAAACAAAACGCTATCTTTGGTGGCGTCTCTGGTATTAAAAAGAATAATCTTGACGATTCTACTATAACTATATATGTATCGGCTAATTGCTTATTCGGAGGTATTGAACTTAAATGACAAAAGAACAAAAAATAATTAAATATGTTGCTAAAACTCTAGCTATCTTATTAATTATTGGCATCTTTTATAGTCTGTTTTCCTTTACTATAGGTCTTAGTAATATATTTGATCGTCCCAATGAATCTAGTACTGATAATCGTTATGAATATAGCCTTCTTAATTCGTACCTAGATATAGATCTTACTATGACAGAACTAAATATATATAAAGGAGACAAGTTTTTAGTAGAAACAGATAGTAAATATATAAATACCAAACAAGATAGTAATAAAATTATTATTAAAGAAAAAAAGACTCCCTTACGTGATAAAAGAAAATATTCATTAAATATTACTATTCCTGAAGATTTAATCTTAGATGTAGTAAATATTAATACGGCTAGTGGTAAAATAAATATTCAAAAACTATCTACTAAGTATCTTGATTTAGATTTAGGAGCCGGTTCTATCAAAATAGATTATTTAAAAGTAACTGATGAAGCTACTATATCTAGTGGTGCTGGTAAAATAGAAATATCTTCTGGTATAATTAACGAAATGGATCTCGATATGGGTACTGGTAATACTAAAATTAATGCCTCTTTAACTGGAGATAATGAAATAAATTGTGGAGTAGGTAAGTTAGAACTTAATCTTCTTGATAATATTGAAACATATACTCTTAATATTGATAAAGGAATTGGTAGTATTACATTAAATAATAAAGATATCTCAAATGGTAGTATTATTGGTAATGGTCCAAATAAAGTTTCTATCGATGGTGCTGTTGGTAATATTATCATTAAAACAAACTAATTATTTAGAGGTGTATATATGGAATTATTATTTGCAACTAGTAATCCTAGTAAAGTAGAAAGATTTAAAAAACAATTATTAAAACATAATATAACTATTAAGTCCTTAAAAGATATAAATACTGTATTAGATGTTGAAGAAACTGGTAAAGATGGTATTGAAAATGCCTTGATTAAAGCTAGAGCTTATTATCAAGAATTAAATATTCCTATAATGGCTATGGATGATAATCTTTATCTAGATAATGTCCCTGAAAATAAACAACCGGGAGTATTTGTAAGAAGAATTAATGGTCAAAGATTAACGGATGAAGAGTTACTATCTTATTATATTGATTTAGTTAAAGCGTATGGTATTAATAATCGTATAAATGCTTCTTGGTCATATGGTCTAGCGATAATTAAAGATGATAAAGAATATACCTATAGTTTTAAAAAAGATAGCTTCTATTTAATAGATAAACCAACTAATAAAAGACATCCTGGTTATCCCTTAGATAGTATCTCTATAAATAAAGAAACCGGTAAATATTTTACTGATTTAACTCCTGAAGATAAAAAAGATTTATATAATGATGAAGCCGATGTTATTTCCTTCATAGTTAAAAGTATTACTTAATTATTAAGAAAGTAGGTGTAATAATGGATATATTATTCTATATTGTCCCAGTATTTATTGCTCTAGTATTTATCTTTATTATTGCTATGATTTTTAGTCCTAAACTAAGAGGTAAAATGATGAGCCAGGAAATCAAAGCTACTAAACATATGTTAGATTATAGTAAAGCTGATTTAAAAGATATTATTAAAACTTCTGCTGATACTAAAATAACTTCTCAAAAAGAAGTTCTTGATAACTATGAAGATATTATTAAAGAAAATACTATAAGAGAAGCTAATATTAATGCTGATAAAATAGAAATATTATCTAAAGCTTTAAAAGATGGTTTAACTAAAGAAAAGAAATATTGCCAAGAATGTGGTCATACTATTGATATTGATGCTAAATACTGTAGTAATTGTGGCCACAAACAATAGATAGTTAAACTATCTTTTTCTTAATATAAAGTGGCAAACAAATGTATCTATTTTCTTGACTATTCCCTAAATTTATGATATGCTTTAAATATAAGAAAAAAGTTATTATTGGAGGTAATATAATGGCAAATATTAAAGTAATGAATGAAAATCTAGCTAATAAAATAGCTGCCGGAGAAGTCGTTGAAAGAGTAGTTTCCGTCGTCAAAGAATTAACCGAAAATGCTATCGATGCCGGCGCTTCGGAAATTATTATTGAACTAAGAGAATCTGGACTTCGTGAAATAAGCGTTATCGATAATGGTAAAGGAATGGATGCCACTGATGCTGAGTTAGCCTTTTTAAGACATGCTACTAGTAAAATATATGATGATGATGATCTATTCAACATTTCTTCCCTAGGATTTCGAGGTGAAGCCCTACCATCTATTGCTGCTGTCTCTGAAGTAGAACTTATTACCAGTCAAAGTGATGAAACACCGGGAACTCATCTTATTATCAAAGGTGGAAAAACTATTTTAAAAGAAGATACTCCCGCTAGAAAGGGAACAAGTTTTAAAGTAACTAATTTATTTTATAACACTCCCGCCAGATTAAAACATCTATCGAGTAGTTATGCTGAATTGGCTGGGGTAGTAGATTACGTTAATAAAATAGCCTTATCATATCCCTTTATTCGCTTTAAATTGACTAACGATTTAAAAGATTTACTTATTACTAATGGTTCTGGTAATTTACTCAAAGTAATTAATAGTATTTATGGCCTTGATATTACCAAAAAAATGATTCCTATTACTGGTGAAAATGAAGACTATAAAGTAACTGGCTATATCTCATTACCTGAAGTAACCAGAGCTAGTAAAAATTATATGACTACTTTAGTAAATGGTCGAGTAGTTAAAAATAGTGCTTTATATAGAACGATAAATGAGTCTTATTCTAATTATAAAGAAGATAGTAGATACCCTATATGTGTTTTAGTTATTGAAACAGATCCTAGCTTACTAGATGTCAATATTCATCCATCAAAACTAGATATTAGATTTAGTAATTTTGATAACTTGACTAAATTGATTAAAGAAACTATTGATGCTTCTTTGAAAGATAAATTATTAATTCCCAGTATCAGTGTCAAAAAAGAAGAACCCGTGCCTACTTATGAAAATATTTCCCTAAATATTGAAAGAGAAAATAATGATTATCAAATAAAAGAAAGTAATGCTGAATATAAAAGTAAACTAGAGAAATTAGTTAATTTTAACAATCAAGATAATTTAAATCTAGAACTAGGTGAAGAACTTGATACCCTAGATAATTCTACATCCGTTGTTACCCAAGAAAATGGGGAAAAACTACCTGAATTATATCCTGTGGGTCTACTTTTAGGTACATATATTGTCTGTGAAAATGAAAAAGGCATCTATTTGATAGATCAACACGCTGCCAAAGAAAGAGTTAATTATGAAAAGATGAGCTATATTCTTAGCCATCCCAATAATAATACCATTAGTCCTATTGTCCCAATAGTAATAGAACTTCCTAAAAATGATTACTTAACTATTAAAGATAATATGGATATTTTAAATAATTTAAATATTGTTCTAGAAGAGTTTGGCGTATCATCATTTAGAGTTTTAAGCCATCCAACATGGTTTACAAATGGTTATGAAGAAGAAACCATGCGAAGAATTATTGACCTAATCTTAAATAAAGGTTCATCTTTTACACTAGCAAAATTTAATGATGATCTCGCTAAAATGGTTAGTTGTAAAATGAGTATTAAAGCTAATACCTATATTGATAAACCATCTATGGAATCTCTTATAAATGATTTAAGAAAATGCCAAAATCCATATAATTGCCCCCATGGACGTCCGGCTATTATTCACTTCTCGATATATGAAATTGAAAAAATGTTTAAAAGGAGTATGTAATGGTTATTTCCTCATATAATCTTGATGAAATTATAAATAGACTCCTATATCTTTATTACTTATATGAGTTTTACGTATGGACTCATCCTGATACCAAAATAAACATCTTCACAGACAATGAAATAATAAGTCTTTCTTTATATAATAATAGTGATATAATAGACGAAGTAATTATTAATTTTTCTCCGGAAGAAGTAAATTTAAGACATTATATATTTCTTAGTCTATTTGCTTCCATCTTAGGAAAAAGAGAGATTAAAGAAGATGGTAACACTTTCTTTAATAAAGCCCATTTAAGTTACTTAGACATGATAGTAATAGATGAAGACTTATTGCAAATAATTAAAAATCTAGTTAGCAATCAATATAATGAAATAATTGATATAAACAAAGAAGAACTTAGGAGCATTAATAAATCCCTATATCGGGGAGATATTAAAAAATTATTAAAAAAAATAGATAGAAGAATTGACTTATCTAAAAAAATACTAGGAGTTGATTAGATGGTTATCGTAATAACAGGCCCTACCGGTGTAGGGAAGACTAAATTATCCGTAGAACTAGCTAAAAGAATTAATGGTGAAATAATTAATGGTGATTCCATTCAAATATATAAAGGATTAAATATTGGGTCAGCTAAAGTTACTAAAGAAGAAATGGCTGGCATCCCTCATCATCTATTTGATATAAAAGAGCCGGATGAAGAATATTCCATCTATGATTATCAAAAAGATTGCCGAAAAGTCATTGCTGATATTATCTCAAGAGGGAAAGTCCCCATTATTGTCGGTGGTACTGGATTATACATCAAAAGTGCCTTGTATGATTATACTATTGAAGAAGAGGCAAAAGTAACTTCCCAGTATGATGGTATTCCTACATCTATCTTATATCAAAAATTATTAGCACTAGATAAAGATATAAAAATAGATGAATTTAATCGAAGAAGAGTAGTTAGAGCCTTAAACTATTATCTAGCTAACAACAAGTCTATTAAAAGTAATAATAAAGGTAATACTCTTTTATATGACAGTATATTTATCGGTCTTACTACCGATAGATTAGAATTATATGAAAGAATCAATAAAAGAGTAGATACAATGCTTTTAGCAGGCTTACTTGAAGAAGTAAAAACCTTTCATGATAAAAATATAAGAACTAAACCGCTTTTAAATGGCATTGGTTATAAAGAATTGTATCGTTATCTAGATCAAGAAATTACCCTAGAAGAAGCCTTTGATCTAATTAAAAGAAATTCTAGAAGATATGCCAAAAGACAATATACTTTCTTTAATCATCAATTTGCCATGAAATGGTTTAAAACAAATTATGATGATTTTTCTAAAACTATTGAAGAAGTAACTAATTACATAACAAATAAAGAAGATTCCTAGATTGAATCTTCTTTTATCTTAATAAATAACTCTTCTATAAACTCTATAACCTTCAAACATTGCTGATATTGTAATTCCTGTTTGAGCCGTTCCAGCATGTATCATTAAACCATCGCCAATATATATTCCTGTATGTCCACCACCATTTTCATAATAATAGACTACAAGATCTCCCGGCAATAATTCTGCCTCTGATACCGGAATACCAACATACCCTTGACTAGTAGCTACCCTAGGTAACGTATAACCAAAGTTTGCATATACACTTAAAGTAAACCCTGAACAATCTGTTCCATTAGTTAAAGATGTCCCTCCATAAACATAAGGATTACCGACAAAGTTCTTTGCAAAATTGACAATATCATATCTTAAAGTTTCTTTTTCCGAAGCCGTTAAACTAAGATTTTTTTGATTATTCGCCTCTATATTATAACTAACATAATAATTATAAACAGGACGTGGCTTTTCCTTAATCTCAATAACAGTAGTTTCATAACTCTTGTTGCCTCCTCCATCAACAGCTATAATAGTTACTTCCTTACTACCGCTTACAGTAGAATCAATATCTTGCTCTATTGATAACTTACAACCAGATAAATCATAACATGTTGCAATATCATAAGCACTTATTTCCTGATTATATTCAAAAGAATTATTCTCATTAATTTGAATAATTGGTTTAGTCGTATCGACAACCTTTATACTTGCTTTCGTATTAGCAAGCTTACTATATTTATAATTCGTATCATTATACACTAAATAATATGAGAAATTTCCAATCATTGTCGTATGACCTTCATTATCAACCTTAGCATTTGTCTCGATCTGCAAATTACTAAAATTATTAATAATTCCCATATAATTAGTAATATCTTCAGGTAATTTATCACCAAGTTCTATTGTTATACTTTCTAATAAAGTATAAATATTTCCTTCATAATAGGAACCCATAGTAAAGGTTAAACCAAATACTAAGGATGTCAGAATACCACATATTCCAACGATTTTTTTAATTAAACACCGTTCATTTTTCATAAGCATCATCTTTTCCATCTTAACACTAAATATATTTAAAGTCAAACTTTTTTTACATTCACTTGACACTTCCTAAAATTCAGTAATTAAAACATAATGATAATTAACTATTACTATTATGAAGTAAAACAGTAATATTTATGCATTTTTTCCATATTTTAACATATTATCTATTGAAAGGATGATTATATGAAAAAAATAGTACCATTTAACAATGTTTTAACCTTTAGTACCGATGTTAGTGAAATAACTGCTATATCTTTAGAACATGATATTAAGATGCAAGATGGATTAATTAGTGGCACCTTTAGTATAACTGGAGAATATAAAATAACAGATGGACAACTAGATAGAGAGAGTTTTGATTTTGAACTTCCTTTTGATATAGCCCTATCTGATGAATATAATAAAGATACTCTAAAAATAGATATCGATGACTTTAGATATGAATTAATAGATCGTGATAAACTAAAAGTAAATATTGATCTATATATCGATGGTGAAATAATCGAAGTCGTAGATGATAGATGTCTTGACCAAGAAAAAGATGTTGAACCTCTAGATAATATCCAAGAAGAAGTTCCTGAAGAACCTGAAGAAGAAGTCGTGGTACCAGAAAGAATTGATTTACTAAAAGAAATGTTAGATAATGATGAGGAGAAAGAAATGAATACCGCAAATATTAATATTGAAAATAACAACGAGAATACAAACAATAACGAAAATACAAATAATAATGATTATATAAATATCTTTAATAATACTGAAGAAGAGAAATATGTTACATACAGAGTATATAGAGTATTAGAGGGTGATACAATAGAAAAAATATTAGAAAAATATCAAGTAACTAAAGAAGAATTAGCTAATTATAATGATATTACTAATATAAACGTTGGTGATAAATTAATAATACCATCTCATGATAAATAAAATAACTATTAAAAATAGTGCTAAAATAATCGATAATAAAATGGTTATTAAAAAGAAAAAACATAATTTAGATAATACATATAACTACTTATTATCTAGATCTTTCGATTATTTTCCCAAAGTAATTAATGAAGATAATGATAATATTTATTATGAATATATTCCTGATTTACTAGAACCTAATGAACAAAAAATGGTTGATCTAGTTAATCTAATTAGTTTATTACATAATAAAACAACTTTCTATAAAGAAGTTGATATTGATTATTATAAATATATCTATGAGTCTATTAACGATAAAATAGCTGATACATTAAATTATTACAATAATTTAATGGATAATATTGAATCTACTATCTATATGTCTCCCTCTAATTACTTAATAGCTAGAAATATTACTATTATATATAATGCTCTATATTATGCTAAAGATAGTATTAGTTCTTGGTATAAAATGGTTGAAAATATTAGAAAGATGCGCGTAGTAACTATTCATAATAACCTAAAATTAGAGCATTACTTAAAAAATGATAAACCATATCTAATTAGTTGGGATGAAGCTAAACAAGATTCACCAATATATGATTTAATATCTCTATATCAAAATAATTATCTCGATTTTGACTTTTCAGATATCTTAAAAATATATTTAAGTAAATATCCCTTATCTAAAGAAGAAATGACTTTATTCTTAACAATAATATCTATTCCTAATAAAATAGAAAATAAAGAATCAGAGTATAGTAGGGTCCTTATTATCAGAAGAATTATCGACTATATATATAAAAGTAGTGCCTTAGTAAAAGAATACGGTATAAAACAAGAGACAAATAAATGATAGAAATTCACAAAATAACACTAGAACGTTAATAAAACAAGGTAAAATCAAAGTAATAATAAATTGATAAACAATTACTACCATTAAAGCTAAACAAAGTAAAAGACAAATTAATTTAAAACCTACAAAATATCTAAAAATATTAAAAAAGTTATTTAACATACTATCACCTATTATAAAATATGCCAAAATATTTATCTTTGTGCTTGACTTTTATATAAATATATAATATAATCATTAACGAGAAACGGAAAGTAGATGTATTTATCTCACCTGATTAGCTAACTAATAGGTAAAAAGCCAAGAGTAATTATATAAAAATTAATAATATATATTATAAATGGATTATAGATGAATACAGGTAGTTTCTGTATTCATTTTTTTGGAGGTGTTTTTTATAACAAAGGAAAGGGAAAACCCAATTAATGAACAAATTAGGGCTAAGGAAATGATGGTTATTGGACCAAATGGAGAACAATTAGGAATTAAATCTAAACAAGATGCACTAACATTAGCTAGATATGCTGGTTTTGATTTAGTCTTAATGAGTGAAAATGCTACCCCTGCGGTATGTAAAATTATGGATTATAACCGATTCAAATATGAAAAAAAGAAAAAAGCTAAAGATGCTATGAAAAAGCAAAGGGAAGCAATTGTTGATATCAAAGAATATAGATTATCTATTACTATTGATATTCACGATTTTAACACCCGTGTTAAGAACGCTCGTAAAAGCTTAGAAAAAGGGGATAAAGTAAAAGCTAGCATTAAATTTAAAGGTAGACAAATATCCCATCCTGAATTAGCTAAAGATGTTCTTGATAAATTTAGTGAAGAACTTTCTGATATTGCTTCTGTAGAAATAGTTCCTAAAATGGAAGGACGTTCTATGTGGATGCAACTAACACCTAAAAAGTAAAAGGAGATATAGTATGACAAAGGTAAAGAAAAATAAGATGAAGACCCATAAGGGAATGAAGAAAACATTTAAAGTAAGAAAAAGTGGTAGTATAGCTATTTCAAAACAAGGAGTATTACATAATACTGGTAAAAGAACTTCAAAAACAAATAGACAAAAGAGAAATAATCAAGAATTACACAAATCTGATTATAAAAGAATTAAAGATTTAATATAGGAGTGATAATATGACAAGAGTTAAAGGTGGCACTATTGCACGTGCAAGAAGAAAAAAAGTATTAAAAGAAGCTAAAGGTTATTTTGGTAGTAAACATAGATTATATAAAACCGCTCATGAACAATTAATGCATTCAGGACAATACGCTTTTAGAGATAGAAGACAAAATAAAAGAAACTTCAGAAAATTATGGATTTCTAGAATTAATGCAGCATGCCGTGAATGTGAAATTAGTTATTCTAAATTCATTAATGGTTTAAATAAAGCTGGAATTGCGGTTAACAGAAAAATGTTATCCGAATTAGCTATCGACAATATGGATGCCTTCAAAGATCTAGTAACTATAGCTAAAGATGCTCTAGAGGGAATTGCTTATACTCCAAAAACTTTAGCAGCTACTAAAGAAGAAAAAGTAGTAACTGAGAAAAAAGAAACTACTAAAAAAACAACTACCGAAAAGAAAACAACTGCTAAAAAAACTACTACTAAAAAAGAAGAAAAGTAAAATAAAAGAAGCTATCATGAAATTAAAATTAATTTTCATGATAGTCTTTTTTCTTTGTTACTACTTTTTTAACAACCAATCAATTATATTCTTATGGATTATTCCATTTTGCGATAAATCAAATTTATCCATCGAAAGAACATATTTTGGATAGTTATCTTCTATTCTTTTATAAGCGTTAAATTCTCTATCAATTACTGTTTCATCACTTAAAATATAAGCAACTTGAATATATATTTTTTCATTGAACCTTGTAGCTATAAAATCTATTTTCCCATTTTCTAGTGTTCCAATATTAACATTATAACCTCTAGCAATAAGTTCATTATAAACAATATTCTCTAGATAAGCACCAATTTGTTCTTTCTTACCCTCACTTAAAATGTTCGTAAATCCCAAATCAGTTAAATAATATTTATATTTGCCAGTAAGAATTCTTTTACCTCTAACATCGTATCTTTCTGCTTTTGAAATAAGATTAGCTCGAGCAATATAATCAAGATAATTATATAATGTTTCTAATGATACATTTCTAGAATCACTTTGCATATATTTTTTTAAACTATCAGGTGAAAATACTTGAGATGGCGTAGTTAATATATAAGTAACTATTCTATTTAATAAAACTATATCTTTAATATTAAATCTTTTTACGATATCTTTTATTATTATTGAATCATATATATCATTCAAATAAGTTTTTCTCGAAGTATCATCTTTCTGCATAAATCTTTGTGGCATTCCTCCCCATTTAATATAATCATTAAATGCATCTTCTATATCTCTATTATCAGTAATATTTAATAATTTACATACTTCATCAAATGTAAAAGGAGTTATCTTAAAACTTACATATCTTCCCGTAATATGAGTTGCCAAATCACTAGATAATAAATCACTATTAGAACCAGTTATAAAAATAGATGTATTTTTTGTTGCTCTTAATGAATTGACAACACGTTCCCATTCCAAAACATTTTGAATTTCATCAAAGAATATATAATACTTTTTATCATCAGTTATTTTTTCTTTAATATAATTATGTAGTTTTTTAGGCTCTGTATATTCTTCATAATCATAATCTTCAAAATTAACATAAATAATATGTTCATCATCTATCTTGTTTTCCTTTAATTCATCTATTATTTGTTTTAAAATAACCGATTTACCAGAACGTCTAATACCAACTAATACTTTAATTAATTCTTGATCATAAAATGGTCTAATTAATTTTAAATATCTTTCACGAATAACCATAATTTATCTTTCTTTCTTGTATATTCATTATAATACTATATTCATTTTTTGCCAATTTATTACGGTGTAGAGTAATTTTTTTACATTTTTGCCAATTTATTACGATTGCATTTTCTTCACTTTTATCAATAGAAATAAGAAAATTACTAAACAAAAGAAAAAACTGTATGGAATCAGCTCCATGTCAGTTTCTTTTTAATCCTTATTAATTCTATAAAAATTAATTGATGGTCTATCAAATAAACGATAATTAAAATTACTTACCCCAATACCCGAAGATATATATAAATCCGTTCCATCAACTTCATAATAACTATCATAATATTTTTTAGCATATGGAGGCTTATATATAGCCCCAATTATAGGTAATCTAATCTGTCCATTATGAGAATGACCTGCTAAAATTAAATTAATTTCATAATCCTTTACTATTTCATCAGCAATATCAGGTTCATGTACCAAAATAATCCGATAATCAATATCAGACTTATCTTTCAAATAATCCATCGTTTTAACCAAATCTTCTTGATCAAAACTAACTGTACTAAGCCCTCCAATATATATCTTCTCATTATTAGCACTATTAATAATATCATAAGAATTATCTAAAATACTAAAACCACTATTATCAAATACCTTCTTAAAATTATTCTTATCCTTAATATAATCATGATTACCAATAACAGCATATTTACCATATTTAGCCTCAATATTACTAAATACCTTTATTAAATCTGAATAATCGTCTTCCGTTAAATATACATCCTTATCTATTAAATCACCAGTAAAAACAACGATATCAGGATTTATTAAATTTATCTCTTTAACAATACTCTTAACTTTATTAATATTAATAGCTCTATTATAATGTAAATCTGAAAAATGTACTATCTTTAACCCATCAAAATCACTTGGTATATCCTTATCTTTAATCGTATATTCCTTAGTAACAAACCCCATTGTACCTATATATCTAGCATATATAATTATACCTATAATTATTAAACATACAACAAACATCCATTTTAATACTTTCTTCATACTATACTCCTATAACAAAGTATAATATAACTGTTGCTGTATTATGCAACATATGCATCGATATTGAAGAAAATATATTATCTGTTTTATAATATAAAGAAGAAAAAGCTAACCCTAAAGATAAATAAGGAATAATATATAAATAATCTAAATTAGAAGTGACCATTCCCAGTACATGTAAAGAAGAAAATATTAATCCACTAGTAATAATATATATATACTTAGTAATCTTATTATCCCCAAATACAAGTATCATATCTTTAATACTTTTTCTAAATATTAATTCCTCTACAAAAGGAGCATATATAGATACAGAAAATACCATATAAGCTGGATATAACTTAATCATCTCTCTAATAGTTTCTTCATTATTAGCTGACGCTCCCTTAAAAAGGAAATATATTAAATAATTAGTAACAATCATTCCTATTAAACCAATAAAATAATATTTAAAAGACTTTTCAAAACTTTCTCCAAAATTCTTAAAATATTTTTTAAAATTATCTTTTAAAGTATCCCTATATAACATATACATAATTATCATAAACCCAATATCACATACTACCATATATATTATCTTCATACTTTGTGTAAAATTATTATAATCTAAATTAAATATCTTCATTGGTATATAAGGAAAATAACTCATTCCCAATAATAACAATATAAATATTAATAAAGGTTTTATTTTTTTAATCATATAATCATCTCCGATTATAATTCTAACATACTTTTATCTAATTTTATAGTTATTTTTAATATTTTACTTTAATTCTTTATATATCTGTCTTTTAATCTAAAAAAGTCCCTAAGTATAATACTTAAGGACCCTTTTGTATGTATCCAAATACCTTACATTATAAGGATTCAAGCTATATTTTGTAACATTTTAAATTCTAAAAAAATCGAATTTTGTATTTACAGAAAATTAGTGTCATGCTATAATTTATATAGGAAAATAAAAAAATAAAAGGGTCCCTAAGTATTATACTTAAGGATATAATGAGGAGTATAAATATGACTGGTAGAAAGAAGAATATTTATTTAGCAGTAAGTGTTTTATTTATTGGCTTATTAATAATGGTCGGTACTTTTAGCTATTGGACATGGGTAAGTAGTGAGAATAAAAATATTGTTTTCAATACCGCTAAAGGTTTAGCTGATTATATAATATATGACTCTGGGGAATCAAAGTTCGTCGGGGATTTTAAAGTGGGCGATAGTTATACCGAGGGAGTCCACACAACGGTATCTATTTATAAAAAAGAAGAAGCTAGTAAGGCAATGTTATATGCAACTATTTATATGAAAGTAAATAGTATTGGTAATAACTTAAGTAATACCAAGGGACTTAAATGGGTAATAACTGAAGGTGATAGTACAAACACGGGTAATGTTTTAGCCGAAGGTAATTTTATTGGGGCAAAGGCTAAAGATGAGTTTATCATATTACCATCTATCGAGGTAACGACATCAAAGAAGGAATATACGGTATGGATATGGTTAGATAGTAAATATGCAACGTCAGATATGGGTGGAGAAACTTTAGATACCATCGTATGGACCCAAGTAGATCAAGTAATTGAAGATAGTTTTGAAATAACGAGATTAAGTAATAATTATCAAATAATAAATGCTACGGTCGTAAATGCTACCAAGAATATTGTTAGTTATGCTATAACTAATAGTAATGTAGAACCAAGCGATTGGGTAAATATTACGGATGAAGAACAGAGTAGAATATATACTTTGGAATATGCTGTAAGTAGTGCAGGAACATATTATGTTTGGTTTAAAGATACTGCTGGGAAGATAATTAATAAAAGTATTGAAATAAGTGAAGTTAATAATAATAAACCATCATGTACATTTAGTGAGTTTGATCCAGTAACTATTAATAATGGCGATACTTCTAAAATTACTTT
This sequence comes from uncultured Bacilli bacterium, assembly GCA_934098745.1. Taxonomy (GTDB): domain Bacteria; phylum Bacillota_I; class Bacilli_A; order RF39; family UBA660; genus RUG705. The sequence continues at coordinate 30,620 of CAKOPG010000015.1, forward strand.
AACATGTATGGATAGTACAGGACTTATTGGAACCGGTGATATTACTAAAGATAATCTTGTATTATCAAATGAAGTAATTGATATAAGTAAGATAGAAAAAGAAAATATAGATAATGGATATAAATATATTATTACAGTAACTGCTAAGAGTAATACTGGTAATGTCACAATAAAATTAAATAATAATATACTAATAAATAGTATAGGTAATGGAAATGATGCAGTAACATCTAATAAATTAGGTATTACTAGTACCTTTAGTATTACTTATAAAGATGTGGAAAATACAGAATTTAGTGGAATCCATGAAGAAGAATATCCTCAAACATATGAGTCTGGGATAATAACTCCATTAGATATACCTAGTAAAAAGGGATATACCTTTAATGGATATTACTTATCATCAGATGGTAGTGGTGATAGAATAGCTAAAATATCAGAAGATCAAACCGGTAATATTACGTTATATGCCAAATGGATAGATGATCCACCATATGGGGTAGCAAATTTATCATTAAATGATGGAGTATTTACCTTAAGTTTGTCTAATTATGGGGATGATGGTTCAGGATTAACAGATACTTTTGGTTTTGCTTTAATAAGCACCGGTACATGTGAGACAGCAACCTACGAAAATATCACAGCCACTTCAAAGACATATAGTGATAATTTTATAGAAAACACAACATATTATGGATGTATAAAACTTACAGATAATAGTGGTAATATTGCTTATTTAACGTCTATTGGACTTACATATACAAAGGCAAAAATATACACAACACATGGAGAATACACAATTACAGTACCAGCAACTGGAATTTATAAAATAGAATTATGGGGTGCTCAGGGTGGCGGTACAAACGGGGGAAATGGTGCGTATACAGCAGGTACTATAAATTTTAACAAAAATGAAATATTAAAATTTTATGTAGGTGGTTCAGGAGATTCCAATGGTATAGGGGGATATAATGGTGGTGGAAATGCTGGAGTATTAGCGGTAAATAATGATGGCGGTGGTGGAAGTACCGACGTCAGATATATTGAAACAACAACTAATAGCCGAATAATGGTAGCAGCTGGTGGTGGCGGAGCAAATGCTAATGGTTCAAATACAGCGGGAATTGGTAAAACAGGAGGTGCTGGCGGCGGATTATCAGGTTATGCTGGGACATCGGTTATCAGTAAAATGTTTGGAAATGGTGGAACGCAAATTAGTGGTGGTGCAAAAGGTCAAACTTCAAGAATTCCTGGAACCGATGGTAGTTTTTTCGCTGGCGGTGTTGGTGGAATTTCTAAAGTAACACCAACTACATCAGGTGGTGCTGGCGGCGGTAGTGGTTATTATGGTGGTGGCTCAGGGGAAGCTTGTCAAAAAAATTGTGGCGGATCCGGTGGCGGCGGCTCATCATATATATCTGGTCATACTGGATGTGTAGCTATTACTTCATCAGATAGTATTACACCTAAAACAGGATGCACAACCGGTACAAGCAATAACTTATGTTCGATTCATTATAGTGGTAAATCATTTACTAATACAGTTATGATAGATGGCTCTGGTTATGCTTGGACTAATAGCAAAGGCAGTTTACAACAAATGCCGAATCCTTCTGATGGATATTTTACTAGTGGTTCCGGAAAAACAGGCGATGGAGCCGCTCGCATAACATTTATTTCTACTACTACTATAAAACTTATTTATGATAATAATGGTGGTGATGGCTGTAACGCAAAATCTATTGTTACCGGCTCTAAGTATGGAGAGTTATGTACCCCAACAAGAGATGGCTATAAATTTGTTGGCTGGTATACGGAGTCATCTGATGGTAATGAAATAACTGAAAATGATGAAATAACGGTTACCGAAGAACAAACTATATATGCTCATTGGGAAGAACTTACTAAACCGATGATTACCTTTACTCCGAACGGTAATGATAGTTATAAAAACGGAACAATTAATACAATAATTAATGTATTTAAGGGTAGTGCAAGTCTAGATTTAAGCAGTTTAAAATATATATATTCAACGGATATTAATGCCACTCCAAATATATATTTTATACGTGGTGAAGAAGTGAAATTAGAAAATTCTACCGGAATATATTATTTAATAGCTTCAGCTTGTGATATATCTGGAAATTGTACCAAAGAAATATCTAATCCATTTTATGTCGATAATATTTTACCTATCGGAATGATGACTTTATCCTTTGAATCAGGTTATATTAATGTAAATGTAGATGCCGTAGATAATGACAGTGGTATTAAGGAATATGGCTATTTAATTCAAAAAGATAATACTACTTGTCCAACAAGTGGATATACCTCTTCAACTAATAATAATTATTTTTTAGCTGCCTATGAAGAAGGAAATTATACTGCATGTGTAAAAGTAATAGATAAAGCCGGTAATGCTGGTTATATCAGCAATAATATTAATTTAGACATACGAAGTATTACCTATAAAGATGTCGGTAATGTGGAATTTAGTGGAGCACATGAAGATGATTATCCTCTCGCATATAACGTTGGGGAAACAACAACCTTGGATAGTCCAACAAAGATTGGTTATACATTCTATGGATATTACTTAAATTCCGATGGTAGCGGTAATCAAATAACTGAAATATCATCTACTGAAAATAGTAACATTACATTATATGCGAAATGGGTCGATGATGTAGCCCCATATGGTATAGCTAATTTATCCTTAATTGATGGTATATTTACCTTAAGTTTATTTAATTATGGTGATGATGGTGTAGGCCTTACAGATACTTTTGGTTTTACATTAATAAGCACCGGTACCTGTGAGACAGCAACCTATGAAAATACCACAGCTACCTCAAAGACATATAGTGATAATTTAACTAATGGAACAATATATTATGGCTGTATTAAGTTAAGTGATAAAAATAATAATGTTGCTTATTTAAAATCATCTGAAATAGCATATATATATGCTTCAGGAAGTGAATCTTATACGACATCTGGAGAACATACATTTACCGCTCCGGCTACGGGTGATTATAAATTAGAAGTATGGGGCGCTGAAGGTGGGGCGAGGGAAGGAACTGCTGGTTTTGGTGGTTATTCGTTAGGGACAGTTGAATTGTCAATCAATGAAAAATTATATATTAATGTAGGCGGTCAAGGCGGAAGTGCTTCAGGAGGATACAACGGTGGCGGTAATCGTACGGAAAAAGATACTTATAGTTGGGTATGTGGATCCGGCGGTGGTGCAACGCATATATCCAAAGTAACTGGCTTGTTAAGTACCTTATCTAATCAAAAAGATCAAATACTAATTGTAGCTGGCGGAGGTGGCGGTTATTGTGGTAATGGGACTGTGAGTTATGCTGGAGGATCCGGCGGTGGTTATATAGGAAATTCATCCGAAGTAACAACTGGTGGAAGTCAAACTGAAGGTGGTAGTAATGCAAATGAAACAACAGAGGCATCTTTTGGTAAAGGGGCAGATAGCACTAATGAAGGCGCTGGAGGTGGCGGTTACTATGGCGGTGGTAGTGGAAAACATGACACAATTGGTTATGGTGGAGCAGGTGGTTCTGGATATATTGGTAATAGTTTATTAACTGATAAATACATGTATTGTTATAGTTGCACTACATCTTCAGCACAAAATACGAAAACATATTCAACATCAAAAGTTTCTATTACGCCTACAGCTAATTACGCAAAAAAAGGTGATGGTGCAGCTAAAATTACTTATAAGGTTATAAATAATATTACTTCTTTAATATTAACGTATAACAATAATGGTGGAACTGGCTGCTATGCTAAAACTATTACTAATGGCTCTAAATATGGAGAATTGTGTACGCCGGTAAAGAACGGTTATAAGTTTGTTGGTTGGTATACGGAGTCATCCGGTGGTAATAAAGTAACTGAAAATGATGAAGTAACAGTTACCGAAAATCAAACTATATATGCTCATTGGGAAGAAAGTACCTTACCAATTATAAATATTTCACCTAATGGTAATTCGGGATATGTAAAGGGTAATATTACTAGTAAGATAACGGTTACCAAAGGAGATAATCGCTTAAATAAAAGTAGTTTTAAATATATATATTCGACAGATATTAATGTCGAACCTGATAATAGTTTTATATCTGGTAATAGTTATACTTTAGAAAATGCTAGTGGAATATATTATTTAATAGCTTCAGCTTGTGATATAGCAGGTAATTGTGTTAAAGAAATATCTAATCCATTTTATGTCGATAATATTATTCCTACGGGAGAATTATCATTATCAAAGAATGGTGGTATGGTAATAGCGACCGTATCTTCAACGGTTGGTGGTAGTGGTATTAAAGAATATGGCTATTTGCTTCAAACTAGTGATAGCTGTCCAACAAGTGGATATACCTCTTCTCAAAATGATACATATAATTTTGCTATCTCAGCTAAGGGAACATATTATGTATGTGTAAAAATTACTAATAATGTAGATAATTCAGTAATAATTTCTGGAGAAATAGTGATTGAAAATATTAGTTATACTTATCAGCAAGTATCAACTAGTTATTCATGTGCTAATAAATCAGTTGGTTCATCATACATCTTTACATATACCGGTAATTGTGAAGTTGTAGCTAATGGTGATGATGGTTGGAAAATTAGATATTTAAGTAGTGGTAATTTAACATTACCAAGTGAATTTAGTGTTGACCTCTTCTTAGTTGGTGGCGGAGGCGGCGGTAGTGGTTCTGCTGGTGGCGGTGGTGGATATACCGCAACTTACTTAGATCAAGTAATTGCCACCGGAACATATACCGTCCAAGTCGGTGCTCAAGTATCATCTGGAGGTAGTGGTAATAAGTCATACTTTGGAGATGCCAGCAAATATGTGGCTAATGGAGGAAACGCTGGTGGTAATGGTTCTGGCGGATCCGGAGGATCTGGTGGTGGCGGAAGAGGTGGTACATGTTGCGTATCATACGATGGAAACCAAGGTGTATGTAATGCTGCCTCTGAAGCGGCTGGAGGCGCTGGTGGTTCATTTGGATCTAATGGATATGGCGGTAGCGGTTGTAGTATGCCATGGGGAACTGGAGCTGGTGCCGGAGGTAGCGGTCAAGGAAATACAACTTGTGAGTTTGGTCTAGGAACAACTTCGGGTTGTATGACTGGAGTATCAGCATATTCAGCCGGAGGCCATGGAAAAAGTGGTACTTCCGTTAGTGCCAATAGCGGTAATGGTGGTGGAAGAAGTTCCGCCGGAAGTTCAGGAATAGTCATAATGAGAAGTACCTCAATAACCGATGTCACTATAAATGATGAAGTAATAGGTACTTATAATGGCGAAGTGAAAGTCGTAGAAAGTGATGGTAATTATAAAATAACTTTCTATACGAGTGGTAGTTTAATTCTTAAGAAAGCACTTAATGTCGATCTCTTCTTAGTCGGCGGCGGCGGCGGAGGTAATAGTGGTGGTGGCGGTGGTGGTTACACCAAAACTTACACCAACGAAACGATTGAAGCTGGTACCTATGAAATAAAAATCGGTAATGGAGGTAATACCTCAAGTAATGGCGGTACGACATACTTTGGAACAGTGGAAACATATTTTGCTAATGGCGGAAATGGCAGTACCGGTTATAGTGGAGCGAATGGTGGCTCTGGTGGTGGTGGTCGAGGTGGCGTATGTTGCGTATCATATGATGCCAACCAAGGTGTATGTAACGCTTCGTCTGAAGCTGGTGGCGGCGCCGGAGGAGCATATGGAACCAATGGTTCAGCTGGCGGCAGTTGTAGTATGCCATGGGGAGCTGGAGCCGGCAGTGGCGGAAGTGGCCAAGGAACGACAACTTGTGAATTTGGTGAAGGAACGACAGCTAGTTGTAATAATGGAGTAACAAGTTACGCTAAAGGAGGACCCGGATATGTTTCTTCAGGAGCTATGAATACCGGTAATGGTGGTGGCAGAAATTCAGCTGGTGGCTCAGGAATATTAATTATTCGTAATACGAGATAAAATATAATTTAAGTCTTACTTTATATAGAACAGAGAAAAATAATCTCTGTTCTTTTACTAATGAAATTAATAAAAAAAGTCCCTAAGTATAATACTTAAGGACCCTTTTGTATGTAGCCTAATACCTTACATTATAAGGGTTTATAGAGGATTTTACAATGTTTGAAACTTTAAAAAAGTCAAATTTTGTATTTACAGAAAATTAGTGTCATGCTATAATTTATATAGATTAGATAAAGATAGAGGTATGTCCTTAAGTATTATACTTAAGGATATAATAAGGAGTGTTTATGGAGAATAAAAAGATCGTTATCATATTACTTATA
>CAKOPG010000016.1 GCA_934098745.1 uncultured Bacilli bacterium
ACCCCAGTTGAGTATAGAACTCAACTAGGGTTCAAATAAATTCTATTTAATTGTCTACTTTTTGTTGACTAGTTCACAATTAATTTTAATTGTCTTCTTTTTTTGAATATTTACAACCGCAATAGTTTTGACGATATAAATTATATTTCTTGGATAATTCAATTGATTTTTTGTAGCCGTCATTTTTTTTAAAATCGGAAGGTAACCAATTAATATGGTATTTTTTACTTAAATCAATTCCAATTTCATTAATTAATGTGGTATTTTTGTATGGGCTAACTGTTAGAGTTGTACAAAAGTAATCATAATTATTTTTTTTGGCTAATTCAGCGGTTTTTTCTAATCTTAATTTAAAACAAATACTACATCTTGCTCCTCTTTCGGGACATTTTTCATAGCCTTTGATAGCTTTTTCATATAGGTCATTATCATAGTCGCAATCAATATAATCTATTTTATTTGGGCTTTTAAGGCATTTGATTAACTTTATTTGTTCTTCTTTTCTCTTTAAGTATTCATCGTAGGGAGAAATATTGGGGTTATAATATAGAATTGTTATATCAAAGAAGGGAGCTAAATATGTTATGACATGTGAACTACATGGTGCACAACAACTATGTAGTAGGATTTTTTTAGGTGTAGATATTTTTTCTAATTCTTCTTGACATAATTTATAATATGGCTCTTTCATAACATCACCATTTAGTATTATATCACTTACTTGGAAAAAATACTATCAATATTAATTTCTAATTGATTATTTATAATATTATCAATAACAATATTTTCTAGTTGATTTTTAATTATTTTATCTATTTTTCTGGCCCCAAATTGTTGATAGTTTGATTCAGAAATTATTTGTTCTATGGTTTCTTTTGATATATTTATTTTTACTTCTTTAAATTTTTCTTTAAGTTTATTTAGATTAAGAGTAATTATTTTTTCTATATCTTCTTTATTTAATTTATTAAAAGTTATAATGTCATCAATACGATTTATAAAAGGAATATTGAATGTTTCTTTTAGATCATTAGGTATATTATTGTTATTAGTATTAAAACCAATATTTTGTTTTTTTGCTCCAATATTGGTAGTCATTATAATTATGTTATTATTGAAATTAATTATATTGTTTTTGGAGTCTTTTATTTTGCCATCTTCTAGTATTTGATATAAGACATTAATAATTTTAGGATGTGCTTTATCTATTTCATCTAAAATTATTACAGCATTGGGATTATCTTTTATTAAACTTAGAGTATATTTACTTTCATCATATCCGACATATCCAGGATTTGAGCCAATAAATTTACTTAGAGAACTTGAATCTGAATATTCAGACATATCTAATTTTATAACTTTTTGTTTAGATATTAATGAACCATATAAAGCTGCTAATTTTGTTTTGCCGACACCAGATGGCCCTATAAATAATAGCGAAATACATTTATTTTCTTTATATCCAAGTTTTATTCTTTTACTTATATTAACTAGTTTTTTTATTGCTTCATTTTGACCAATAATATTATTTTTTAAGTTATTTTCAATATTTTCAATTATTTTTTTATTATCTTTTAGTATTTCATATATAGGAATAGAAGTTTTGTTGCTTATAACATTAGCTACATCTTTGATAGTAACTTCTTTGATATCTATATTATTTTTTAGTTCTTTTTTGTAATTGGTTTCTTTTATTTTATATTCATAGGCTTTTTTAATATTATTTTCTTTAATATATAATTCTTTTTTGTCTTTTATTTCTTTTAAATTTGTCTTAAGGGTATTTATAGTTTTATTTTCACTTATATTTACTCTACTACAAACTTCGTCAAGTATATCTATTTGTTTATCGGGACGATAACGGTTATATATGTATTTTTCACTTAAAGTAATAATATTATCTATTATATTGTTTGAGATTTTTACATTATGATATTGTTCATAAATAGGCTTTAGTTTATACATAATGTTTTTTGTTTTTTCTATATCAGGCTCTTCAATATTAATGGTTTGAAACCTTCTCTCTAGAGCTTTATCTTTTTCAAAATGTTTTTTATATTCATCACTGGTGGTAGCACCAATACATTTTATTTTTCCTCTTGCTAGGGCGGGTTTTAAGATATTTGAGGCATCAATTGCTCCTTCGGCTCCACCAGCGCCAATTAGGGTGTGAATTTCATCGATAAAGAGAATTATGTTTTCATCATTAGCAATTTCTTCTAAAATTTTTTTCATACGTTCTTCAAATTCACCACGATATTTGGTACCGGCAACAGCAGTAGCCATATCCAGTGAAATAATACGTTTATTTTGTAATTTAGGAGGCACGTCACCTGATTCAATCAGACATGCTAATAATTCTATAATAGCCGTTTTACCAACGCCAGGTGCTCCTATTAATAGCGGATTGTTTTTAGTACGACGGCATAATATTTCTTCTATTTTCTTTATTTCTTCTTCTCTTCCTATTATAGGATCTATCAGATTTTTTTTAGCTAATTCATTTAAATTTATTCCAAGTTCATCTATTAATAATTTTTGAGTATTATAATTTTTATGTTCATATATTTTAGTGGTAAATTCATCATACATATTATCTAAATCAAGGTTCATATTAATGAATATTCGTATTGCTATGCCTTCACCAACATCTAATAGTGCGGCAAATAAATGATTTACAGTAACTTCACCATTATTATTATCTTTGCTATCCATTATAGCATTTTCAATAACTTTTTTTAATAGGGGAGTATATAGAAAAAATTCACTTTTTTTAGTTCCTTTTCCTATTACATTTAATATTTCTTTTTTAAATTTATTATAGGTTAATTGATAACTTTCTAATTTTTCGGTTATTTCATTATTACTATGTAAAATGGATAATACGAGATGTTCGGTTCCTACGTAGGGGTGCTTTAATTCTAACATTTCTAATTTTGCTTTCATTAGTATTTCTTGTGCTTCTTCATTAAAATTGCTTATCATATAATCACCTTTCAAATCATTCTATGAATATTATGAGCTAATAATGCAATTTTGAAACAGAAAAAAAACAACTAATTTTTTAAATTATTAATTGCTTTTTGGTAATCATCATTATTAATGATATAACTGCCTACTACGGCGATGTTGGAAATATCTTTTATTTTGTCAATTGTTTTTTCATTAATACCACCATCTACTTCTATGGTTATGTTATTATTTAATTTTTTAATATCTTTAATTCTTCTAGGCGTTTCTTCAATAAATTTTTGACCTCCAAATCCAGGTTCAACACTCATGACTAGTATTTGATCAATATTTTCTATATATTCTTTTAGTAATTCTATTGAAGTTTGAGGTTTAATGGCTAATCCTACTTTATATCCTAAATTTTTGATTTTTTTGGTTAAATATGCAATATCTTTATCTATTTCTAGATGGATGGTAATGTTAGATATATTGTTGTTTTGATTAATTCTGTCTATATAATATTCTGGATCATTTGTCATTAGGTGAATATCAACTTTTTTTTCTGATTTTGTAATTAGTTTATTTATTTCTTCAATTGGAAATTGATAATTTGGGACGAATATATTATCCATAACATCTATGTGTATATAGTCGGTAGTTGTTTTATTTAGTTTATTAATACTATCTGGTCTATTTGTAGATGATAATATTGAAGTTGATATTTTAATCATTTTTTTCTCCTTTTATAAAGTTTTTATAATTTTCATATCTACTAGATAATATATGTCCATTTGAAACAAGTTCTTTGATATAGCAGTTGTCTTCATTTATATGGAGGCAATCTTTATATTTACATTTGTCTAAGTTATCAAACATTTCTTTCATATTATCTCTTATATCGATTTTATTCATATTATGAAAATCTATTTTGGAAAATCCTGGGGTATCTGCAATAAAGGCGCCATTTATATTAAAGAATTCAGTATGTCTTGTGGTATGTTTTCCTCTTCCTAAGGCTTTTGATATTTCATTTGTTTTTAGTTTTAGGTCAGGGGCTAGTTTATTTAAGAGTGTTGATTTGCCAGCACCACTTTGACCGGTAAAGACAACTTTTTGGCCAATTAATTTTTTTATTAAATCATCAGGTGTTGTTGATACATGGTAACCAATTTGTTGATAGTATGATATCAATAGATTTAATTCATCTAATTCTTTTGTTGTTAAAAGATCTATTTTAGTAAAATATATTATTGGAGTAATATTATTGTAGGAAATTATGGTTAGATTTTTATCAAGAGTTGTGGTGTCTAATTTAGGTTTAACACTGGTAACAATAACGGCAATATCAATATTAGCAATGCTGGGTCTTATTAATTCATTTTTTCTTTTGTGAATATGGAGAAGATAGTTGTTTTTTTCATCGATATCAACAATGTCTCCAACTAAGGGGGTGATACCATTAACTCTAAATTTACCTCTTGGCTTGCATGTATATAGTAATCCATTTACGTTAACGGTATAATCATTGCTAATATTTTTTATTATAATGCCAGTCATTTATTATCCTCCTAAAAAATTATTCGTTTGTATTATTATTTTCTTCTTTTTTTGGTTCTTCATATGTTACATTGACAGTTACTTTTAAGGTAATGTCACTTAATATTCTGTCACCAGCTGGTCTTGATTGTTTTGTGATAACAGCATTTTCATAATTTTGATATTCTTTTTCAGGAATAGTTGTACCAGCTGTATCGGTTATAGTGAAATTAATTTTATATTCTTCGGCAAATGCTAGTAAATCTTTAATTGTCCAGCCTTCACTTACCATATCAGGATATTCATCGACAATATTAGGAATGTATAGGGTTATGGTGTCTCCAGCTTCAATTAATTGTTTATCATCATTTTCGTTATAAGCAGGATTTTGTTCAATTATTATATTTTCTTTACCTTTATATTTTTCTTTATCTTCAACATCTTTTTTTTCTATTAGAACATTTATTTTTAGTAGTTCTAGTTTGGCTTTTACTTCGTTATAGTTTTTACCAACATAATTTTCAAGGTATATATAATTTCCACCAATTGATTCGAAGATAGTGATGGTATCGCCTTTTTTTCTAGTACTACCGGCTTTAGGGGTAGTTTTTACTACTTTACCTATGTCGACGGTTTCACTATTTATATTTTCTGTTGTGTATGTGAAACCTTCTTTAGTCAGTTTGTCGATTGCTTCGTCAATAGTTAGGTTAGTAACATCTGGTACTACTATATCTTTTACTTCTCTGGTAGTTATTAGCCAAAATATACCACCAGCTATTAATAATAGTAAGAAAAATGATGCTAAAATAATTATTAGTGTATTTCTTTTTTTAGGTTCTTCAAAAAATTCTTCTTCAGTTTCTGATTCTTCTTGATTTTGTTTTTCATCATTGATAACTTCTTCAACGGGAACTTCTTTTACAAGATCTTCGGTATCTTCCATAACAATTATCTCTTCTTTTTTATTTTTTTCTTTAGTTTTTTTAGTTATTTTAACTGGTTCATCGCTATCAATATCATTTTCTGGATATTCAAAAACAATTTTTTTATCATTTTTATGTTCTTCATCTAGGCAATGAACTAAATCATCATGCATTTCTCTGGCTGAATCATATCTATTACGTGGATTTTTGGCAGCAGCTTTTAATAAGATATTTTCAACAGATTGAGGAATGGCAGGATTTTGCTTTCTAATACTGGGAATTTTATCATTCATATGTTTAATGGCTATTTCAACAGCATTATCTCCACGAAATGGGACTGTTCCTGTTAATAGTTCATACATTAAAATTCCTAGTGAGTAAATATCACTTTTAACCGTAGCAGTTTTTCCACTGGCTTGTTCTGGAGGTAAGTAATAAATACTTCCCATAACAGAGTTGGTTTGAGTTAATTGTGTGGCATTTAAAGCCATGGCAATACCAAAATCAGTAATTTTGATTTTACCATCGTCTTCAATCATAATATTTTGTGGTTTGATATCACGATGGATTATGTATGATTCATGAGCGTGAGCAATACCGTCCGTGAGTTGCGTCATAATATCGATTACTTCAGTTAAAGTAAGTGAACCACGCTTTTTCAATAGTTGTTTTAGGGTTTTTCCATCAATGAATTCCATAACTATGTAATATTGGCCATCTTCTTCGCCAACATCATATACTTCAACAATATTTGGGTGTGATAAATTTGATACGGATAGAGCTTCTCTTTGAAATCTTCTGATAAATCTGTCATCGCTAGATAAGTCACCACGTAGTACTTTGACAGCTACTTTTCTATCTAAAATGGTATCATTTGCTAAATAAACATTTGCCATACCACCTTCGCCAATTGATTTAACAATCTCGTAACGATCATTAATTTTTTGCCCCTTTGATAACATTATTGTTCACCACTTTCTTTTTTTAAATATGCAATGGAAATGTTGTCAATTCCACCTCTTGAATTTGCTTTTTTGATTAGTTTGACAACAGCTTCTTCAATTTGCGGAGTACTTTTTAATGTTTTTTCAATTTGTTCTTCAGTTAACATTGTTGTTAATCCATCACTACATAGAAATAGTCCTTTAACGGAGTTGTCTACATCAAAAATATCTATTTCGATTGGGTCATTAGCTCCAAGAGCTCTTGTTAAAAGATTTTTTCCCGGATGATTTTTGGCAGTTTCTTCAGTTAATCGACCATTGTTTAGTAGCATTCCAACATAGGTATGATCTTTTGTCACTTTATGTAGAATGTCATTTTTAATAACATATCCAGAACTATCACCAATATTGCCATAGAGAATGTAATTGTCAGTTTTTAGGGCAATTACTAGAGTAGTTCCTAATCCTTTGCTTTCTGGATGCTCTTTGGCATATTTGAATATTTTATCATTGATTTCTTTGACAATGTGTCTTAACCAATCAATAGCTTCTTCTTTTGTTCCAAGAGTATCAAGTTTGTAGAAGCTTTCTTTAATGTGTTCAATTGCAATAGAAGATGCAACTTCGCCAGCTTTATGACCACCCATGCCATCGGCAATAGCAAGGATAAATTCATTGTTATCATTATTTAAGATAGTGACACTATCTTCGTTGTGAGATCTAACTTTTCCAGGGTCTGTGAAATAAAAAGTTTGCATTGTTTTACCTCCTAAAAAATTATGAAAGATTGGCACGAAGTTGGCCACAGGCAGCATCAACTTTTCCGCCGAATTCTTTTCTAATTGTAACGTTTATTCCATTCTTCTTAAGTATATCATAAAAAGCTAAAATTTGCACCTTTTTTGTACGTTTAAATTCAATATTTTCAGTTTCATTATATGGAATTAAATTTACATAACAAGTGATATCTTTTAATAGTTTAGCTAACTCTTTAGCACATTCTAGTGAATCATTTATATTTTCTAACATGATATATTCAAAAGTTACACGACGATTAGTTTTGGCTATATATTTTTTTATTGTTTCCATTAAATCATCTAGTTTGTATGCTTTACTAATAGGCATAATTTTATTTCTTATCATATCATTTGGGGCATGAAGAGAAATAGCTAGATTTACTTGTGAAAAATCATTCATGAATTTATTTATACCAGGAATTACTCCACATGTCGATACAGTTATATGGCGTGAGCCTAAATCTATTCCTTTAGGGGATGTGATTATTCTTATGAAGTTCATAACGTTATCATAATTATCAAATGGTTCGCCAATTCCCATTACGACGACATGAGTAATTTTGACATTGGCTTCTTTTTCGATGAGTAGAATTTGCTCAACTATTTCATATGTTTCTAAGTTCCTTACTTTTTTTAAACGCCCACTTTCACAAAAACGACAGCCCATGTTACATCCTACTTGAGAAGAGACACAAATACTTGTTCCGTAGTTGTGAAACATTAAAACAGTTTCAATACGGTTTCCGTCGGCAAGTTCAAAAAGATATTTTTTGACATCAGTATCTTCTTGTTTAGCAATTATTTTAATAAATGAAAAGTCAAAATCTTTTTTTAATCTTTCTTTAGTTATGTTACTTATGTTTGACATTGCATTAAGATCATAAACTCTTTTTTTGTATAAATAATCATATAATTGAGTAGCACGAAATTTTTTTTCATCGATACTTAAAAAATATTTTTCTAAAGATTCATATGTTAAATTAAATATATTATTCATAAGGTTATTCCTTTCTGTAATAATCAATAATAGTAATTTACAAATCATTAATTAATATGTAATATTATATCAAAATTATCAGATAATTTAAAGAGTAAGATATTTACAAAGTTAGCAATAATTGTTAAAATATTATTTGAAAGGGATGAGAATATGAAAGAGAATGTTAGAGTAATACCTAAGAAAAATTATGTAATACTTGGGTTGGTAATTGTTTTTACTTTATTTTTGCTATATTATTTTTATATGTGGTTTAATGCATATAATGATAGTAAAGTAAATAGACCAATATTGAATAAATATATGGATGTAATTAATTATAATGAATTAAATGATTACATTGTTGAAAATCCTAATTGTATGGTATATGTATCTGTTTTAGAGGATACTAGAATAAGAGAGTTTGAAAAGGAATTTAAGAATAAGTTTAAAAGTGGTGAAGTAAAACAAGAACTTTTATATTTGGATTTAACTGATGAGAAAAAAAATAATAGTGTTAAAAAGGAAATAACCAGTAAATATGCAATTAATTCTCTTAATATTACGAATGTTCCTTGTATAATGATTATTAAAGATGGAGAAGTTGTGGCAATTTATAGTATTAGTGACAATGATTATGATGTCGATAGATTGGTGTCATTTATAAATGATAATGTTTTGGGTGAAATAGAATGATAAATGTTGTTTTATTTGAGCCTGAAATACCAGAAAATACTGGCAATATTATGAGAACTTGTGCAGCAACGGGAGCTCATTTACATTTGATTAGGCCTTTGGGTTTTGCAATGCATGATGCTGTTATTAAAAGAAGTGCTGTTAATTATCTCGATAAGGTTAACTATACTTTATATGATGATTTTGCGGATTTTTGTGAAAAGAATGTTGGCGAATATTACTTTTTTACTAGATATGGTAAAAAGCCACACAGTGAAATGGATTATCATGATAAAAATAAAAAAATATATTTAATATTTGGAAAAGAAAGTACAGGTATTCCTAAAGAGATACTTAGAAAATATTTAGATAGATGTGTCAGAATACCAACATCAACAGATGTTAGATGTTTAAATGTTTCTAATTGTGTGGCAATAGCGGTATATGAGGTATTAAGGCAACAAGATTATTTAGATTTATTTAGAGTAGAACCTTTTAAAGGAGAAGATTGGTTATTAGAAGATTAAGGAATTTTATTTCCTTTTTTCTTTAAATTCTATTTTAAGATTTGTGATTATGTTTGTTAATAATATAGTTCGTGTTATTGTATTTATTATTAATTATATTTAATAGTATATTAGTTATTAATCATCGTGTTTAATAAAATTTTTCTTTTTAAAAAATATGATAATATGTTAAATGTTTAATTTACTTATTTTTAAAATAATGATATAATTTTAATTAGTAAGGAGATAACTTATGGACTATAAATTAGGTAGTATTGTAATAATGAAAAAAGAGCATCCCTGTAAGACTAATCGATTTGAGATAGTTAGGGTTGGTGCAGATATAAAGATTAAATGTCTTAATTGTGGAAGAATTGTAATGATGCCACGTATGGAATTTAATAAAAAGATTAAAAAGGTGGAGAGTTTATGAAGAGAAAAGAATTAAAGTTTCATCCAGCGTTACTTCTTTTTATATTAACTATTATTATTATGATCGTTAGTAGTGTAGGAAGTATTTTGCATTTGGAGACAACTTATTATAATGTTAATGCAATAACTGGTGAATTAGAAACGCAGGTAGTGACAATTAATAATTTATTTAATCGGACAGGACTACAGTATTTAGTTAGTAATATGCTTAGTAATTTTACTAGTTTTGCTCCACTAGGAACACTTATTTTAGGACTTATGGGAGTAGGTGTAGCATATAAATCAGGATTTTTGAATTCATTTTTCAAAATGATTACCAAGGATAAACCAAGAAAATTATTTACTTTTTTGGTTGTATTACTTGGGGTGGTTTCTTCAATGTTTTATGATGCGGCTTATGTAATATTAATTCCTATAGCAGCTATTTTGTTTATGAATTTAGGACGTCATCCATCAATTGGGGTATGTGCGGCTTTTGCAGGTATTTCTTTTGGATATGGAGCTAATATTGTTATTAATGGAGTTGATAATGCTTTAATTACTTATACGCAAAATGCAACGAAGATACTAGATCAGAATTATCAAGTAAGTTTAAGTGGTAATATTATTTTTATAATTTTTGCAACTCTTCTTATTTCATATTTGGGAATGATTATTACGGAGAAGTATGTTGTTCCTAAATTAGGTAAATATGTGCCTGATGAAGATGATATGATTGCTTTAGAACAGGAACCTTCAAAAAAAGAGAAGAAAGGTGTATTGGTATCTTTACTGTTAACAGCTTGTTTGGCTTTAGTTTTAATTTATTGTATTATACCAGGGTTACCTTTTTCAGGACTTTTCTTAAATTTGAAAGAGAATAATTATGTAGCACAATTATTTGGGGATGGTTCTTATTTTAAACAAGGTTCAGTTTTAATTTTTGCAGCTTTATTTGGATTTTCAGGACTTATTTATGGAATTAGGGTAAAGACCATTAAAAATAATAAAGATATTATGAATTGTATGAGTTATTACTTAAAGGGATTTTCTTCTTTGTTGGTACTTATATTTTTTGCAGCTCAATTTTGTTTAATTTTTAGAGAGACTAATATTGGAGTATTTATTGTCGTTTCGTTATCAGAATTACTTAATGGTTTACAATTAACAGGAATAGTTTTGATTATATTTACATTTTTAATAATTGCAGTTTGTACTTTATTTGTTCCGGCTTTAGGAACTAAATGGGCAGTATTGTCTCCCGTAATTGTACCAATGTTTATGCAAAGTTCCTTTACTCCAGAATTTGCTCAAGCTGTGTTTAGAGCTGCAGATAGTTCAGTGAAGGGAATAACACCATTATTTACATATTTTGTTATTTTAATTGGTTTTTTACAAATATACAATAGTAAGAAAAAAGAAATTGTTACACTTACAGATGCGATGTCTTTAATGTTGCCATATACGTTAGCTTTTTCTATATTATGGTTATTAATTATACTGGCATTTTATATTGTAGGACTACCTTTAGGATTTAATACTGGGGTTATGTTGTAATATTGTTTTTGTATTACCACAGTATTTATATTATTAAAATGAACGTATGAGTTTAAAAAACTTGTACGTTTCTTTTAATCATTGTGATAATTGGGTTGTTAAACATATAAAATGATGTTATAATATTTTTCTGAGAGAAGTGATATAAATGAGTTTAACTGCTGGTATTGTGGGTCTTCCTAATGTAGGAAAATCTACTTTGTTTAATGCAATTACGAAAAAGAATATTTTGGCGGCTAATTATCCTTTTGCAACAATTGATCCGAATGTAGGGATAGTTACAGTTCCTGATAAAAGAATTACAGAACTTGAAAGAATTTATATTCCAGAAAGAACTATTCCTACAACTTATGAATTTACAGATATCGCTGGATTAGTAAAAGGAGCTTCAAATGGAGAAGGCCTTGGTAATAAATTTTTATCACATATTAGAGAAGTTAATGCTGTGGTTGAAGTTGTAAGATGTTTTGATGATAAAAATATTATTCATGTTTCTGGTGATGTAGATCCAATTAGAGATATTGAAATAATTAATGTAGAACTTGTTATGTCGGATTTGGAAATAGTTGAAAATAGAATTAAACGTATTGGTAAGAAAGCAGAAATGACTAAAGATAAAAAAGAATTACTAGAAATAGAGACTTTAAATAAAATTAAAGATGGTTTAGAAAAGAATATACCTGTTAGAAAGATGGATCTAACTGAAGATGAATTAGAGGTAATTAAATCATTTAATTTTATTACTTTAAAACCTATTATATATGTTGCAAATGTAAGTGAAGAAGATATATTAAATGGGGGAAATGCCTACTACGAAAAAGTTTTAGAATATGCTAAAGGTGAGGGCAGTGAAGTAGTATTAATTTGTGCTAAGATAGAAAGTGAATTAGCGGAATTAAATGATGATGACAAAGAAGCTTTTTTAGCTGATTTAGGAATTAAAGAATCTGGTTTGGATCAACTTATTAAAAAAACATATTCTTTGCTTGGTTTAGCCACTTTCTTTACTGCGGGTAGTGATGAGGTTAAGGCTTGGACTTTTAAAAAAGGAATGAAAGCTCCGCAATGTGCAGGAATAATTCATACCGATTTTGAAAGAGGTTTTATCAAGGCTGAAGTAATGTCTTACGATGATTTAATTAAATATGGAACAGAAAAAGATGTTAAAGAAAATGGCAAAATGAGACTTGAAGGAAAAGACTATTTAATGCAAGATGGAGATATAAGTTATTTTAGATTTAATGTATAATAGAGGAATTATTTAGGATAAAGAATATTTTATATATAACTTTTTTAGAAGAAGAGTAGTTATTTATATAATTCTTTATAATAATTCTTTTTTTGTGATAATTAGAGTATATAAAATATAATTTCATTGTGTTTCAGAGATGATTTCATTTAAGAAATATGATTTGTTCCTTTAAAAAGATAAATTCTACAAAAACTTTCTTTATTTGCTATAATATTTTTGGTATACTTATTATGGAGGAATAAATATGAATAGAGAGAGTATTGATGTAAGATATAAGTGGGATCTTGAAAAAATTTATGGTAGTATAGATGACTTTAGAAAAGATATTGATTTTGTTTATCAAAAAATAAATGAATTTGATGGATATGAAGATGTTAAGTTAAATGCTGATAATTTGTATGAATTGATATCTTTGGTAATGGAAGTTTCTAGAGTTATTGATAAACTTCAAGTATATACGAGTATGTTAAATGATGAAGATACTTCAATTAATAAAAATAGAGAATTAAAGGAAGAAGTAAATAATTTATATAGTGAATATATTAAAAAAAGTTATTTTGTAACACCAAATATATTAAAATTAAGTTATAGTGATATTGAAAAATTTATTGTAGAAAATGGCAAATTAGCAGAGTATTTAAGATATTTTTATGAAATGTTTAGGTTTAAAAAATATACTTTGTCTGATAAAGAAGAAAAGATGTTAGCTAATTTGGCAAAGGTTTTTGGAAATAATTATGAAACTTATGAACTTATGAAAGATTCTGATATGGAGTTTCCTTCTTTTTCAGTAGGGGCTGAAGCTTATCCACTTACTAATAGTAAGTATAGTTTATATATAGAAAATAGTGATAGAAATATTAGGAAAGAGGCGTTTAAAACATTATATAGTACTTATAGACAATTTAAAAATGTTTATGCTAATTTAATAATTTCAAATGTTAAGGAAGATGTTGCTTTAGCTAGAGTGAGAGGCTATGGTAGTGCTTTGGAGGCTTCTTTATATAAAGATGAGTTAGATACTGGTATATATAGTAATTTGATAGATACGATTAATAATGGAATGCCTGTTATGCATAGGTATTATGGTTTGAAGAAAAAAGTACTTGGCTTAACTGATTTGCATTTGTATGATGTTTATGCTAATTTGGTGGTAGATGAAAGCTTTAAATATCCTTTCGACAGTGCTAAAGAAACAGTTGCATCAGCATTAAGTATCTTAGGAGACGAATATATTAATATTTTAAAGAAAGGTATTGAAGACAGATGGATAGATGTGTATCCAAATAATGGTAAAAGGACTGGAGGATATTCTTCAGGATGCTATGATACAAATCCATATATATTGTTAAATTATCAAGATAAATATGATGATATGTCAACATTAGCTCATGAGTTAGGTCATTCAATGCATAGTTATTTTACGAGAAGCAATAATCCTTATCAGTATGGTAGTTATGCAATATTTGTAGCTGAAGTAGCTTCAACAGTGAATGAATTACTTTTAGCAAAGTATGTAATTAGTCATAGTAATGATAAAAAAGAAAAAATGTTTATTTTAAATAGAATGATGGAATTATTTAGAGCTACAATATTTAGACAAACAATGTTTGCTGAGTTTGAAAAAAATCTATATGATAAAATTGAGAATGATGAACCAGTAACGGCAGATATTATGTCGAATATGTACTATGAACTTAATAAAAAATATTTTGGCAAGGATGTTTTCATAGATGATGACATAAGATATGAATGGGAAAGAATTCCACATTTCTATTATAATTTTTATGTATATAAATATGCGACAGGTTTATCGGCTGCTTGTTATATAGTTACTAATTTATTAGATGGTAAATTAGATAAGAATGATTATATTAATTTCTTAAAATGTGGTCGTAGCAAGAGTCCACTTGAATCATTACAAGTTTGTGGAGTCGATTTAACTGATAAGAAGGTAATTGAGAGTGCTGTTAAAATGTTTGACGATACAATTACAGAGTTTGAGAATTTGTATTTTGAAAAGTAAATGGATGTGATTTTATGAAGTTTAAGAAGTATTTAGTAATACTATTATCATTAATGTACATGGATTTAGTATTTAATCTAAATGCCTATGATAGTTATTTAAAAACTACTATTATTAATATATTTTTGTTTAATATAATAGAAGCTTTTTTGATATATTTTATTACTAGTTTAGGCAGTAAAAAAGTAAATATGATAATAAGCTATGTTGTATATGGTTTTAAGTGGTTTTGGTATAGTTTGTATTATGTATTTTATAAAGTTCTTGTAACACCATTTTCTATAGCATTGTTTAGGCAGAGCGATCAGGCTTTAAAATTTGGGAAAAATATTTTGATATCAATTTTTCAAAGTGCACCGGTATTAATATTGTTTATTTTGCCTCTTCTTGGTTTAATAATTTTCAAAAAGAGATTTAATTTTGTTAAGTTAAATTTACGCAATAGTCTTTTATGTATTGGTTTATTTCTTTTAGCTGTATCAATATATGTTGGTAATATGTTTATTCAGGATAAGGGAGTGGGTTCAACATATAATTTATATTTTGAAACTAATAATGTATCTTTGAATATTGAGAGGCTAGGGGTGCCTGCAGCAACTTGTTTGGATGTATATAGATGTATTTTTGGTATAGAGGAAAAAATACAAACAGTAGAAGCATTTTATGAAGAAAATAAAGAAGATGAAATGTTTGATTATGATTATAATAATTTAGATTTTAAATTTGATGGTGGCAGTGGAGATATTAAGGTTATTAATGATTATTTAAAAACTGAGCCTGGTAGTAAGAAAAATAAGTACACAGGTATGTTTAAAGGTATGAATTTAATTTATATTGTAGCTGAAAGTTTTAATGAGATTGCGGTATCTTCAGAATTGACACCAACACTTTATAAGCTTGTACATGAAGGATTTGACTTTGAAAATTTTTATACTTCCAATAATTTATCAACTATAGGTGGAGAATTTCAAGCTTTGACAGGATTATATGCTGATAATGCAATATTTTCTTCATGGCGTGGCGGAAAAGCTTATTATCCGAATGGTGTGGGAACAATTTTTAAAAACTTAGGCTATAATACATATGCATATCATGATAATAGTGCATTTTTCCAAGATAGAAATGTGTATTTAGCTACCCAAGGATTAGATAATTATAAGGGTTGTTATAATGGGCTAGAGGAACTTATTAACTGTGAACAGTGGCCACAAAGTGATATTGAAATGATGAAGGCAACTATTCCGGATTATATTAATAGTGATAAACCATTTATGACTTATTATATGACTGTGTCAGGACATTTTTATTATAATTTTAGTGGTAATGCTATAGCTAAAAAGAATAAAGACTTAGTAGATAAGTTAGATTATCCTGAGGAAGTTAAAGGATATTTAGCAACGCAAATAGAACTTGACAGAGCATTGGAATATCTAATTAATGAACTTAAAAATAATGGGAAGTTAGATGATACGGTTATTGTATTAGTAGCTGATCATTATCCATATAATTTGCCACTTAATTATATAAATATGTTATCTAGTTATGAGAGAGATAGTTTAATAGAAACTAATAGTAATAATTTGATTATTTATAATAGTAAAATGAAAAGTGTTAAGGTTTCTAAAGTAGGAATGTCTATTGATGTTATTCCTACAGTATATAATTTATTTGGAATAGATTACGATTCAAGAATTATTATGGGGAAAGATATTTTAAGTACTTCTGAAGGAATTGCTATATTTAAAGATAAATCTTGGGTTACTGGAAAAGGTACATATTATGCATCTAGTGGAAAGTTTGTTGCTAAGACTGATGATATACCTTCGGGGTATGTTGATGATATTAATAAAATAGTTAGCAATAGAGTTGCTATTAGTCGTATGATTGTATTAAATGATTACTATAAATATTTGTATAATAAATAGAATGTAAGAAATTATACGGACTTTTTATCAATAATGAGTGAAAAGCAAAATAGTGATAAAGAGTTAAAATACTTGGTATAATTTCTTTTTTTTGAGGATTTTTTGCAACAAAAAAAGTGTATTAACGCTTTTTGGTTATTACACTTGTTATTTGCTATTTTTTTTCATGCTTCTTGCTTCTCTGGCACTTGTTTTAATTTTTTTGCCATTAGCAGTTGTTACAGTTTGTAAATTAACTTTTTGGATTCTTTTAGTTATTTTTAAACAGTTTGGTCTATTGTTAACACTTTTAGCTTTTTTACTTGTTACTTTTGTTGCCATGGTATCCCTCCTCAAATTACAGTATATAATTTTACTATAAATTATGCTTGTTGTCAATTATCTTGGTATTATTTGTAATAAATATATGAATAATTAATAAAAATATTAGTAATTAAAAAATAAATAATTAGTGAAAAGGAGTTATTTAGACTTTAATATATTAAATTATTAAAAAACTATGTAATAGTTATATTAATAAATAATTGGTGTGTATTAAATTATATATTTTATGTAATATTCTATTAAAATATTTTATTTATGTAATTTAGTTCTATGAAATTCAGTTTAAATTTTTGAAAATATTATTTAACTATATCTCTTTTGTTTTTAATAAATTCGCGTAAGATTTTGGTAGTAGCTCTTTTTTCTAATCTTGAAACGTAGCTTCTTGATATATTTAACTTCTTTGCTATATCTTTTTGAGTTTCTTCATTTTTTCCATTTAAACCATAACGTGCCTCAATAATATCACGTTCTCTTTTAGTTAAAATATTCATGTATTTATTAAGTAATTTAATGTTGTCGTTTTTATATATTTCTTCGATAAAGTCTTCATCTTGTGTTTTTAGTATATCTAGAATGGTAATTTTATTACCTTCTTTGTCATAACTTATTTCTTCATAGAGACTGATATTTTTGCTATTTTTTTTGTCGGCTCTAAAATACATTAAAATTTCATTTTCAGCACATTTTGCAGCATATGTGGCTAATTTAACTTTTTTATTAGTTGAATACGTATCGATGCCTTTTATTAATCCAACAGTTCCAATGCCTATTAAATCATCTACGTCGTGACCAGTAGCTTCAAATTTTTTTACAATGTGGGCTACTAATCGAAGATTGTGTTCAATTAGTTTATTTCGTGCTTCCTTATCTCCTTTTTGAGCTCTTTTGATATATTCTTCTTCGATTTTAGGATCTAGTTGCTCTGGAAAAACATTATTAGAATAAGCTCCAGTAAAAAATAGAAGATTATTTGCTAAATAATTTAAGATATTTAATAACATATTTCCTCCTTAATAAATTATATATATAATTACTTAAAAAAATAACATTTAATGAAAGTGTAATATTTACAATGAATTAAAAATAATATATAATTTATTTAATGAAATGAGGGATATCTTATGAAAAAAACATTACTTACAGGACTTAAGCCTACAGGAAGTCTAACTTTAGGAAACTATATTGGGGCAATTAAACAAATGAAGGATATGCAAGAAGAATATAATTCATATTTATTTGTAGCTGATATGCATGCAATAACTGTTCCGGTAGATAGGGATGAATTACATAAAAATATTAAAAATTTTATTGCTTTATATTTAGCTTGTGGTATAGATCCTAAAAAAAATATAATTTATATTCAATCAGATGTAGAATATATTCCTTGCATTTCATGGTTACTTGAATGTAATACTTATTATGGTGAATTATCTAGAATGATTCAATTTAAAGAAAAAAGTAAAAAAAATGCTAATTTTTCAGCAGGTCTTTTAACTTACCCCGCATTAATGACAGCAGATATTTTATATGTTGATGCAGATTATGTACCTGTTGGTATTGATCAAAAACAACATGTTGAATTAGCTAGAGATGTGGCAATTAGATTTAATAATAAGTATGGTAAAACTTTTAAAATACCTGAAGCTTTAATTCCTAAAACGGGAATAAAGATAATGGATTTAGTTGATCCATCTAAAAAAATGAGTAAAACGGAAGATAATCCAAAAGGGGTAATCGGTTTGCTTGATCCAATTGAAGTTGCTAGAAAAAAAATTATGGGGGCAACAACTGATTCAGAGATGTGTGTAAAATACGATCCTGAAAATAAACCTGGTATTTCTAATTTGATTAATATTTATGCTTCTTTAAAAGAGGTAAGTATTAGTTCGGTAGAAGATGAATTTAAGGATAGTAATTATGGTACTTTTAAGAAAGCTGTAGCATCCGTGGTTTGTGATTTTCTGGATGGTGTCCAAAAGAGATATAATGAGTTAATTAATTCTTCAGAACTTGATAAAATTTTAGATGAGGGAGCAGCAAAAGCAAGAGAAATAGCTAAAACTAAATTTGAAGATATGAAGGTTAAAATCGGTTTATATAGATAATTGAGAGGTGAGAAAATGAATAATTTTATTCCAGATATGTATCAAAAAAGTATATATCATATTGATTATAATAAATTGCAGGATGATGGAATTAAGTGTATTTTGTTTGATTTGGATAATACTTGTGTTCCGTTTAAAGATACAGCTCCTAATAAAAGATTAATCGATAAATTTTCTGAACTTAAAGATATGGGATTTAAAGTTATTATTTTTTCAAATGCTACGAAAAGGAGAATTAAACCTTTTAAACAACAGTTAAATGTTGATTGTTTAGCCTTAGCTAGAAAACCTAGCAAAAAGAATTTTTTGAAGATATTAAACATGTTTAATTATGATTTGTCAGAAGTAGTTATTATAGGTGATCAATTGTATAAAGATATTCTTGGGGGCAATAGGGTAGGAATTAAGACAATATTGGTAAATCCAATGTCTAAAGATGATATGATTATTACCAAACTTGTATATAGACCTCTTGAAAAAAGAAAATATGCGATGTTTGAAAGAAAAAAATTATTGACTAGAGGAAAGTATTATGAGTAAGTGTGTTGGATGTGGAATAGAATTACAAAATATAGATAAATGTAAAGATGGTTACGTTGATAATTTAGAATATGGATTATGTTATAGATGTTTTTTAATTAAAAATTATGGACAAAATAAAGATATATCAACAGGTAATGTTGATTATTTGAAAATTCTTGATAACATCAAAGATGATGATTTGGTAGTTTATGTTACTAGCTTGCTTACACTTAATATGGATTATGTTAATAAATTTAAAAAAGTATTATTAGTGCTTACAAAAAGAGATGTATTACCTAAGTCAATTAAGGATAATAAAATAATTAATTATATTAAAGATAGGTATGATAATATTGAAGATATCATTATTGTTAGTGCATATAAAAAATTTAACTTAGACGTTTTATATAATAAACTAAATAAATATAATAATAAGAATATTTATTTTGTAGGAATTACTAATAGTGGTAAATCATCTTTAATAAATGAAATGATTAAAAGTTATAATGGATATGATGGTGATATTACTACTTCTAATTTTCCTTCGACGACTTTAGGATTGGTTTCTAAGACGATTGGTTCTTTAAATATTAAAGATACTCCAGGTATTGTTATTACAGATAGTATAATCAATTATTTAGATACTAAAAATATAAAGAAAATAAATTCTAAAAAGGAGATTAAGTCAATTACTTTTCAAATTAAAGGGCATGGAGCTATTTTAATAGATGAATTAATCAGAATAGAATATGATACGGATGTTTCAAGTATGACTTTTTATATGGCTAATAGTTTAAATATAAAAAGCATTAGTTTGAATAATCCGCGATTAAAAGATTTAAAGGAAGTTTTTTATAATGCTGATAATGACAAAGATATAGTTATTGAGGATATAGGTTTTATTAAATGTACTAATCGTATGAAGGTTAAAATAATTTATAAAGATGAATTACATGTGAGTTTACGTGATAATTTAATATAATGACAAAGATATGTTATTAAATAAAATATTTTATTATTTTAGGTTATATTAATTAAGTATTATAGAGTAAAGAAGTTAATGTTTGATGACGTTGACTTTTTTTAATGTTTATTTAATGATTAGGGTATTTAATAAAGTATGTAACAAAAGAGGTGGTAAGTTGACATAATTTCACATAAATAAACCATAATTTTATATATATTTTTTTATAATTTTATGATATACTTTATTAAGAATAAGGGTGATACGTGTGGTAAAAGAGTTTAAAACTATTGATCAACAGATTGATATATTAAGAAAAAAAGGTTTAATAATAGATGATGAAAATAAAGCATATGATATTTTGCTTAAAGAAAATTATTTCTTTTTAAATGGTTATAGACATTTGTTTATGAATTCATCTACAGATAGAACTTTTGTTACTGGGGCAACTTTTTCTGAACTTTATGCGTTGTTCTTATTTGATAGATATTCGAGAAATATATTTTTTAAAAATTTATTAATAATTGAAAATAGGTTGAAATCTATTATTTCTTATCAATTATCTAAAAAATATGGTTATAAAGAGAAAGATTATTTGGATTTGCGAAACTTTACACAAGATCCGGAAAAGCGAAGAAAAGTAAAAGATGTTGTTAATAAAATGAAGAGGCAGATTAGAATTAATGCATCGAGACATAACGCAACAATGCACTATCTTAAGAATTATGGATATATACCATTATGGATATTGGTCAAAGTTTTGTCTTTCGGAATGGTATGTGAACTTTATTCAATACTGAAAAATGAGGATAAATTGGAAGTAGCTTCAATATTTGGGTTGACGGTTGAGTATTTAGAGGATTTTTTACCAATTCTTTCTAATTATCGTAATTTATGTGCACATGAGGATATTGTTTTTGACCATAAAACAGAGAAAGTTATTCCTGATACAGAATATCATAGTAAGTTAAATATATTTAAAATGGATGATGAATATATATATGGAAAAAATGATGTGTTTGCTGTTATTTTAATATTTAAGTATATGATATCTAAGGATGAATTTAGATTAATGCTTAAGGAATTTGAATATGAATTAGAGGAATTAGATGCTAGAATTGATAGTATTCCGGTAGAAAAGATATTGGATACGATGGGTATTCCTAAAAATTATATGGACTTATTAGATATGTAGAGAGGTGATATAAATGGATAAAGATTTATTAAATAATGAAAATATTGATGAAAATGATGAAAAAAAGCGTGAAAAAGATAGTATTGAAAAGATTAGTGATGATATAAAAGTTACAAATGATGATAAAGTGGTAATAGATGAAGCTAAAATTAATAAAAAAAGTAAGAAAAAAGAGAAGAATACTAATAACAAGAATGTTACGTTTATATTAATTGTAAGTATTTTGTTATCATTTGTATGTGGAATGCTTGGAGCATACTTGATTAGTCAGACTGTTAGTGTAGAGCAAGTTGTTAAAAATATTACTACGAGTGAATTAGTAGAAAATAGTATTTCTAGTTCAGTTGATAAAGTATATGGTTCTACAGTAGTGGTAATAGCTTCAGCTAATGGAAAACAAATCTCAACAGGAACAGGATTTATTTATAAGATTGATGATAATAAATCATATATTATGACAAATAATCATGTTATTGAAGGTGCTGATGCAGTAACGATTGAATATAATGATAAGAGTGATCGTGTTGAGGCAACAATTGTAGGTGGAGATAAGTATGCGGATATTGCTGTTTTGACAATTAAGGCTGATGATGATCATAAAGCTGTAGAGATTGGTGAATCTGATAGTTTGAAACTAGGAGATACAATATTTACTGTTGGTAGTCCTATGGGGATTAATTATAAGGGAACTGTTACTAAAGGAATTTTATCTGGTAAAGATAGAATGGTTGAAGTAAATATATCTAGTAGTAATTCTGATTATTATATGAGAGTTATTCAAATAGATGCTGCTGTAAATCCTGGCAATTCAGGAGGGCCTCTTTGTGATGTATCTGGTAATGTAATTGGTATTATTTCTTTAAAGATAGTGCAGAGTGAGGTTGAAGGTATGGGCTTTGCTATTCCAATAGAGGATGCAATTAAATATGCTAATATTATTGAAAAAGGTGGAGAAATTACCAGACCATATATTGGTATTAGTATGTTAGATTTAACTCAAGAGTACTATTTATGGCAAAATAGAATAACGATACCGGATGGTGTAGATGAGGGTGTAGCGGTAGTTGAGGTTGAAAAAGGTTCACCTGCTGAGAAAGCCGGATTTAAGAAAAGTGACATAATTACTAAGATTAATGACCAAGAGGTTGAATCAATTGCGGAATTTAGATATGAATTATATAAATATAATGTTGGTAATAAGGTAAAATTTACTTTCTATAGAGATGGAAAAGAACAAAGTACGAATGTAACTCTTGGTAAAAATGAAAAATAAGATTCTTATGTAGGAGGAGAATGTTTTAGTGAATAAATTAGTTATTAATGGAATATATAAGCATTTCAAAGGTAATTTGTATTTAGTATGTGATGTAGCAATTAATTCAGAGACAGATGAAAAGTATGTTGTATATAGAGCCCTTTATGGAGATAATTTACTTTATATAAGACCTTTATCAATGTTTTTGAGTGAAGTTGATCATGAAAAATATCCAGATGTTAAGCAAAAATATCGCTTTGAACTGCAGCATATTGATAGTTGTAGGTAGTATATGGGTTTGATGAAAGTATCAATTTAGTGATTAGGGATTTATCTAAAAAATGATTTTACTTTAATTTTAATGACTAGCTTTTTAGATATTGAAGGAATTTTAAGAAATCTATGAATAGTTTAAGGCTAAACTTTTTATGGATTTTTTTTGTTGTAAAAATTTTTGTAATATCTTTACTGTGCATTTTGTTTAAATTTTATAAATTTGTATTTCGTTTGAAGGTATTTTATTTAATTTTTAAACATTATTTTGTTTGATAAGTAATATATGGTGTGTTGCTAAGATAATTTAAAAGGTTTAACCAAATTGAAATTAATTCATATAATTTATATAGGTGATAAGTTTATGAATAATATATTTGATGGTGTGATTATTGATGCTGGACACCCGAGTGAGATTAAACCCAGTATAAATAGAACTAGTTGTAGCAAATTATAATCTATATAAATAATAATAAATATACTAAATACTTTTTAAAGAAGTATTTTTTTGATGGTATAATATATATGAGGTGAAAACTAATGGATAATATATATTTGAAAAAAGAGGATTTTCACAAAGATACTGAATTTAGACAAGTTTTAAATTTTAATTTTTCAACACATATTCTATTTAGATGTACTCAAAGAAAATATGCTAACGATTTTATAAAAGGAAAGTTTCGTTTCAATCAGCCAAGAGCATGGATTGAAGAAGAAAAAAAAGGAAATAAAGGACAAGGCGATTCATTAGAAGGGATTTTTTTAGCAACTGATGTAAATGATAACTCAGATTTTGTAGAAAATATGAAAAACAGAGAAGATATAGAATGTTTTACTAATTCTGAATTACTTTATTTTAGAAATAAAAAAGTTAAAGAATTATATTGTTTCTGCTTGTATGGATTAAACAGCAATATGTTTGTAAAAAAGGAAGTAGATAGATTTGGAGATGAACATTTTATAGCAAGCGTTAATAAAAAATACTTTTCTGATTTTTCTGGTAGAATATCAGAAGATGAATACTTTAAAATGTCAGAACTTGATAGACCAGTAGTCTTATTTATAAATAATCCACATCTGTTTTTTGAAAAAATTAGAACTTTTTTTATTAATTTAGGTATTTCAGAAAAGGATATAATAATATCACCAGTTGAGTATGTAGATTTTAGAAAAAAGTTTGTTAATTTTGTTCCTAGTCCATACGAATTGTTACTAAAAGATAAGGATTTTTCAAAACAAAGCGAAGTTAGAATAATTGTTAATTCGAAAAGCAGTAAGTTAGTTGATTATATGGAAAAGCATAATAATATAATAGATATAGGAAATATAGAAGATTTAGTAACAATATATGATAATTATTTTCATGATTTATTAATTGAAAAAAGAGGAAATACGATTTTATTTACATTACCATTTCCAATAACTGAAGAGTTATCAAAATCAACATTACGAGAACTTTTATCATATTATGTTCAAATATCAAATGATAAATTACCATATGAAACAACTATAGATGAGAGAAAAGAAATCTTAAATGGAATTAAATCGATTATTAATGAAAAATATGGAATAGACATAAATGTAATAAATGGTAAAATTAATTTATCAAATGTTAATGGTAAAATAGAGGATTTATTGGATAAATAATCCTCTTTTTCGTTAAAAAAAAGAAGGGAGAAACGATATATGAATTTAAATTATGCAATATTTAGAAGTGAACCAATTTACACTATTAATGATTTAGCACAAATTGGATCACACAATAAAAGAGAAAAGAAAGCTTATCAATCAAATCCAGATATAAAACTAGAATTAACTAAAAATAATATTGAATTAGTACCCTTAACAGAAAAATATGTTAAGGGTTTTTATAACTTAACTAAAGAATACAAAAAAGAACATGATGAAAGAATGAAAACCGAAAGAGAAAATAGAAAAAAGACATTTAAGCAAATGTTAGATAAATCTAATAATGTAATAGCAGATGAATTAATGTTTACAGCAACTAATGAGTTCTTTAAAAACATGAGTAAAGATGATATAAAAGAATGGGCAGATACTTGTATGGAATTTGTTTATAAAGATTTAGGCTATAAGAAAGAACAAGTTTTACATGCAACTGTGCATATGGATGAAAAAACACCTCATGTGCATTGTGTAGTAGTTCCTTTAATTAAAAAGTATGATAAAAGAACAAATACCGAAAGGTATACTATTTCTAAAAAACAATATATAAGAGATAAGATACACTTATCAGAGTTGCAAGATAAATACCATAAAAGATTAACTGATAAAGGCTATGATTTAGAAAGAGGTATTAAAGGTAGTGATAGAAAACATATTAAAATTAAAGAATATAAAAGAATAAATAGAGAATTAGAACAAAAAATAAACGTTAGATCTGATAGACTTACTAAAGAATTTGAAGAGCTAGATAAAAAAATGGTATTTTCAAAGAATATTCCATTTGATAAAAAGCACGTTGTTATAGATAAAGATACTTTTGATACAATGAATAAGGTTATTAAAGAATCTAAAAAAATAAAGGAATTAGAACCTAAAATAAAGCAAATTTTTCATGAAGTGAATAATTATGCTGATAGCTATAAATCTTTAGAAAAAGAGAATCAAAACATTAAAAATGAGGTTAAATCATTAAAAAATAAAAATGAAGAATTAGAAAAAGAAAATAAAAACTTACAAAATATAATAAAATATATACTTGATAAGATTAAGATGTTTTTTAGAAATATATTACTAAAAGGAAATGAAACGTCTAAGGATTTAGCAACTCAAGAAGTAAAAGATTATTATGACTATGGAGATTTTCAACAAGAAGATATTATTGATGTAGCTAGGGGAACATCAAAAGAGGATGAATTATTTGATTATGCTTATGTACCAGATTATCATAAGGCAAATAATGAAGATGTAGAAGATGATTATGATATGAGTTTATAAAAAAGAGTTAAATTTAGCCAAATATATAGGAATAATCGAAAAATATGATATAATTATAATGTAAGGATGTGATATTAATGAACGAAAATTATGAAACTCAAAATCAATCAAAACCATCAATACAAACTAAACAAGACGCTCAAAGAGTTCAAGAACAATTACTCGAAAAGAAAACTCAAGTTATTGAAGATGCACCTAAATTATCTTTATCAATTAAAAATGCACCATTTTATTTAGGATCTTTGTTTGAACAAGATGGAACTCCAAAAGGAGATTTTACAGTTACTGATAGATTTAAAAGAAAAGTAGTGGTTGCCTTTAAACACCCACATCGTAAATCTACTACTGGTGAAATGTATTTTGGCGAGCTAACTGATGGAAATTTATATAATACAGCTCCAAATGAATATTTGATTCAAGCAACACCTACTTTTTTAACTAATGAAGAGTTAGATTATTTACGATCTCATCGTAGATTAACAAAAATGATTGGTAATACCGAGATTGAATTTGTTCCTCCAATGCTACAAAGAGATGATTATCCAGCAAGAGTTGAAAAATATTTGGAAAGAATTGGGGAATCAAGAGCAAAAGTTCAAGAATTAACTGATATTATACAAGAAATAGAAAAATTAAAATCAAGACTTCCTATGGGAACATATGAAGTTATGATTGAACAACCAGAAGAAGTAGAAGAAAAGCATGATAAACCAGGATTTCCAAATAGATAGGAGATGTTTAAATGGAAAGAGTTAAGTACAATATTGCTATACAAACTTATATGGAAGTGTTTGACTATTTAATAACTAACAATCTTTTCGTTTATGATTCTGGTAGGGATTTTTTATCATCAAGAATAAAGATTGATGAGTATGGTTTTGTTGAGGAAACTCAAGTTAGAAGAGGAGTTTGGGATGAAGAACATCCTAATGAAAAAAGAGTGCCTGCACTTAGAGTACTTAAAATTATAACTGATATTATTGATGATTTACTTTTAAAAGCAAATGTTCCAACTAGTCCAGATGCTAGATATGCTTATATTCATGACTTAAAAGCAAAAATGGGTGGTCAAAAAAGTTATTATTCTTCTTATCAGGAATTATTAGATATATTCAAAAAAGTATATAATGGTCAAGAATTAATGTATAGTACTGATGGAAAAATTGTTGATCTTGCATTGTTAAGATATAAACAAGTTGCTGATAAATTTTCAAAGATGACACCACTTGAAAAAAGAACTGTTGAATGCTATGCGAAATTAGAAGAAGAACTTGTTGGTTACACAGCCAATTTATTGCTTGTTGATGAATATGGTTATCAGTTAGATGATTTACATAGAAGAACATATGATGGTCATGATTCTAGCGTGAAATTTGCAAGTAAAGATACTGAAGTTGATTGGGATACATTTAAAGAATGCATTACAGATAATTATGCATATTTGGAAGAAGAAGGAAAACTTGATTTACACGGAACATTTAGTCCGTGGGATGAAAATCCTTATAAGTCAGAATTAGGCTTGGATGGAATGACAAAATAAGACTATAATTCCATTATAGTAACCCATTACGCTATTGGCATAGCCAATAACAGTGGGCAAGGGATAAATACCCCTTTGAACCCCATTTAAGCGACAAAACTACAAACTAATCGTAAGTAGTAATGTCGCCTTTTTTATTACAACTTGCGTTTTATAAAAAAGAAAGAATACTATCGCCACTTTCAACCTTACAGGTCAAAACGTGTCACGTATTCTTCATATAAAAATAACCTTAATACAATTAATGTACTAAGGTTATTTTCTTTTTGGAAATAATGAACTATCAAATGATGGATATTTTGATTTATCAAATTTTTCTAAATTTGGTCTTATCATAGGAATTATTTCCTTTAATCTATCTAATATTTCATCATTAGATATTTCTTTCTTTTCAATACTAGCTAATTCTAATTTATCAATTAAATCAGCAATACATCCTTTAACAGCAAAATCTACTTTTCTTCTTTCTTCTAAATTATCTAAAACATAAAAGTAAAATTGTTCATAGCTTTGAATTTGCTTTTGATAATCAGCAGTAGATCTTTTAACAGATAAATCTTTACCCCAGTTTATATCTATGTCATCATAACCAGCAAGTTTCATTAAATCAACCATACTTAAATTAAGTGTTTCAGCGATTCCTTTTAAATAAAGAATATTTGGTTTTAATCTTTTACCAGCCTCTATACGAGATACTTCAGCGCAATCCATATTAGATCTACGAGCAAGTTCTCTTTGTGAAATACCTAATTTTTCCCTTGTTTCACTTACTAATTTTCCTAATTCAGTAGTCTGTTTTTTCATCTAATACCACCTCAACTGAAATAAGTATAACACATAGTGATGTAAAAATCAATACATTTTTGTAATTATAGTGTTGACAAACTCATTTTATGATGATATACTCAATATGAAATTGATGTAAAACTCATCAATAAAAAAGGAGGAAAAAACATGAATGAAGATTAGACACCTAGAAATAAAAGATGATATTTGGAAAGATAAAAGAATTCTAAGGTAAACGAAATTGATCTATACCTATATTTATACAAAAGGATTTGAAAGAATAATTACAGATATAAATGTAGGAGAGATTCAAAGAGTAGTAAATATCAAAAATAAGGTTTGAGAAAAAGTCTAGATATATTAGAAAAATTAAATTACCTAATATATAAAGAATACTCAAACGGAATGTACACAATAACACTTAACTAGAAAAGTAACAATGAACGCTAGTTAGAAGAGGCTCGGTAAGATGTAAGGCTTATATCAGAACCTATCTTATAGAAATATAAGATGAATACAAGTTTGAACTATAACATATTTCAAAGAACAATTAATATAAAAATATATATGTTATAGCTCAAGCTAATAAATGGCGACCACTTGGAAACTATATTTATTAGAAAGGAACATATGGCTTTTATAAGGTATTTTATTGCTGTACCAAGAATAATATTAAATGACCAAACTTGTTCCCAAACAGATAAGTTAGTTTATGGTGTAATTAACTCGCTATCAAATAATAAGGAGTATTGCTACGCTAGTAATAGTTACTTTGCTAATACATTAAGTGTTAAGGAAAAAACAATATCTAATTCAATTAATTATTTGAAACGAAAAAAATATATAAATGTTAAATTTGTAAACGGACAGCGAAGAATTTATCTTAACGAAGATATTGTAAGTAAAGAAAATTCTAAGGTGTTAGAAAAAAATGAGAATACAAACATAGTAAAAAATTACCAATATAAAAGAAAAGAATATACAAGAAATAATTATAATAAAAAAGATAAATATGATAAAACCACTAGTATTATTCCATATTGGATGGAACATCCTGAAGTTTGTGTAGATGATCCAGCTAGTCCAGAAGAACAAGCATATATGGAAGATTTATTAAGTGAGTTTAAGGAGGATTGATATATGAACAAAAAAATAGGAGGATATTCTTTATAGAATATCGTAAAGGGGGTAAAAGAAAATGGAGGTAAATTATAATGTAATATATGTAACAAAAGATAATAAAGAAATTGAAGAAAACAAATTAAAAGATATTATAGCAAAAAAATTACTACGAGTTATATTAGCAGAAGAAGAAAATAGTGTAGCTTTAAATAATTCGTAAAATGGTATATAATGTCCTTGTAGATTTATATTTGCTACAACTTTCAAGAATTGAGGTGTTGTAGTAAATGGAAAAGGCAGGTGTATATTGCAGACTATCGGATGAGGATAGATATAAGAAAAATAAAAATGATGATAGTGAGTCAATTGCTAATCAAAAAAGTATGCTTTTAAAATATGCTTTGGAACAAGATTGGGAAGTTGTAGATATTTATTCAGATGATGAT
This sequence comes from uncultured Bacilli bacterium, assembly GCA_934098745.1. Taxonomy (GTDB): domain Bacteria; phylum Bacillota_I; class Bacilli_A; order RF39; family UBA660; genus RUG705. The sequence goes on from CAKOPG010000016.1 coordinate 29,980, forward strand.
TATTCTGGAGCTGGAGTTGAAAGACCTGATTTTAATAGATTAATTAATGATTGTGAAAGTGGTAGAATAAATATTGTACTATGTAAAACACAAAGTAGATTTTCAAGAGATATGGAAGTAATAGAAAAATATCTTCATAATAAGTTTGTTGAATGGGGAGTTAGATTTGTAAGTATAGTTGATAACGCTGATACTAACAATGAAGCTAATAAGAAATCAAGACAAATAAATGGACTTGTTAATGAATGGTATTTAGAAGATTTATCTAATAATGTTAAGAAGTCTTTAAAAAATAAAAGAGAAGATGGTTTATTTATGGGTAGTTTTGCACCTTATGGATACAAGAAAGATCCAAATGATAAACATAAACTTATTATTGATGAAAATGTTGCTCCTGTTGTTAGAGATATATTTGAAAAATATAAAAATGGACTTGGTTATCATAGAATATGTGCTAGTCTAAATCAAAGAAAAATATTATGTCCATCTCTTTATAAAAAATCTATTGGAAGTAATTTTGTATGTTGTAATTTTGATTATGATACAACTGGAATATGGACATCAGATACAATTGCAAGAATGCTCCGAAACGAAAGTTATATAGGAACACTAGTACAAGGTAAAAGAACTAACATTAGTTATAAAAATCATAAGTCTAAAAAAGTTCCTAAATCAGAATGGAGTGTTACTGAAAATGCTCACGAGCCAATAATTGATAATGAAACATGGTATTTAGTTCAAAGAAGATTAAAAAATCATCATAGACCAGCTAAAGAAGATGGAAAAGTACATGTATTAAGTAGTAAAGTTTATTGTGCTGAATGTGGAAGAATCTTTATGAGAAATCAATGTAATATCAAATGTGCTGGTGGAGTAATGGAAAAAAGAGCATATCTACAATGTAAAGGTAATAAAAAATATCATACTTGCGATAATAATAGATCAATAAGATATGATATTATTGAAAACTATGTACTTGATGCTATAAACGACTTATTAAAGAAATGTAATAAGAAACTACTTGAGGAAGAATATAATGCAACTTTAGAAAGAGAAAACAGACAAGATACATTAATTATAAATTTAAATAAAGAAAAAGCTAATCTTGAGAAAAAGATAAATGAAAGCAAATTATATTTTAAAAATCTTTATACCGATAAATTAAAAGGTGTAATATCCGATAGCGATTTTTCAATGTTAAGAGATGAATATACAAAAGATGTTGAATCTTATCAAGCAAGACTTGAAGATATAGAAAAGCAACTTGAAGATACTGAAGAAAGAAAAGAAAATTCTAAAGACATTGAAAGTATATTTAAAAAGTATAAACATATTAAAAAACTAACTAGAATAATTGTGGATGAGTTTATAGAAAAAATATATGTTGGTGCATTAAATAAAGAAACCAATACAAGAGAAATTAAGATTGAGTGGAATCTTGATTTATAAAATGTAACCTATAAAAAAATAAATATAGTTTCTGGGTCAAACCGATACCAGCCA
>CAKOPG010000017.1 GCA_934098745.1 uncultured Bacilli bacterium
TTTTTTTAACATTTTTCTAACTTTTTTTATTTTTTTCTTTATAGCTTGGTATATTATCTTTAATTTGCTACTTTTTATTCTTTTTTATTATACTATAAGCTACAATTGTACCTTCTGAAGCGGCTGTCGTTAGTTGATAAACATTTTTCTTGATGACATCTCCACATGCATATACATTCTCTATATTAGTCATACATTCATCATTAACAATAATAAAGCCTTTATCTTTTTCAACATCAAAGATTTCTCCACTTGGTACACTCCCAATTGATATGAATAGTCCTGTTACATTTATTGTTTTACCAGTATCTAATAAAACACTTGTTAACTTACCATTCTCTATATTATATTCTTTAACATTAGAATTATACACACATTTTATATTTTTGGCGTTTTTTACTTGTTCGATTAAAGTATGGTCACCTCTAAAAGTTTCACTACGATGAATAATTGTAACTGTTTTAGAAGTTTTAGCTAAATATAAGGCTTCTTCTAAGGCACTGTTACCTCCTCCAACAACTGCTACATCTTGTCCTTTATATAAATGACCATCACATAAAGCACAATAACTTATACCTTTGCCGATATATCTTTCATCATCAGTAAATAATTTTTTACTTAATCTTCCGGTAGCAATTACTAAATATTTACACGTGATTGTTTTATTTAAAGTTGTAACTGTCTTTAGTTCTTTTCCTAAATCTGTTTTTATTACTTTATCAAATAGGTATTCAATATTAAGAGATTCTACCTGCTTATATATTTCGGCAGTTAAATCTGGACCATCTACTTTTAAAAAACCTGGATAGTTTTCGATTGCTGTAATTTTATTTAATTGTCCCCCTGGAGTACCTTCTTCAATAACTAATGGGTTAAAGCCTCCCCTTTTTAAATAAATGGCAGCTGTCATACCGGCAATACCTGAGCCAATTATAACAACATCATATTGTTCTTTCATTTTTCTTCCTTCTTTCTTTATATATAGTTATAATTATACCTATTATACCTATTATTATTAGCAATAAAGAAACTAACTGACTTATTCTTATAGTTCCTAGATATAAGCTATCTGTTCTTAGTCCTTCAATATACATTCTTCCTATTCCATACCAAAGAAAATAACAAAATGTTAAAATATTATATTTTCTTTTGGTCATTTTCCTTATTATTATAAGAATGATAAAGCCTAGTAAGCACCAAAGAGACTCATATAAAAATGTCGGATGATAATATAAACCATTAATGTACATACCTTTTATGATAAATTTTGGAATATGAAGTTTTTCTAAAAATGATAAAGAAACTATTCTTCCATGAGCTTCTTGATTAAAGAAATTACCCCATCTACCTATGGCTTGAGCTAAAATTAATCCAGGAACAATAATATCGGTTATTTTTAATAAGTTTTGATGATATTTTTTAGTATTATATATTATTACTATGAAACCAGCTATAATAGCGCCATATATAGCAAGTCCACCTTCCCAAATACGAAATATTCCTAACAGATCATAACGATAGGCATCAAAATTAAATATTACATAATATAATCTGGCACCAATTATTCCAAAGATAATCAATTTATATAGTAAGTCTTCAAAGTAAGTTTTTAGACCGTTTTTTTTACTTTCTTGAAGGGTTAAATATACTCCAATTAAGATAGCTAAGAGCATTGTAATGGAATACCAATATATTTTAATGGGGCCAATATTTATTAAAATATTATTCATACTTATTTATTTTTCCTTGCAATAATTGGTTTTATGATAAATCCTTCCATTAAAATATTTAAAAATGATATAAAGATAGCTATAAAAAATGGCGTTATAAATCCTTCTATGGAAAAATTATTCTTACCTAGGATAAAACTTGTCAAATATAGAATGATGACATTTGATAGTGGATATAGTAACCCCCAGCTAATCATAGTAATTGGCAAGGTTAAGTAATTTAAAAACGGTTTTATTGTTTGATTTAGGACATAAATAATTATAGCGGCTAAAAAAGCATATATACCAAAGTGGCTCATATTAATTTTAAGTGATGAAAACAATGATGATACAGTTATTAAGACTATTGCATACCCCAACATGTATATTAGCCATTCAACAAATTTATTATTTACTAATTTATGATAATTATCTTTATAAACATTTCTTTTTACTTCTTTTATCTCAGCATTATCTGGTGAATCAATAACAATTTTTTTCTTCATAAAAACATCTCCTTTTGGATATTACCTTTTAAAGTTTTTGCTTATTGGTTTTATTAATTATAACATATTTAAAAGAACAAAAGATAAATAATTTAAAATTTATTAAAATTTTGGAAGTAATTCGATTATATTCATACATCTTCAAATAAATTTGTTATAATTTGTATTTTATGTTCTAAGAATATCATATTTTAATTAATAAGTCAAGATAAATTAATACATTTGTTTGCTGTTTTTCGCATAGAAAAAAGCAGAAACTGCTTTTTAGTACGAATCTATATTGATTTTTACTTTTTTGTTATCTTCTAGAGAAGAAGATGCTTGAACTATTGTTCTGATACTATTGATTATTTTACCATTCTTACCAATTACTTTTCCCATATCATCTGTTGAAACAAGAACTTCAATCTGAACAACGTTTTCTTCTTCAGATTCAAATTCTTTAACTGAAACAGATTCAGGATCAGTAACTATTTTTTTGATAATGGTTTCTGTTAATGATACTAAATTCATTATTTACCTTGTTTAGATTCATGAAATTTTTTCATGATTCCTGTTTCACTTAATAAATTTCTTACAGTATCAGTAGGAATAGCTCCTTTTTTTAGCCAAGCAAGAGCTAATTCTTCATTTAACTTTATTTCTGCAGGAGTTACTAGTGGATTATAGGTTCCGATTAATTCGATGAATTTACCATCTCTTGGACTTCTAGAATCAGCAACTACTACTCTGTAGAATGGAGCTTTTTTTGCGCCCATTCTTTTTAATCTCATTTTTACTGCCATATTTATTCCTCCTTCACACAGTTAATATATTATCATATTAAAAATATGCTGTCAACCTTTTTTTGATACACTAATCCAAAAATTTTTCTAATCGTTCTTTGTCAATAAAGCCAATATTTCTTTTTATTTCTTTGCCTTCATTAAATAGAATGATTGTGGGAATACTCATAACGCCATATTCTCTTGCTAAGTCTTCAAAAGCATCAACATCTACTTTTATTACTTTAATATCGCTTTCTACTTTTTCTAATACAGGACCTAGCATTTTACATGGTCCACACCAATTAGCATAAAAATCTACTAAAACTTTATCTTTAATTAATGAATTAAAGTCTTCCTTTTCTAAATGTATTATTTCCATATTATCTTTTATTTTCCTTTCTAATATTTATTTAAGAAATCTGTATTATCTACTAAAACTTTATTTTTCTTAATTAGTTTTTCAGCTGATTCTTTGGTAATAATTTCATGTTTTAACATTAAATCCATAGCTTCTTCATTAATCTCATTGTTTGTTTTGTTGTCTTTATTATCAATTATAGAATATAGATCATTATAGATATCTAGTGTTTTATCAGTATATTTTGACAAAATTGGTGTATTCTGCATAATAAACATAGCATTTTTTGATTCATATATTTCTTTAAAGTTAAATACTGGTAATGTTAAGACAAATAGTAAAAGATATACCCAGATATAGTTTTCTATCATACCGATAATAAGACCTAATATTTTTGATGGAATACTTAAGATAACGGTAGCTTTAAGTATTTTTTCAATGATACCAGTTATACCTAATAAAACACGATAAACTATTGTTAATACAGATGCGATCATTAGGAAAGCTAGCATTTCATAGAAAACAATATTCAATACTTGAACACCTTTAAATACACCCCAAAAATCAAAAAATGGTAGATTTTCATAAAAGAAAACTGATAATTTGTTTTTTAAAGCAAAGGAAATAATTACAATAACTACAAGACCAACAATACTTGTTAATTTTTTTATTGCCCCTTCTTTAAAACCATTTACTCCTCCTAATAGGATTAGAAGAATGATGATGGCATCAACAATGCTTATACTCATATAAATCCCTCCATATGATAATTATATAATAAAATATGATAAAAATAAAGAAAAATGTGTTAAAATGGATTTGAGGTGTTAACATATGGCAAATAAAGTTATTACAAAAGTATTAGTTGTTAGTGAAAAAACTAAAGAGATGATGGTAGATTATTTTTCAGAATTTAAGCGTGATAAAACACCACAGTATGCAATTTTGCAGGCTGATGATGGAGATACAGTAGTTACATTATATCAATCTGGAAAAGCTGTTTTTCAAGGAAGAGATGCCGATTTAGCTGCTGATTTTTGGATTGAAACCGAAAAAATTAATTCTGGTAAGGCGGTAGTAACAAGCAGTGATGAAGCGAAGAAAAAACAAGAAGAAACAAGAAAAATTCCTCTTAGAATTAGTTCTGTTGGTAGTGATGAGGTGGGAACTGGTGATTTTTTTGGACCCATTGTAGTTACAGCGTCTTATGTGGCTAAGAGTAATGTTGACTTTCTTTTGGAACTTGGAGTGAAAGATTCTAAAAAAATGAGTGATACAGAAATTAAAAGAGTTGTTCCAGAAATTATTAAACGTATTCCTTATAATACTTTTGTGTTGAGCAATAAACAGTATAATGAACTATATGGTAGTGAAATGAATATGAATAAAATGAAGGCTGTTTTACACAATAAAGTTTTATCAGCTTTTGCCAATAAGGAAAAATATCCATATGATTATATTGTAGTTGATCAATTTGAAAATCCCAAGAGCTATTATGCACACTTAAAGGAAGCTAAATTTAAGGTATATGGTATTACTTTTTTGACTAAAGGTGAAGATCAATGCTTGGCTGTAGCAGTCTCTTCTTTAATAAGCAGGTATATATTTTTACAAGAGATGGATAAGATTAGCAAAAGTTTAAATATGAATTTACCTAAAGGAGCAAATGATTTGGTAGATAAAGCTGCTAGAGATATAGTTAATCTTTATGGAAAAGATAAGCTTACAGAGGTTGCTAAACTTAATTTTAAAAATACCGAAAGAGTTTTAAAATAATTGTTAAAATAATTGCAAGGTTTTAATAACCTTCTTTTTTTATGGTGATTTCTTTTTAGTGGCCACCGACAGGATGATTATATCTTTTCTTTATTTTGAGGATGATAGGTAAAGCTTAAAATAATGATGCCAACTAATAAAATGTAAAGACTTGTTAATAAATTTACTTTGAAAAGATAAAAAACTATTAAAATTGTAGCTCTTACTATGCAAAAGATTGTTTCACTAATTATTAGATAACCAGTACTAAGTTTATGATTGTTATATAAATTCATGGTACTTACTAATTCGTTTGTCTTAATCCCCATTCCTTCAAAAAACGCTAGAACAAGAAGAAAATTTTTGTTTTGTGTACTTAATTTTAGAAAAAGCACTAGGGAAAAAATAAGATTTAGATATTTATAGTTTTTGGTAAGATTTATTTTCTTAGAAATGATATATAAATAAATAATTGAGGCTATATTTAAGATAATATTAAATATTCCTACATAAGTAATTTTAGTTGATAAAAGATATAGGTATAATGGTTCAAGGAGAAGAAAGATAATTTTAAATTGATCAAATATAAAGAAGAGAATTTTTTCTTTACTAATATGCTTAGGGTATATAATTTTACGACTTTTATCTGTTTTTAAGAAAATAGCAGGAATAGCTCCAATTATAGATATAATTATTAGGTATAATAAATTAATCTTTTTAATAGCTAGGAAAGATGATACAAGAGTTGCTAAGTAAGTTAGGATTAATACATGAGTTATTTCTTTTTGTTTTGGAAGTAAATTTATGCCATAATAATGTTTTATGGGATGGTAGGTAAACATTGAAAGAGATAGGCTTAAAGCTATAATATATGGATTTTTATTATTTCTTAAGATATAAAAAGATAAACCAGTAAAGATAGATGAGATAATTAAGATATATTTGTAACCAATACGATTACCTATTTTTAAACTCATGGCACTTACAAAGGATCCAAAGAAATAAACTAAGGCATAAATATATATAATTTTTTCGATAGATATCTTTTGTTGATATAAGTAAATAACGGAATATATGTCAATTATATTCCTAGTAAATGTTGATATAAAAATATATTTATTATAATTTTTTAAATTTTTCATATTACTATTATGGTTGTTTTTAAAAAAACTATTTATATAGAAAAGGCTATTAATAAAAAATGTTATGAATGTAAACAGTTAATAAGAATTTGTTATAAATGAAAAAGCGAGAGCAGATTAGCACTCACTTGTTCAAAATTTTTTATCGTTATTTGGGGTTATACCCACTATTTGGCAGAAAGCCATTTATTATTAGTTACACTTACTGTTTGGTAAAGATTTCAGGATAATTATTAACATTTTTCAAGATTTTTTATCATTAATTTGGTTACTTTATACTTTTTTTTAGTGAAGTAATAAGGGGATTTAATTTTTATTTAGTTATTTCTTTAAGAGATTTTTTTAATTCAGCTAAATATTTTTCTAAGTCTTTAGCATCGGTACCGCCACCTTGAGCAAATAATTGGTTTCCTCCCCCATTGCCAGAACATTTAGTAGATAGTTCTTTAACGATATTGCCACAATGAATGTTTGGATTATCGAGGTTAGTTTTGCAAATGATATTAACACTACCTTTATTAATGTTGGCAAGAAGGACAAATAAGTTATCAATTTGATTGGTAAGGGCATCGACGAATTGTTTTAGGTTCTTAACTTCATAATCTTCGGTGGTAGCAATAATTATATTAATATCATTTATTTGTTCTTTTATTTTGATAAATTTATCTAGGTCATTTAATGATTTTTGAGCTAGATTATCATTAATTGATTTTTCTAATTTTTTTATAGATAATTTTAATCTTTCTAATTGTTCTTTGTAATAAATTACATCGTCATAGCTATCTAATACTTGAGCATTAATATTGAAATCAAAATCGAAACAATATGATACTTCAGAAGCCTCAGCCTTTTCAATTAATTCTTTTGATTTAGTTAGTAATTTGGTTATTTCTTCGGTATATGGTTTGGTTATTTTTTCTAATTCTTTGGCAATATTACTACCAGTTGTTCCTTCAATTCTGTAGGTATCACTACCTTTATTTTCTACTTTCAAGATAGCTAAAGAACCAATTTCTTGGGTATTTTTAACATGCGTTCCACCACATAATTCAATTGAATCTCCAATTTTAACTACACGTACTATATCATCATATTTATCTTCAAATAAGGCCATTGCTCCAACTTTTTTAGCTTCTTCTTTAGCCATATATTCAATTTCGGTATCTATACATTTAGCAATTTCATTATTTACTTGATGTTCTAATTCAATTATTATTTTATCAGATAATTTACCACGGTATGTAAAATCGAATCTAAATGTATGTTCATCAACTTTACTACCTGCTTGATGAACGGTATCACCTAGAAGACGTTGAAGGGTTTTTTGAACCAAATGAGTAGCGGAATGATTTCTAGTTGTGGCGGTCCTTTTTTCTTCATCAACGTGAGCAATAATGCTTTCTCCTTTGTTAATAATTCCTTGGGTAACTTTTACTTTTATTAGGTGTTGCTTGTTAGGGCATTTAATAACGTCTAAAACTTCAAGGTAACAACTGTTATTTTTTAGGTATCCTTTATCAGCTACTTGACCACCACTTTCAGCATAGAATGGATTATCTTCAAGAAATATATAGCATTCAGTATTACATTTTTCAACGAATTTATCATTTTTTATAATATCTTTAATGTGCGTTTTGATTTCTTTAGTATTGTATCCGACAAAATTACTTTTTTCTTTGTAATTTAGTAATAATTCATTTTGAATATTCATACTAGAAGCAACTTTACGATTTTGACGAGCTTTTTCTTTTTGAAGATTCATATATTTGATAAATCCAGCATTATCTACGATAAAACCACGTTCACTGGCACATTCTTCAGTAAGTTCGATAGGATAACCAAAGGTATCATATAATTTAAAGGCATCAGCACCACTAATGATTTTTTCTTGATTATTTTTAAATATTTCTTCTAAACGTTTTTCACCTTGAAGAAGAGTTTTTTGAAATAGTTCTTCTTCTTTAGTAACTAGATCTTTGATTAAGGGACGATTTTTCTCTAAATCAGAGTAAATTTCACGATAATTATCTATAACAACATCTACTAATGAGGCCATAAAGGTATGAGAAATATTTAATTTTCTTCCCATACGTGAGGCTCTTCTTAGTAATCTTCTTAAAACATATCCACGACCATAGTTTTCAAAGGATGCACCATCTGATAAGGCAAAAGTAATAGTTCTGATATGATCTGCTATAACTTTAAATTCCATTTGACCAAGATATTTTACAAGGGCAACTTCTTCAATAGCATGCATAATTGGCATAAATAAATCTGTTTCATAGTTTGTTTCAGTATTTTGAATAATGCATGCCATTCTTTCTACGCCCATACCAGTATCGATATTTTTACTAGGTAATTCTTGATATTTGTCACGAGGAACGCCTTCTTTAGCGTTGAATTGGCTAAATACGTTATTCCAAATTTCAATATAACGATCATTCTCAATTTCTTGTTCTAATAATTTTATTCCTTGTTTATCTTTATCATATTTAGGCCCACGATCATAAAATATCTCAGAATCTGGACCACATGGTCCCTCACCTATTTCCCAAAAGTTTCCTTCTAGTTTAATAATATGGTTTTTAGGCATACCTAAAGAGAGCCATTTGTTATAAGCCTCAGTATCTTCTGGATATACGGTAACATATAATTTTTCTTTGTCAAAGCCAAAGTATTTAGGACTTGTTAGTAACTCCATCGCCCAAGTAAGAGCTTCATCTTTAAAATAGTCTCCAATTGAAAAGTTACCAAGCATTTGAAAAAATGTATGATGACGAGCGGTAATACCAACGGATTCAATGTCTCCTGTACGAATACATTTTTGACAACTTGTCATTCTTCTATTTTGGGGAACAATTGTACCGTCGAAGTATTTTTTTAGTGGCGTTACACCAGCATTAATCCATAAGACTGTTGGATCATCATGAGGAATAAGACTTGCCGATTCTATTTCAGCATGGCCTCTTTCTTTAAAAAAGTTAATATACATTCTAATAATTTCATTTCCAGTTAATTTTTTCATTATTATTCCTCCTTTAAATATGTAGCAATAATATCTATTTCTTCGTCTACTGATAAATTGCTTGAATCTATATATATTTGATCTTCTGTACGCATTAGTGAGCCTACTTCTTTATGCATATCATTATAGTCACGATCTTTAATATTTTTTAAAACTTCTTCATAAGTCATATCAATACCTTTTTCTTGATTTTCTAGATATCTTCTTTTAGCACGTGTTTCTAGGGAAGCATCTAGGTAAAATTTATACTGTGCATTGGGGAATACTACAGTAGTAATGTCTCGTCCTTCCATAACGACATCTTTGCCTTCGGCAATTTTTCTTTGAATGTCTACCATTGTTTCACGTACTTCTTTGATACTGGAAATTGGTGAAACGATCTCAGTTACTTCTTTACTACGAATTTCTTTAGTAACGTCTTCTCCATCTAGGAAAACACGACCATCTTCAAATAATTCAATATTAATTTTTTTAGCTAGAGCAATTATTTTCTCTTTGTCATTAATATCTATTCCTTCTTTTAAAGTTTTTAGAGCTAGAGAACGATATGTTGCTCCAGTATCTATATTTACTAAATTATATCTTTTAGATAGTTCTTTAGCAAGAGTTCCTTTTCCACTACCTGCTGGGCCATCAATTGCTATTATTTTATTCATATTTTTTTCCTCCTTATTTTATATAGAATTTTTATAATTTGTAATTAATACTTGTGAATATAAATACAGAAAGTTATTGGTATTTTTCAATATATGTTAGATATTAAATATTTTTGATTTTTATATAGTAATATAAAAAGCGAATTAAAACATTCTTTTTAGGAACGAATTAATCCGCGGTACCATCCTAATTATACATAAAATAATGTATAACTTAATTTAGATAACGGCTTGGCCGGTGATGATTGGTCACATTTATAAAAGGAGCTTCAAGTATATATGTTTTATCTATTTACACCAACCATAGATTCTCTTTGAAAATTATATACTCTACTTATCTTTTACATTCTTTTATTACATAAATTTATTCATTTGTTTCATCATTTGATTAACTTGTTTTTGTGAAGGGGTCCTTCCCATACCACTCATCATGGCTTTAATCATTTGTTCATTGATAGGGGGATTTTTCTTTAGGTATTTTTGCATGTAGTTTCTAGCAATAAAGAAACCGGCTACGCCACCTACGATTAATCCAATTAATAAATATAATATATCTTTTAGCATTTTATACGTCCTTTCTTAGTTAATTATACTAAACTTAGGTTATTTTGTCTATCTTTATTTAATGAATCAAGCCAAAAATAGTCTTTGTTCTTAAAGTCACAGATAAATATATTATCTAGATAAACGTGTAAATCATTTAGAAAGACAGAATAAATATCATTAGTTTTAAGAATTATACAGGTAGAATTTACAATTAGCTTATTATATTTTTCATTAATTATAAGATGGACATTATTATCCCTTTTGTAGTTGGGATTTTTTTTGTTGATACTATAAATGTATTCATTAATAGCTAACTTATTATATTCTAAAGCAAATTTTTGATAATATTTATAACTCATTAACATATCATATTCTTTGGTATAATATAATTCTTCAATGATTTTATACATTTTATAAGGCCATTTTTTATAGATATAAGCAAAATATTTATTAATTTTAAAGATAAAATAAGTACGCATAACATCACCAATAATAATATTATACTTATTGGATAAAATATTTTGTCGAATTAAATACTATTTTTTATTTTAATAATAATACTTGGAATATCCAATTCAAATTCTTGTAATATTTCTTCCGGTGTTCCACCTTTACCAAAGGTAGTAATGTTTATGATATCTTCTTCATTTTTGACTAATTTATAATATGTTGGGTCATTGGAGAATTCAATAACCATACGTTTATAGCCTTTTGGAAGAACTTGATTTTGATATTCTTTAGATTGTTTTAAAAATTCATTGATATTAGGCATTGAAACAATTCTCGATTCAATAAAATTCTTTAGTAATTCTTGCTTTAATTTCATAGCAAGGGTTACTTCAGAGCCTGAAGCTATAAGAATGACATCTAATCTATTTTTTACTTCGCTAATGACATAACCACCAAGAGAGGTTTCTTCAACACTTGTATATTTATAACTTTCAGTTGGTTTTTTTGATATAACTAGAGCACTTGGTTTTTTGTTTTTTAAAATTAGTTGCCAAGCTCCAATTAATTCTTTATAATCACATGGACGATAAACATCTAAATTAGGGATTGTTCTTAGCATTGCTAATTGTTCTATTGGTTGATGAGTTTTTCCATCTTCGCCAATAAGAATACTGTCATGGGTAAATATATAAGTTACTGGTAAATTCATAAGTGCGGTATTTCTTAATGATGGCTTTAGGTAATCAGCAAAAGTTAAGAATGTTGAACCAAAACATCTGATATTGGTTAGGGCAATACCATTTAATATAGCTCCCATAGCATTTTCTCTAACTCCAAACTCAATATTTTTGCCACTATAATTGGTAATGCTATAATCGCCACCATTTTTTAGATAGGTTTTGGTAGATAATGATAAATCAGCTGAGCCGCCAATAAAACGATCTATAAAAGCTGAAATGACATTCATTATTTGAAAATTGATATCACGCATTGGTTTATCTAAGAATAATTTTTCACGATCAATTACTTTATCTAAATCTAAGACAATATCTTCATCATTTATTAAATCGTTTAATGACTCTATTTGCTTATCTTCAGCTTCTTCAAGATATTTTTTATAGTCTTGGTACCATTCATCATAGGCACCTTCATTTCTTGCACGGACATTTTTTCTAATATTATTGGTATTTTCTTCATCAACGGTGAATGGTTTAGTGCCTTTTAGTTTAATTCTTATTTCGTGAAGATCATCTTCATCTAATTTGCCATGTATTTTATTAGTATTTTCATATATTGAATACTTACCTAGAATTGTGTTTACAATGATTAAGGTTGGAAGTTTACTCTTGTTTGCTTCATTTAGAGCTTTATCTATTTCGGATAATTTTTCACCATTTTTGACAATTAAAACATTCCAGCCAAGGGCCACATACATATCTGCTAAGCGATCATTGTAGTCTTTATCTAATGGCCCATCTAAAGTCATTTTGTTAGCATCATATAAAACTATTAAGTTATTTAATTTATACGTTCCAGCAAGAGCAGCAGCTTCATATGAAATACCTTCCATTAAATCACCATCGCTACACAAGGTATAAATATTATAATTAAAAAGGGTTATTTTTTTGGTGTTATATTTGCTTTCTAGATGTTTTTCAGCAATAGCCATACCTACAGCAGTAGCAAAACCTTGTCCTAAAGCCCCAGTAGTGGCTTCAATTCTTCTTTCTACATTTAATTCTGGATGTCCTTTGGCGGGAGAATTTATATGTCTAAACTTTTTTAATTCTTCCATCGTAAAATCTTCTGTTATAGCATACTCGGTAGCATATAGTAAGGCCGAAGCATGCCCTGCTGATAAAACAAATCTATCTCGGTTACACCATGTTGGATTATCAAAGTCATAAACCATATGATTAGCAAATAATGAATACATTATGGGGGCAGCACTTAAAGCTATTCCTGGATGACCACTGTTAGCATTATGAATCATATCAAGAGATAAAAGTCTTATATCATCAATCATTCTTTTTTCATTTATTTTTGACATATTTCTTACCTACTTTCTAGTTAATTATATCATAACTTAAAAATGTTTTAAAGATTTTTATTATAATTGATTAAATAAAGATAATATATCTTAACAGTAAGAATAAATTATATTTGATAAGAGAATTAATTTTGAAAATAGAAATTTAATTGGCAAATTTGTTTAAGTTTGTTATGGTATTAGCTTTCTAAATTATATTAAAGAAAAAAACCAATCAAAGATGATTAGTTTGCTTTTTCTAATTTATTAACTCCTTTATAAAATCCGCATTTATCACAGATTCTGTGAGGTCTTATCATTTCACCACAATTAGGGCATTTTACTAGACCGTTTGCAGTAACTTTATAATGAGTTCTTCTCATATTTTTTCTTGTTTTACTAATTTTTCTAAATGGAACTGCCATATTTATTCTTCCTCCTTTGTTTTTAATAAATTATCTAAATTGGCAAATGGATTATTTTGGTTATTTCTTATATTGTTGAATGTATCTTCAGAAATAACACGCCAACCATCTCCCGATAATTCAATATCTTCATCAGTACTACGTACTTTTGAAGGAATTTCTACTAATATATTTTGCCATAAAACATCGGTAATATCAAGTATATTTTTATTTTTATCTAAAATTTCTTCTAGTTCTGTTTGAAAATTGTAATCAACTGGGGATAATGTCAAATCATCTTTTAGGGTCATAATTCCTTTTAAAGAAGCATTTATAGTAAGATTATAGTCTTCATCAAAAGAAATAGTTCCTTTTAAATGGATGTCTTTTAAGTTATCAATTAAAGAATCTTTGTATAATTCATAAGGAATAGTTACTGTACTATCTATCTTTTGAGAATATATAGAATTATTTAATAATTTTGTAATATCTATTTGCATACGATCACCGATTGACTTTCTTCATAATTGTCAAAAGTTACTTTTCCTAAATAACCTTCACGTAGATCTTTTAAGACGGTATTATATACTTTATCATAATCAATTTCTTTATTTCTTATAGCTCCAATTTTATGGCCTATTTTATCTAAAATATCAATCATATCAAGTTCTTTTTCAATATTATATCTTGTCTTAATATTTTGAGGATATTTTTTTAACATTGTGTTTATAATGTATATTGCTATTTCTTCTTTATCTAATATTTCTTCTTTAATTGCTGTCATTGAGGCAAGGTTTTTAGCAATTATTTCATTATCTAATCGTGGCCATAAAATTCCGGGAGTATCTAATAATTCTATTTGATTATTAATTCTAATCCATTCAAGTTGTTTGGTTACTCCAGGTTTATTTCCGACATTTGTAGCTTTTTTTCCAACAAGTCTATTTATAAGAGTTGACTTTCCTACATTGGGAACTCCTAGTATTAAGGCTCTGGCTTTTCTTTCTTTTAATCCCTTTTCTTTTCTTTTATTGTTTAGCTCTTGTAATAAGTTATTAGTCTTTTTTAAGATAGGTTCTATATTAGGATTATTAATTAAATCTAAAGGTATAACTTGATATCCACTATTTTCATAGTACTTGATCCATTTATTTGTTTCTTCTAAATCACATAGATCTATTTTTGTCATTATTAAGATACGTGGTTTATTTTTAGTAAGTTCATCAATATCTTTATTTTTAGATGATTTAGGGATACGGGCATCAATTACTTCATAGACAATATCAATTAGAGACAATTTTTCTTTGACTTCTCTTTTGGTTTTAGCCATGTGGCCAGGATACCAATTAAGATTTGTAGAAATTGAATTTTGTTTTTCTTGATTCTTTGCCATTCCTATACTCCTTATTTTATAATAATACTATTTAATATATACTATACTATATATTTTATTTTACTTTCTTTATTGGCCAAAGGCTTATTTGAACACTACCTTTTATATCTTTTTCATCTATTAATCCGATAATTCTACTATCAGCAGAAACAGAACGATTATCTCCTAGTACTAAGTATTTATTTTGAGGAATTTTTTCACAGTTGCAAATGCTTTTTAAAGTGAAATCATCTGTTTCAAAGTTATATTCACTATCGACTTCATGACCATCAATATACAACATATTGTTTCTGTATTCAATAGTTTCTCCCGGTAAACCAATTACCCTTTTAATAATTTCATTTTTGTCAACTTTAATTACAACGATATCAAAACGTGAAATATCATTAAAACGATAATCTATTTTATTTAATAATAAAAGTTGTTTATCCTTTAGAGTTGGGACCATAGAATCTCCGGAAACAATAACTGGAGTAATAATAAATGTCCTTATTAAAACTACCACTACAATGATAACAATGTAAGGGATTAGTTCTTTAATAAATTTGTTCATTTTACCTCCACATAATAAAGATAATAAACGAGAACTGTTTATTATCTTCTTTCTTTAATCTTATATTGACTTTCTCTTGCTCTTAAGAAATATAATTTAGCTCTTCTAACTTTACCTTTTTTAACAACTTCGATTGAAGCAATATTTGGACTATTAACTGGAAATGTTCTTTCAACACCGATACCAGAAGATACTTTTCTAACGGTAAACGTTTCTGTTGCTCCAGTTCCTTTTCTAGCAATTACAACACCTTCGAAATTTTGAATTCTTTCTTTTTCTTTGCCACCTTTAACTTCGATAATTTTACATCCAACATTAACTGTGTCACCTACTCTAAATTCAGGAACGTTAGGGTTGATTTGCTTTTCAGTAATCTTTTCGATTAAATTCTTAGCCATCGTAATTCACTCTCCTTTTTTAACCACAATCATATAAGTATAGTTACAGCGGATTGCTTCATCTAAAGATGATATCACATAAAATATAAAAATACAAGTATTTGTTTTAATTTAGAAATAAATATGTATTATTTTTGAATAATCTGAATAAAAGATGCATTATTATTTTAAATTATTTATAATTTCATCTTTTTCATAATATTCTTCAATAGTGCCATCATTTATTTTTATAACAGTAGATTTACTTACTTTTAAATCCTCTAATGTTTTAGCTTCTTTATTACTTTCATCTGAGACATACTTTTTATTTAAGGCAGATGAAGTATCAACATAATATACAGAATATCCAGATAATTTGCTACTTACTTCTTGGGAAATATTTTTATCTTCGTCTTTAAAATCGTAAAAATAAACATAATAAACTGGTTCTGATTGTTTTAATATTGCTGAGGCCAAAATGATTTTTGAAGAGGTATTTTCTTCTTTCGTCTCTTCTTTTTTACCAAACCAATCTAGTTCCTTAGTAATAAATAACGCTGATATTAAATAAATTGCAGTAATTATAAAAACAATTAAACAAACTATTTTAATTAAATGTGAAAGCTGATTTTTTTCAACAACTTCTTCTTTTTTTAAACTTTTTCCTTCTTTTTTAGCTTGTTTTCTTCTTAATTCTCTTCCCATATTAACTCCTCCAAGATAATTATAGCAAAAAATAGTTTGTTTTGTAAAGTTTTGAACAATTTTTTATAAAGCAAAAAGTAAGTTATAGCCATCTAGCTACACTTACTTCTCTTATTTCTTTTTTTTCATAGTTACTAGTAAACTCAATTAATTTTTTTATAACATCTTTAATGGTAGATTTATCTTCAAAGGTTAATTCATCAACACTAACAATCTTTCTTAAACCTCTTTTATATTTATTATCTCTAACATATAGATATAGACTTCTGTCAAGTGCATTTATCAGCATTAATTGATTTTCATTATTTCCATTGGCAGAGAAAATCAATTCGCGATACCAGTCAATTAATTTTTTAGATAGCATATCCCCATAGGGATATTCATAATTTACAATCATGTCATAATGGGGACAATTTTCTAAGATTTTTTTTACGTGTTGGATATCAATTGTTTGTGTCTGTATCACGATATATCACCTATCCTATTGGTTTAATTATAATTCTTTTTTTATTCTATGTAAATAATTATTCTTGAATTTCTACATTTTCTTCTTTTATTTCAACGACTTTAGTAATATCTTCAATTACCGATACAAAGAAAGTAAGGGAAATTTTTGAATTCAGATTTTGTTTATCAAGAATTTCTGTTTTGGTTATTTCCTTAATATTTTTATTAGTAGCAAGTATTTTATCTTTTGATATATCAATAGCTTTGTCTATTGCTGTTTCTTCAGTATATATTTCTTCTTTTACATTTACTTCATACAATCTTTCTTTAGCTATTTTTATTGGTAAAATATTACTCTCAATAACACTTTTACTTTCTAATTTAAACTGTTTGTACTTATTATATGAAAACAAAGAAATTTTTTTATTTAAAAAATAAATTGAGATAACATTTTTACTTTTTCCTGTTACTTTTTCTTCCTGATAGTACAAAGGATATTCGACGTTCACTTTATACCATACTTCACCATATACTACACCTTTTGCTTGATTATATAAATTTGTACCATCGGGTTTTGTAAGAATCCCACTAATAATTGTTTCATCTTTCTTGACATAGTCATTTACTTTTTTTACTTTTTCGCCAGAATATGCCTTAATACTTGTTATAACAGCATCCTTGCTAGCGACAATAGATTGATACTGATAATTAATGGATTTATTTTCTTTTTTTCGTTCAACCAGTTTAACAATATATTTGGTTCCAGATTCTTCAATTTCTAGCCATTCTAGAATATCTTTATTATCTTCTAAAATATTCTTTTTTACTTTTTCTAAATACTGGGAATTTTTCTTGTATTTAAACTTTTTAATGTTATATTTATCTAATTCTTTTTTTAAAATATTCACTATTTCTTGATCATTATATATGATATCGATTGAAAAAATAATATTTGATAAAAAGTATATTAAACCTATTGCAAAGGCAATGCAAGAAATAACAATAAAATTTTGCTTTAAAAAATCTAATAATTTTAAATTACCATATTTTTTAATAATTTTAGCTTTGTATGTTTTAGAGTATTTTGTTAATAATTTATAATTTTTATATTCAGTAATTAATTCTAATTCATTATGATTTTTGACATTTAAGTTAATTAAATTTATTTTCTGATTTATTAACCATTTAAGGTAATTGTTAACATTCTTACCAATAATTTTTACTTTTATATAATTATTATTCATAGGGCACCTATAAATATTTATGTAAAATTTTATTATTTTATGCTAATATTGGAAATGTTGCCAGAAACCAGAACTTCATCATCTATCATTTTTGAAATAATTAGATTATTACCTTCAATAATGATAATTTTCTGTTTGATACGAATAGTTATTTTAACAAGTGAAAAGTCAATTATCTCATCATAGTTAACAACATTTAGTTGGTTATTTTTAATAATTATTTTATATTCATTATCCAACAAATAATTTTCAACTCTATTTAATATTCTCATATTACGAGTATATGTTTTATATTTCAAAAAAATGTTTGATGTCTTCATTTAGAGCAAGAGAAATATTATATATTGTTTCAATAGAAAAAGTTGCCTGACAATTTGGAGCTTCTATTTTCTTTATGTAAGAAAGTGAATAACCAGTCATTTGGGATAATTTTTTTTGAGTTATTCCTTTCATTTTTCTATAATAACGAATATTCTTAGAAATAGTTAAGTAAATATTATTTTTTTCTTCAAGCGACCATTTGGTCATATAATTTCTTTAATATTTTTCCTTCTTTTCTAGAAACTTCAACTTGATACATACCTAATTTTTCACCAGTTTCTTTTTGGGACATATCATAAAAATATCTAGCTTCAATTAGTTTTCTTTCATCTTCAGTTAGACTTTCTAAGGCATATGATAATGGTAAATTTTCAATCTTATTATCATTATAACCAAATCTATCATACATTTCTAAGTTTTTACTATCTTCACTGACAATTCTATCTAGACTATCTATTTGAGCATTTGCATTTAACACTTCACAAACTTCGGTTTCATCTAACTCTAAAAATATGGATAACTCATATGTTGAAGGAACTTTCATCAAAACTTGGGTTAACTCTTCCATACCACGTAAAATTTTTAAATATTTTGATTTGTTTGTCCTACTTACACGAATTGTCCTTTCGTTATTAATATATTTTAAAACTTCACCTAATACAAAAGGATATGCATATGAAGTAAATTTAACTCCATAACTTGCATCAAATTTATCAAAAGCATTTCCTAGAGCAAAGGCAGCAACTTGATATAAATCTTCAATTTCAAAATGATACTGGTACTTATTAATAATACTATAAATTAATCCTTCATTTTCTATGATAGCTTCAGCTTTTTTATCCATAATTTATTCTCCTTTATAAAACTTCAATTTCGTCTTTTATATTAGGAATATTTTGACCTAATAATCTTTTGATAATAGAAAATTTATCACATATAATAACGTTACTATTATTACTTTTAGTAAAACAATATATTTCTAACAAATAATTTAAACCATCTAAATCTACTTCATTTATATAATTAGTATTTATAACAATATACTTAAATTCATTATCTATTAATAATTCTTTTATTTCGGTTTCTTTGGGTTTATAATTTTCTTTTGTCATGTTACCTATTAAACGTAAGAATAAAATTCCTTTTCGAAATTCAAAATTAATTTTTAACATACTTTGTTTCCTTTCTATTTGAATTTAGCACATGTTTTAATAAATTTATACATATTCGACAAAACTAGCTAAAAGTTTCGTTCGACTTTTTCTTCATAATTAATAATTCAAATAAAATTGTTATTATTAAAAATGCAATAGTAAAATATACTTTTTTAGGTATCTTATAAACCTCTTTAATAACATCATTTTCAATATATTTAGTTTTTACATTTGGCTTAGGATTAGAACAATCTTCTTTAACAATTTCTTTTTCGCCATCTAAATAAACATATTCTGTTACCGGTACATCTTTGGTAATAGTTTGTGTTACTATTTTTTCAGGTATTTCTCCATTATATTCTGCTAAATAATTGGTTGTATCAGGAAAATATCCCTCAATATATTCATGATAGTTATCATCATAATAATTTTTTTGTAATTTGTAACGATAAGTTTTTATTTCACTAACACGACATTCAAATGATGAACCAATATATTTTTTTAAATCAGTACTTGGTTTTTTTTCGAGCTCATATAGATTTTTTGAATTATTGTTTTTTTCTAACCATGTATTATCAGGTACATAAGTTCCTCCTTTTGATAATGATTTGTAAGCAGAATATGAAGCATTACTTTTATTGTACAAAAAAGAAACTTCAAAGGGATTATCGGTATCAATGTCTATCCAAATGGTATTAGTTAAATACTCATTTTTCAAATCAATAGTTATTTCGTTTGAGTTGTTTTTTAAATAATCATAAGTAATATTTTGTGTATTAGAATACACTTTAATATTTTTTATATTATCAAAATTAGTGATTCTTATATATCTAGTATTCATCGGTAATTGATACTTATATATATTTCTATATTCAATTATATAATTATCTTTTGAGTAATCACAATACGCCTCGTTCCAACTAGTAAAATCACCATATGTTATATTGGTCTTATCTTCTATGTATCCTGATAAATCTTTACCTTTTTGATAATACGTTCCTTCTACTCTGTTGTAAGTGTACCAAAGATATTTTACTTTTAAATTTTCCTCAAGATTTAAACTAGTAACTTCTTCTGCTAAAACTTCATTTGATATTAAAAATGAACAGCATAATAATAAAATTATTTTTTTTCGCATATCACACCTTTCTTGATTCTTCATTAATATTATTCGTATAATTTTTACCATTTTACTTTTATTTTTTAAAAAAAAATTAAAAAAAATGCTAGAATTAACTAGCACTTTATCTATTATTTAATTATTTGTTACAATCTGAACATTTATTATCAGCTACTTCACTAATCATAGTTGAAAGTTTTTCTTTTAAATTAGTTACTCTTTCTTCAGTCCAATATTCTTTAGGATCATCTGTTCCTTTGGTATCATATGAACTTTCATCATCGAAACCGATAATTTTACCATCATTTACAGCTATAATGGCTGGAACATACACTCTTTTATTTCCTTCTTCATCATATTGTAAATAATCTGATAAGATGGAAACAATCTTTTGATAGTCATCCGTATTATTTTTGCGATCTTCTAAAATGTTATAGTAATATATTTTTTCTAATCCTTCGGTATCAGCTACTTCATTTAACATTGGAACATAAGCTTGACACCAAGGACATTCTGGAAAGCCTAAGTAAACAACAGCCGTACCATGTTCGAGAATTTTGATAATATCTTTAATATCTTTATATACAAAAACATTATATTCAGATACCTGTGTGTATTCTTTAGCAAATCTAATACTATCATCTTCGGAACTTTCTTTTTTACATCCTACTAGACTTAATGATGCAACAAAAACTAATAATAATAACAATATTTTTTTCTTCATGAATAATCAACTCCTTTTGATTACTTTTTGATTATATCATAAATTTAGCAGATTTTAAATAATTATATAATTCTTTTAGCAATTTTTTATAAAATGTAGAAAAAAGAAAACTTAAATTAAGCTTTCTGAATTTTTATTCACTTCTTAGAGCTATTACAGGATCTTTTTTACTAGCATATCCTGATGGAATTAAACCGGCAAAAACTGTTAAGCCAATACTTATAGCTATTAAAATAATAGCGGCTAATGGTGGTAAAGTGGAAACATTTTTAATATTAGCTAAATTATTAATAATAATATTTATTGGAATATTTAGAAGTAATGTAATGATTATTCCAAGTAATCCAGATATTAAGCCAATTATAAATGTTTCGGCATTAAATACTCTAGAAATATCTTTTTTTCTAGCGCCGATAGCCCTTAAAATACCTATTTCTTTAGTTCTTTCTAAAACAGATATATAAGTAATTACACCAATCATAATAGAAGATACAACTAAGGAAATACTTACAAAGGCTATTAAAACGTAGCTTATTACATCAACAATTGTAGTAATACTGCTCATTAGAATACCGACATAGTCAGTATAGGATATTGTTAAGTTTTCTTCATCATTTTCCTTTTTTAAATCATTATATTCATCAATAAATTTTATAATTTCATCTTTAGATTTAAAATCCTTAGGATAGATATTGACTTTACTTGGGGAATTAAGATTTACTATTCCTAGATTAGACAAACTCATATCATAAGTATATAGACTATTAAATGGAATATTTGTTATGATATTTTTCGCAGTATCAGAAATTTGTTCTTTAGCAAGATCTGTTTCTTTAATATTTTCAATAATATATTTTGTTAAATCTGAAGTATATCCTACACCACCACTAGTTTGAATGGATGATTCATCATTTGGTTTGATAATACCTACTACTTTAAGCGTTAAACCATTATCTATTATATTTTTCATATATTCATAATCTTCTTGTTTATTTATCCAAATACCATTTTCTTTTTGATAGTAGTCAGTATTTAAAATTACTTTAAATTCTTTGCTTAGAAGTTCTTCATAAGTGTAACTTGATTGTTCTTCTTTGACAATTTTTTCACCTTGCATTATTTTTTCAGTCATTTTGGTAAGTTCCTCTTGAGATTTGATACCAATAGAATATAATGCATAATCACTTATTTCACCATAGTTATCCGCTATTAAGACAACTTCTTCTTTCGTTTCTGGCAATTTTCCTGCTAGGATATCATAGGTACTATTTATTAAATTTTTATTATCTGATATTTCTTTAAAAACGTTCATTTGATTAGACATGTATGATGAATTCATATAGTTATTTTGTTCACTTGAATTCGTAAATCCAAAGGATGCAAAAACAGTTGATGGATTTAATTTGGTAATCTTACTAGTATCTTTGCTATATATTTGTAAGTCTATGTTATAAGTGTAACTAATGTCGTTAATAAAATCATCTAATTTATTTTTATTTGTTTCTAAATATTTTTTAAATTCTTCAAGATTATTTGTTTTTATTTGATTAGACATAGATTCAACCATACTAATCATCAGATCGTTAGAGTAAATTTTACTATCAGTGTGCTTTTCACGCTTGTTTTGATTAGCTAATTCTAGCATCATACTAGACATATCTGCAGTAGATGTTTCAATTGTAACTGGATAACTTGTCAAGGTATCTTCTTGAACTCTTGCTATGTAATTGTTGACACCATTAGATAGAGATAAGATTAGAGATATACCAATAATACCAATACTGCCAGCAAAGGCGGTTAAGATAGTTCTGCCTTTTTTGGTTAAAAGATTTTTAAAGCTTAAGCCTAAAGCCGTTTTGAAGCTCATACTTGTTTTTTTTGATTTTTTCTTGTGAATTTCTTCAATTTGTTTGGTGTTTTCAGAACCATCATATGGGTTAGTATCATTAATTACATTTCCATCTTTAATACTGATAATACGTGTAGAATACTTTTCAGCTAGTTCTTGATTATGAGTTACCATAATTACTAATTTATCTTTGGCAATATTTTTTAGAATGTTCATGATATCTTTACTAGTTTTGGTATCAAGAGCTCCGGTTGGCTCATCGGCTAATAATATTTCGGGGTCGTTAACTAAGGCTCTAGCTATGGCAACACGTTGCATTTGACCCCCAGATAATTGATTTGGTAATTTGTTAATATGTTCTTTTAGACCAACTTTTTCTAGAGCTTTAGCAGCTTTTTTTAATCTTTCTTCTTTAGAAACTCCGGAGAGAGTTAGCGCTAATTCTACGTTTGATAAAACGGTTTGATGGGATATTAGATTATAGCTTTGAAAAACAAAACCAATACGATGATTTCTAAAGGTATCCCAGTCACTATCTTTAAATTCTTTGGTAGAAATTTCATTTATTATTAAATCACCGCTGGTATATTTATCTAACCCACCTATAATGTTTAATAGAGTGGTTTTTCCGGAACCTGATGGTCCTAAAATAGAGACAAATTCATTTTTACGAAAATTTATAGTAATTTCGTTAAGAGCTTTTTGTTTAAAATCACCTACTTGGTATGTTTTGGTAATTTTTTTTAATTCTAACATGTTATTCTTCCTTTCTTTAAAGAGAACTTTAAGGGTAATATTTTTTCTGTATATAATGATAACAAATTTTGTTATTATTAGCAATTGTATTTTATTAATATGACAATTTCCCATAATTTGATATATGCAAATAGTAACGTATTTAAACCTCTTAAAAAAGATTTTAATAATAAAAGAATAGATTGCTCTACTCTAATTTATTATTTTACATGAATGAAATAAAGATACATAAAACAAAGAATGTAAATCCAAGAATAAAGGTAAGTCTACTTATAAATAGTTCTAGTCCTCTTTCTTTTCTATTTTGAAATAATTCAGAGCCACCGCCTTGGATAATATCGGCACTTTCAGCTTTTCCGCTTTGCAATAAAACGATGGCAATTAATAATATTGATACGATTAAAACGGCTGTTTCCATGTTTCCTCCTTTGGTTTTAAGTTATTATAGCATATTTTATGGAAAATAACAACTAATATTGAATACCCCATACGACAATATGTTTAGAAGTTTTTCCACATACAGGACAGATTTCTTTTTCCGTGTCCTCGGTAATACAACGAGATTTTAAACCTTTTATTTCTTTCATTTTCATTTCACATTCTGTGTTGCCACACCATGGAGCATAAATAAATCCTGGTTGAGTTTCCATAATTTTCTTTATTTCATCAAGAGTTTTAGCATGATATGTCATGGAATCTCTTCTATTTTTGGCTTTTTGATAAAGGTTATTTTGAATTTCTTCCATTAATTCATTAATATAATTTACTATATCGCTATCAATGTTTATTTGTTTCTTTTCTAATGTATCTCTTCTTGATATCGTTATAATATTGTTTGTAAGATCTCTTTTTCCAAGTTCGATCCTTACTGGAATACCATTGACTTCAGCTTCGGCTAATTTATACCCAAATGATTTATCTGATTCATCAATATATGATGTGATGTTTGCAAGGGTTAATCTTTCTTTTATATTGTTTGCTAAGTTAGTTGTTTCTTCATCAGATGTTGCTTTGATAATAGCTACTTGGATGGGAGCAATTTTTGGTGGTAATACTAAACCGGAATCATCACCATGAACCATAATTATAGCACCAATCATACGGTTAGATACTCCCCATGATGTTTGATATGCATAATCAAATTTATTATCTTTTGTTACAAATTTAATATCATATGCTTTGGAAAATTTTTGGCCAAAATAATGTGATGTACCTGATTGTAGTGAAACGCCATTATACATAAGGGATTCAACAGTTAATGTGTAATCAGCTCCGGCAAACTTTTCTTTTTCAGTTTTTCTTCCAGTCAAAACAGGAATTGCTAAGTATTCTTCAAAGAAGTTTTTGTATACTTCTAACATGTTTTTAGTTTCGAGTTCTGCTTCTTCTTTGGTAGCGTGAACGGTATGTCCTTCTTGCCAGAAAAATTCTCTGCCTCTTAGAAACGGACGAGCTTCTTTTTCCCAACGCATAACATTACACCATTGGTTGTATTTTAATGGTAGATCTTTATAGGATTTAACTACATCGTGATAATAATCACTAAATAATGTTTCACTTGTTGGTCTTATGCATAGTCTTTCTTCTAACTCTTTATTTCCTCCTTGAGTTACCCAAGCTACTTCTGGAGCAAACCCTGCCACTAATTCTCCTTCTTTTTTTAGTAAATTTTCGGGAATAAGTAATGGCATTTGTACATTTCTGTGGCCGGTTTCTTTAAATTTTTTATCTAAGACTGATTGGATTTTTTCCCATATGGCAGTACCATTGGGTTCATATAAAATGCAGCCTTTAACGTTTGAATATCTTGCTAATTTGGCAGCAGTAACAACGTCAGTGTACCATTTTGCAAAATCGTCATCTCTTTTAGTAATTGATTTATTTCCATCCATATTTATACACCTCACAGAAGATTATATCATGTTTTTATTAATTATAAAAGAAAAAGTCTTGAATTAACAAGACTTTTATATACTAAATGGTCGGGAAGACAGGATTTGAACCTGCAACCCCTTGGTCCCAAACCAAATGCTCTACCAAGTTGAGCCACTTCCCGATCTGGTGGAGAATGAGGGACTCGAACCCTTGACCCTCTGCGTGCAAGGCAGATGCTCTAGCCAACTGAGCTAATTCCCCACGGCAATATAAATTATATATTAAAATATTTTGTTTGTCAACGGGAAAATTGATTTTTTTAATTTTTCTTTAAACTTGCTTTGCTTTTTTGTGATAATTGTTTATAAAAAAAAGCCTTAAACATAAGACTTTCATTTATACTTCTTTTTCATAAGTACAATTTGAACATTTAATTTTTTTACCTTTTTTTGTCAAGGTACTATGACATTCTGGGCATAATTCATTTATCGGTTCGTCCCAAGTAGCAAAATCACATTTTGGATAATTGCTACATCCATAAAATATTTTACCTTTACGGGTTTTTTTCTCGATAATTTTACCATCACATTTCGGGCAAGCCATAATTTCTTTAGGTGATTCTTTTTCATTTTTAATATATTTACACTTCGGATAATTGGAACAGGCTGTAAAACTACCATATTTACTTCTTTTAATAACTAATGGATTACCACATAATGGACACAATTCTCCTGTTTCTTCGGGTGGCTTTTTCTCCATATTTGTAAATGCATCTTTAACTTTAGGTTCAAATTCATCATAAAAACGGCTTAGTAATTTGGTATTTTCTAATTTACCATCGGCAATTCTATCTAAATCGTCTTCCATTTCTTTGGTATAATCAACGTTAATGATATCTTTAAAGTATTCTTGTAATTTATCGGTTGTTTCAATACCTATTTCGGTTGGATAGAATTTTTTGTCAATTATTTTAACATATCCTCTTTCCGATAGAATACCAATGGTTGTTGCATATGTTGATGGTCTTCCAATACCAAGGGTTTCCATTTCTTTAATTAACTTACTTTCAGTATATCTTGCAGGAGGCTTTGTAGTGTGCATTGTATAAATAATATCATTGGCTACTAAAACGTTGGTTTTGTATGATGAAAAATCTGGTAAAATTGTGTCAGTGTTATCTTCATAATCACTATATACTTTTAGGTAACCGTCGAATAGTAAAATACTGCCAGTGGCTTTAAATTGATAATTATTATTATCTAAGATAATTGTAGTGCTTTCTACTTTAGCATCCTTCATTAGTGATGCTAAAGCTCTTATATATATTAATTTATATAATTTATATTCATCAGGAGATAGATATGGTTTTACGCTATCTGGGGTTCTTTTGATGCTAGTTGGACGAATGGCTTCGTGAGCATCTTGGACATTTTCTGTTTTTTTGCTCTTTTTTACGTATCCTTGATAAGTATGGCCATATTTATCATCAATAAACTGATAAGTTGCTTTAACAAATTCATCAGATAATCTAACTGAGTCCGTTCTCATATATGTTATAAGACCAACGGGAGCATCTTCTAATTGGATACCTTCATATAGTTTTTGAGCTATCATCATAGTCTTTTTACTAGTGAAATTTAATTTTGTAGAAGCTTCTTGTTGGAGTGTTGATGTTATATATGGTGGTTTAGCCTTTTTGGCTTTTTCCTGTTTATCTATCGATTCTATATTAAAGGCTTTTGATAGTTTTGATAGTATTTCTTTGGCTTCACTTTCTTTATGAATTTCTATTTTTTTATGATCATAGGTATCTAGTTTGGCTTTAAATTCTTTAAATTCAGCTTCAATCTCATAATAATCTTCGGGAATAAAAGCTTCAATTTCTCTTTCTTTATCGACAATTAGTTTTAAGGCTACGCTTTGAACACGTCCGGCAGATTTGCCACCTGTTTTTGATTGCATTAATTTACTTAATCTAAAACCAA
Source organism: uncultured Bacilli bacterium (assembly GCA_934098745.1). Classification (GTDB taxonomy): domain Bacteria; phylum Bacillota_I; class Bacilli_A; order RF39; family UBA660; genus RUG705. The sequence goes on from CAKOPG010000017.1 coordinate 27,851, forward strand.
TTATGCGATCTAACATTCTTCTTGTTTCTTGAGATTTAACTAGATCTTCATCAATATCTCTTGCTTTATCAAAACTAGATAGGATAACATCTTTAGTTATTTCATTAAAAACTATTCTTTTGTATTTTTTAGGATCTAAATTTAAGGTATCAAATAAATGCCATGATATAGCTTCTCCTTCACGATCAGGGTCGGTTGCTAGATAAACAAAGTCGGCATTTTTAACATCTTTTTTTAATTCATTTACTAATTTCTTTTTACCTTTAATTATCTCATAATTAGGTTTAAAGTTATTTTCAATATCAATACCAAAACCATATTTACCAGTTGTAGATAAATCTCTAATATGACCTAGTGATGAAACTACTTTATAATTATTTCCTAGATATTTTTCTATTGTTTTACTTTTACTTGGAGATTCGACAATTACTAATTTTTTTGACATATACCTCCGTCCTTTCTTACCAATTATATACGAATTATTTTTATTTTGTCAAACTTTTTTACAATAAAGTTATTTTTACATTATTTAGTAAAATAAAACATATAATTTGTTGAGGGATAGCAATGAATAATTTTATAGATTATTTTTATAATATAAAGGTAGATAAGATTATATATAATGATAAGTATTATTCTTTTTTATATGATGGATACATTTATAAATTATATATATATGATGGATACAGTAATATTAATATGTTACAAGAACTTAATAATAAGTTAGTAAAAATTACTTTGCTTAGTGAAATTATATATAATAGAAATAATGAAATTATTAGTGTTTATAATGGAATAAGCTATATTTTATTAAAGATATATGCTAATACTTTAAAAAGTATATCATTATCAGAAATTTCTTTTTTAAATGGAACATTATATAAAGAAAAAATCAATGTTAATTGGGGAATGTTATGGAGTAGAAAAATTGATTATTTGGAAGATTTAATTAATGAGAACGGTAAAAAATATCCAATAATAGTCGATAGTTTTAATTATTTTGTGGGAATGGCTGAAAATGCCATTAGTTACTATAATAGTATTTTAATAGATAATAATTATAAATATGTGGTTAGTCATAAAATTATTAGAATTAATGATACTATTGAAGCTTTATATAATCCTCTAAATATTACTTTTGATTACCGAGTAAGAGATTTGGCAGAATATATTAAGAATTCTTTCTTTAATAAAAATCAAAATATTATAAGTGAATTAAAAGAATATTTATTAAATAATAATTTATCTTTAATGGAAATAAAGTTACTTGTAGCAAGGTTATTATACCCTAGTTTTTATTTTGATATGTATGAAGATATTTTAATTGATGAAAAAGAGGAAAAAATTATAATTGATGTTATTTCTAAGTTAGATAGGTATGAAGAATATTTAGGAAAAATAATAGGTTTTTTAAAAGAAAGTTATAATATTGAAGAAATTATGTGGTTAAAAAAAGAATAGCAATATAAAACTATTCTTCATTTATTACTTTGATGACTTCTGGTATTTCGTTAGTTAGGGCTGATTCAATACCACTTTCTAATGTATGATCTGCCAATGGGCAATCACTACAAGCACCCGTTAATCTAACATAGGCAACACCATTTTCATATCTTTTAAACTCGACGTTTCCGCCATCATTTTCTAGGTATGGTCTAATTTTATTTAATACTTCAATAATTTTATCTTCTATTTTCATATTATCACGTATAATCAATCTGGATGATTATTGCTTTAACTGATTGATTTTCCTTTCTCACCTGAAATAAGTATAATATCTTTTTGTTTTTTTTTCAATTATAAACTAGGAAAAATTTCAAAAAAATGATATAATACCTTATGAATTGAGGAATTATTATGGATGAAATCAAAGTTGGAGATATTATAGAGGTTGTTGTTACAGGTATTCAAAAGTATGGAGCTTTTGTTTTAATTAATGGTAAATATGATGGATTAATTCATATATCTGAAATATCTAGTGGGTATGTTAAAAATATTAATGATTATATTAAGATTAAGGATAAAATTTATGCACAGGTAGTTGACATTGATAAGGATAGTAATAAATTTAAGTTAAGTATTAAAAATATTGATTATCGTAATGATGGCAAAGTTATTAGTGATGAAGATGACTATATGACGGGATTTGAGCCTTTAAAAGAACACTTAGAATTATGGATTAATGACAAGATAAAAGAAATTATGGATAAAATGTAAAAAAAATGGTTGACATAAAAAAAAACTCGTGGTATATTATTAACTGTCAGTGCAACGAATGTCTGATGGTTATCTATCGGGCGATTAGCTCAGTTGGTTAGAGCACCTGCCTTACAAGCAGGGGGTCATAGGTTCGAGTCCTATATCGCCCA
>CAKOPG010000018.1 GCA_934098745.1 uncultured Bacilli bacterium
TTATTTCTCATTTTTATTGTTAAATCTAACATAAAATAAGCCACCCCAAAAGCTATAACCGATGCCAAAATAATTTCCACCAACATATATCCTTTGTTATTAAGTCTTTTCATAATTATCACCCTACTTAATAAACTTTTTATATTTATACCAATTTATGAACAATCTTCTACAAATTCAAAATTACTACCATTCGTATATTTAACAAAACCATTAAAGTAATCACCATCAGCATCTTTCATTTCATTATCTGATAATTCAAGTTTATTAATACTGATACATCCCGAATTACTATTACCATTTTCTCTATATAAAGAGTTCTTATGTTCTTCATAATAAAGTTTTCCATAACTGACAATAACTTCTTTTTTAGCATTATTCTGTTTTACTTTATTTCTCTCTATTGAAGCACTAATTGACGATATAGCTATTACTGATATAGCTAAAAGAATTACTACTACAGCTAATAACTCTATTAAAGTAAAACCTCTATTATTATTCTTTTTCATAAGTTTTCTCCTTTCTTATTTCATTAATTTTCTTAGCTATATCTTCTTTACAACTAATAAGATCTCCAATGGAATGACCATAATTAAGTTCACTAATTAAATAAGCTAATTTATGAGAACAATCAACTGATTTAAACCATTTTCTATCTTTATATTCTTCTGGTACATAATTAACATTACTAGCATATACTCTATCTATTATTCCTTTTTTATAGTAGTTATCAAACTTATCTACTCCACCAGTAAATAAAGCAAAAGTAACAACTAAGAATATCTTTTCAACGCCTAATTTCTTTAAAGACTCCGCAGTATCTATTATTGAACCACCTGAAGCAATCATATCATCTACAACAATAGCGTATTTTCCTTCCATTTCACTAGGTCCTAAGAAACGGTGATCAACAATTGGATTTTTGCCATCGATTACTTTTGTATAATCTCTTTGTTTATAAAATGACCCAATCGGTACATTGCCAAGCATTTCAGAAAATACTCTAGCTCTTTTCATAGCACCTTCATCTGGCGAAATACAAATAAGTTTATTAAAATCATCAATCTTTTCATTTGTTAAAATATCTAAAAGTAACATGTCTGTTAAATATACATTCTCAAAAGCTAAATTAGGAACCGCATTCATTATCCCTTTATTATGAACATCACAAGTAACAATTTCATTTACCCCCATATTTCTAAGTTCTTGTAACGCATTAGCACAATCTAAAGATTCTCTAGAATCTTTTTTATCTTGTCTAGATTCATATAAATATGGCATAATTACTGTTCTCTTAGCTCCATGTCCACATTCTGCACTAAGTATTCTTTTAATATCTTGAAAATGTTCATCAGGACTCATATAATGATCTTTTCCATAATATTTATAACTAATATTATAATTAGATACATCACTAAGTATATATATATCATTATCTCTAATCGTCTCTTTAATAATAGCCTTCCCTTCTCCATTATTAAATCTAACTAAATCTAATCCCACTAAATAATTATTATTAGTATTTCTTATCTCATTAATATGTTTATTAATTAAAACTCCAAAATCATAAAAATTATCTGGTACTATTATTTTTAAATCCTTCATTATTCCTCCATATATTATATAATATCTAATTTTAAAAACTTAACATCTAAATAATTTCTACTAGCTAAGTAATCACATCGATGAACATATCTTTGATATTCATCTCTAGGTACCGGTAATTCTACTTTACTATATTTATTCGTATTCCATTTACCCATATGACTCTCTATCATCATACACATTCTTCTTACATCATCAGTACTCATCTTTAATTCATTAGCATGTTCCATTATTAACTTAGATACTAAAAGAGGATGATCAAATCTTGTATATTCTTCTTCCACTAAACCTTTCTTTAAACCATCATGCATAATCAAAGCCATAATTATTAAATCTTTATCTAAATCAGTAAAATTATTAACTGTTTCAAATAAATCATACGCAATTCTTACAGCTACTTTAGTATGTTTTACTAATCCATTCTTTGTACTAGCAAATTTGGGATGATATTTCCCGGTACTAGAAGCCGGAATAGTAAAGAAATAATCTGGTAATAAATTAATTAAATACTTAATATCTTCTCTCTTATTTTCATCCTTAATATAACTAATCTCTTTAGTAAAATACTTTATCTTATTCATTATTTCCCCCTAACATTTACATCTAACTTATTATAAGGTATCTCTATACCATACTTATCAAAATATTTTTTTACTAACATATAATAATCTCTCTTAACTTGATATTGTTTCTCCGCCTTACAAGTAATACTTACCATATAACGAATACTACTACTAGAAAATTCTTCTATCCCAAGTATTTTATAATCTCCACATACATTTTCTATCTTCTTAACTTCTTCTTCCATCTCTTTAAGAGCATTTTCTAACTTTTTAATATTCGTCTCATATGCTACATCTAACTTAAGAAATATAACCGTATTATTATGACTATAATTAATTACTTCTTTAAAAGAAGAATTAGATAGTATTTTAACTTCTCCTGTAGCAGCTTTAATCTTTGAAGACATTAATCCAAAACCAACTACCGTACCCTTAAAACCATTAATTGATACCACATCACCAATCGTATATTTATCATCAAATAATATTGCTAATCCTGCTAAAAAGTCGGTTATAATATCTTGTAAAGCTAAACCTACGATTACTCCAATTACTCCTATCGAAGTAATAATACCCGAAGTATTTATTCCATATACATTAAGAATAGATAAAACCACTATTACTAATATTAAATACTTAATAATATTTTTAATTAAAGATATAATCGTTATTTTCTTCTTATCTTTTTCTCTTTTACTAATCTTATTAATAACTATTCTAATAAAATAATATATAATAAATCCTAATATTAAATAAATTATTGGTAAATAAAACTTATCACTTTTAATAAAATCCATTATAAATCACTCCCTATAATTCTTTCCAATATATTATTAAGTAAATATATATATTTATAATTACACCTAATCTTATTATTAACTACTTCTAAATAATTATCATTAACTAACTCTTTAATAATCTCTCTATTAAGAAGATTATCCTTATATTTCTCATTAAATATATTAATATCTATTCCTTCTATTAATCTAAGTCCCAGTATTAAATCATTCTCTTTTCTAGTATTTATATCTTCATAATTATCTATATCTATATAATTACCATCTAAATATTTATGCATATTTTTAGTATTACTAATTCTATGATTATCTATATAACTTACAGCCCCAACGCCAAATCCATAATAATACCCATTTAACCAGTAATTTATATTATGCTTACTTTCATACCCTCTTTTAGCATAATTACTTATCTCATAATGAATATATCCCCTCTTAGTAAGCGTATCATTAATATAATTAAACATCTTACTATCTATCTCTTCATCGATATACTTATATCCGTCTATATATAATTTAGTATTCTTTTCAATTATTAAAGAATAACATGATATATGGGGAATATCTAATCTTAAGAATTTATCTATATCATCTTTAACAATATCTATATCCTCATTAACTCCATATATTAAATCAATATTAATATTACTAAAATATTTCTTAGTTAAATTTATATTATTAATAACCATATCTGTATTATGAAGTCTTCCCAATTTATGAATAATATCTTTATTAAAAGACTGTACCCCATAACTAATTCTATTAATTCCATACTCTCTAAATAATTCAAGTTTCTCTACATCTATATTCTCTATATTACATTCAATGGTATATTCATAATCTTTATCTTTATTAAATATATCTACAATACTTAGTAATTTCTTTAATTCTAATATACTTAAGACACTAGGAGTCCCTCCCCCTATATAAATAGTCTTAATTACTTCCTTTCTATATCTAGCTTTTATTTCTTTTTCTAATTCTCCTAAATAATTTAAGACATATTTTTTATCATAATACATTTTACAGAAATCACAATAAGTACAAATATTCTTACAAAAAGGAATATGTATATAAACTGCTGACATCTTACCACTCTATTTCTTTTAAATTATGTTTCTTTAAAAATTCATTTGTTTTAGAAAAAGGTTTACTGCCAAAGAAACCATAATTAACTGAGAAAGGACTAGGATGACTTGATGATATTATTAAATGTTGCGGATTAGTAATATATTTAATCTTACTTTTAGCAAAATTACCCCATAAAATAAATACTACCGGCTCTTTCTTATCATTTAACTTTTTAATAACACTATCTGTAAATTCTTCCCAACCAACATATTTATGACTAGCTGGTTTATCTTTTTCTACCGTTAATACACTATTTAAAAGTAATACTCCTTGCCTAGCCCAATCAGATAAATCCGTATCTGTTCTTTTTATTCCCAAATCATTTTCCAATTCTTTATATATATTACTTAAAGAAGGTGGCATCTTTATTCCTCTATTAACAGAAAAACATAACCCATTTGCTTCCCCTTTACCATGATAAGGATCTTGTCCCAAGATAACTACTTTCGTATCTTTATAACTAGTCTCTCTAAAAGCATAAAAAACTTCTTTCGCCGGAGGAAATATCTCTTTATTTTGATATTCTCTTCTTACAATATCCTTTATTCTTTTAAAATAATCCTTTTCATATTCTTCTTTTAATATAATATCCCAATCATTTCCTATCATATATCCCCCTAATAACTATCTGGACAACTTGTATTCCCATTATTATTTACTGGTGTTACCACAACTTTACTATTCTCATAACTAATCTTAATTTGACAATTAGATATATCTTGCTTATCTTTAGGATTCATTACCGTTATTGTCCCATCATCTTTCTTACTATTTCCTTTAAGAAAACCCGCTGTAACAAGTTTCCCTAAAGTAAGTTCACTAGCTGATACCATGCAAATATTTTCATAATTTTCATCCAATCTCCTTATTGGCGTAGCCTTAATTTCTCCTTCATGTAAAGCCATAGTTCCAATATTAGATGCATATACACATTCAATATAATAAGTTTCCGAAGCATCTTTAACTTGCTGAATAAATAATTCATAATCTTTTTCCTTAGAATTATTTATTATATTAATAATTGCATATGTTCCAATCGACATAACCAAAGTAAGTAATACAATTGTCGCTATTAACTCTACTAAAGTAAAACCCTTATTATTTAGTTTATTCATGATAATCACTTCTTTCTATATTCCTTCTAACCTCACTATCTATTCTCTATTTAAGTATAACAAAAAAAAGTATCTTTTACAATACTTTTTATCCATATGAAACTATACTTCTACTCCCCCGATAAAATCATTTTTAACACTTATTTGAAAATATAATAAACATAATATACCTACCATAAAAAATATACTTCCAACATATCTTACCATAAATGGTTTTCTTAAATTATTCATATAATCTTGATAATTTCTATTAAGAAAATAAATATATGCTATAATTGTAACTATTATTATAAATAAATAGATCTCTCTAGCTTCTGATTCATATGAAGAATTATTACTTATAACAAACTTTCTTTGCTTATCATTAGCTACTATATTTAAAATATTCAAAATAATAAAACAAACCCAAATATAATCTTCTATTCTAAGTCTTGATAACTCTTCTAACTTATTATTATTCATAATAAATTATATATCTTTTATATCTAAAATATTAATCTTTATATAGTGTATCTACTGCCATTGCATTTAATTCTAAATCAGCTACTATTCCTGCTTTAAAAGCATAATATGCCGCCGCGGCAATCATCGCCGCATTATCAGTACAATATTCCATTCTTGGATAACTAAAATTAATCTGTTTCTTTTCACATTCTAAAGCTATTCTCTCTCTTAAATAACTATTAGCAGCTACCCCTCCTGCCAGTACCAAATTCTTAACATTATATTCTTCTATTGCTCGCATCGTTTTTTTAACAACTACTCCTATTACCCTATTCTGAAAAGATCTACACATATCTTCTACTCTTATCTCATTACCTCTTTGCTTTTCATTATGAACTAAATTCACAACTGCTGACTTAATTCCACTAAAACTAAAATTATAACTATCATCATCTAGTGGCATTGGTAATTCATAAGTATCCTGTCCCATCTTAGCTAACATATCTACCTTAGGTCCACCCGGATATTCAAGATGACATATCTTAGCTACCTTATCATACGCTTCACCTATCGCATCATCTAAAGTAGAACCAATTTTTTTAAATGAATAATCCCTATCCATATAGACAAGATCAGTATGCCCTCCAGATACTACTAAAGCAATTAAAGGAAAGGTAAGTCTTTTTTCTAAATTATTCGCATATATATGTCCTGCTATATGATGAACCGGTATTAAAGGTTTACCCGTAACTAAAGATATCGTTTTAGCACACTGAAGCCCTATCATTAAAGATCCAATTAGTCCCGGACCATAAGTAACCCCAATAATATCTATATCTTCAAGCTTCATTTTACTTCTATCTAATAATTCATCTAATACTATTGTAATATTCTCTATATGTGTACGACTAGCTACTTCAGGTACCACTCCTCCAAATTTCTTATGAATATCTATCTGCGTATTAGTAACAGTAGCTATCTCACAAACACCATTCTTAACAATACTCATACTAGTCTCATCACAAGAAGATTCTATTGCTAAACAATATATATCTTTATTCATCATCCTTCACTTCTTCCTTAACATCATATCTACATTATTTGCTTTTCCATCAAAATACCATCTTCATCTCCATAATAATATTTCCTTAAAGCAACTTCCCTAAAACCAAACCTTTTATATAAATTTCTTGCTATCTCATTACTTATTCTTACTTCTAAAGTAATATTAACTACCCGATAATCAATTGCTAATCCTACTAAATAAGACATCAACTTAGTACCTATCTTATTATTCCTATATTCTTCATATACGAAAACATTATCTATTTCCATCCGATCATATATTAAAGAATACTCTAAATACCCATAAGTAGTTCCCTCTACAACATATTCAATCCTTCTACCAAACGGATTAGCCCCCGTAATATCTACCTCTATAATCATTTTATATTCTCTAAAGCCTGTGGTAACTTCTTATAATCAGGTACTAACTTAAAATAATTAACCGTCTCTTTATCCATATAATACTTAACTATCTTCTCAATATCTAATTCTTGCTTATTAATCTTATATTTACCTATTATACTAGTATTTACTCCTACTATATAAGGATTATATTTCTCTATTAACTTAATAACATCTACATCCTTAACATTCATCTCATCTATTAATAAATTATATTCACTATCATATATTCCTACATAATAACTACTCTTATTAGCTGGTATTATACTCATAATAACTCCTTTATGTTCACTACTAATAGCTAACATCTTCAAACTAGATATAGGCGTTATTTCCTTCTTAATCAAATATCCATATGTCTTAGCAATCGTTACTCCTATTCTTAAACCAGTAAAAGAACCCGGCCCAGTAACAACCATTATCTTATCTACCATATTAGCATCTATCTTACTATCATCTAATACTTGTTTAACAAAACTAGTCGCATATACCGAATGCATATTAGGAATACATTTCTGAATTACTGCTAAAATATGTCCATCCTTAATCGTAGAAATAGATACATTCTCTAAAGATGTATCTATAAATAAACTAATCATAATATATCCTCACAGACTCTAATATATTCATCCCCATGAGCTCTAATAATTAAACCTCTAGTAGCTTCATCAATTACCTTAAATTTAATATCAAGTCTTTCTTTAGGTAAATAATCTTGTATTAAGTCCGCCCACTCAATAATAGTTACTCCACCTTTTTCAAAATATTCTTCTATTCCTAAATTATCTATATTATCATCCACTCTATATACATCCATATGATATAGTGGTAATTCTCCATTATATTCTTTAATAATATTAAAAGTACTAGACGTTACTCCATCAATTCCCATAGCTTCAGCAAAAGCTTTAGCAAATACGGTCTTTCCACTACCCAACTCGCCATATAAACAAATAACCATATTTGGAAATTTTTCTGATTCAATATTCTGTGCTAAATAAATTGTATCCTCTTCATTACGCATAGTTATTTTATATTCTTCCATGTCTTTTTTCTTCCTTTCTTACTTCCCTCTAATTATATCAAATAACCTTACCCTCTTTCAATAGTTTTTTAGAAAATAATCAGTAATATTAAAAAACAATCAAAACTTTTGATTGTTTTTATACTAAATCACTAAGAATACTTTTAACCAGTTCCTCGCCTATCTTTATATCTTCTTCAGAAATAACTGGTATAAGCTTAATCATATCATTTTCTATTTCATATAATGAGTATATTAATTTTAATTTTCCCGTATCATTATTCACACCATCGGTATATACAATATATTTTTTATGTGTATTATTATCTTCATATGTAGCAACTACTTCACAACGTACCTTTTTACCATTTACATCTTTTTCAAATATTTTTCTTTCCATATCTATCTAGTTCTCCCTGTTTCTTCTTTTTTACCTTCATCATCATTAATAACGGTAATATCACTATTTCTCAAATCTATTCCCAGTAAAGTATCTCCTGGAACATAATCTGGATTACTACTATTTTGTTCTACTACCCTTACACCATCTTTATCTTTTACAAAAGTTCTTTCTTTTTCAGCAAAATTATATGTTTTTTCCATTATTCCACCAGGATCATATCCATATACCGTAACTGTCTCTGTACCATCAGAATCTCCCTTACGAATAGCTCCATCAGCTTTATATGGATAAGGTATCATATATACCTCTTCTCCCTCTTTATTAATATAATCCGGTAAATCTCCCACTACCCCTGAAACAGGCATTTTCTCTTCCGTATATGGATTATATAAATAAGTATCTGGTCTTGTATCTTCATCTTTATTATTCGTATAAACTGCTTTATAGAAATAACGATCATTAATTGCCTTAGCCTGGTGTTCCAACCCAAGTACTGCTACAAAAGGACAAAGTTCATGCACATGATCAACATTTCTCTCTACTTCTACGCCTTTTGCTATAACACCACCCGTAATTATCGTAGCTACCAATACTCCTCCGACATATCTTCTAATATTTTTCTTATCTATCATTATAGTTCCTCCTATAGTTTAATTATAACAATTTATGATATAAATATCAAGCAGAGTATCTTATTTTTAAACAATTGTAACATATCATCTTGTCTTTTATTTTTTATCTAATGATTCATCATCTACTAATTCTACATACTTTTTATAATAATTATTAATCGTATCCTTATCAAAAGGCATTTCTCTTACTCTAACCATATCTATTAAATTACCAAGTTCATACTTTAAAATAAAATCTAATCTATTTGAATAATGCATCTGTTTACGATGATACTTATACTCCATTCGATCTAAGATCTTAAAACTACCATTTGGAAATACTCTCAAATCTAAATCATAATCAATATATTTAATAATTCTATTATCTATTAAAGCTGGTGTTGCTATATTACAATAAAAATATATTCCATAATCTTTCAATTGTCCAATTATATTAAACCATCTATCTTTAAAGAAAAACATTACTGCCGGCTCTCTCGTTTTCCATATCTTTCCATCCGAATCAATTACTGTCGTTCTATTATTTCCAAAAACCATATAATCATCAAAAATATCTAAAACAACCGCCTCATCCCATTTTCTATGTAAGCTACCATCATGCTTATAACATTGTATTTGTAACTTATCACCTATTTTTATATTATCTACATTCACAAGGACTCTCCTTCTTCCTAAATTTCAATATTATTATACAACAAAACAAATAATTTTCAAAGTAAATATATTATTTTCCCTATTTTTATGATATACTTATATAAAATAGATGGAGGTGTAATATGATAAATATAATTCGTTGGTTCTTTCTTGGATTATATAATGTTATTACTATTATACCTAAATATTTTATTACTGGTATAATATACCTATTTAATCCTAAAAAAAGAAATACTATTAAACATAAAGAAAATAAAGTTATTCCAATAATAACCTTATCATTAAGTTTATCTGTCTATTTAATATGTATCTTTATATCCTCAAAGTGGTATGTTCAACGTTTAAAAATTAACTATCTTGCTAATGATATCTTATCAAGTACTAAGATTTTATCCAAAGAATCTAATGAAATAATTAATCAAGAAGAATATATTCCCGGGGATAATGATAAATATAAAGATATCAGTTATTTATCTGTCGATTTTACTGATTTAATAAGAAAAAATAACGAAACCGTCGGTTGGATTAAAGTTAATAACACTAATGTAAATTATTCCATTGTCCAACATAATGATAATGAATATTACTTAAGACATGACTTCTATAAAAATTATAATATTGCTGGTTGGGTATATGGCGACTTTCGTGATGATTTTAAATACTTTGGTAATAATACCATTCTCTATTCACATAATATGACTAATAGAACTATGTTTGGTTCCCTTACTTGGTGTTTAAAAGAATCATGGTACACAAATGAAGATAACCAATATATTAAAATATCAACCCCATATTCAAATACCATTTGGAAAATATTTTCTATATATACTATTAAACCTGAAGTCTATTACCTAAAAACATATTTTGATACTGATGAAGAACATACAGAATTTATAAATACCATCAAAGACAGAAGTATCTATAACTTTAATGAAGATATCTCTTATAAAGATAAAATATTAACCCTATCAACCTGTACAGATGATGGTACCAAAAGAATAGTTATTCACTCCAAAATGATTAAAGCTGAATATCGTTAAAAGAGCATCAATCGATGCTCTCTTTTATAACATTTATACAAATCGTTTAAGCGAAGCACACCACCGCACGGAAGCCATAACTTGCACTCACATCGCCATCATTAGTGCCGAAAGCAAAGACGCCGGCATCGGCACCATCGGAATAGTAACCACCACGATCGAACCACGGAGTCCAACAAGCAATATAGATCACGTAATCTCCGTACCATTTACTTGTTTCCGATAAACTTCGTCCATAACAATAACCCCCACTACATGCCGTTAATTGACTTATTGTTGTGCCACTACTTGCCTTGTATACTTCATAATATTTACTTTCGGGGAATGCTATACCACCTGTATATGAAGTACCAGACGAACCGAGTAGCCCATTAAATCCAGAATTACTTGAAGTAGAATTACCACTCCACAAAGCACCATCGGAATTAGCAAACACCCCCATGACTCTTTCCCATGCTCCACCCGACATATCAAAGATTCCTGATATATTACCGGTAGTACTTTGCGGATATGTTGAGGTACTACCATAAGTTATCCCACACGTTGTATTTCGACTAGCATTGGCCGTACTGGCTCCACACCCGGTAAGTGTTTTACCACTATTCCAGTAATTATTAATTCTTACTTCGCTGTTTATCCCATACTTAGAGTGCGATAGATAAGCTACTGCTCCCCATTCATTATTCTTCATCATATGAGAATTAATAGTTGTGTTTAATCCATATGTATTACTACCAGAGAATGTTGTAACTCCATTACTAAGTGTTCCTCCAGCAAATTTTAAACCTGTAATAAATGCTGTTGAAGTGTCTTGCCTAGTTAGTGATGCGGTATTAGGCTTTATTGTTGGAGTCGTAGCATTTCCGGTTGTTTCAAATTTACCTACCCAAATGCCGTTTAATTCCGTATCACCAAAAGTAAATGCTGGATGCGTTAGATACTCTCCAACTTGTGTTCCTGTTGACTTTGTCGTATCTTTATCTTCAAAAACAATCTCTATTTCTTGTTCTTGACCTTTACTACTTGTACCCGTGGTCCATATTTTATACTTATATCTTGGTATCCAGACATAATATGCCAAGATATTACTTTCTGGTATTGTTACCCCCGTGGTATTTAGATAACTACTTCTTGATGATTCCGTTACCAGTACGGCATTCGCCCATTGTTGTTTATCATAATTATACCACGATGTATCACTACTAGATATTGTTGTTACTGTTCCATTATTAGCTATTGTTACTGGAATCATTCCACTATCTAATTCTGGAGCATTAGGCATAACAGGTGTTTGATCTACACAACTTCCTCCAAGAGATAGACTAAAAGTTTGATTCATCGTATCATTTGATGTTTCTTCCTTATCTAACCATATCCATAAATAATAAGTATCTGTTGTTGTGCTAGAATATTCTTTTGAACTTAATAATCTTACTCTATTATTCGCAGTTTTTCCGGTAAATGTTCCTGATGATACCGGATTATCACAACTAGTTGAACTTGTTGTTAAAGCATATCTAAAATTATTACTATTAGCTAAACCTGTACCCATACTATTTACTGTTAACCATAAATCCATATAAATAGTCTTACCACTCTTAGTAATTGTTGGTGTAACTTTTACTTCTCTTTTTATAGCATATTTACTATTTGTACATTCACATGGTGCTAAAGTTATATCATTTGAGGTAATATCACCGCCACCATCAACCGCACACTTAAAATCACTCGTTACTGTAAATACCACATTGGTCTTTTGATTTTCCGATGTTTGCCATGTAAAATATGCAAAAGTACTACCTACAATTACAAATATTAATAATAATACCACTAAAATAATAGACACTCTTTTATTCTTCATAATTACCTACTTTCCTGATCCTTAAGTATTATACTTAAGGACCTTCTCATATGCATATAAATACCTTGCATTATAAGGCTTTAAGATATATTTTAAAAAATATAAAAGTAAGAAAAAAGTTGAATTTTGTATTTACAGAAAACGCGGGCTATGCTATAATTTATATAGGTTAGATAAAGATAGAGGTATGTCCTTAAGTATAATACTTAGGGGCATTTTTATATCTTACGTTAGTCCCTTAGGGATAATAAAAGAAGAAATAATCTCTCACTATTTCTTCTTTTTCTTATTATTTATACTTTTCTTAATAGGTATATCATCTACTACTTCATCACTATCCTGAGAATCATCATCTAACGTATCCATCTCATCATCTATTATCTCTTTCTTATAGTTATCTTTCTCAATAACATAGTTTTTCTTCTTATTTTTCTTATTCTTAAGTATTACTAAACTAAAAATAACTATAATTATTCCCAGTAGAAGTATTCCTCCAAGTAAATACATGTAATATGTATCACTTACATTCTTATACATATCTAATACCAAAGTATTATATCTCTGAACGGTCTTTTCCATGGCATCATACTGATATAAATAAGTTTTTCCTGTTTCTACATTCTTACCATAAAATAAATAGAACTGATTACCTACAATATCATTATTAGTAAGAGCATAAGTATTCTTAATTAAATCCATCTTTACTTCCTGATAACCATTTATCTTATCCCCATCATATGAAAAATTAGTCTTCTTATATCCCCCATCTAACTCTCTATCTAATACCTGTATAACTGTCCCATTAAAAGAATATTCCTTATATAAAGTATATTTACCCTTTTCATATATATAATAATCTATATTTCCCTTACTATCTTTAAGACCTACTACCTGATATTTTAACGTATCATTATAATATCCCTCTATCCTATTATCATCTATCTCTATTTCTTTTTCTTCAAAATATTCACTAATCTTAGGTAAATCTTTTCTCTTCCTAACAACCGTATATTCTTCTTTATTAATAGTAACCTTTATTGGTTTAACTTCCGGAACCGTTACTACTAATTTATAAGTTCTTTTACTACCATTTTCTGCTGTTACTACTATTTCAAAATTATTAACACCTTCACTAACAGCTACCTCTCCTAATCCTGTTACCTTAGCACTAGAATCAGCTAATTGTGCATTAATATTAATCTTTTCTGTTTCTTCTTTTACAGTTACGGCATATTCTAAAGTCTCTTTATCAAACTTTGGCTCTATCTCATAACCATCTATAGATATACTAGATAAATAACTATTAGATGATTTAGCCGCTGGCTTATAACCACCGCCATTATTACTAGACCCTCCAGTATTATTATTCGTAGGTTTATTCTTAACTGTAATAGTAATAGCTTTACTACCACTTACTGTCTCCCCACTATAACTAGTAACATCTACGGGATTAATCGTAATCACTGTAGTTCCAACACTCTTCGTACTAATCGTAATTCTCTCACTACTATTATCGACAAACACACTACCCGCTGAAACACTAGCTACCGAAGTATTTGAAGAAGTTATCGAAAACTTTCCTGCTAATGATGAACCATTAATAGTAAGTGTTATATTATTACCAACAACAACACTATTACTAGTAACTGCTACATCAAATCCATAAGCAAATATTGTATTTGAAAACATCAAAAATGACATTAACACTAAAAATAAATATCTAAACTTTTTCATACATCCTCCCTTATTGCTCTATCTTCTTAACATCCATTATATCATTCTTTATTGTTATATAATCTGCGGAATTAACTTTACCATCTTTATTCGCATCCGCTGCAATTCTCTCAATATCAGATAGTTTCTTAACATCCATTATATCATTCTTTATCGTTATATAATCTGCGGAATTAATCAACCCATCGCCATTAACATCTCCATATATAATAAATGTATAATTCTTCTCTTCTCTATCTGTCTTAATATTAATCTTATCAAAACTACTTACTATACCACTTTTCTTCTCTTTACCAGTTTTATCAAAACAACTAACTACTGCTTTTTCCTCTTTAGTAGTAATTTTATTAATTATTGAAGAAATATTTGTTCCTACCTCAATACCAAATATATAACTCCCATCATTCTTAATATTAGTAACTCTAAGGATCTCAGAAATATCTATTGCTTCCCCAAGATCTCTAGTAATATTAATCTTATACGTTCTCGTAGCTCCATTCTCTGCGGTTACCACTAAAGAAACCGTTTGTTTTTCTCCCTTTAGAGAAATACTACCAACCCCACTTATTGTAGCCTTACTAGAAACCTTCGTCGCATCCACTGCTATTGAAGTTGTAGTACTATCTAAATTAAGATTAAATTCTTTCGTATTTGTAGCTTTCTCAAATAAATAATTCCCATTTACCGCTAAACTAGATAAATAATTATTCGGGTTTCCCCTATTAGGAAGACTTGTCTTACTAGGCATATCATCAAATACCGGAATACTAAAAGTAAAATTACCCTCTAACATTGCTACATTCTTATATCCATTATAGGTCTTAACAGACTCTGTCGAAGGTGCTTGAATATTTTGCATATACTGATGATTACCATACATCGGTCCAAATAAATCCCACTTCTGTAAATAAAGTGTATCTTGACCCTGCGATATATAATTATCACTAAGAAAATATCCTCCACCAACAATAGCCTTATATGGAGTATCCCATCCTTGTTCTTTAGCATAATTAAGCCCATTATTTATGGTTTCTTCCTTCGTACTACCAGCAGCCTTTATATTGTAAAAATTATAGTACCCTTCATATCCAGAAACATTACCACTTACAATAGTACTACCATTTGCTCCCACTTCTTGAATAACTCTAGATATTAAAACATAAGGACTTATATTATATTTAATTGCTGCATCTCTAAAAGCATCTATATAAGTCTTATTATCATTCTTATCCGCAATCCCCTTCATAAAAGTATTCTCAAGCATCTTCTCAATACCTAAATCAGTATGATATGTACTATTATAAGATAATGTCTCAAACATAAATATTTGTTGTTCATTCAAAAAATTACGGGGATCCATATAATAACTAATCGTATCTCTACTAGCAGCATACCAATAACTACCGCCACCAATAAAATTTGTAGTAAATACATCTGTTAAATAATTATAAGACCAACTATCTACCGATTTATATCCATCATAATATCTTCCATAATCTTCAATTAAACTATGCCCATTTGCTCGGTATTCATATCCGACCATCTTAGAAAAAGAAATATCTGCCTTAAAAACCTTAAACTGCCAATTAGGATGTTTCTTATGAAGTGTAACTAAATAATCTAAATACGTATCTGGAAATCCCTGTTTCTTTAAATATTCTTTATATTCTTTATCATCCGAAGGTACTTCTTCATCTTTAACTTCTTCGATTACTGCATAATCAGAACAAACATAACCAACTTGTCCATCCATTGATGCCTTATACCAAGCTCCACCACATCCATTCGAAGTACCTGCCGTTTGATCTAATAAATTAAGTTTTACTCCCGGATTAAAAGATCTTAAAATATTACTATCTACTGTCGGAGCACTTCTAAATCTAACATCATAACCGGTAATATTTACCACTTTACTTGCGAAAACACCACCAACATTTAAAAACATAAAAGCTATAAATAACCCTAAATATGACATTTTTCTCATAAGTACTCACCTACTCTCTAATATAACAATTATACCAAATAATCATCTATTTGACTATACCTTATATCTACTTTACATAAATTTACCAAAAGCCTCTTCCCCACAAATAAAAAGCAACTATCTATTCAATAGTTACTTATATATATTACATCTTATCTACTACTAGTTGTACTATTTCTACTACTGCTCCAATTAGTCCTAGAACCAATCCTATTGTAGCTCCTTTTCCTAAATAACTTGCTTGCCAACTTCTCTTCTTATCATCCTTTAAAATAAAATATAAAGAATATCCTAAAAATAAATTAGTTACTCCCGCTAAAAGAAAAACAATTTTTTGAAGAAGCGGCTTTTCATCACAAAAATCTACATCTTTCTTCAATATATCATCCTTATATTTTTTTATTTCATCCGTTGCTCTATCTTCTAACTTATTTACCTTTTCATTTTCTTCGACTATTTCATTCTTAATATCTTTAACATTCTTCATTATCGATACCTCCTCTATGATAAAATTATACAAGTATAATTTTAATTAGTCAAGTCATATCTTTTAGTATTCACTTATCTTCTTAACCAAATTTTCATTACTCGTAAAATTACTATCTAAAGAAGCTTCTCCTCCCGCAAACCAAGAAGGATTATTTCGATATATTTTCATTACTTCCTCAAATCTTCCTAAATAAATCCCATCTATATTTTCAGAAATATTTCCTAAAGCATTCTTTAAAACTTCCTTTAATTGTTCTTGTGATAATTCCATTAAACATAAAGTTACTAATTCATTAGATATCTTATTATGAAATCCTCCCAATATATTTATATCTTTTTCGTTTATATCTATTTTCATTTCTTCTAATATCTCTTTTTTTAGTAAAGATATTTCATCCATTGTTTCAAACATTCCTGTATTTGAATTATATATTGAAGGTATATGACCACCCGCACTAAGAAGCTCAATAACTGGTCTATCCTTACTACCATCCCATCCCCCTACACGACGGTTCATAATATATATCATATCTCCTACTTTTAAATTGTTATAACTATCTATTTTACCTATCCACGGCTTATCATATTCTGTCTTACCATATAAAGTATTATCTACATAGTTACGTATTATATCTAAACCATCATTAGTTATTCTATATAACATTATACATTGACAACTTCTATGTGGAAGAATTGGACTTAAACCTTCAGCATACACTCTAGGTACCAACAAATTATATTCTTGATATAAAACATTTTCAGCATCCCTTATATCTACTATTCTAAGTAAATCTTTTAAACATCTATTTTCTTCATAAATCATTCCCTCATGATAATACATCCCTTTACCACTAAGATTTAATAAATAATCTCCCTCCCCATTATCTCTTTCTTTTAATGAAGTTAACTGTATTCTTTCTAAATTATTTTCATCCTTTATACCCCCACTAACCTTATATAATTTATACAATATATCTAAACTATCAGTCATTAAATATTTACTATTTACTTGGCCATATCCATCTATATTTTTACCATTCTTACTAAAAAATATTGGTACTCCTCCAGCCATACTCCAATCATCTAAATTCTTAAGTGAATCATCCACCAAAACATTATGATAAGCATTAACTACATCACTCTTTTTAAGACTATGTGGAACAATATAAAAATTACAAGATAATCCCATCTTTCTAAATTCTTCTATTTTAGCCGCTCCTTCATTATCCACCGTAAATACTTTAGAAAGACCAGCTATTCTTTCTTGATTTAAACTATTCAATACTCTATATGAATTTCTAATTTCTTTACTATCATTTAATACTTTCTTCCAATCTATCTTCTTAATATATTCTGGATCATCAATAAAAGTTCCCTTGCCATCATTCTTTTCATGACCTTTAAATATTGCCTCAAAAGTATCCTTTATCGTATCATCATAATCTATATATTCCATATTCATACCACCTCAAGATATCTATCATTATAACATAGGATTTTTAATTTAGCAACGCAAGAAAACACGACTAGAAAATCGTGTTTTATCTCGTATTACGAATAATTAATATTCCTGAGCCACCAGCTGAATTTCTACCGCCACCATTACCGGTATTCATAGCTCCTGAAGAAACATATCCAGGTCCTCCTTTAGCGTAACTTGTTACTCCACTATTACAACTAGCTGTCGTTCCTTCACCAAATTCACAAGTTGTCGTTCCTTGACCACTTCCACCACTGCCGGCTCCAGCTCCCCATGGCATACTACAACTACCACCGGCTGAACCATTGGTTCCAAATGCTCCTCCGGCGCCGCCACCAGCTTCAGATGAAGCATTACATACACCTTGGTTGGCATCATATGATACGCAACATACGCCACCTCGACCACCACCACCAGAGCCACCATTCGCTCCACTATAACCGGTACTGCCATTTCCGCCATTAGCAAAATATGTTTCCACTGTTCCAAAGTATGTCGTACCGCCATTACTTGAGGTATTACCTCCATTACCGATTTTTATTTCATAGGTACCAGCTTCAATCGTTTCGTTGGTGTAAGTTTTGGTGTAACCACCACCGCCACCACCACTATTACCTCCGCCGCCGCCGCCGACTAAGAAGAGATCGACATTAAGTGCTTTCTTAAGAATTAAACTACCACTCGTATAGAAAGTTATTTTATAATTACCATCACTTTCTACGACTTTCACTTCGCCATTATAAGTACCTATTACTTCATCATTTATAGTGACATCGGTTATTGAGGTACTTCTCATTATGACTATTCCTGAACTTCCGGCGGAACTTCTTCCACCACCATTACCACTATTGGCACTAACGGAAGTACCACTTTTTCCATGGCCTCCGGCTGAATATGCTGATACTCCGGTCATACAACCCGAAGTTGTTCCTAAACCAAACTCACAAGTTGTATTTCCTTGACCGCTACCTCCGGCACCAGCTCCAGTTCCCCATGGTATACTACAACCGCTACCGCCATATCCATTAGATCCAAATGTACCACCAGCGCCACCAGCTGTTTCAGAGGCAGAATTACATGTACCCTGGTTAGCATCCACTGACCAACAACAAGTACCACCTCTTCCACCGCCGCCAGAGCCTCCGGATCCGCCAGAACCATTACCACCAACACCACCGCCATTAGCCACATATTTGCTGGCATCTCCAAAGTATGATTTATTACCACTACTTCCAGATGATACTTGAGCACCGACTTGGACGGTATATGTTCCGGCAGCAATTACTTGATCTAAGTAAGTTGCGGTATAACCACCACCGCCGCCAGCAGAACCACTACCGCCGCCTCCTCCACCAACTAAGAAGAGGTCAACACTAAATTCACTTGGTAATGTTAAATTACCACTACTTAAATATCTAATTTTCCAACCATCATCACCATTAGCTACAACTTCACAATTACCGGTATATGTAAAGATGTATGATGAACCAACTGATTTATTAGCACATGAATAACTAGTTGATACTTGCTGATAAGTATAACTAATATTTTCAATCACTATTTCTCCAGAAATTATTACTGAATTATCTACATTATTAGTAATTTTTACACATACATAATATGTTCCCTTAGCTGAGATAGCAAAATTATATGTATCATTTTGAGAAGAGGTATATCCACTTGTTGGACAGCTATCACTAGTTTGAAGCAAATAGCCATATTCTTTAATACCACTACCACCAACCGTTGAAGATACGGTCGCTATTACCATACCACCATTCTTTGATAATGATAATTCTCCCGTAGGAATAATATTATCGACATAAAATGGATTAGATATTTCTTTAACACAATTACCTGCTATATCACAAGCTGAAGCTATTAAATAATATATTCCACTAGCATTTTCTAAAGTATAACTATTACCAGATATAAAACTATTATCAGGTTCGGCATTAATATCCGTCGAATATATATATTTAAAACTACTCGTATCTATTCTATTATTTCCCTTTGTAACCGTTATTCTACTAGTAATATTACCCTTTACATATCCCGAATTACCATTAGGTGAAATACTTATAACCGGTAATGTACTCTCTTCCCAATGAGCATATATTGTTTGGTTTTCCGTAACCGTTACTTCATCATCTTTAGTTATTTCATTACCACCAGATACTTCTGTATACCAACCAGCAAATTTATAACCATCTCTTGTTGGCATACATAACTCTCCATACTTAGAACCATTAACAATAGATTTAGCATAGCAACCACTACCACCATTATTATTATAACTTAGTACTAAAGAAGTAGCCTCATTTACAATATTATAAGTAACTTTAGCCGCTCCACTGCCACTTTTAGCATAATTTGCCGTAGGCGTGCTAGATACATTCGTTGTCGTATAAGTCTTCGTAGACTCAACATCTGATGTCGTACAATTATAACAATACATGTATTTATCAGTTAATAAACTATTACCAATATATCCAGAACCGCCACCTGCAGATCCCCAAACACCAGCACCACCACCACCATAGAATCCACCACCACCGCCAGCTCCACCAACACTTGCAGCTTCGCCACCTAATCCAAAACTACCTTCTTCCGGAACAGTTTGCGAATAGAATGTATATTTTCCACCACTTGTTTGTGTGCCACCTAAACCAAAAGAACCATCCTTATTTGGTGGTGGATTACCTGCCGAACCTACAAATCCACCAGCATGCCCACCGACAATAAATGTTGAAGAATCAGCAGCAGCTCCACCGCCACCACCTGCCACAATTAAAATGTTCTCTGTATTTGAAGATAATGTTGATAACAAACCACTCATGGTTGTTATATGCGTTGCACCGCCGCCTCCGCCATTATAAGTATTATTACTTTTCCAATGTATTGCATTTCCACCGCCATTATAGCCACCAGCACTATCAATTGTTGTAGTCGTAGCAGCAACACCCATTCCACCGACATTAATAAATATTTCAGCATCTTTATTTAAATATACATTTCCTTTAGAATATCCACCATAACCACCATAACCACCAGTATTCGACCTTGCATAACCACCTTGAGCACCCCATACTTCTAACGTATAAATTCCCGTAGCCGGAGTAGTAAATGTATACTCTCCAGATGTCGTATAAGACGTTCCTCTTGTAGAATATTCATAAGTTATTCCCGCCGATTTCAAATAAGTAATATTACCACTATTATCGGTAAGTTTTATACAGCCATAATATGTTGTTCCACTAATAAAATCGTCATTATAAACTTTAGAGGTATCTGTCATATTTTCGTATGTTGCCGTCTCACATGCCCCTGTACTTACCAAAGCAAAACCAAAAGTATCTGTAAGCCTAGAACCATCATCACCATAATTAGATAAACTTAAGGTAAAACCATTCTTATCTAACATCAAATTAGCTACCCCGTATGGATAATCATCCACCCAGTTAGCATACAACGTTTGATTAGCTGTTAATTCAACTTTAGTAGTATCCGTAATCCTTACACCTGTTCCATTTTCTCCCGTATACCAACCATTAAAAATATATCCTGTTCTCTTAGGAGTTGGTAACTCTCCATAAGTATCATTATATGCTACTGTCTTTGTTTCAACCTTACTAAAATTAACTTTAATTTTATAATCAGTAAACACCTGATTACTTGGATTAGTAACAAAAAGTTCTATTTTTATACCAGCACCCTCACTACTAGCATTATCATCTATTGTCAAATCTCTAGTTGTAACCTTTGTACTACTATCTGGATAATATCCATTTGCAAAGTTTCTCGGATAAGTATTTTTAGTAGTTACACGACTATCATCACTTTTAACAAGCCATATCATAAATCTAGAAATATCATCACTAGTTGTATTACCCGGATAAGTTTCTGTCCCCGATATATGAGTAAGTGTAAGTGTATATGTATCACCTGAAGTAAAACTATATCCCATTGTACTAAATGGTAATCTTATCGTACTTGCCGTAGGTGTACCATTTATAGTTAATGTCGAATCCTCATAATCATATACCACAGTCAAACCAGATACCGTCATCGTCTTCGGTAAAGAAGCAATCATATTACTATCAAAGTTAACCGTATATTGATTAGCTTCCCATTTAGCATACAATATAATATTTCCTTTTTGGGTTGAAGCTATCTTTGTAATAGCATCCCCACTACCATCTGATGTAGTAAACCATCCCTTAAAAGCATAACCATTTTTCGTAGGATTAACCAAATTTGTTTCTACTCCAGATTCATAAGTAATTGGCGCATTTGTCCCATGTACCCCACTAAATTCTGTCCCCCCAATATCTTTATAAGTAATATTAAATGTACTAGTAATATCTAACTTATTAGATGTTACTGCATCATTACCATTACCTATACTATTTATTAGTACATTATTATTTAATTTTATTGTGACATTACCGATATTACTCTTAGCAGTTACTGTAATAATATATTTATATCCATTATCTATACTTTCTTTCTCTATTTTACTTATATCGATTACTTCACTTGATAATATCATATCTTCTTCGGTAATTTCACCAGTTCCAACAAGTCCTGTACTATCAGTACATGTTAAAGTAATCTTGGAAGTATCGCCATTACTAATAGTTACTGGATTAAAATCACTAAATGTACATGATGGTTTATTATTATTAACTTCACTTATTTCGATACTTTTATTAATTACCTTCCCATCACTATCTTTAAACCAAACATAATACGTTCCGGTACTACTTACTACATATTCCAAAGTATATATTCTACTTTGCTCTTCTTCAGGAATACTTATCCAACTAGTTGTCTCATTATCTATCTGTGTAACCTTAACATCATTAGTATTATTAACAAGAGGACTTACTACTACTGAAGAAGTATTATTCTTAACTGGTTCTACATTACTATTCGTTATAGCATAACTAACAATATTCTTGGTAGCATTTACGACCGTCGCATTTATTATTTGATAATTATTACTTAATCTGGTTATTTCAAAACTATCTTCAATTACTTGATCTATTTGAGTCCATATAATAGTATCTAAACTCTCTCCACTCATAACAGCTGTCGCATATTTACTATCTAACCATAACCATACCGTATATTCTTTCTTTGATGTCGTTACCTCAGTAGATGGTAATATGATAAATTCATCTTGAGCTTTTATTCCAACAAAATCGCCCTCCGCTAAAACATTACCCGTGTTTGTACTATCTCCTTCAGTTATTACCCATTTAAGCCCTTTGGTATTACTTAAGTTACTACCAATACTATTTACTTTCATATAAATAGTTGCATACAACATTGCCTCACTAGCTTCTTCTTTCTTATAAACAGATACCGTCGTATGTACTCCATCGGTATAACTATTACTAGTTTTAAAATCTCCGACAAATTTAGATTCCCCAGAATCATATATTATATAATCTGATAAACCTTTAGCGGTATTGAAAACAATATTCTTATTCTCATTACTCGTCCAAGTCCAATAACTAAACGTTCCTACCACAATTAATATAATCGCAAATAAAATACTTCCTATTAAATAAATATTCTTCTTCTTACTAGTCATTTTCTATACTCCTTACTATCTTCTTAAGTATAATACCTAATTCTATTTTTCTATTTAAATTATAGCATAGTCACAAATTTCTGTAAATAAATATTTTAATTTTAAAAAATTGTAAAACACTGTAAAACAAAGCCTAATCCTTTATAATGTAAGGAATTAGAATACATAATTTTTTTTATAAAAGAACTTTATATCTCCCTTATTTAGCATACTAGAAAAATATCAACCATAACTTTTCTTTTATTATTAAATATAGAACTTTCCTACTTAGTAAAAAAATAGTTCAAACATCTGAACTATTTTCCCATTAATTATTTACTCCATGTCTTACCATATATGTATCCATTGTTATCTTATCAAAATTATATCCATTATCCTTAGCATATTTAATAATATCTTTAATTGCCCCTTTAGTCGTATATTTAACATCATGCATAAGTACGACATTACTTCTCTCTCTAGATAAATGAGAAACAACATTGTTATATACTTCACTACTAGTTTTAGCACTACCGGCATCATTTGAGTCTACATTCCAATCATAATAACGATATCCTTTATCTATAACCATATATGTAAGTTCTGTCATAATACCTTGTCTATAATTTCTACTTACCGTATTACTACTACCACCGGGAAAACGAATTATTTTACTATCTACTCCCGTAATATTTTTTACTCTATCGCTTACTCTCTGTAAATCAGTAAAATAGTTATCTATTGAAGAATATACATATGAATAATTATGCGTCGCTGTATGAAGCGCAACAGTATGTCCTTCATCATACATTCTCTTTATCAAATAATCTGGTCCATTACAAGTAACAAAGAATGTTGCCTTAACATTTTCCTCTTTCAACACATCTAATATATATCCTGTCGTCCCCTCATTAGGCCCATCATCAAATGTTAAATATATTGTTCCACTATTAATAGTACCATCATTTACCAAAGTATTATTACCTACTATTACTGTCCTTGTAATAGAACTATCATTTCCACTACTATCAGTTACTTTATAAGTAAGCATATATGTTCCTATCTTATCAAGAACTTCCCCACTAACCATAACCTTATCTGTCAAATCTCCATCACAGTTATCACTCGCCATATAACCAGGTTCTTTATATCCTTCATTTATTCCTACATACATTGTTTGATATCCCTTTAAAGTAATCTTCGGACCTTCCTTATCTTCATTTATTACACTAATTACCTTATCTTCAGTATTATAAGAACTATCACTAACTTTTAAAATAATCTTATTATTATACTTAAATACTTCTACCTTATCTGTCAAATCTCCATCATATTCATCTATAGCTGTATAAGAAATATCCGGCACACTCTCATTAGGACATATCTTAATACTTTCATCGATTACTTTTATCTCTGGTTTCTTATTATCTACAACCATTACCCATCTAGTCTTCTTAATTGTAATAAAGAAATATTTAATCTTATAATTTACTTCATATGTTCCTATCTTATTAGTAATATTACTTTCTACATATATCCGATTAGTCACATCAAGTCCTAGTACTTTTCCCTTATATCCCTGTTCTTTATATTCCTGATCATAACTAATAATAACCTTCTTCTTTCCATTTAAATAAATCTTCGGAAAAGTAATATAAAATATTAGTAATAAACCAATAATACTAAATAATATATAACTAAATAATTTCTTCTTTCTATCTATATTCTTAACAACACTACTATTATCCGTATCTACATTAGAAGTATCTATATCTATCTCATTATCTCGCTGTAATTTTCTACCTTTATTTTCTATAGATACTTCACTCTTACTATCTATATCATCTTTTAAAACACTCTTATCCTGTGTAGATACCGCTTTTTCTATCTTCTTATCTCTTACTTCTTTTTTTACATTCCTCTTTTTA
This sequence comes from uncultured Bacilli bacterium, assembly GCA_934098745.1. Taxonomy (GTDB): domain Bacteria; phylum Bacillota_I; class Bacilli_A; order RF39; family UBA660; genus RUG705. The sequence goes on from CAKOPG010000018.1 coordinate 25,933, forward strand.
TTATTTGTATTATTTTTATTTACTTGTTTTTTCTTTACATTACTATTCTTTCTCTTCTTATTTTTCTTTTTATTTTTCTTACTATCAACTACCATAAAATACCTCTTTACTACCTATTAATTACTCTTCTTTATCTCTCCAAGTTTAACCGAAACTCTCTTTGATACCCCTGATTCTTGCATAGTAATTCCATATAATGTATCAATAAATTCCATTGTTTTTTTCTTATGCGTAATTATAATAAATTGTGTTTTATTACGATACTTATCTAAATATTCTCCAAAAGCATCAACATTAGCTTCATCCAAAGCCGCTTCTACTTCATCAAACAAACAAAAAGGCACCGGTCTTACATTTAAAATAGCAAATAAAAGTGATATCGCTGTAAATGTTCTTTCACCACCGGATAAAGACTGAATATTTTTAAGATTCTTTCCTGGCGGAGTGGCCTCAAGTTCTATTCCTGTTTCCAAAATATTATCTGGATCAGTCATATAAATATCCGCATCTCCACCCTTAAATAATTCTCTAAAGACTTTCTTAAATTCTATTTTTATTTCATTAAATGTTGTAACAAACTTATCTTTCATAATATTATCCATATCACTAATTATCTCCAGTAAAGTACTTTCTGCTTGATTTAAATCTTCTCTTTGTTTAGTTAAAAATTCATATCTTTCATTAACTCTCTCAAATTCAGAAATAGCTCCCAAATTAATCATTCCAAATTCTTTTAATTTATTCTTTAAATTTATTACATTCTTTCTAACATCTTCTGGATTATCATCTATTATATATTTATCTTTCGCAGCAGCATAAGTTATTCCATAATCTTCATTTAAACTATTTAAAATATTATCTATCTTAACTTCTAACTTACTACTTGTAAGTTCTTTTTCCTTAAGTTCTTTTTCTAATTTAGCCGTAAATATACTACTATTCTTAGCTATCTCATTAACCGAAGAAATTTCCTCATTAATCTTATCCCGATCTATCCTCATAAGACTAATCTCTTTATTTAAAGTATCTATACTATTCTTTATTTCATAATAATGGCTTACTAAATTATTTTCTTCATCCATACTACTATTATTAGTAATACTCATCTTATCTTTAAGTTCCCTAGCTATTTCATTAATCTCTTCTTCTAACTTATCTATCATTAATTTATTATTATCTCTAATACTCTCTAAATTAATCTTCTCATTATTTCTAGCATATTTCTTATCTTCATATTCTTTTAATTCTTTAGACAAATTATTTACTTCATCTAATAACTTCTTATTTTCTTCATTAATTCTCTTTAACTTATTCTTATTTTCTTCTAATTCATATCTCTCTTTAATAATATCATTACTCTTAATCTTATCTCCTCCAGTAATAGATCCTCCTACATTAACTACTTGTCCATCTAAAGTAACAATCTTATATCTATTATTAATAACTTTACTAATATTATTAGCATTCTCTATATCTGAAGCTAATATTACATTACCAAGTTGATTAGTAACAATATCCCTATATTTATCATCATATTTAATAATTTTATCTATTGTATTAATATAACCATCTATTCTGGATAAATTATCTAAAATACTATTTTCTATATATCTACCCTTAATCACATCAAGAGGAAAAAAAGTAGCTCTACCTAACTTATTATTTTTTAAATATTCCACCATTCTACTAGCTAATTTCGTATCATCGACAACTAAATAATTACTAGCTCCCCCTAAAGATGTCGCTACCGCTAAAGCATACTCACTTGGTACTTCTATTAAACTACCTATTGTTCCATGTACCCCACTAAATAATGGATTACGTAGTAAATTTTTAACCGTATTAGGAACATTTCCCCCATTATTAATCTCTTCTTCTAAATAATTAATCTTATAATTTAAATCATTAATACTTCTATTATTACTATTAATTACTTCATTATTCTTATATATCTTATTCCTAATATCACTATATTTCTTATTATAATTACTAATTTCTAATTCATAATTATTAATCTTTTTATCAATAACTTCTATCTTATCTAAAATATTCTTAACTTCACTCTTCTTAGAAAGTAACTTATCATTAATAGCACTTATATCTAAAATATTACTATCCTTATCAAGATATTTTCTTCTTTCTCTTAATAATTTAATATCACTATCTGTTTGTTCTAATAATTTAGTTAATTCTAATAACTTATTATTACTATCCGTTAAACTATTTTCAATATCAGTTAACTTTCCCTGATTATCAAGAAGATTTACATCATAAGAAGCATTATTTTTATTTAATTCCAAAATTTTATCACTAAGTGAATTAATATTATTCTTACATATATTAAGTTCATCCGTATAATTATTAACATCATATATCATTAAAGCTATATCACTCTTAGTAAGTTCATCTTTACATCTTATATATTCTTTAGCTTCCATACTTTGTTGTCTTAACGGTTCTAAATTAGTATTAAGTTCTGCAATAATATCATTTACTCTATTAATATTATTATTTGTTCTTTCTAACTTTCTAATAGCTTCTTCTTTTCTTTTCTTATATTTAAGTACTCCCGCAGCTTCTTCAAAAATAACTCTTCTATCATATGGCTTTGTCGATAATATTTCATCTATTTTACCTTGACCAATAATATTAAAACTCTCCTTAGCTGCTCCACTATCAGTAAGTAGTTCACTTATATCCTTAAGACGACATTTTTCGCCATTTAAATAATATTCATTTTCTCCACTACGATATAATATTCTCTTTATTGATACTTCATTAAAATCTATTGGTAAATGTCTATCGGTATTATCAAAAATTATATTAACCATCGCACTATTTAATGGTTTCCTACTCTTACTCCCAGAAAATATTACTGAAGTACTATCCGTAGCTCTTAAAGATTTATTAGACTGTTCACCAAGTACCCATCTAACAGCATCCACAACATTACTCTTACCAGATCCATTTGGACCAACAATCCCATTTAAATTATTTGTAAATTCAAAATTAATTTTATCCGCAAATGATTTGAACCCATATGCCTGTATTTCCTTTAAGTACATTTATATCACCTACTACCTATATAAATTATAACTTATAATTACTCTTTTGTCCAATATATTATCATAAAAGAACAGAGATTATTTTTCCCTGTTCTCTATATATTTATCTTGTTCCTCTAAGGATGACTATGCCACTGCCGCCATCACTAGCACCGGTACCAAAGC
>CAKOPG010000019.1 GCA_934098745.1 uncultured Bacilli bacterium
GTTTCAAATTTGCCTACCCAAATACCATTTAATTCCGTATCCCCAAATGTAAATGCCGGATGTGTTAAATACTCTCCCACATTTGTTCCTGTTGACTTTGTCGTATCTTTATCTTCAAAAACAATCTCTATTTCTTGTTCTTGACCTTTACCGCTTGTACCAGTTGTCCATATTTTATACTTATATCTTGGTATCCAGACATAATATGCCAAGATATTACTTTCTGGTATTGTCACCCCTGTTGTATTTAGATAACTACTTCGTGATGCTTCTGTTACCAGTACCGCATTCGCCCATTGTTGTTTATCATAATTATACCAAGAACTATCACTACTAGATATTGTTGTTACTGTTCCATTATCAGCTATTGTTACTGGAATCATGCCACTATCTAATTCTGGAGCATTAGGTTTAACCGATGTTTGATCTATACAACTACCCCCAAGAGATAGGCTAAAAGTTTGATTCATCGTATCACTCGATGTTTCTTCTTTATCTAACCATATCCATAAATAATATGTATCTGTTGTTGTACTAGAATATTCTTTTGAACTTAATAATCTTACTCTATTATTTGTTGCTTTTCCGGTAAATGTTCCTGATGATACCGGATTATCACAACTATCAGCACTTGTTGTTAAAGCATATCTAAAGTTATTACTGTTAGTTAAACCGGTTCCTATACTATTTATCGTTAACCATAAATCCATATAAATAGTTTTACCACTCTTAGTAATTGTCGGTGTAACTTTTACTTCTCTTTTTATAGCATATTTATTATTTGTACATTCACATGGTGCTAAAGTTATATCATTTGACGTTATATTACCGCCACCATCAGCTGCACAACTAAAATCACCCGTTACTGTAAATACCACATTAGTCTTCTCATTTTCAGATGTTTGCCATGTAAAATATGCAAAAGTACTACCCACAATTACAAATATTAGTGATAATACCACTAAAATAATAGTCACTCTTTTATTTTTCATAATTCCCTCCATTATATCCTTAAGTATATTACTTAAGGACCTTTTTGTATGCATGTAAATAGCTTACATTATAAGGGTTTACAGGATATTTTATGTATTTTAAAAATCTTAAAAAAATTAATTTTGTATTTACAGAAAATAAGTGTTATGCTATAATTTATATAGGTTAAATAAAGATAGAGGTGTGTCCCTAAGTAATATACTTAAGGACCTTTTTTATATTTTTCTAATTAATACATGGCTTATTTTACTAGATAGTTGTACGATCAACTAAAGACAGAAAGAAAGTTTTTTTCTAATTCACTAAATTATAATTTATCTCAAAATAAAGAAGAATTTTATCAATTGTTCTAAAGAATCAATGTCCACACTAATATCTATATCATAACTCCTTTTTTCTTCAATTGTTATCTCTATAAAAATATATTAATCCACCAGTTTTACTGATACTTTTATTATATATATCACTATATACAATCTATCTAATTATTCTTAATAAATATTAAAAAAAACTGATAATAATTATCAACTTTCAATATTGACAAATTTATCAGTTTTTACTTTAACATTCTTAATACTAGTATCTTTTGCAAATTCTTCCAATGTAGCAAATTCAGAGCAAGTCGCTGACGCTTAAGCGAAGCACGCCACCGCACGGAAGCCATAGGTCACGTTCGCACCGCCGTCAGCGTTGCTGAAGCTGAAGACGCCGGCACTGGCAACATTGTTAAAGCTACCACCACGAAAGAACCACGGGTACGTGGCAGAAACAAATTTCGCGTAATCTCCATACCAACTACTTGTTTCCGATAAACTTCGTCCATAACAATAGCCTCCACTACATGCCGTTAAAGCACTAATGATTGTGCCACTACTTGCCTTGTATACTTCATAATATTTACTTTCGGGGAATGCTATTCCATCGGTTTTAGCGGTACCATTAGTTCCTAGTAAGCCATTAAATCCGGAATTATATGAAGTAGATTTACCACTCCATAAGGTACCATCAGAATTAGCAAACACCCCCATGACATATTCCCATGCTCCTCCCGACATATCAAAGATTCCCGATATATTACCGGTCGTACTTTGCGGATATATTGAAGATGAACCATAAGTTATTCCACACGTTGTACTTTGACTGGCTGAAGCCGTACTAGCTCCGCACCCGGTAAGTGTTTTACTACTATTCCAATAATTATTAATTCTTACTTCGCTGTTTATCCCATACTTAGAGTGCGATAGATAAGCTACCGCTCCCCATTCGCTATTCTTCATCATATGAGAGTCTGCCTTGGTAGTTAATCCATATATATTACTTCCCACAAAAGTTGTAGTTCCATTACTCAAAGTTCCGCCAGCAAATTTTAAACCTGTAACAAAAGCTGCTGATATGTTTTGCCTAGTTAATGATGCGGTATTAGGTTTTATCGTCGGAGTCGTAGCATTTCCGGTAGTTTCAAACTTACCTACCCAAATACCATTTAATTCCGTATCGCCAAATGTAAATGCCGGATGCGTTAAATATTCTCCCGCTTTTGTACCGGTTGATTTTGATATATCTTTATTTTCAAAAGCAATCTCTATCTCTTGTTCTTGACCTTTACTACTTGTACCGATGGTCCATATTTTATACTTATATCTCGGTATATAGACATAATACGCCAAGATATTATCTTCCGGTATTGTTATTCCATCTGTATTTAAATATGTACTTCTTGACTCTTCCGTTACCAGTATGGCATTCGCCCATTTCTTTTCATCATAATCATACCATGAAGCATTATCTTTTGCCATAGTAGTAACTACTCCATTATCAGCTATCGTTACCGGAATCATCCCATCAGGAAGATCTACAATTATATCTTTTTCATTATGAATAATGGCATTAAGTTCAGCTTTAAAAACCTTTCCTTGAATACTAGAACTAGTTTCATTACTGCCATCTAACCATGTATATATCTGATAATTATATTCTGTTTTCTCTTTAATAGTTTCTTTAAGTATTATAAAGTCTGAAGATATATTTGCATTAACAAAGTTACCTTCCTTATATTCGGTATAACTATTACCATTATCAGTACTTCTTAAAATCGTATATTTAAAACTATCTGTTATTAATTCATCATCTATTTTACTAATATTATAATATAAGACTACTTGACTCTCTTCATTACCATTATTTTTAATATTAACGTTAATTACCTCATTACTATCATAAGTTAATGTTGGTATTAATGTATCTTCAATGACATAAGGCCTTAAAGTAACTCTTGTTCCATCTATCTCTCCTACCGTTAGTACCAAAGCTGTCTCTTTACTCTTCCATGTAAGCCACGCCAACGTTCCTACGATTGATATAATAAGAATGCCTAATATAACTAAAGTATAGTATCTCTTTTTAGTCATTATCTACTCCTTTACTATATACCCTTAAGTATAATACTTAAGGACCCTTTTGTATGCATGCAAATACCTTACATTATAAGGATTTATAGAGTATTTTACATATTTGAAAAATCTTAAAAAATCGAATTTTGTCTTTACAGGAAACAAGTGTCATGCTATAATTTATATAGGTTAGATAAAGATAGAGGTGTGTCCTTAAGTATTATACTTAAGGACCTTTTTTATATTTTTTTATTAACATATGGTTTATTTTACTAGTTTGTTATATAATTAAATAAAGGTAGTTGGTAGTAATGAAAGAAAATAAAGATATAACTTATCTATTTTATATATTTTTAATTGGTGGTTTTACAGGATTTATTTATGAAATAATATTTTATTATTTAGAATATGGTTATTTTATAAAGAGTGGTATTTTATATGGTATTATAACTCCTATATATGGTATTGGAGCAATATTTTTATATTACTTAAAGAAATATAAAAATAAACCCCTATTATTATTTATCTTATCTATGTTAATTACAGGATTAGTAGAATATATTATCGGATATATTGCTTTTAATTATTTAGATTTAAGACTTTGGAATTATGATAATGCCCTTTTAAATATTAATGGTATTATATGTTTAAGAAGTATTACTACCTTTGCTATTGGTTCATTACTTCTTCATTATCTAGTAATCCCTCTCCTAGATAAAATATTTATAAATATTAAATATCTTTATTTAAAGAATTTTGCTTATTTATCTTTATTTTTATTTACTACCGATGTCATCTTAAGTATTATTTTTAAAAAACCTAAGACATTTTAAAAACAGTTAAATTAGTTATTAACTGTTTTTTATTTCATCTAAATATACATCATAATCATTTTGTGCTTGTTCTATTATTGTATTAATTATTTCTTCTTGTTTACTTTCACTAAAACCACTTATTTTTTTATTACCAATAATCGTATAAGGAACACCCGTAACTTTATCATCCATCTTCCTAGCAAATACCTCTAACATTTTAGCATTTTCCTGATTATACCATACTTCAAAAGGATATAGATTAAAATAATTACCATATTCTTCTTTAATACTTTCGAGAAAAGCAAGTTCACTTTTACAGTGTGGACACCCATTTCCCCAGAATAAATAAATATTTACTTTTCCCGGAGTCTTAGCTACATTTTCTAAATTAATCTCATTAATTACTTCTTCTTGATTATCATTATTATTACTATTATCTACATTATTATTATTATTATTATCATTATTTATGTCATTATCTCTAACAACATTATTATTAGAATAATCCCTAAGATATACATACTTCGTAAACCATTTTTTAAATTCATTTGAAGAAGTATAATAATTTATATCCGTATCTTTATCGGCTTCTAAATAATCTACTACCTCCCCCTTATTAAATATTACAAAAGATGGATAATACTTAACATACTTTCCAAGTTCTTCATTCTTAATACTAGAAAAAGATATTTTATAAAAAGTAACTTGATTATTATCTAAAAATTTATTTAATACTTCTTCAAAATCTGCTGAAGTACTACATAATGATTGATATACAAATAAAGCAAAAGACTCTTTATTTTTAATTAATTCCTCTAATTCATTATATGATATTTCTACTATTTTCTTTTCTTCATAATATTTATCTTCTAAATATATTATATTTTCTTTTTTCTTACTAAATAGAAAATAACTAGCTAATCCTAAAATAAATATTATTATTAAAACTATTCCTATTTTCTTTTTCATCTTATACCTCATGCAATGTATCAAAATCTATATTATAATATGGTACTTTACTAAAATTATAGTAATCTTGTCCATCTATCGTTTCTTTTACTTGAATACTATTCTTACCTTCATAATACCAGTATCCTCCAACATCACGTACCTTATCTTTATCCCAACCAAGACTAATTAATAATTGTTTTACTTCTCCGGCATATCCTCCAGCACCACACATTATAAATATATTTTTATCACGTGGAAAAATAGCTTCTAAGATACTTAATGATTCTTTATAATTAGCTTTATAACTACCATCATCCATAAGTGTAAATAAAGTTCTTCCTGTATATAAACCATATACATTTTCTTTCTCTTTTTGTTTAATATATTCTTCGGTAAATCCACATAAATAAACTGATGGTATTACTTCAAATCCCTTAATATAACCACTTAAATATCTATCTCCCCCTTTATTTTCCCAAGTAGCTGAATCCTCTAACATTCTAACATCTCGATATACCGTATCACTTCTATTTAGATAATTATCAATCGTCTTTTCATTAATATTTTTATCTATCCCATATTTTTCCCTTAATCCTTCAGCTAATTCTGCTACCGGAAGTTTCTTCTCAATAATCATTACTTTATCCATTATAAAGTAACTAATAATTCCCCCTAATAATAAACTTAAAACAATAACTATAATTATTTTCTTCTTCATTTCCTTCACCTCTAAAATCATCATATCTAAAATAATTATAAAAATAAATAACTTATAAGTTGAATAACTCAACTATAAGTTGAATTTATTTAATACAGTCATCATTCATACTTAAAGGTATCTTATATGAAGTAATTTTTTCATTATCATAAGCATTAATAGTTAAATAAAAAGTATTATTATTATACTCTTGACATACTTTATCATAATTAGAAATATTAAATGTAACTTTCTTTAAAAACTCTTCTAAAGTAATCATTATATCTTCTTCATATTTATAAGAACTAATTTTTCTTTCTATATTATTATTACTTTCATATAAAATACATTCAATATGTTTATATTTATTTTCTTCATATTCTCCACAATATTTAATATTAGTAATATATATTGCCGATTTATGTTTATTATAAGCAATATTTCCTGATATTGAAAAATTATCACAGCTACTAGAGATTACTCTAAATTTAAAGTCATCATGTTCTTTATAATAGTTAATAAATAAAATTACTCCCAAAATAATTAATAGTACTATTAAAACCATTATATATTTTATTTTTCTATTTCTTTTTTTAGTTTTAAATTCTCCATCATAAAGTTCTTCTAAACTAACTTTAAAATCTTCACTTATTTTTTTAATAAGACAACTATCTGGCATATTCTTACCAGTTTCCCACTTACTAACCGCCTGATAAGTTACATTATATTTATCTGCTAACTCTTTCTGAGTTAAATTATGTTTCTTTCTTATTTCTTTAATAAACTTCCCGAATTTTTCTTGGTCCATCATACCACCTCTAATATAAAGTATTATAACATAACTTTATAAAACTACTAAAATATTTTAGTAGTTTTATGGCTTCTTTATTCTTACTTTACTATTTTCTAAATTAGGTTTAATTCTCTTATATATAGTAGCATCATTTTCTATATAAACTATCTCATCACTTATTTTCTCAAAATCACCAAAGCTTACTTCATATCCGTAGTATCCTTTATCATTTTTTCCTAAAACATAATAATATCTTAACTTTTGATTAGCTATGGGATATGAATAAGCAATAATTTCTCCTACTTCATAATGTTTAAAGAAAGTATTATAAAATATTATTTTAGCCCCTTCTTCTACTTCCATATTAAAATATAATCTATTTCCTATATAATTAATAACTTTAGTTAATTGTCCTTCTTTTAATTTATCACATACTGATAAAACATTATCTAATCCAGCCATACAAAATGAATTATTTACATATCTATCATGATCATTATTTGGATAATTAAAAGCATATAAAATATATTTACAAGTATCTCCTCTAGTAGTTATTGGAGCTAAGTATAACATATCATCTACTATCTTTAAAATAAGATATGGTCTTTGATAGTATTTACTATCATATTTATTAGCATACTTCATAAGACTTCCATCTTTTATATAAACAATATGTCCCTCTTCTAAATGATTACCTCTTTTAATAAAACTATTATAATTCATTTCTATAAATGCTCCATTATCACGATGATTTATTATTTTATACATTAATTCCCTACTCTTACTAGCCCATGGTGTATCTTGATAATAGAAATATATATATCTAATATACTGTTTAGCTTCTCTTATTTCTCCATTTAACATATATGCTAAAGCTAATAAATACATCTTTTTAGGTAACGGTTTTTCTATTCCACCTAATACCCTAATTACCTCGTCACTTCTCTTCATATAATAATAATTAAAAGCTAATTCCATTATTTCATCATCTGTTATAGCCAATGTCTCTAATTTTCTTAAAAAACTATAACCATCATCAAATCGATGTAATTGAATTAAACTTCTTCCATATCGACATATCGTTAAAAAATCAAGTTGATAACACTCATCAATATTCTTTTCAAATAATACAATATATTCTCTATATTTACCATTCTTATATAAATCATTCAATCTTTCATATAACATATTATCCCCCCTTTAAGTAGTTAATTATAATATCACAAAATTTATAAAAAGTCTAATTTCTCTTTCTTACTCTAGATAATACCCCATTTCTATCTTTATCTAGAGGTATTCTATTATAAATAATTTCTTTTTTACTTATTTCTACCAGTCTATCTTCTTTAATACTAAAATCTGGATAATTTACTAAATAACCATAATATTTATCATCACTTACACTTACTATATAGTAATATGATACTTTTCTAATTATTAGATTATTAGCCACTACAATTACTTCTCCTACCTTACCTTCACCCATAAAAGTATCATAAAATTTCTTTTTACCATCGTCTAAAATACCAAAATTAAAACACATTCCAGAAAGTAAATATTTAATTAATCTATCTAATTCATTTTCAATAAGTTTATCACTAACACTATATACATTATCTATTTTAGTAATACAAAAAGCATTCCCTATATATCTTTCTCCTTTACTATTCGGATAATCTTGCTGAAACAATGCATATCTATATCTACTATAATTAAATGTTACTGGCGCTAAATATAGTGTATCTCCTTCTCTTTTTAAAATAACAAATGGTCTTCTACAGTTTTTTGAATCATTTTCAAAAACATAATTACATTCAAGTTTTTCTTCATCATTTAAATAAATAACATAACCTTCTTCTAACTTATTACCTTTATCTACAAAATCATCATAACTTATTTCTATAAAAGCATCTTTTTCATAATGATTCTTAATCTTTTTCATTAAATCCTCACTCTTAAAAGCCCATCTAGATTCTCCATAATAATATAATATATAATTAATATACTGTTTAGCTTCTTCAAAATCACCCTTAAACATATATATTTTAGCTAATAAATAAATTTTTTGTGGCGTAGTTTTTTTAACATAAGTTAATACTCTTAAAGCATCTTCTAATTTATTACAACAATAATAATTAAAAGCTAACTCTAAATAATTTCTTTCTGTCATCGCCAGTTTTTCCAATTCTTTTAATACTTCATATCCACGATCATAAAAACGTTCTTTTATTAAACTACTAGCATATTTACTTGTTTCTACATAACTAAAAGTTATTCCCTTCTTTACTCCATCATTATATAAATCTATATATTCACGATATTTTCTATCAAAATAAAGACTTTTTAATTTTTCATATAACATATTATCCCCCCTATATTAATTTCTATGTAATACTAAATGTCTTACTTTATCACTACAATCATCTATACTTTCTAAATTTAAGCCAATATTCATATTATGTCTTTCTTGGTCCATATATCCTTTAGTAAACCCCTTATCTAAAATTACCCCTTTATCTATTAAAGGACTAATCATTTTATCAAATAATTCACCCGGTCTTTTAGGAAAATTAAAACGATTATAAAAACTTGTTAAATCTTTTACTGTTATATTTCCTTTAATTGTTAAAAGATAATTAATCAACTGTAAATCTTCTTTCGATAACTGATTCATATTAGCCTTATTAATCTTATTAACAATATATTCTTTTTCAAGTTCCCATAAAACTTGCGTAAGCATATATCTTAAAAATAAAGTAACATCCCCCATTGCTCTAGCATTAATAATACTCTTTTCATATTCTCCTCTAGCAAAAGCAATAGCTTGATTAAATATAATATATGGATAAACCTGATTATTTAACATATACCACATAGCAACTGTCCTACTAGTACGTCCATTGACATCAAAATAAGGATGAACATAAACAAAATAAAAATGCATTATCTGAGATTTAATAAAAACATCCATCTCATCTTTACTAGAAGGACTATTCACGTATTCAAAGAATAAATCCATATATTTATCTAACTTTATAGCTTCCATTCCCGTAAAATTATCATTTCTTAAATGATTTCCCTTTAAAATAATTACTCCTCTAGTACGATAGTATTCTCCCATATACTTAATATCATCATAAGACAACAGCCCCTTACTAAGAATACCATATAACTCTCTTAAACTATCCTTATCTATTCTATCATGTGTAAGAATATATTTATACCCCATATATAAATTAAGAATTCTTTTTTTAGTATTATTATCTGGATTATTAAAAGATTTAATAACTCTATCTATATAACTTAAATCATCATTAATTCCCTCTATTGTATTATTAGACTTAATTTCAGGTCCCATCATCATTTTCTTAGCAAAAGAATAACTATGCATATATTCTTCATCTTCTAAAAAACTTAATAATTCATCTATATAAGGACTTAAAATCTTTTCATTATAACTTAAGTATCTACCATCTTCCATTAATAAATTAACCTTTATCATTTTATCAAGCCCCTTCATTAACTATCTGCATATTATAAAATATAGTTAAATATATGTCAAGCAAATTAAAAGAGATAACTTATTATCTCTCTATTTATTTTTTACTATATCAAAAGGCATTGTTCCAATCATCGTAAGTATAATAATTATAAACCATTTCTCTATACCTATTTCCTTCATCTTAGCAACTTCTTGTAAAAAAGGAATATATACCAAAGCTAATAAAACAATAAAAATCAAACTATTAATTCCAAGTATAACTTTATCTCTAAAACCTTCCATAAAATTAATAATTGTTAATTTCTTACTCTTCATCGTATTAGCTACCATCATAATTGAAATAACTAATAATACATATGCCATCGTATTAGCTAATAACAAATCACCCTTCTTAACATAATATAAATATACCAAAAATACTAATAAGCTTATCAATAACCCTTGTAATATACATCTTATTAAAGTATTTCCATCTATTATCTTATCATTCTTACTACGTGGATTCTTCTCCATAATATACTTATCATTCTTTATTCTTTGAAAAATTATCGAACTAGTCGGATCTATTAATAATTCTAATAAAACAATATGTATTGGCAATAATAAAGTAGGTAATTTTAATAAAGGTATTAATAAAGATAATAAAGCAATTGGTATATGTATCGCTATTATATAAGAAATAGCTTTCTTAATATTATTATATATATTTCTACCATTTTCTATAGCCGATACAATAGTATTAAAATTATCATCTAATAATATAATATCTGAAGCTTCTTTAGAAACATTAGTTCCTCTTTTTCCCATAGATATACCAACATCTGCCTTTTTTAAAGCCGTCGCATCATTTATTCCATCCCCTGTCATAGCAACAACTTCCCCATTCTTTTGCAAGGCCGTAATTATTCTCATCTTATGTTCTGGATAAACTCTCGCATATATATTCGTATCTTTTACCTTCTCCTCTAATTCATTATCACTCATTTTTTCCAGTTCATACCCTGTTATAACATTATCATAATCTTTAAGTCCAATCTTTTTAGCAATCCCCATTGCTGTCTTTCCATTATCTCCTGTAATAAGCATAGTTCTAATACCCGCCGAATAACACTTTTTAATAGATTCCTTTATTCCATATCTTATCGGATCATCTAAAGTAATTAATCCTAAAAAATCCAATCTATAATCGCTTAACTTACTCTTAACTGAAACATTCCTCTTACCAGATACAGCAATAACTCGTAACCCTTGACTAGAAAATATATCTACTTGTTTTTTCACTTTCTTAAGCATATCATCATCAATATCACTCATTTTAATAATTGTTTCAAATGCTCCCTTAACAAATAACATATTATCATCATTATTCTTAACTACAATTCCCATCATTTTATCTTTATTATTAAATACATATTCATGAATATTTTCATAATCATCATAACTAAGATTTTCTTTTTCTAGTATATATTTCTGAATAGCTATATCAACCGGATCATAAGAAGTCTTATGACAAGTCAACAAAGCAGCCTCATAAAAATCATTATTAACTACATAATCATCTTTAACAACCATTTTATTTTCCGTTATCGTTCCCGTTTTATCAGTACACAACACAGAAATTCTGCCAAGATTTTCTGTAGTCCTTATATTTCTAGTCAAAGTTTTCTTCTTCGTTAAATCCATCGCTCCCATAGCTAAAAATACCGTTAATATTACCGGTATCTCTTCCGGTATTGTCGCTATAGCTACCGTTATTCCCGCTATCAAAGATGAAGAAATTCTCGTATATATATCATTATCCATATTATTAATAAAAGTAACTATTACTACCCCAAGAAATAATAAAATACTGAATATTGAATAAATCATAACAACTTTATTAACCTGTTCTTGTAAAGAACTACGTCTATTTTCTATCGAATTTAATTTATTTCCAATCCGTCCATATTCCGTATTCTTACCAATAGCTAAAATCTTAATAATCCCGTTTCCATTAACAACATCTGTCCCTTTATAACAAACATTCTTCTTAAAATGATTAATATCATCTACCTCTTTAGTTTTATGAACTACTCTTGATTCCCCCGTTAAAAGAGATTCATTAATCGCAAGCCCATATTGTTCTAAAACAATTCCATCAGCCGGTACTCTATCACCCTCCGTAAGTATTACAATATCCGAAACTACTAATTCTTCACTATTAATAAGTATCTCTTTTCCATTTCTAATTACTCTAACATTTACATCTGCCAATTTATTTAATTCTTCCAGAGCTTTATCGGTCTTATATCCTTGAAAAAATTCAATTCCACAAGTAAAAAGTACACAAAAAAGCATGATTATTCCATCAACATACTCATGTAAAGCAAAATAAATACTCGCAGCAACAATTAAAAAAGACAATGTAGGTTCTTTCAAAACCTTAAATATTTCTTTAATAATAGAAGTTTTTTCCTTTTTTTCTAAAACATTACTTCCATATTTCTTTCTTGATTTTATTACTTCCTCATCTGTCAACCCACTATATTTATTCATTTTTCACCTCTTAACTAATATATTTAGCCGTATCAAACTCTTCCATCTTATTACATTCATTTTCTAGTAATTTAATCTTATTTTTTATTCCCCCACCATAACCAGTCAACTTTTTATTTACAGAAACAACTCTATGACAAGGAACAATAATACATATTGGATTACTACCTACTGCTTGTCCCACTGCCTGAGCTGACATTCTTTTAATATTTCTTTCCTTAGCTATTTTCTTAGCTATATCATTATAAGTAATAACTTCTCCAAATGGAATATCTTTAATAATATCAATAACCATCTTTCTAAAAGGCGTCATATTATCTATCTTATATTTAGGAATAAAATCAGGATCCTTCCCCCTAAAATATATCTCTAACCATTTTTTCGTATTCCTAAATATATCCAAGTCTTTATATTCATAATTATTCTTAAATTTTAAAGCATCTTTTGAATTTTCAAAATATAATCCCGTTAAATATTCTGCATCACTAACAAGAATAATATCATCATATCCATCTTCAGTTTTATATCTATCTATATACATAAATCACCATATACTAATCTTCTATCATAACCATATCTATTTTATCTTTAGGAAGAATTTCCATAAGAATCCATTTATTATCTTCATTTTTCATAAATTTCCAAAATTCCCCAAATGATTTTGCTTTCTTACTTCCAGATAATCTTTCTTTATTCTTAATATCAATTACATAGTTTATCATACTACCCTTTATATAAAACCAAATAAAATCTTTCTTATCATCATCAAAATTCTTTACTACTACCGGCTTAACACTTAATAATTTAATCTTTTTTAAAATATTTTTCTTATTATCTACTCTCATCCATTTCAACCTAGAATTAAATACCTCATATAATTCTTTCCCCATATAATCTTTAGCCTTACCAATATCATCATCCGTCCATGATTTCTCTACCACATTATAAGTTTTAATTACTTGCTTAGAAATATTTTTATAATTCCATTTCTTATCTTTATTAAACAGTTCATCTAAAATATATTTATTCCTAATAGAAGCCATCATAATTCTATAATTATAAATAATTACTTTCCTAAATAAAATAAATATAACTAATATACATATAATAATTTTATAAGTTATATTTATATCTAATATATCTGCCATCTTATCCCTTCCTTACTATATACTTATTATACTAAAATTTTTAAATAATTTATATGTTCATTAAACATCTCAAAAAAACTTTATCTAAGTTAAATACGTTCTCTACCATCACTTACAATATAAGTTTAACATACATAAACTAGTAAGTCAACATAAAGCAATACATTCGTTTGTTTTAACACAAAAAGTTTATAAAGAAAAAAATAGTTTTTAAAAGAACTTTATATCCCCTTTTATTTTGTCATACCAAAAAAATATCTGACATAATTTTTCTTTTATTCTTAAATAAAGATAATAAAAAGAGCATTCCTGCTCATAAAATTATAATTTATTTTTTAAATGGATGTTTTAATTTATCTTTTATTGCCGTTGTTATAATTTCAGAAAAAACTTCATAATAATGCTCTGCAATAATTTCATCTACCTTTAATTGTTCAATAAATTCTTGTATAATTTTTTCCTTATTTGATTTTCCAACTACTGGTATATCATTTACTATATTTGAAAATATTAACAAAGATTTATCATCTAATTTTAATTCATCTTGTACTTTTTTCATTACTTGTTTATTATTCATTCACATTACCATACATTGTCCCTTTTGAATCTAATTGAATCTGATATCCATATTTAAATACATAAGAAATTGCAAATATTATTAAAACTAAAATATAATTAGTCAATTCTATTTCTATATTAAAATCTAATGAATATATTCCACTAACAATACCACCTAATAAATCCTGAGATAAAATATAAAGTAAATATTGCTATATTCCTAATATATCCTACATTTTCCATCTTAAATGGTGTTTCATTATCATGAATATTTTTAAATAGTTTTTGAATACTAGAAAATAATCTATTTATTGCATACATTGCAAATATAAAAGATAATTCTATAAATATTGTTAAAGATACTCTCCCCCCCTTTAGACATTTCAAAAACCTTTATAATAGTTTCATTTTCTACTTCTTTATCAAAGTCTATTCTATATTCCTTTTTATTTTTCAATTTTACTTTTAAAGATTTATCAACCACTTCATAATTAACATCTCTTCCACATATAGTAGCAGTATCTTTTTCAGTATCAATATTCGTATTAATTGATATATATGTATTAATAATTGTAACCAATCCAGCAATAATAATTGCTAAAACAGAAATATATTTAAAAATATTACTAATCATATATATTAACTTTGTAATACCTTTCATTTTTCTTTGTTCATCTTTTTTAAACTTAACAATACTCATTTTAATTTCATCATCTAAAAAATTTATATCAATAAAATCTTCGTGAACCAATTCATTAATTTTACATTTGAATATAGTACATAAGCCCATTATATTTTGCATACTTAAATAATTTTTGAGTTATATATCACTGCTATCTATATTCATAAAATAATTCATAAATATTAATCCATGAGATTTAGTCATTTTTTCTTGAAGAATTAAATTATATATTTCATCTTCTGACATATAACTAACACTATCAACTTCTTCTTTCTGCAGTGAAAGTTTATTAATATCAATATCTTCTTCTAAATAATAAATATCTGCAAAAGGAATACCTAAAAGTATATCATCAATATATTTTAACTTTTCTTTTTTTATTTCTATTCCTAACTCTTCTTTTAGTTCTCTTGTAATAGCATCTTTTGAAGTTTCATTATATAAAACATGACCACCAGTCGAACTATATAATCCACCTTTTTCTTTCGATGTTTTTTGAATCAGATATTTTCCATCTTTATTTTTTATAAATACAACGGCAATTAAAATATGATCGCCAATATTTAATCTTTCACCTCTAATAATTTTCTTATTTGTTTTATTTTTTTTATTATCATATAAATTTAAATACTCTATTTTGCTTTCTGATTTTGTGTATTCTTCTTTTGTTATTTCATAGCAATAACATTCAGTTTTTTTAGTTTGAATAGTATATTTAATCAATTTTGTTTTATTTAACCTACGAAAACCAAATTTCTCCATAATCTTCCATGAAGCTGGATTTTCTATTGCAGCACACGTTTCTATTTTTTCAATTCCAACTTCGTAAAACATATAGTCAAGCATTAATTTAGCTGCTTCTGTTCCGAATCCCATTCCTTGATAACGTGAATATAAAAACCAACCAACATCTCTTATAGAATCATTATTTTTATTACCACTTTCATCATAAGAACTTTGACAGCTTACTTGACCAATACATTCATTCTTTGTTTTTAAAATTATAGACCACTGAAATACATCATCATTTAATGCTATCTCTAACTTTTTATATTGCCATTCTTTTTCTTGATCCCAATTGTAATTTATTTTTCCGACAAGATAATATTTAGCAACATCAATGTCACATAAAATATTCCAAATAACTTTTAAATCTTCTTCCTTAGTAGGCCTTAAAATTAAGTTTTCAGATTCTAATACTTTTGAACCAATATATTTCATAAGTAAAGCACCATCTTTCATGTAATATTATAACATGAATTTTATAAAACTGGCTTATTAATAACTTTTTTAAATAAGTTGTGTTAAGCTTTATGACTGATTGATATATTCAGCATATGCAACATTTAAATTTATTGGCATATTTACTTTAAAGATATCATTAGATTTAATATAATTGCTATCTATTAATATTTTTGAATAAGATTCTGTTTTAATTTTATTTAATAAGAATCTTTTTTTCATAGTAAAAATACAAAAAAACCAATCTAAGTATTCTTGCAAGTGCCTTGTTGATATTCCTCTAAATTTACTAATCCAAGTTTCAAGCTGAGAATGTATTCCATTTATTTCAGATATATTGAAAATGCCATCATTATGAAAACCAGATGGAATAGCATTTAATGTTAATTTATATTCACTGCAAAATTCTTGATAAGCACTTGCACTATCAGCATTAATTGATTTAGCATTATCTAACTTTAAACCCAACGAATCTTTTAACATGTCAGTAGTACATCTACCTAAACCAACTATTTCTAATAATAAGTTATCGTTTTCATCTATACTAGAAACCACACAAATTTTATGATGGCTTATTCCTCTGTAAGGTGAAGTAGTTGAAGTTCTTTTCTTAGAATATCTTGGCACATTTTGTGGCTTAGTGCCTTTTAAATTAATAGAAAAATACTTTTCATCTGATTGGATTTTTCCAGATAATTTAATATTTTTTATAAAACTTTTTAATGCATATAAAACCTTATGTCTTAATCTAAATGATGTTAAAAGTGAAATGTTATTTTCTTCGGCAATTCTTCTTAAACTAAAACCATTTAATAAATTATCTATTACATTACTCCATATTTCAAATGATAATTTACTATGACAAATTATAGTTTCAGTAGTTTCTGATGAAGTCGATTTACATCCACTACAAATATATTTTCAAACACCATTTTTATATAATAGGCATTCACATTTTTTGCAAAAATTTTCTTCATTTTTAAACTTAGATATAATTTTAAAGTTAGAATTTTTCATTGAACATAATTTTGATAAATTTTCAGTTATATAATTTTTAAATTCAATTATAGTTATAGGATCTAAATCTTTTAATAATCCTTCAATATTCATAATACAAAAAATACCCTTAATCAGCTAGTCTAAATCAAATATCATTATCGCCAAACAAAGATAAAGATAGACTAGCTGATTAAGGATATCTCCCTTCTTTATCTTTTGTTTGGCAGTTATAATTATACTACATTTTTATCAATCAGTCATTATGTTTAACACAACTTAAATTTAAAAGAAGAAAATATAAATTTTATTAAATGTTACGAGGAAAAAAGAACAACAGAATTTATAAAATTACTGAAGTTTCCTTATCTTATGTTCCTATTTGTTGTCCTATATGTGGTTGCATTTTCAATAGTGAACAGACTTATGAAAAAAACGGTTTTAAAATATCTGATATTTTATTGTTAGATGTTTCTAACTATCCTTCTATTTTAAGATTACATAAGCAAAGGCATAAATGTCATTCTTGTAACAAAAAGTTCTTTGCTAAAACTAACATAGTTGATGATGGTTGTTTTATTTCTAATCAAGTCAAATATGCCATTGCTATTGATTTAAAAAATAAAATATCTGAAAAAGATATTGCCAATAGATATCATGTTTCTCCAAATACAGTTGAAAGAATCATTGACTCTTATTATCAAGGTAAAAAATTATACAAAAATTATTTACCAGAAGTATTATCTTTCGATGAATTCAAATCAGTTAAATCAGCTGACGGAGCAATGAGCTTTCATATGGTTGATGGTAAAACTGGCAAAACAATAGATATCATTGAAGATAGACGACTTATTAATTTAATAAAATATTTTTCATATTATTCACATAAAGCAAGATCTAAAGTTAAGTTAATTGTGATAGATATGTATTCTCCATATATTTCATTAATAAAGAAAATGTTCCCAAATGCAAATATTATTATTGATAAATTTCATCTATTTAATCTTATTTCTACTTCATTAAACAAGACAAGAATTAATATTATGAAAAAAGATAAAAAGAATTATAATAAGTTAAAAAGATACTGGCGCTTATTATTAAAATCACAAGATGAATTAGATAATATAAAATGGAAAAGATAGTGGTGTTTCGATAATTTAATGACACAGTCTGATGTTGTTAACTATTTAATAAATATTAATTCACAACTAAAAACAACATACGAAGTTTATCAAAGTTTATTATATGCATTAAAACATAATAAATATAACAAACTAGAAAATGCATTAAATACAAAATATAACAATATATCTGACTATATGAAAACATCAATAAAAACATTAAAAGAATATTTACCATATATTAAAAACACATTAGATAATCCATATCATAATGGCTATGTCGAAGGTAACAATAATTTTATTAAAGTATTAAAAAGAATAGCTTTTGGTTTTAAATCATTTCATAGATTTAAAGCAAGAATTATGATATGTAAGAATTTATTACACACGAAAAAAGCAAGTGTAAATTAGCACTCACTTATTCAAATTTCTTTATCACTATTTTGGGTTATACCCACCATTTGACAAAGAGCCTATATAATACACTCTATTCATTCTTTGTTTTATTATCAATTTTATTACTTATTGCTTTTAATGTTTCTAAATATTCTTTTTCCACTAGGCTTATTGTTTTTACTTGATATTTCTTATATTCAACTTTTGCTTTTTCAATAGCTTTGTCATGACTAACTGTACCTGCTCCAACAAGTAACTTTTCTCCAGTACTAGAAAGAATTGTATCTAGTTGTCTAATATAATCTTCCATATGCATTGGATTATGTCTAATTGCTTGTATTTCCGCAAAATCAAAATATCCAGAAACCAAATTATTTAAAATTTTTAGTTCTTCTTCTGTTAAATAATTTTTATCAATTACAACATCACTCATTACTGGTAAATCGCCACCAAAAGTAGTAAGTCCCATAAAAGGTTTATCAGAATCGGCTCTTTCATATATTACTTCAGGTGCTGTATGTCCGTGGGCCGCATAGTGAAGTTTATTTTGCACAATTTTAAAAAATTCAATTGATTTTTCATCTTTTGGGTTGTAGTCTACTGCCGTTGCATACAAATCAAGGACCTGCCTATATAATATTTTTTCTGATGACCTAATATCTTTAATTCTAGCAAGTAATTCTTTCCAATAATTACCGCCACCATTACCTTTAAGTCTTTCATCATCCATAGTGAAGCCTTTAATCATATATTCTTTTAATCTTTCAGTCGCCCATTTTCTAAATTTAGTAGCAACCTTTGATTTTATTCTATATCCTAAAGATATAATCATATCTAAATTGTAATATTTAACTTTTCTTTCAACTTTTCGTTTTCCTTCCTTTTGAACTGTCAAGAATTCCTTGACAGTTGAATTTATGTCTAATTCTTCTTCATCAAAGATATTCTTAATATGCAAACTTATATTTTGTTTAGTCGTATCATATAAGTCAGCCATCTGTTGTTGAGATAGCCATACTGTTTCATTTTCTAATTTAACATCTATTTTTGTTTTTCCATCTTCTAATTGATATATTACAATATTATTTTTTCTTCCATTAAAAGTCTCCCACACTATTAAAAGATGTGAATAAGTTATTTCTCATCCACATCTTTATTTTATAACAAATTCTCAATATTCTATGAACAAGTCATAAAACTTGAACCAACCTTAATAATTTTTGAATTATATATATTTCCTATTTCCTGCTACTTTCCACAGCAATTTTTGTACTTTTTACCAGAACCGCAAGGCCTTTTGTATTCGAGATTTTGAGAGCCTTTGAGAGCACTTGGCTCGTTAATTCGGCACTTGGATGCGCTCGGGAGCACTCCGTAGCACTCGGCAAACCTAGCAGAACGTATCTAAAAACGTATCTAAAATTTGCCATTGTTGAAGTTTTTACAACTTTTTAATAAACTTATTTTTTCTTAAAAATCACTTTTAAAAATACTTTTTTACCTTTTTGAAGAATTAATGCATTATCATTTAAATCTTTATCAGTTATTATTTGTTCTACTGAATTTATTTTTTCTTGATTAAGTGATATACCATTTTGTTCTATTAATCTTCTAGCTTCTGATTTAGATGTTACTAATTTAGATTCAACAAGTAAATCTATAATATTTATATCTAATAAATCTTTAGATAATTCTATACTTGGCATATTTTCTGATACACCTTTGTTACTAAATAATTCTTCTGCTGTCTTTTGAGCTTTCAAAGCTTCTTCTTCTCCATGAACTAATTTAGTTACTTCAAATGCCAATAGTTTTTTAGCTTCTCTAATATCCTCTTGGCATAATTTTTTAATATCTGCTATTTTCATTCTAGTAAAGAATGATAAACTTCTTTCTACATCTTCATCAAATGAATTAATCCATGCTTGGAAAAAGTCAAATGGTGTAGTTTTATCCCTTGATACCCATAATGTACCACTAGCTGTTTTGCCCATTTTTTCTCCATCTGCTTTAATTAGTAATGGACAGGTCCAACCAAATAATGGATCTATTTTTTTGCCTTCACTAAATCCTATCTTTCTAGATAAGTCAGCTCCTGCTAAAATATTACCCCATTGATCTGAACCACCGATTTGTAATCTACATCCAAATTCTTTATTTAAATGTACGAAGTCAAATGCTTGCATTAGCATGTATCCCATCTCTAAGAATGTTAATCCACCATTTTCTAATCTCTTTTTGTAACAATCTGCCGCTAGCATATTATTGACATTGAAATGGACTCCAATATCTCTCATAAAATCTACATATGTCTTATCGCAAATCCAATCTGCATTATCTACTATAATAGCTGGATTATCTCCATCAGTTTTTACAAATCTTTTAACTAACTCTTTTACTTCTGCTTTATTGTGTGCAACTTCTTCTTTTGACAGCATTTTTCTCATATCACTTTTTCCTGTTGGATCACCTATTAAAGCAGTAGCTCCACCAATTAGTATAATTCCATGATGTCCAAAATCTTGTAGCCATCTAAACATTGTTAATGCAAAAAAGTGCCCTATATGTAGACTATCTGCAGTTGGGTCAATTCCTAAGTAGAAAGTCATAGGCTCCCCATTAACTAAATTAATAATTTCTTGTTCATGTGTAAGGTCTTTAACATAACCTCTTTCTTTTAAAATATCAAATAATTTCTTTTCCATTTCTATTTCCTCCTAAATAATTTGTATAGTTAATTAAATTACAATCATCAAAGTAATAATAGTAATAGTCACTATCCATACAAATCACCTCCTCGAAAATAAAAAAGAGCAAAACATCCATAAAGGACGAATTGCTCGTGGTACCACCTTTGTTTGTAATAATAGTTTATTACCTCTTATTGATAACGGATACTATCCGACTTAAAATCATCACTTGTAATTCATTATCCTAATTTTGTTTGTTTCCACCAACCACAAACTCTCTATAAATTATATTAAAATAATTACTTCAATGAATCGCTTTTTAATTAACTAAGCTAATTATACTATATTTTATTAATTTTTGCAATTTATTCCACATAAATAACAATAAATTACAATTTTTATTTCTTTAGATACGTTTTGTATTCAATTTAAAACTAAAGTTGAAATACACGTTTTTCCCTTTATTTTATAGGCTTTTTTAAAGATTTTTTAACGTATCTAGAACGTATCTAAAACAAAAGACATGCCTAAAATTACCTAAATATTGTAATCATAGAAAAACCAGCAATCCCTTATTTCATGCGGGTTTGCGAGGTTATTTACCACAACATTGTTTGTACTTCTTACCAGAACCACATGGCCTTTTGTATTGGGGATTTTGGCAGCTTTTGGGAGCACTTGGCTCGTTAATTCGGCACTTGGTTGCACTTGGGAGCACTCCGTAGCACTCGGCAAACCTAGCAGAACGTATCTAAAAACGTATCTAAAATTTACCATTGTTGAATTTTTTACAATTTTCTAATAATGCTTTGTAAGTGTCCTGTGATATGGTTTTGTCATCTTTGATTTATCTTGACCTAATAGCCAAATGAAATCATTTATATCCATGCGAGAATATTTTCTATCTAATGTTTCATAAATGTAATCAATTACTTTCAATGTATTTGCTCTAATTTCTACTTCTTCTTTAGACCCTTCTTCAATCTCAACTTTACTATCTACTCTATCAGCAAGACTATCACTAAATCCTAGCATTCCATAAGATCTCATTACTTGAGGTATTTTATAATCTGCACATCCAATTAGATGAGAATAGTCAACATCAATTTGTTCTTTCTTTTCTCTTACATGAAGTATATCAGAAGTTAATAACTGTGCTCTTTTATAAAATAATACTTCTTCTCCATCATATATAGATACATCTTTGAAATAATCTAGATTACTAACTATAAATTCAAAAAGTTGACTATCGACATTTAAATCTTTAATAAGTTCATAAAATGATTTTCCACTTCTTTTAAGTAAATTATTCATTTCATCTAAATTACTATATCTATCTTCAAATAGTGGAATAGTTACATTACCTTTTAATAATTCTTTAAATTCATCAGGACTCATTTCAAAATTATTATTTGATTTAAACCTGTTTAGTATTAAATACATTATTGCATAAGATCCATCCATTGTTCCTAAATCCGTTTGGATTTCCCATTTAGGATCTCCCCAAAAACAATAATCTCCTATTGTATGATATATAAATAAAAAATTAATTATACTTTCTACATCCATATCCATTAAATCATATGGATTTGAATCTAGCCAATAAGCAATAGATGATTTTTTGATTTGAACAATCATATTATCAATCTTGCTATAATTAATTCTCACACTCTTAGAATTATCACAAACATATTTATAACTATAATTTAATCTATCAATCAGATTCATAGTATCAACTCCTGCATCAATTATATCACATTTTATACCACTATCACTATGACAATGGTTCAAAGCCTATAAAAGCATTGAAAATACTATGCTTTTCTTATTTGATTTTCTCTCTAAATACGTTTTAGATACTTTCCAAAAACGTATCTAATAACGTATCTAAATAATATTGCCTAATTTTTATATAGAAAAAAGCCTTTATTCAAGGCTTTTAACTACTTACCACAACATTGCTTATATTTTTTACCACTTCCACATGGTAAGATATTAAAACAACCTTGTAATTTTTTTCTTTTAAATTGGTATTTTTTATTTTAATTTAATAATTTTTTATTGAAATATTGCAAGTTTTTATTCAACAACTTATCTAATAACTTATTTAATAAAATTGATTTATTTAGTTTTATTTTTTTCTAAAGTTAATTGTTTTTGTGCCATTGCATAGTATATACAAATCCTATATCCTGCATAGCCATACATTTTATCTAATCCCGAATAAGTGTAGCCTAAATAACCATTCTTTAATCCTAATGATTTTAAATATTTTGTTCCTAGAACAACCATATTTACTCCAATATGTTTTCCACGATAATTATGTGATACTGCAGTACATCCAACACTACCTAATCCCTTAGCTTCAGTTTCAATACTTATAATCAAAGTTCCACACACTTCATCATTGCAAGTTGCAATCAATACTTTCTGTCTTGAATCATCAGAATATAACTTTTCATTATTATAGTATTTTGAAAAGCTTTGTTCTGCATCATCTGTACATTTTAATATTTTAGGGATATCATTTACTGTAGCGAATCTATATGTTATTCCATCAATGGTATCACCAATTGATTCAGATGGAAATTCAATATTATCTAAATCAGCTCTCATGTCAAAACAATTAGCATCTTCCCATGAATGAGAATATCCTCTTTTTGAAAAAAATTTATAGGAATCGTTACTAACATCAGCATATATTTTATCTTCTTTTAATTGTTCATTATAAGGTTTTGTAGCCATGGGAATTCCTGGCATAAGATAATTATCTCCAGCACCTATACTAACTTTATCATAACCCTTACCGATTATATATTTTTCAGAATCACTTAATAATTTATTACCAATCCCTTTATTTCTATATTCTTCATCAACACATAACATTAGAATTGTATTTTTATGTATTATGGATACACCAATAAGCTTTCCACTGTCATTATTTACTTCTATAATTTTATTCTCAGGATTATTGATTATTTCTAATGTTTCTCTTTCATCTCTAACAATAAAGGGAAAATTTTTTCTAAACATTTCATAGTATTTATTCATGATTATCACTTCCTCATTTATTATACCATACGTGCTTAATTTTAAGGTTTATTTGGCCTAAAAAACTTATCTAAAACTTATCTAAACGCCTTTTTTGAGGTGAAATTGCCTAAAAATTGTAAGTAGTGAAAAGCCCGCAAGTCCTTTATTTATAAGGCTTTGTGAGCTTATTTACCACAACACTGTTTATATTTGCGTCCTGAGCCACATGTTGTAAGAACTCCCATATTTATAATACTTATAATATTTATAATATTATTGATATTTCAAGGCTTTGCCGTCTTGGTAACCTATTATATTTATAATATTTATAATATTTATAGTATTTTTGTTATTATAAATATTCCTCTATTGCAAACAAATTGCAAACAATGTTTGCATTCATTTACTGAAGTCATTATATTCTCTATATATAACAAATGCCAATGTGCGTTTTCTGTTTTTGCACATTTATTATACTATAAATATTTATTTTTATCAATGGATCTGTCGGATTATTCATATTTAATAATTTCTTCTATAATTTCAGATTTTGTTATCTTATCAAAAACATCAGTTGCTAATCGTCTAGATTTTTCTGTACTTGAAATATAATAATTTTCCGTTGTTTCTACATTTCTATGTCCAAGTATATCAGCAA
>CAKOPG010000020.1 GCA_934098745.1 uncultured Bacilli bacterium
TTAATGATGTCTATGATAAAACTACTTCAGGAGATTATTATTTATATATGTGGTTAGATAAAGCAGAAACTAGAATATCAGATAGTGATGTAAGTACTAGAACTTTTGATTTATCCCTTGATGGAGAATGTAGTGAGAGTACAATATCAGTATTAGGAGATATAAAAGAAATAGCTAATTATCAAAATACCCCAATACCAGTAACCATAAAAAATAACAATAATTATCCCATAACAGTAAGTATATCATTTAAAGAAACAAGTTTATTAAAAGATATGGAAATACCTGCAAATAGTACAGTTAATCATGATGTATATTTATCGGCAGAAGCATATAATGCCGGAAATGGTGGAATAACTAATTACTTATCAATAGGTATAAATGATAACAATAAAATAGTTAAGTATAATTCCATAGTAGGTTTTACTAAACCATATCATTATTTAAAACAAGCAAATGAGGTAAATTTTATTACGGCGTCAAATAGCAATATAGCTGCGACAGCCATAAAAACAATAACATTTAATAATCCATCTGATGAAACAAGAACACTGGTAGGTTCATTTGATGTATCAGCAGATAATAGTGGCACAATAATGGCATATTATTATGAAACAGAAACATCAGGACAGTATGATTTTTATATCGGATCATCAGATATTGTAGTATATGCCAATCCAAATTCAAGTTATACATTTTATAAATTGACAAATTTAACAGACATAAGTGGTATGGAATACTTTGATACCTCGAATGTAACAAGTATGCATTATATGTTTTATCAATGCAGTAGTTTAACTGCTTTAGATGTCAGCCATTTTGATACCTCAAAGGTAATATATATGTGGGCCATTTTCGATGGTTGTAGTAAACTTGCAACTTTAGATGTCAGCAACTTTGATACTTCAAAATTGACATATATGAATTCTATGTTTTCTAATTGTAGTAGTCTTACAACCTTGGATTTAAGCAACTGGGATACCTCAAAAGTAACCAATATGAGTTCTATGTTTTTTGAATGCAAGAGTCTTACAACTTTAGATGTTAGCGGTTTTGATACTTCAAATGTAACAAGTATGTATCAAATGTTTTCTTATTGTAGTAGTTTAACAACCATAAATTTAAATAATTTTAATACATCAAATGTAACCAATATGACAAGTATGTTTGATGGTTGCAGTGGACTTACTACTTTGAATGTCAGTAGCTTTAATACGTCAAAAGTAACCAGTATGTATGCTATGTTTTATAGTTGTAGTAATTTAACTACTCTAGATTTAAGTAAGTTTGATACCTCGAGTGTAACTAGTATGTATGCTATGTTTCGTGGTTGTGGTAAGCTTACCTCTTTAAATATTAGTAACTTTAATACTTCAAATGTAACTAATATGGGGCAAATGTTTACTAGCTGTGGCAGCTTAACTGCACTAAATGTCAGTAGTTTTAATACTTCGAAAGTAACGAATATGAACTATATGTTTTTTAACTGTAGTAGCCTAACAACCTTGGATGTCAGTAATTTTGATACATCAAATGTAACTAATATGGGTTATATGTTTGCTTATTGTAGAAAACTTGCAACACTTAATATTAAAGGTTTTACTTTTGATAGTGTTACGTCATATGGTAGTATGTTTACTTCAGTACCAACAACTGTTAAAATAACGGTAGGTAATGAGACAGCTAAAACATGGTTAAATACTAATTTTAGTAGTTATACCAATATAGTAATTGGATAATAATAATATATTACGTTAGTCCCGTAAGGGATAATGATAGGCTAAATAGAGATATTTAGTCTTTTATTTCATATAATTTAGTATGAATAAGAAGGAAGAGGCTAGGTTATATACAGTAGCGGCTTTTTTACTAGGATATGTATTGATAGATAATTTGAGTAGTACCGAACAAAATGCTTTAGGTAATTGGCTAATGTTAGTAGCTCAGACTTTATGTACTAATGGATCATATGATTTTAATACTGATTGGAAAGGACATTTAGGTAGTGGGCATGTAGATATTAGAAAGATGCTTAATAAGATGCAATCTTCAATAGATGAGGTAAATAAAATAATAAAATGAAAAGAATAACTATACTTTTATTATTTTTTGGTTTATAATATTTTTTGGACGGAAGTGATAGAAGTGAATTTACCTAATATGAAGGATGCTAAAGTTAGAAATAGTGAAAAAGTAAAGGTATTGTATGATGAATATAATACTTGTAATATAGAGAATATAGGTACTTTAAAGAAGTATCTTATTTTAACTTATGGATGTCAGATGAATGTTCATGATAGTGAATATATTTCTGGTATTATGGAAGATCTTGGATATGTTAAGACAGATGATATGGAAGAAGCTTCAGTTATTATTGTTAATACTTGTGCCATTAGAGAGAATGCTCATAATAAGGCTGAAGGAATGCTTGGAAGAATTAAGCATATGAAAGAAGAAGGATTAGATAAGGTAGTAATATTTTGTGGATGTATGGCCCAAGAAGAGGGACTTGTTAATAAGATAAAGGATTATAAATGGATAGATATTATATGTGGAACTCATAATTATCATAAGATACCAGAATATTTATATGAGTATTATAATAATAAGAAAGAAGTACGTGAAGTTTATAGTATACAAGGGGATGTTATCGAAAATATACCAGTTAAGAGAGATTCTAAATATAGTGCATGGGTTAATATTCAGTATGGTTGTGATAAGTTTTGTACTTATTGTATTGTTCCTTATACGAGAGGTAAGCAAAGAAGTAGAAAACATCAAGATATTATTGATGAAGTAAGAGAATTATATAATAATGGATATCAAGAAGTTACGTTACTAGGACAAAATGTTAATGCTTATGGAAAAGACTTAGATGAAGAATATGATTTTGCTGATTTACTTGGAGAAGTTAGTCAAACAGGTATTCCTAGAATTAGGTTTGTTACGAGTCATCCATGGGATTTTACTGATAAGATGATAGAGGTTATTAGTAAATGTGATAATATTATGCCATATATTCATTTACCTATTCAATCAGGTAGTGATAGAATTCTTAAATTAATGGGAAGAAAATATACAATAGCAGAATATTTAGAGATAGTTAAGAAGTTACGTAAAGAGATTCCTAATGTTAGTATTACAACAGATATTATTGTAGGTTTTCCGGGAGAGACAGAGGAAGATTTTGAGAAGACTTTAGATATTGTTAATTTAGTTAAGTATGATTTGGCATATACATTTATTTTTTCACCAAGAGAGGGAACACCGGCTGCTAAAATGAAGGATGAGACTCCTTTGGAAGAAAAGAAAGAAAGATTAGCTAGGTTAAATGAGTTAATTAATAAGTATGCTTTACTTAGTAATGAAAAAATGAGAGATAAAGAGGTAATGGTATTAATTACTGGACCTTCTGATAAGAAGGACAAGTTTATGGGTTATACGGATAATATGAAACTTGTAAATGTTAAATGTAATGAAGATATGGTTGGTAAGATAATACCGGTTAAGATTACGGATGTTAAAACTTGGTCATTGGATGGTGTAGTAAGTGATAAATAGTAAGTTAGAAGAGTTATTTAATTCAATTGAAAATTCTAAATTATATCAAGAATATAAAAGAATGGAAGGTATTCTTAATAAGGATGAGAATATTAAGGGATTAATTAATGAGATAAAAGAATTAGAAAAAGAAGCTACTTATTTAGAGAATAAGGGAGATAAGAAATATTTAGAAATAGATGAAGTTATTAAAGAGAAAGCTAATATTTTAAATAATAATCAGGTATATATTGAATACTTAAATAAGATGGAAGAATTTAATAATGAATTATCTATTTCTAGTAAAATGATTGAGGACTATGTTAAAGAAGTAGTATAAATATATAAAAATAACGTCAAATGTTATTTTTTTTATTTACTTTTATTGGTTTTTTTGTTAAACTTTAGTTGTATATCGTAGATGGAGAAGTACGATTTAATACATGTTAGGAGGAAAAAAATATGGCTTTTGAAGCAGAAACTGATATTTTGAGAACAAAAGGATCAGCAGTTTTAATGCAAGCAGATGAATTTGCAAAAAATGTTAAAAAAATTTATGAAGCGGTTTATGAAATGGGGGCTAGTAGTTATGTTTCAGCAGAATCTATGGCTATGGTCCAAGAAATAGATAGCTTTCATCCAGATTTAGAGAAAATGGCTAATATAATCGCTCAATATGGAGCTTATTGTCAAGGAGCAAGTAAAGCAGTAATCAATACGCAAAGTAATATTATTGATTCTATTAAGAATGGTGGTGTGGTAACTGGTGGAACTATGCCAAATATGGATTTATCTATTTCCACCCAAGGAGCTTATCAAACTTTTGGTGCTTATAAAGTTGCTCATGCCGGAGTTGCAATTACTTATGAACAAACTTTAGCTAATGCCGCTACAATTAAAGATTGTTCAGCTAAAATGCGTAGTATTTTTGATGATTTTTCAACACTTATTAATCAAGTAACAGCTCAAGGTACTTTTGTTGGTACTGCTGCTGATGCTTTAAGTAGTAAATTTAACTCTTTAAGAGGTAGATTTGATCAATATACTCAAAAGGTAAGAGAATATTCAGAAATGATTGAAAATGCTGCTAATGCTACAAAAGAAACAGAACAAAAATTAACACAAGTAGCCGAAGAAAATCTAAGAAGTGAATAGGAAACGTTGTTTCCTATTTTTCTATAAAAAGTAATAAAAATACTTTTCTTATTACTTTTTTTTTGTTATAATTATTTTAGTATGATAGGAAGATTTACTATGGAAGGTGAGATTATGAATTCTGATTATCGGGAAAAAAGAGCGGATAATGTTATTTTAAATAAAAAAATTGATATACAGGGTGTCGAAGATCAGATATGTTTTGAAAAGGAAAACTTAAATATTATAGATGATTCAGCAGATAATTATTATTTGCTTAATAAAAGTATTAATAAGTGTGTAGCTTTATTATTTACTTCGATAAGAGGAAAACAAACACAAAATATTTTGGCAGATATTGGTGAGGAGAATAATAAAACCTTTGTTGATGCGATGAATCGAATGGATGATGAGAAACAAATGATTAGGGGACGTATAAAGGATTTATATGATAAAAAGGAAGAAATATTAAAAGATAATCGTGATGAAGAAGAATCTGAAGAAGAAAAAAAGAATGAATAGGAGTGATAGACTATGCAGATAGTTGTAGTCAAACAAGATAGATTACAGAAGTATCCTTTTCCTAATGATAATATTAGTATGTATTGGATAAAGGATTTTGATAATAATTTTAATGAGATAAATATTGCTGCTATTGAGAAAAGGGATAATAAATGGATTCTTTTATGCGGAGATATGAGTGAAATTGATTTAGGGGGAAATACAGTTAATGAAACAGTTATCTCACTTAATAAATTTTATAAATTAAATATTAAAGAAAAGAATACAGATAATATTACTAATGCTTTAATATATATATGTAATGAGAATGATGTAACATATACTTCTTTTGAGATTACGAAAGATGGACAATATACAATAGGAATGAATGCTACACAGGATATTATTATTAATGGAGAGTTTATTGAACAAGAACATGCGATATTACAAAAGGTAGGTAATAGTTATTCAATAAAAGCTAAGACATTAAATTCGAATGTATATGTTAATAAAGCAAGGATTAATAGTAAGATTTTAGAAAATGGAGATATTATCTTTATATACGGTTATAGATTTATAATAATTAATAATTATATAGTTATTAATAGTGTAAATAATGGTTTAAAGGTATCTAATAGTAACATTGTACCAAAGGAGTTTCCTAAGTATGCTCAGCCTTTATTAGAGACTCAAGAAGATGATAATGCTGCTATATATAGTGAGAATGATTATTTTTCAAGACAACCAAGGTTTGTTACTTCAATAGTTTCTGAAAATGTCAGAATAGATAATCCACCGGGAAAAGTTGAACCAGATGATACACCAGTTTTGTTAACAGTGGGACCGATGTTAACGATGGCAATGTCTTCAGTTGTTAGTGCTTCTACTTCGGTAATTACGGTAATGAATGGTAATGGTTCAATTACGGCAGCCCTTCCAACAATAATTATATCAGTCGTTATGCTTTGTTCAACGATGCTATGGCCTACGTTAACGAAAAAATATAATGAAAAGAAACAAATTAAACAAGAAGCAGATAGACAGAAAAAATATATTCAATATTTAAGAGAAAAGAAAGCAAAGATAGAAAATTTAAGAACTAATCAGTATCAAATACTTATTAGTAATTATCCAGAGCCAAAGGCATTAGAGACAATAATTGTAAATAAAAAGAGAAATTTATGGGAACGTCAAATAGAAAGTGATGACTTTTTAACCGTTAGATTAGGTATAGGGACTATTCCTTTAAAAGTTGATGTGACTTATTCACAAGAAGAGTATACAATGACATCTGATAATTTAAAAGATGAATTACTTAAAGTAGCTGAAAGTGCTAAAGATATTAAAGATGCTCCAGTAACAGTTAATTTAACTACAGTTAATAAGCTAGTAGTTATTGGTAATGATTATTATAAAGAATCGATGCTTAAGAGTATGATTTTACAACTTAGTACATATCACTCTTATAATGATTTAAAATTAGTATTTATGATAAGTGATTTGAATAGTGATATTTTTAGTAGTTTTAAAACTTTACCACATGTCTGGAGTAATGCTCGTGATATTAGATTCTTTGCTAATACGTATGATGATATGACTAAAATATCCTTTCATTTGGAACAGGTATATATGTCTAGAAAATATGGTGATGAAGAGGGTAAAGAGGTAAATGCAATTAATTATAAGAATGTTAGTCCATATTATTTAATAATAGTTGATAATATTAAAAAGAATCAGAATGTAGAAATAATTAATAAGATTTTAAAAGAAGAAGGAAATATTGGTTTTGGATTAATTATTTTGAATGATGGAATTGCTAATTTACCAAATGAATGTAATGATTTCTTAACGGTAGCAGGAGAAAAATCAGCAATTATTAAGAATGATTTGAATAAAGAAAATCAACAGACTTTTGTCATGGATAGAACGGATGATTTGGAAATTGCTAGGATGTGTGAAAAGTTATCTAATATACCGATTAAGTTACCACTTATGTTAGACGAGATGAAAAATTCTTTAGGCTTTTTGGAAATGTATAAAGTTGGGAAGATAGAACAATTAAATATTTTAGATCGATGGTCATCTAATAATCCCGTTAATAGTTTAAGTGTACCAATAGGAATACATACCGATGGAGAACTATTTAATTTAGACTTACATGAAAAGTTTCATGGACCACATGGTTTAATTGCTGGTATGACTGGTAGTGGTAAATCAGAATTTATTATAACTTTTATATTGTCTATGTGTATTAATTTTAATCCGGAAGAAGTATCTTTTGTTTTGATAGATTATAAAGGTGGTGGATTAACGGGAGCTTTTGAGAATAAGCTGACAGGAGTTAAATTACCACATTTAGCGGGTACTATTACGAACCTTGATAAAGCAGAGATTAATCGTAGTTTATCTTCAATACAAAGTGAATTGAGAAGAAGACAGACACTCTTTAATAAAGCTAAGATGAAATTAAATGAAAGCACGATTGATATATATAAATATCAAAAATTATATCGAGATGGGGCTATAGATACACCGGTATCACATCTATTTATTATTTCTGATGAGTTTGCTGAACTTAAGAGCCAACAACCAGACTTTATGAACGAACTTATTTCAACAGCACGTATTGGTCGTAGTTTAGGAGTACACTTGATATTGGCAACACAGAAACCTAGTGGTATTGTCGATGATCAAATATGGTCTAACTCTAAATTTAAGATATGTTTAAAGGTTCAAGAAAAAGCCGATAGTATGGATGTTATTAAAAGAGCCGATGCGGCTATGTTAAAGAGAGTTGGAAGATTTTACTTACAAGTAGGTTATAATGATTACTTTGCAATGGGGCAAGCAGCTTATGCTGGTACAAAGTATATACCACGTGATAAGATTACGAAAACTGTAGATAGAAATGTATCATTTATCAATGATATAGGTGATACGGTTAAGAGTATTGAAACTTCTAAGAATGTAGAATTAGCTTCTTTAGGAGAAGAACTTCCTAATATATTAAAATATATTTGTGAAGCAGCAAGTAATAAGAAATTAGTAGCTGATAAGTTATGGCTTGATCCAATACCTAAAGAAATATATGTTAATAATCTTATTAAGAAATATAGTTTTAAACCTGAAAAATGGATACTTAAAGCCATTATTGGAGAATATGATGATCCGAATAATCAGAAACAAGGTTTATTAACATTAGATTTTACAGAAAGTCCTAATACTTTAATCTATGGTATTGATGGTAAGGAAATAATGTTAACATCTATTATATATAGTTTAATTATTAGCCATGCTCCAGAAGAATTGAATATTTATATAATTGATTTTGGTACTGAAATGTTTGGAATATTTAAAGAGGCTCCACAGGTAGGAGATGTAATATTCTTAACAGAAGAGGAAAAGTTGGTTAATTTATTTAATACTATCGTGGGAGAATTAGATAGAAGAAAGAAATTATTCGTAGATTATAATGGTGATTATAATTTGTTTATTAAAAATAGTGGAAAGACTTTACCTAGACTTATAATTTTCCTTAATAATTATGAAATATTTACAGAGAATTATGAAGATTATGTCGATGTTTTATCTGGATTATCAAGAGAAGGAGAAAAATATGGAATATCTTTTGTAATTAGTGCCACAGGGGTTAACGCCGTAAGAGGAAAAACTTCACAAAACTTTAATAATCAATTATGTCTTCAATTTAATGATAGTACAGATTATTCAAGTATTTTAGGTAGTACTAGAGGAATGGTACCTTCGGATATATTGGGTAGAGGATTAATTAAAATAGACGGTACTATTTATGAATTTCAAACAGCATATCCATATAAATGGGATCAAATTAATGTCTTTATAAGAGATATTTGTACTAAGTTAAGAAGTGCTATTTCTATTAAGGCTAAAAAGATTATGACGTTACCTAATCATGTAAGATTAGCTAATGTTATTAATGAAGTAAGTAGTTTAAAAAGTGTTCCAATAGGAATAGAGAAAGATACTTTAGCTATATCGACGTATGATTTTGTTAAGGCTAGTATTTCGTTAGTTTCAGCTCAAGATGGCACTTTATTAGAAAATTTTGTTCCATCATTGTCGCAAGTATTACAAAAGACTCCAGATGTAGAATTTTATTTGGTAGATATCGGTGGTATTGTTAAGGATTCACAAGTGTTTGGCACTAATTATATTACTTCGGGAGAAGATTTCTTGACTAAATTTAAAAATCTTAAAATTACTTCTGAATCTAAATATGGAGTATTTATGATATACGGCATTGATTCTTTGTATAATGGATTTGATAGTAAACGTCAATTAGAATTTAAAGAATTATTGTTAGGACTTAAAAATCGTAAGAATATTAAAGTGATATTTGCTGATGCGGTTTCGAGAATTAAAAGTTTTGAATATGAAGACTTTTATAAGAATAATGTACAATCTATTTATGGAATATGGATTGGTTCTGGTATTAATGATCAATTTACTATTAAATCATCTACTTATACGAAGTTGACCAGAGGACAAATACCTTCGGGATTTGGATTTAATGTAACAAGAAGTAATGCCACTTATATTAAAGTACTTGATTTCTATACTAAAGATGATGATTAGGATGGTGATATAATGGATTTTAGAGTTTATGTAGTGGTAGAAGCCCCGATATTGGATAAAACATTTGAAATGTTAGTTCCTATGGATAGAAGAATACATGAAATAATTAGTGCTATTGTAAAGATAGCTCCAGAATTAAAAGAAAACTATTATAAAAATCATACCCCTAATTTGTTTAATGTATCTAATGGTGAAATATATGATATGAACCAAGTGATAGAAAAGTCTAATATAAAAATGGGGACGAGATTATTATTAATATAGAAAAGAGACTTAGAACTTAGTCTCTTTTCTTATATATAAAAAGCTAGTTAATTAATTTGACAAGATAAATATCTTAATTATATAATGGGCTTTGGAAGCATTTATAGAGTGTCAACTTCTTATTTTTATAAAGAATAGGAGGTGTATAGATGGTGAAGAAGAGAATTTTTATTATTAAAGTTTTCAGATATATTTCCATTATTTTATCACTCCTTATAATTTTAGTGATAATAATAAAAAAAGACGCTCTATAGGTTGAGCGTCTGTTCTCAATGCCGTAAGGCATTATAATAAAGTAGGCACTCAACTGCATATTAAATGCTTCCTTTTTATATTATAAGCTCTTACGTATTTAATATAGCATAATATGATTAGAAAGTAAATATTTCTGAAATAAAAAAACTTTCCGTTTTTGGAAAGTTTTTTATAGTGTGTCAACAAAGGTATCGTCAAGACATCTTAAGATACATACACAACTTAGATTAATAGTAAAGAATGAGTTAGTTGCAACATATGGATAGGTAGCACTAGGTTCTGTATTGTTAGCAAGTACACGGCAAGTAGCACAGCAGCCATCTAGTTTTTCTAATCTGAATACATTAGATGTAGTACTTTCAGTAGGATCTTTGCTTATAGGCATACTTAATGGTGTACTACCACTTGAACATGTATATAAAACGATAGGTCTTGTATTACAGAAAGTAGTGCAACTTTGTCCTAAGAAGCCTCTATCACATGTTTGTAAGCAAGTGTCGTTTTGACATACACTTTGTTGAAGTAATAATATTACTTTAAGGATATCAGCAATGCAATTTTCACAATTATTTGTATCTATATTGTTATTACACATATAATCCACCCCTTTATTTATATTCAATATAAGATATGTGAAAATTAATAAAAAATTCATTATTTATACCTAGTTAGAATATATTTTAGTATGAAATTATATTTATCTATTATTGGTTTAATTCTTTTGGGAATTATATTTAATTTTATTAATTATGGTTATTTTGAATTACTATTATCTATTATATGGTATATAGCTAGTGTACTAATTATATATATGGCTATTAAATATACGTATAAGTATAAGTTTATACAACTTAATATTAAAAGAATTATAGAGGGAATAAAATCTAAGAGTAAGAGTGGTATTAGTCCTATATCTAGTTTGTGTATATCTTTAGCGGCTAAAATAGGGGTAGGTTCTTTATCAGGAGTAGCATTATGTTTATATTATGGTGGAGTAGGTTCAATATTTTGGTTATGTGTTATTAGTATAATTATATCTATTAATACTTATCAAGAGTGTATATTGGGTATTAAATATAGAGAAAAAGATAATGATAGTTATGTAGGAGGACCTAGTTATTATATTAGTAAATGTCTTAATAATAAGAAGTTAGGAAAGTTATATGGATTTTTAGTTATTATTACTTATAGTGGATTCTTTTTATCGATTCAATCTAATACAATAATTAATACAGTTAGTTATTTTGATGTTAATAAATTATATATTGTTATTATATTGTTAGTGGGAACTTTTTTAATTATATTATTTGGTATTAAGGGGATATCTTTAGTTAATAATAAGTTAGTACCGATAATGATTATATTTTACATGATATTAGGGGGCTATGTATTTATTAATAATTATAGTAATATGCTAAATATATTTAAGGTAGTAATTAGAGAAGCTTTTAAATTAAAGAGTATTATTCCGGTATTTTTAGTAGGAATGCAAAGAGCTATTTTTATTACTGAGTCTTCTATTGGGACTAGTGCGATATCTGCTAGTAGTTGTGATAATCAGGGAGAAAAGCAAGGAATGCTGGAGGTCCTTGGAATATACATAATTACTTTTATTATATGTTTTACTACTTTTTTAATAATAGTTACATCTGATTATAGGGGAATGGAATTTAGTAATTTGAATGGTATAGAGATAGTGATGCATGCTTTTAATTATCATTTTGGAAATATTGGTATAGTTAATTTAGCTATTATTACAATTATGTTTGCTTATTCAACAATAATATCTAGTTATTTCTTTGGTATTAGTAATTTAAAAATATTTTCTAATAAGAAGATAGTTAGGTATATATATATGATATTTTTTATGTTAGTTATATTTATATCTTGTTATGTAAAAGCTAATATATTGTGGAATTTATGTGATTATTTTATTGCTTTAATGGCTATTATTAATGTTAT
This sequence comes from uncultured Bacilli bacterium, assembly GCA_934098745.1. Classification (GTDB taxonomy): domain Bacteria; phylum Bacillota_I; class Bacilli_A; order RF39; family UBA660; genus RUG705. The sequence continues at coordinate 12,271 of CAKOPG010000020.1, forward strand.
ATCTTTACTTATTATTGGTAAGAAAAAGGATTTTCAAGATATAACGTAAGTCCCTTTGGGATTTTTTTTTGAATAAATTTATTTTAAAAGGTAATAATAAGAATGGTGATATAATTATGGATAATTATAATGAGATAGTTAATAAGTATAGTCCTAAAGAAGATGTATTAAAGAATGCGATTGTTACTTTTTTATGTGGAGGGTTATTAGGTAGTCTTAGTGAATTATTACTTAGAGGGTATATGTTATGGTTTTCTTTACCTAGAAAAGAAGCTGGAGTAGTAGTAATACTTACTTTAATTATTATAGCTTCAATACTTACAGCTTTAGGAGTATTTGATGTATGTATGAGTAAATTAAAGAGTGCTTTAATTATTCCTATTACAGGGTTTGCTCATTCGATGACTTCAGCAGCTTTAGAATACCGAAAAGAAGGATTTGTATTAGGAATAGGAGCTAATATTTTTAAGTTAGCAGGAACGGTTATATTGTATGGTATTGTATCGGTTTATGTATTTGGAATAATAAGACTTATTATTACGGGAGGATTATAATGACTAGTAAATTTAATAATGTATATGTAAGTGATAGTTATACAATAGCAGGAATATATGAGAAAGATGGTCCAATATCGGATTATTATGATTTAATATATGATAAGGATTTTTATTATGGATGTGATACTTTTGAGAAGGCTGAAGAAAAGATGCTTAGTAATTGTATTTATAAATTAATTAATAGAGCGAAGGTAATAGATAGTGATATTGATTATATAATATCTGGGGATTTAGAAAATCAGATAGCAGCATCAGATTATGCAATGAGAGATTTTAATATTCCTTTTTTAGGTATATATAGTGCTTGTGCTACTTTTGGAGAAGGTATTTTATTAGCAAGTAATTTAATAGAGGGAAAGAATGCTAAGAAGGTAATAGTTAGTACTTCTTCGCATAATATGGTAGCGGAAAAACAGTTTAGAAATCCAACAGAGTATGGGGCTCCTAAGAAAAAGACAACTACTTTTACATCGACGGGAGCTGCTAGTATTTTACTTAGTAATAAGAAGGGAAATATTAAAGTAAGTAGTGTAACTCCTGGTATAGTACAGGATGAGGGAATAACGGATGTCAATAATATGGGAGGAGTAATGGCAATTGCCGCTGCAGATACGATACTTAGACATTTTAAAGATTTAGGCATTAAACCAGATTATTATGATTTAATATTAACCGGAGATTTAGGAATATATGGAAAAGAAATACTTATAGAGTATTTAAAGAGTAAAGGACTAGATATAGCTAAGAATTATAATGATTGCGGGTTGATTTTATATGATAGAGAAAAGCAACCAGTATTTGCGGGAGCTTCGGGTCCAGCATGTAGTGCTTTAGTAACGTGTGCTTATATTTTAAAAGAAATGGCTAGAGGAAGATATAAAAAAGTTTTAGTTGTACCAACGGGAGCTATTTTTAGTCCGACAAGAACACAACAGAAAGATAGTATTCCAAGTATTGCGCATGCTTTTGGTTTGGAGGTAGTGGAATAATGGAAACATATGTATATGCCTTTTTATTCTGTGGTTTTGTATGTATGATTAGTCAGTTAATTTTAGATAATACAAAGCTTACTCCCGGTCATGTAACGAGTTTATTTGTTATTATTGGAGCTTTTTTAGATGTAGCAGGAATATATGATAAAATAGTTTTATATTGTGGGGCTGGAGCAATAATTCCAATTACTTCTTTCGGACATCTTTTAATTCATGGAGCAATGGATTTAGCCGCTGATAATGGTATTATGGGAATTGCTCTAGGTATATTTGATTTAACATCGGCAGGTATTAGTGTAGCAGTAGTTTGTGCCTTTTTCTTAGCTTTAATATTTAAACCAAAACATTAATAGTAAAATAAAAGTAAATCTAGTATTAAGTATTTCATTTTATTAAAATATCATATATAATTTAATTAGGTGATATATATGAAATTAAATTATAGATTGATGTTAATACTTGTAAGTTTATTTGTAATATTCTATTTCGTAGCGGATTATTTTTTAGGAAAGAATGTTCTTGATAAGAAAGAACTTGATAATCCGACGAATATAGTGATAGAAAAAAACAATTATGATCATGAAAAAGAAATAGTAAATAATTTATATAATAATGTGAGAATGTTATATGATGTAGTTAATAATAAGTTTAAGGTTAGTCAAGATGAGACGATTGTTATTGGCGATATTACTTATAAGAAGATTACTAATTTTGATGAGACGATGAAAGGTAATTTTACAGAGAATGGTATAAGAAGATATATTCAAGATATGGGTAATTATTTTGCCAGAGCTAATGGCGAATATTATTTAGCAGGTAATTTGGTAAGTTATCAAACTTATTATTTTAGAGGAGATACTACGAATATTTATATTACATATGCGGATGATTCTGAAATAGATGGTATTATTTATGTTAAGTGGACTAGTAATAATAAGAATACTTTAGCTAGTATAAAGGTAATTAATGAAGATAATAGATGGTTAATAGATGATATTATTTTATTATCTACGGAATAACAGGGAATGCTCTCTGTTTTTTTAAATTAATTATATTTTAGTGGATATATATAAAGGTATAAAACTATGTAATAAGAATATTGGGTATAATGGTAAATTTTATACTTTTCCTTATTTCTTAACATTTTTACTTAAAAGATATTTAAAAGATAAGTAATAAATATGACATTTTTCTTGTTTTAAGGGAATAGATGTATTATAATTAATTTAGGTGGTTTAGATGCATGTAAAAGAAATTATATATATGATAGTTATTCCCTTTTTATTTGTTTTGGCAATAACGCCTTTTATTAAGAAGGTCGCTAATCATGTAGGAGCAATGGATATTCCTAATGCTAGAAAGGTTCATAATGTACCGATACCTAGACTTGGAGGATTAGGAATATATTTAGGCTTTTTACTGGGATATATTTTATTTGGAACAATGTCACTTAGAATGAATGCTATTTTAATAGGAAGTTTTATTATTATTTTAACGGGAATGGTTGATGATATTAATCCAATACCGGCTAAAGTTAAGTTTTTATTTCAAATAATAGCGGCTTCGGTGGTAGCTATATATGGACAAATTCTTCTTAGTGATTTATCGGCTTTTGGTTTTTATATAGAATTTGGATGGTTTAGTTATCCAATAACTATTTTATTTATTGTTGCCATAATTAATTGTATTAATTTAATCGATGGCCTTGATGGATTAGCGGCGGGTTTATCTTCAATATATTTTATAACAATAGGTATCGTTATTGTTGGATGGAAACATTCTTTTGATTTAGATGCTATTATAACATTTATTATGTTAGGAGCAACGTTAGGATTTCTATGTCATAATTTTAATCCGGCAAAGATTTTTATGGGGGATTCTGGAAGTATGTTTTTAGGATATATAATTGCCGTTATTGCATTACTGGGATTTAAGAATGTTACTTTGACAACATTACTGGCTCCAATATGTTTATTAGCTATTCCTATTATGGATACATTATTTGCAATACTTAGGAGATTTATTAATAAAAAACCAATTGGTGAACCAGATAAAGAACATTTACATCATCAATTACTTAATTTGCATTTATCACATAAAACAACAGTATTAGTAATTTATTTTGTAGATATATTATTTGCTTTAGCAATGCTTGTATATATGTTATATGATAGAACAGTAGGAGTAATTATATATGCGATCCTTTTTATAGCAGTATTTATATTTGTAATAAAGACTAATATTATAATTGATCATAATAAAAAGATACCTGAAAAAAAGTAGGGTATTTTTTCTTGATATAAATATGTAAATGCATTATAATAAATAGAAATCTGGGGGAATTATATGAATATTGGGTATGAAAGAGAATTATTACTTTTATTTGGTAATATAATAGAGCCGGTTGATGAATTTAATTATAATATTATAAATAAAGATAATGATTTAATAGGAAGTATTATAATAGATGGAGAAAATATAACCATGTATTTTACTGATGAGAGAATTAATTATTATGGTAAGAGACACGGTAATGAGGATGTTAGAAGTTATAATTTTTCTGTATGGAGTGATAAAAAGGTTCATTATGATGTTAAATTATGTCTTGATAAAGAAAGAAAAGAATTAATAGTAGTTGATGATTATTTAGAACAAGAAGGTAAGTTAGTAGTTAGTGATAATATGTTTTCTTTTGGTTATAAATATTATAATAGAGGAATAACTACTAATTATAGGATGATGGTTAGTTATGGAATGAAATTAAATCAAGAAACAGGTCTTTTAGAGGAAAATAAAGTATATAGTTATGATATACTATCTAAAGGAAATAATGCTCCGACAATTCATAATAGTTTTTTATATGATACGAGTAAAAATGATATAATTAATACTATTTTAAGCCATGAAGAAGGAATAAAGGCTTTTAATAATTTTAGAGAATTTTTACAAGGAGTTATTCCTAGTGATAGTAATATTGTGAGAATATTTTTTGCCTCTTCTTGTTTTAGAGAAGATATTATCGCGTTATTCGTACCAGAGTTTTTATCAAGAGTGAAAAGAAATGAAGAAGAATATTTAAAGGATAATATTAAAAAACGTAGTAAAAAGAGAAAGGATATGTAATTATGAATATTGAATATGAAAAAAGATTACTTGATATATTAGGATTAGAAATAAAAGAAGTAGAAGGAAAAGATAATTATTTATTAATTATTTCACCTTCTAAAGGAAAAGTTGGAAATATAAGAAGAGTATATACGAAAAATAGTTCAAAAGAAAGAACTTCATATATAAATAAGATGTATTTTAATACGGGAAATATTATTTATAGCGATAAAAGGTATTTAGATGTTTGTGAAAATAATGAAGGTTATGAATATACATTTAAAACTATAAAAGATGATGTAACTTATTCAGTTAGTTTAACTTTGGGTAGTGATGAAACTATTTCTATTAAAGTATTGGATACTGATAAAAGTATAGCAACATTTTCTATTTTAGATGGCTGTTTTGATTTTAGTTTTAGTAGATTAGAAGGGGAACAGTTTATTTCAGAAACGGTTGTCGTATCAACAGATGGTATTTCTCCGGATGATACTTATTGGACACATAAAGGTAAAACTTATCAATATCAGGCTTTGATATCTAAAAAGGGAGAATACTCTTTAGGGGATTCTTTACTTGCAGTTAATGCTTATCCTAAAGATTCAATAGATGCTAGAAGTTTTGTTACAGAAAAAATAACTAAAAATGGTAAAAATGCTCTTTTTAGAAAAGAGAGTAGAAAAGAATATATAAGTGATATTATTATTAATCATCAACTTGGAATTATAGCTTTTCAAAAACTTAGAGCATTTTTAGGAAGTATTATTCCTAGTAAAAAGGATATAGTTTTAACAATGTTAGAAGAAAGAGGATTAAAAGAATATCCGTTTACTTTATTTGTACCTGAATTAAAGGAAAGTATTAATTTAGCTAAATACGATATAATTATGGAATATAAAGATGGTATTATGCTTGGTTATTACATGATTAAGACAAAGATGGGAAACGTATATAATAATATGGATGTTATTTATGATAATCAAGTAATTAATTTTGGTAGAGTAATATCAAAGGATATAGATAATAGTAAATTGTCTGGTTTTTATGATTTCTTTGAAAATTATATAATGAAATATCCCGATGGTGTAAACATAGATGAGGTATTTGATTTATCAACGATGGAAAGAATATGCGATACTGATAGGGTAAATGAAATAGTCGAGCTTATTAGAGTTGGAAGAAAAAATATGGTAAGAAGTAGAGGAAAAAGAAATACAGAGATAAAATAAATTGGATATGACATCATTTTTCTTTATAAAAAATTAGTTTAAAAATATATTAAAATACATTTCTAAAAAGAGTGTATTTTTTTTATTATCCCTAAAGGACTAATGTAATATAAAAAATGCCCCTAAGTATAATACTTAGGGACCCTTTTATTTTTCTATTTTCCTATATAAATTATAGCATAGCCCTTGTTTCCTGTAAATACAAAATTCGATTTTTTTAGAATTTAAAATGTTGTAAAATATAGTCTGAATCCCTATAATGTAAGGTATTTGCATGCATACAAAAGGGTCCTTAAGTATTATACTTAAGGATATAATGAGGAGTATAAATATGACTGGTAGAAAGAAGAATATCTATTTAACAGTAAGTGTTTTATTTATTGGTTTATTAATAATGGTTGGTACTTTTAGCTATTGGACATGGGTAAGTAGTGAGAATAAAAATATTGTTTTTAATACCGCTAAAGGTTTAGCTGATTATATAATATATGACTCTGGGGAATCAAAGTTCGTCGGGGATTTTAAAGTGGGCGATAGTTATACCGAGGGAGTCCACACAACGGTATCTATTTATAAAAAAGAAGAAGCTAGTAAGGCAATGTTATATGCAACTATTTATATGAAAGTAAATAGTATTGGTAATAACTTAAGTAATACCAAGGGACTTAAATGGGTAATAACTGAAGGAGATAGTACAAATCCGGGTAATGTTTTAGCCGAGGGTAACTTTGTTGGTACCAAGGCTAAAGATGAGTTTATTATATTACCATCTATCGAGGTAACGACATCAAAGAAAGAATATACGGTATGGATATGGTTAGATAGTAAATATGCGACAGTTGATATGAGTGGAGAGAGCTTAGATACCATCGTATGGACCCAAGTAGATCAAGTAATTGAAGATAGTTTTGAAATAACAAGATTAAGTAATAATTATCAAATAATAAATGCTACGGTCGTAAATGCTACCAAGAATATTGTTAGTTATGCTATAACTAATAGTAATGTAGAACCAGTTAAGAATAATACTTCTTCTTCAGTAGTAGTAAGTCCTCTTGTTAATAATACTAATGATGTTAAGGTTACACAGATAGATAATGAGACAACTAGTTGGATAAGTATTCCTGAAGAAGAGCAAAGTAGAATATATACTTTGGAATATGTAGTAAGTAGTACCGGAACGTATTATGTTTGGTTTAAAGATAGTGATGGGAAGGTAATTAATAAAAGTATCGAAATAAGTGAAGTTAATAATAATAAACCATCATGTACATTTAGTGAGTTTAATCCAGTAACTATTAATAATGGTGATACTTCCAAAATTACTTTAACATGTACTGATAACATAGGATTAATAGGTAGTAGTGATATTACTAAAGATAATCTTGTATTATCAAATGATGTAATTGATATAAGTAAGATAGAAAAAGAAAATATAGATAATGGATATAAATATATTATTACAGTAACTGCTAAGAGTAATACTGGTAATGTCACAATAAAATTAAATAATAATATACTAATAAATAGTATAGGTAATGGAAATGATGCAGTAACATCTAATAAATTAGGTATTACTAGTACCTTTAGTATTACTTATAAAGATGTGGAAAATACAGAATTTAGTGGAATCCATGAAGAAGAATATCCTCAAACATATGAGTCTGGGATAATAACTCCATTAGATATACCTAGTAAAAAGGGATATACCTTTAATGGATATTATCTAGAATCAGATGGTAGTGGTGATAGAGTAGCTAAAATATCAGATGATCAAACAGACAATATAATTTTATATGCTAAATGGGTCGATGATATAGCCCCATATGGCGTAGCTAACTTATCACTTCAAAGTGGGACGTTTGCCTTAAGTTTATCTAACTATGGTGATGATGGCTCGGGATTAACAGGTACCTTTGGTTTTGCCTTAATAAATACAGGTACCTGTGAGGCAGCTACTTATGAAGATACTACAGATATCTCAAAAGCATATAGTGATGACTTCACAGAAAATACAACGTATTATGGCTGTATAAAACTTACAGATAATAGTGGTAATATTGCATATTTAAAATCTGTGGGAATAACGTATAAATATGTTGATATGGAGAACTCTTATACGACGTCTGGAGAACATACGTTTATTGCACCAACAACAGGAAATTATACATTAGAAGTGTGGGGAGCCCAAGGAGGAATAGCTGGAAGTGGTAACAATTATGGTGGTTATGCAACTGGTGCAGTTTCTTTAACTAAAGGTAGTACATTATATGTAAATGTTGGAGGTGCTGGTTCTCCTCTTGCAAGTGGTGATAACATAAGTTATGGCGGATATAATGGTGGCGGAAATGGTGGAACTGGTACTCAAGGTGGCAGTGGTGGTGGCGGAGCAACTCATATTGCCACGTCTAGTGGAGTTTTATCAAGTCTATCTTCAAACAGAGATAATATTTTAATCGTTGCTGGTGGAGGAGGCGGTTCAGCAGCTGAATCAGTACTGAAAGGTTCCGGCGGTGGCTATATAGGAGTAGATGGCGGTTATGCCACAGCATACCCAAGTTATTTTGCTACTGGAGGTAGTCAAATACAAGGTGGAAAGGATAATGCCGAAGGGACTAGTTATGCCGAATTTGGATTAGGAGGGAAGTATTTTACATTTGCAGGTGGAAACGGCGGTGGTGGCGGCTATTATGGTGGCGGTGGTTCTTCACGAAGCCATTCCGGCGGTGGCGGTGGTTCTGGATATATCGGTAATAGTTTACTAACTAATAAATACATGTATTGTTATAATTGTACAACATCAGATGCTGAAGCTACGAGAACTTATACGACCACCAATGTATCTAGTACACCAATATCTAACTATGCGAAACAAGGAGACGGAGCGGCTAAAATTAAATATATTGCTATAAATAATGTAGTTTCTTTGATATTGACCTATAATAACAATGGCGGAAGTGGTTGTTATTCAAAATCCATTGCTACGGGTTCTAAATATGGTGAGTTATGTATTCCAACAAGGGATGGATATACTTTCGATGGTTGGTATACGGAAGTGTCTGATGGCAATAAAGTAACTGAAGATGCTGAAGTAACCGTTATCGAAAATCAAACAGTATATGCTCATTGGATAGAACTTACTAAACCAATGATCGCCTTTACTCCAAATGGTAATAATAGTTATCAAAATGGAACAATCAATACAGTAATTAATGTATCTAAAGGTAGTGCGAGTCTAGATTTAAGCAGCTTAAAATATATATATTCAACAGATGTTAATGCCACACCAAATACATCTTTTGTACGTGGCGAAGAAATAAAGTTAGAAAATGCTACCGGGCTATATTATTTAATAGCTTCCGCTTGTGATATAGATGGAAATTGTACCAAAGAAGCATCAAATCCATTTTATGTAGATAATACTTCGCCTATCGGAACGATGGCTTTATCCTTTAGATTGGGCTATATTAATATAAATGTAGATGCCATAGATAATGATAGTGGTATTAAGGAGTATGGTTATTTAATTCAAAAAGATAATACTACTTGTCCAACTACGGGATATACAGCATCAACTAATAATAATTATTTTTTGGTTGCCTATGAAGAAGGAAATTATACAATATGTGTAAAAGTAATAGATAAAACTGGTAATGCAGGTTATATTAGTAATAATATTAATTTAGATATCAGAAGTATTACCTATAAAGATGTGGGAGATACAGAATTTAGTGGGATACATGAAACTAATTATCCTCTTGCATACAATATTGGAGAAACAACAATACTAGATTTACCTAGTAAAAAGGGATATACCTTTAATGGATATTATCTAGAATCAGATGGTAGTGGTGATAGGGTAGCTAAAATATCAGATGATCAAACTGATAATATTACATTATATGCCAAGTGGGTCGATGATCCACCATATGGGGTAGCTAGTTTATCATTAAATGATGAAATATTTACTTTAACATTATCTAATTATGGGGATGATGGCTCGGGGTTAGCAGGTACCTTTGGTTTTGCTTTGATAAGTACAGGAACGTGTGAGACAGCAACTTATGAAAATACTACGGTTACTTCAAAGGTGTATAGTGGTAATTTAATTGAAGGTACAACGTATTATGGTTGTATTAAGTTAACTGATAAAAATAATAATGTAGGATATTTAAAATCTATAGAAATAACATATAAACATGTTAATATAGAAAACTATTATACGACATCTGGAGAACATACGTTTATTGCCCCAACAACAGGAAATTATACATTAGAAGTATGGGGCGCCCAAGGAGGAATAGCTGGAAGCGGTAACAATTATGGTGGCTATGCAACTGGTATGGTTTCTTTAACCAAAGGTAATACATTATATGTAAATGTTGGAGGTGCTGGTTCTCCTCTTGCAAGTGGTGATAACATAAGTTATGGCGGATACAATGGTGGCGGAAATGGTGGAACTGGTACTCAAGGCGGAAGTGGTGGTGGCGGAGCAACTCATATTGCCACGTCTAGTGGAATTTTATCAAGTCTATCTTCAAACAGAGATAATATTTTAATCGTTGCTGGTGGTGGTGGCGGTTCAGCAGCTGAATCAGTACTGAAAGGTTCCGGCGGTGGCTATATAGGAGTAGATGGCGGTTATGCCACAGCATACCCAAGTTATTTTGCTACTGGAGGTAGTCAAATACAAGGCGGAAAGGATAATGCCGAAGGGACTAGTTATGCTGGATTCGGACTAGGAGGTAATTATTTTACATCAGCCGGTGGAAACGGCGGAGGAGGCGGTTTCTATGGCGGAGGCGGTTCTTCACGAAGTCATTCCGGCGGAGGCGGTGGTTCTGGATATATTGGAAATAATTCATTAACCAATAAATATATGTATTGTTATAATTGTGCAACATCGAATGATGAAAACACAAAGACCTATACGACAACCAATGTATCTAGTACACCGACAGCAAATTATGCTAAAAGTGGCAATGGAGCTGCCAAAATTACTTATAATATTGTAAATGATATTACTTCTTTAATATTAACGTATAATAATAATGGTGGCAGTGGTTGTAAGGCAAAATCTATTGTTAATGGTTCTAAATATGGAGAATTATGTACGCCGGTAAAGAACGGTTATAAGTTTGTTGGTTGGTATACGCAGTCGTCTGGTGGTAATAAAGTAACTGAAGATGATGAAGTAACGGTTACGGAAGACCAAACAATATATGCTCATTGGGAAGAACTTACCGAACCGGTGATTAATTTTGTACCAAACGGTACTGATAGTTATGAAAACGGAACAATTAATACAGTAATCAATGTTTCTAGAGGAAATGTTGAATTAGATTTAAATAGTTCAAAATATATATATTCAACTAATGCTGACGATACTCCAAATACCTTATTTGTACGTGGAGAGGAAGTAAAATTAGAAAATGCTACCGGAATATATTATTTAATAGCTTCGGTTTGTGATATAGATGGTAATTGTACCAAAGAAGTATCTAAGCCATTTTATATAGATAATACTTCACCTACCGGAACAATGTCTTTATCTTTTAGATCAGGCTATATTAATATAAATGTAGATGCCGTAGATAATGACAGTGGTATTAAGGAATATGGTTACTTGATTCAAAAAGACAATGATACTTGTCCAACAACGGGATACGCAAATTCTACCAATAATAGTTATTCTTTAACAGCTTATGAAGAAGGAAATTATACGGTATGTGTAAAACTTACAGATAAAGCGGGTAATATTAGTTATATCAGTAATAATATTAATTTAAATATCAGAAGTATTACCTATAAAGATGTGGGCGATACAGAATTTAGTGGCGTCCATGAAATTGATTATCCATTTATTTATAGTGTCGGAGAAGTAACGGTATTAGATAGACCTACCAGAGCAGGTTATACTTTTTTGGGGTATTACTTATCATCTGATGGAAGTGGTGATGAAATAACCAGAATATCAGTTACAGAAACAGAAAATATAACTTTATATGCGAAATGGATAGATAATATATTACCATATGGGGTAGCTAATTTAGCTCTAAATGATGGGGTATATACGTTATCTTTAACTAATCAAGGTGATGAAGGAGCTGGCTTAACGGGTATATATGGTTATGCATTAATAAGTACAGGTACCTGTGAAGCTGCTACTTATGAAGAATCAACAAGTTTATCTAAGGTATATAATGGTAGTTATACCGATGGAACAACGTATTATGGATGTATAAAACTAACTGATAATATAGGAAATGTGGTATATTTAAAATCTGGTGGATTAGAATATCTTCATGTATTTGGAACAAATAATTATACAGCGGTACAAGAACACACGTTTACTGTTCCGGCTACGGG
>CAKOPG010000021.1 GCA_934098745.1 uncultured Bacilli bacterium
ACCCCAGTTGAGTATAGAACTCAACTAGGGTTCAAATAAATTCTATTTAATTGTCTACTTTTTGTTGACTAGTTCACTTAAATTAGCCTTCTTTTACTTATTACCTAAATTAGTAAAGGTATCACTTTCTTCAATATGATGTAATAATTTCTCATAATCCTTTAACATCTCATTATATACATCTATTACATCCCTCTTACTCAAAATAGCTACCTTACAAGCTTCCATTGCTAAATCAGCTTTTCTCTCTGAACTTATAAATGTCTCCATATTATCATCTCCTATTTAATTATATCAAAAATTATTATTATGTAAAGAGGATAAATTTATATGTAATTTTCAACAATTTATGATATAATTATCTTATAAATAAAATAAAGAGGTGTAATATGGAACAAGGAATTAATGGACGTTTTATAATTGTTGAAGCAAACGATCCAAATAATACGACAGGAAAAAGATATAAACTTTATATTCCTAACAATGTAGATAGTTCTACAAAAATGCATGTTTATTTACCAGGCCAAGATGGAAATAGTTTATCGACGGTAAAAGATAATCTTTTAAAAAATGGCTGTGATTCAATTGTTGTCTTTCCTATTTCTGGAAATTACATAGATGGTAGCGTACAAAGTACTTATAGTCCCAAAAATATGGAAATTCTAGACAATGTTGCCAAAATATATGGCGGTGATAATCAAAACGTTACTGTATCAGGTGTAAGTACCGGTGGTCTACAATCACTTTTTACCGCATGTGAAGGAAGCACAGGAAAATATTCATCTAAAATTACTGGTTGTGCTTATTTAGACTCAACGCAAACACAAAGAATTGAAGATCAGCAACTACAAAGTATGGCCAACAGTAACATTACATTATATATAAATTCAGATTGCGATGCTGCTATTGGTAAACAAGCAGCTATTAGATATGCTAAAATGGGCGGCACTGTCATTTTTACAGATTATGGTGCTGAACAAACTAAAGGTCATAATTATAAATGTAATGAACCATATGGTAACAATCTAATAGACTTTTTAAATGGTACTGGAGATTTAACAAATAAAAACGATGATGGCACAGAATTCCAAAGAAGATATTTTACATATGATAAAAATGGTAATGAAATCGAAATATCTTATGAAGAAGTCAAAAAGTTAATTGGAAATAATTCAAATATTGCCAGTAATGATTTCAGTAAGCTAACACCTAGTTTTGAGTGTTTAAAGAAAAATACCCAAGACTTAATTGATAGACTTAAAAATAGTTATTTATCTTCAGACAATGAATTTCTAATAAATAATATCAGTACTTTATTACAAATAATTAATAATACAACTTTCTTAAAAGGAATTAGTAATAATGATTATCAAAGTACCGTTTCTACATTACCAGCTGAAGATGAACTTATAGCAAAATATTTCTCTATCACAACTTCATTACTCGAAAAAATTACTAAAGAAGAGAAAAATTTTTTAATAGCAGGAAATATTATTGAAGACACCAATGAAAATTTACAACAAACTGCCAATCAAGCTCTTAATACTGGTGGTTCTTACCCTGGAGGAGGTAATATTATTGCTACTCCAGATGAAACAATTAATCAAGAGCCTCTCGAAGAAGAACCTGTTGAAGAAGAGAAAGAAAAAGAAGAAGAACAACAAGATACCCCAAATACCAATACATCTTCACAAGAAACTTGGAATAACTCTCAAAATAATTTAACCAACGAAACATCACAAGATACACCTAACGAAGAAGATAATATTGTTAATGAACCAACTGAAGGTTACATTCCAATTTCTAAAGAAGATAATGCCAAAGATAAAAGTACAGCCCAAAATGAAACTACCAATAATAGTAACAATCAGTTAAAAAATACAACCACAACTACTAAAAATAGCAATGGTATGAATCCTTTAGGAATAATTCTTGGAGCTGGTGCCTTAGGTGGCGTCGGATATGCTGGTAAAAAAATATATGATAAACAAAAAGAAAATGATGATGAATAATACTAGGAATTTCTCCTAGTATTTTTTTATAAAAAAAAACCTATAAATTTTTTATTTATAAGGTTAATTTAGTCAAAAATGGCGTCCTTGGGCAGATTTGAACTGCCGACTTTCCGCTTAGGAGGCGGATACTCTATCCTACTGAGTTACAAGGACATACCAATAACATTATACCACATTTTGATAATATAGCAATCTTTAATTAGTAATTACCTCATTGACGGGTTTATCATATTCCTCAACCGGAATATGATCTAAAAAGCATTCCTTATAACATAAACCGATTGAATATATATTATGCTCATCTAAAAACTTATCATAAAATCCACCGCCATAACCAAGACGAAATAAATCTTTTGAAAAACATATACCGGGAGTAATTGATACTGCTTTAGAAAAATCAATAACAGGTTCATCAGTAATCGGTTCCAAAATATCAAAATATCCTATTTTCAAATCATCCATCTTATTAATATAATAAAAAACTATTTCTTTATTTACTATTTTAGGAACAGCTACTCTTTTATTACCTAAAAAATATTCAATTAATTTAATCGTATCAACTTCATCTTTTTTTGAAACATATATAAGTATATCCCTACTATTTATAACCATCTTATTATTTACTACTTTAGAATATATCATAAAATCCTTATCTTTTTTATCAATTATATTTCTTCTTATTTCTAAATACTTTTTTCTTAATTCTCTTTTCATACTTATATTATAATATAAAACTCTAGTTAAAACTAGAGTCAAAAACTATTTTTTTTGTTCTAATTAGTGATAATATTTTCTTTTTAGCAAAAATATTCAAAGGTATATCACTAAAATCAGTTATATTATCACAAGTCTGATCATCTAAAGATACATGTCTATTTAATAGCTTTATTAAATCATCATACAAAGTATTACTTTCTTTTTCACTTAATGATATCATGTTGATCATCGGCATATTATGAAGACGATTCTTTTCATTTAAAAGAAGTCCCATTACATACAATATCTGATATAAAGTAGCTTCATTATGACTATCAACATAATATGCTATTGCTTCTATAGCAAAGTTATTATTTAAAGATTTTTTAACTAAATCATATATAATTTTTTCTCTTGAATATTCAAGTTTATCTCCTACTGAAGGAACAGTCAATCCAAAGCGAATTAACAATTCCTGAAAAGTACGAAAATATTCGAGATTACTACTTATTTTTCCTGAAGCAATAATCTTCTTATCTAGAACATCTCCACCCAAAGTTATCCCAGGACGATTTTTACCACTAATAAAATAATTAAACCTTTCAGCTATTTCTTGAGCAAGTGTCTCTTCCAATAAGAAAAAGCCATCATATACCACTCTAGACGTACATTGATTTTCTTTAGGAATCAAATCGTCATACATCTCACTAAATTTTAAAGTAACATCGTTTTGAAAATTTAAAAGACTATTAGCAAGTCCATGAAAAATATACATTCTTCTTCTTTCAACATCAGTTAAACGGGTATCAGTATCCATTTGTGGATTAAGAAGAATATATGTACCAAAATTAATTACTGGTGGCATGTAATGATAATTTAATTTTACTAAACTACCATTATCAATACTTAGAGGCATCATAAAACTAATATATTCAAGTGGTGATAGTAAATCAAGAATTCTATCAAAATCATATGAAAATATTTTTACACAACAAAGAAAATCTTCAATAGCTGTAACAAATTCATTTGCATAACTAGCTTGATAATATGTTTCTTCTAATTTATCCAAAGAATTATAATATATTTTCTGTAAAAATAATTTTACTCGCAAGTCATTATCCCAATTGTATTTTAAGTTCATTTCAAGTTAAACTCCTTTTTTATTTATCCATTAAATTTATAAGATTAATTTTAAATATATCTTTACTAGCATGTGTCTTTGATACCATAACTCCCTTATAAGTATGTAATTCTTCTTGATGTCCCTCAGTTAAAATATCATCAGGCGTCAGATTTTCTAACATGACAACTTTTTGTTTATCATATACCGAATAATGCAAAACAATATCACCATGTACTTTATTAAAAGTCGTATCTGCTGGTAATTTTAAATCATACTTAGTAATACTATTTACCTCATCATGAGCCGTAACAACTCCTAAAAAATTACCATCTTTTAAGGCAGGCAAAAATTCAAATAATAATTTTTTATATGCTAACATATTATATTTCTTAATAGCACGACATCTTTTATGATATTCATTTTCACAAAGATATTCAATAACATAATTATTATTCATTTTCTCACCTCCATAATTAATTATTTCTTGTTCTTACCCTTTTTAAAACTTTATTGTTAGAAATAGCTTGTGATTCTAAACTTTCTCCTTTACAAGAAATACTATGACTATCAGGATATTTTGAATAATCAAATGTCACTATACTATTTAAATCATGCAATCTATTAATAGCATCAAGTATTTTATAAGCATCTTCCGGATTTTCCACTAATCTATCTATAAAAAAGATATCACAAAATTCCTCTACATTACCTTGTTCTAATTCATTTTTTCGCTCATTAATTAAAGCAATCGTCGCTTCAGTTAATTCACGAGTAATATTATCATTATTATCCTTCATTATTTCCTTACTTACTAACTTACGTATTTCTGGATTACCATAAATTTCATAAACCCCAAGTTCTTCCGTAAGAACCGTTGCTATTTGTTCATTTTTCCTTTTAATTTTATTAGCTTTCAAACTATATATAACCGTTGTTGCAAGAGTTATAATACTACTTGCTACGATAGATCCACCGGTAATTATTTGAACCGGTTCAATTTCTGGAGCTATAATCGAAGATACTACAGAACCTACTAACAAAGTCGCCCCTGTAACAATTCCCATTTTGCTTACTTTTGTATTATCAACACTATAACCAATAACAAGATTTTTATTATTTACTAGTTCCATTGCTTGTTCTTCTAACTTAGTAGCAGCAATTTTATATCCCAATTCCTTATCCGGAAAAACAGTTATACTTTTTGGATGACTTATAGCAAGCCCTTCGCTTTGTAATTGACATCCCGTAACAAAAGCCCCCGGATTAGTAAAAAATTTACTATATTTACTATTCATAAATATCCTCCTTTTTCGCTGTCCTACTATAATATCATATGAATCCTAAAAAGTCAATTATTCCAAGTAAACTTATCCATAACGAATACCTATATTCTATAAATAAAATTTAAAAAGATTGAAATTTACCATAAAAGTATTAATTTCAATCTTTTATTCTAATTTATAAATCATTTTCAATAATATGTTCATATGTTTTTTTAATATTTGTTAACTTTGCTTTTAAAAAATCCGGTTTAATTGAAGATTTATTTATATCTTTTTTATCAATCCATTTATATATTATATCTTTCCCTATCTCGATTCCATCAAATTCTAAATCACATAGTAATTTTGAATCATCTGGTATATTTACTAAATAGCCCAAAATATATTGATGTTGAATTTTACTATCAAAGTTAAAAAAATACTCCGTAAACCAAAGTGGCCTCTCAACACGAGCATTTTTTTCTCCCGTTTCTTCTTCAAGTTCTCTTAATACTACTTCTTCGCCAGACTCTAAAGTAGCAATTGCCCCTCCAGGTAAAGCCCAATACGAATCATTTCTTCGCTTCTGAAATAATATTTTATTATTTTTAACTATAACTGCTACTGCTCTACAACTAAATTTGACATTCCCTATCATTAATCTAATATCCTTTTTTTCCATATTTCCTCCTAATCAAATTATATCATATAATTTGATATTTTTTCCTATTAAAATAGTTTTTAACTACTTTAATGGATTTTCTAACTTAAAATTTAATTCTCATTCAATGTACTTTTGATCTGTTATTTCATAATTCTCTCTTTCTTCTCTCTTATAAATTTTAATCTTGTCCTCTAGGACACATTTTTTAATAATTCTTTTTTGTAAAGTAAAGCATATTTTATCGCTCCTTTCGTTTTACATTTTTCACTATAAAAAAATGGCGTCCAAACCTTATGGCAACTATTTTTGCCTAAAATTAATAATATACTAAATTTTTAAAAATCAATAATTTCAAGTGATATAAATTTATTTATTGTTTATCACTTCTTTTCTATTGCAACAAAAAAAGACTAAGATTTACAACTAAATGTTTAATCTTAGTCTAATTTTTATATTATTTTCAATAAAATATACAATTATTTACTATTTAGAATATTTACTAAATTTCTTACAAAACCAGTAACTATTATAAATGTGTTATTTTAATTTATTATTTTTGCCCCTCAGATTTGATTGCGGCTTGTGCAGCTGCAAGTCTTGCAATAGGTACTCTATAAGGTGAACAAGATACATAGTCAAGTCCTACATTATGACAAAACTCTATTGAACTAGGTTCTCCACCATGTTCTCCACATATTCCTAAATGAAGATCTGGTCTAGTTTGTTTTCCAAGTTCTACAGCCATCTTAACAAGTTTTCCAACACCATTTTGATCTAATTTAGCAAATGGATCAGATTCATAAATTTTATTTTGATAATAAGAATCTAAGAATTTACCAGCATCATCTCTAGAAAAACCAAATGTCATTTGTGTTAAATCATTTGTTCCAAATGAGAAAAATTCAGCTTCCGTAGCAATTTCATCAGCAAGAAGTGCTGCTCTAGGAATTTCGATCATTGTACCAATATGATAATTAATATCAGATCCTTTTTCTTTCTTAACTTGTTCTGCTACTTCAATTACTATATCTTTAACAAACTTTAATTCTTTCTTCTCTCCAACTAGTGGAATCATTATTTCAGGAACAATATCATATCCCTCTTCTTCTTTTACTTCAATAGCTGCTTCCATTAAAGCTCTTGTTTGCATTTTAGCTATTTCTGGATATGTAACGGCTAAACGACATCCTCTATGACCCATCATTGGATTAAATTCATGTAATTCAGCAATTTTATTTTTAAGATGTTCTAACGTAACTCCAAGTTCTTTAGCCAATTCTTTAATATCTTTTTCTTCCGTTGGCAAGAATTCATGTAGTGGTGGATCTAAATATCTAACAGTCATAGGAAGATTCTTTAATTCTTTATACATAGCTTTAAAATCGCCTTTTTGGAAAGGAATTAATTCTGCTAAAGCACTTTCACGAGCCTCTACTGTTTCTGATAGGATCATCTTTCTAATCTTAGGTATTCTATCTGCTTCAAAGAACATATGCTCTGTTCTACAAAGACCAATACCCTCTGCTCCAAGTTCAATAGCTTTTTTCGTATCTCTTGGATTATCCGCATTAGTTCTAATTTGTAATTTTCTAAATTGGTCAGCCCAAGCCATTATTCTACCAAAGTTTCCTGATACTGTAGCATCCACTGTCTTAATATCGCCTTTGTAAATTTTACCAGTTGAACCATCTAATGATATATAATCGCCCTCTTTAAATGTTTCACCACCTAAAGTAAATTGCTTATTAGCTTCATCAATAACAATTTCTCCACATCCTGATACACAGCAAGTTCCCATACCACGAGCTACTACTGCTGCATGGCTTGTCATTCCCCCACGAACAGTTAAAACTCCTTGGCTAGCTACCATACCTTCAATATCTTCAGGAGTAGTCTCCAGTCTAACAAGAATAACTCTTTCACCAAGTCCACCTTTACCATGCTTCTTAGCCTCTTCAGCTGTAAAATATACACGTCCTGCAGCTGCTCCTGGTGAAGCTGGTAATGCTGAACCCACTACTTGTCCTTCTTTTAATGCTTGTGCATCAAACATTGGGTGAAGTAATTGATCTAAACTCTTCGCATCTATTCTTTCAATAGCCTCTTCTGGAGTAATCATTCCTTCATCTACTAAATCACAGGCAATATTAATAGCTGCTCTCGCTGTTCTTTTACCGTTTCTAGTTTGTAAGAAATATAATTTACCTTCTTGAATAGTAAATTCCATATCTTGCATATCTTTATAATGATTTTCAAGTTTCGTAGCAATTTCTATAAATTCCTTATAACATTCTGGTAAATCTTCCGCAAGTTTTGTAATAGGTTGTGGCGTTCTAACACCAGCAACAACATCTTCACCTTGAGCATTAATTAAGTATTCACCATAAATACCTTTTTCTCCAGTTGATGGATTACGTGTGAAAGCAACTCCAGTACCAGAAGTATCTCCCATATTACCAAAAACCATAGCTTGAACATTAACAGCTGTTCCCCAGTCTCCTGGAATATCATTCATTCTACGATATACGATTGCTCTTGGATTATCCCATGATCTAAATACTGCTTTAACCGCACCCATTAATTGTTCATTAGCATCTTGTGGGAATTCTTCGCCATTCATATGATCACTATATACTTTTTTAAATCTTTTTACCAATTCTTTTAAATCATCAACTGTAAGTTCTGTATCGAATTTAATACCTTTTTCTTCTTTAACTTCATCAATAATTTTTTCAAAGAAAGACTTATTAACTTCCATAACTACATCTGAATACATTTGAATAAATCTTCTATAAGAATCATATGCAAATCTAGGATTACCTGTCTTTTTAGCAAATCCTAATACTGAATCATCATTAAGTCCCAAGTTAAGTATCGTATCCATCATACCAGGCATACTTGCTCTTGCACCACTTCTTACAGATACTAGTAGTGGATCATCAACATCCCCAAATTTTTTTCCTTGTACTTTCTCAAGTTCTGCTAAAGCATCAAATATTTGTTTTTCTATTTCTTTAGAAATCTTCTTTCCTTGGTTGTAATATTCTGTACAAGCTTCTGTTGTTACAGTAAATCCTTGAGGTATTGGTAATCCTAAAACAGTCATTTCTGCTAAGTTAGCCCCTTTACCACCAAGTAAATTCTTCATGCTCGCATTTCCTTCTTTAAACGCATAAACGTATTTCATATTTTATATCATTCCTTTCCTATGCACTAATAATCATATCAAATTTCTTACTACATATCAATATTATTAATCCTAATTTTACATAAAATTTACCATTAATTCTTATATTTAAATAAATATATACTCCTTAAAAAAATAAAAGATATCTTTTTATTTAAAATTAAAAAAAAGACCTTCCACTAATATATGAAAAGTCTAATATTCTTGTTCTACTTTGGTAAAAAATAAATAAACCATCTACCAATTTATATTATCATTAAAATTAATTATTCCCAATTATTTAATTTCTTTTTTCTTATCTAACTTTTTTTCTTCATGCATTTTCTCACGATTCATTTTTTCCACTAACTTCTTTCGACATACTCTACACATTGATACATATGTCGTATCATCAAAACCATCTATTGCTACTTGGCTTCCTTTAAATGAAGGAACACCACCAACAAATCGAACATTTCTTGTAGCTCCTTCACCACATTCACATATAGTTTTCATCTCTTCAATAACATCGGCATAAATAAACAAAGCTTCACTTCCTGGAAATAACTTATCTTGAAAATCAGCTCTAAGCCCATAACAAATAACTGGAATATTTAATACATCCACAACATCTGTAAGCTCTTCTATATGATGTCTCTGAAGAAACTGTGCTTCATCTACCAAAAGACAATCAAGATTATATTTAATAATATGTTTACAAATGATATTGTATAAATTATCTTTCTTTCTAATTATATAATTAGTATTAAGTTCTGTATTATCTCTTGATACAACCTTACTGTCACCTTTCGTGTCCTCTCCCGGTTTAACTATAATTGCATGTTTTCCTTTTTCTTTATAGTTATACCAAACCTTCATTAAATCTCTTGTTTTGCCACAACCCATAGCGCCATATCTAAAATATAATTTAGCCATAATTCTTACTTCCTTTACTTTGCTCTCGGATGAGCCATATTATAAACTTCCCTAATCTTTTCATCAGTTACATGTGTATAAATACTCGTCGTATTAAGCGATGAATGACCAAGTAAATCTTTAACACTAACCAAATCAGCCCCATTATTTAAAAGATTCGTCGCAAATGTATGCCTTAACATATGAGGACTAACATGTACTTTTATACTTGCTTTAATGATAACATCATCTAACATTTTTCTTATATATCTGGTACTTATCTTCTTGCCATCTTTATTTAAAAATAAATATTCTTGATTACTAATATCAAGTTTATATCTTCCATTATTCAAATAGTCTATAAGACATTTTTTGGTATTATTTCCAAAAACAACTATTCTTTCTTTGCTACCTTTTCCAAGAATTCTTATTGTTCTTTCATCTAAATTAATATCTTTAACCTTAATATTAACGAGTTCACTAACTCTAATACCGGTAGCATAAAGCATTCGAATAATAAGTAAATTTCTCTTGCCATAAGGATTCCGCGTATCAGGTATTGAGAACATTTCATCAATATCATTTTCTTTAACGTATTTAGGAAGACTTCGTTCCTTTTTTGGATTTTTAATTAATTTAAAATAATTTTCACTAACTATACTTTCTTTAACTAAATAACTATAAAAACTCCTCAAACTACTAAGTTTTCTAGATATACTACTTTTATGATATTTTTTTTCATACATTTGTCCTAAATAATTATTAACTATTTCTTTGTCTATTCCCCTAATATTACCATTTACAAATTCATAAAATTCTAACAAATCTACTTTGTAATTATCAATCGTATTCTCTTCATGTTTCTTAATAACTTTTAAATAATTTAAAAATTTATCTATTTCTTCCATTACTATTTCCTCTAGTATAAACTACTAAATTATTCACTATACTTCTAATATCCATTCCCACACATTTCTCAAGCCTTAAAACTTCTAAATCATCTTTCTTCATCAGTTTTTCCATAACCAAATTACCTCCTTCATACATTCCAATTTCTTCTAATAATTCTTCTTGCATTTCTGGATACATCTGATACATCTGTGCTAAATCGTCTAAAAAGTCCTTGCTTTCATATTCTTTATCACTAATCATTACCTTGTTTTCTCTAGTTTTCTTTTTATTTACTAAAAAATATATTTCTCGTCTTTCTAAATATCCTAGTTTAAGATAACTAGCAACCGCAAATTTAAGCGAAGAATATGAAATAGCTTTGCCTTCATTAACATAATCTATGATAGCATAATTATTTAACTTCCCTATTCCACACCTTTTAATTCTACTCAAATCTTCCAAAAGATAATTCAAAAATTCTTCTTGCAATTCTTCCATAGATACTTTGTCAGCATTGTATAATATTGGTAAATATCTACCATTATTTTTTGGAGAATTTTTTACTAAAACAGCTATTTCTGTTTGATAATCCACTTTAACATTAAGTCTTAAACATCTAATTAAAAACTCAGCTAACTCATTCGCATCACTATAGTAAGAAGTAAATTTATCTAAACTAATGATATCTTTAAAGGGAATCTCAACACATTGACTACTTGTCTTTAAAAACAAATTATAACTTTTCATATTATTATTTTTCCTTAATAGCCCTAAATATTTTTTTCCATAAACCAGTTTGTGAATAATTAAGTATTCCTACCTTATACACTCTTAAACCGTATTTAATAAGTAAATATATAACTAATATAAGTAAAGTTATACTAATACCTAAATCAACTATACCGATCTCTCCAAGAACATACAAAGTTGGAGCTAATAATGAAGATATAAAAGGTATATAACTCATTATCTTAATAAATAGACTTCCTTTAAATACACCAGCCATCATTGATAGATAAAATCCTGCTAAACTAACAACCACAATCGGCGTTTGTAATTGCTGAAAATCTTCTAAATTAGTAGTCATACTAGCAAGAACTCCCGCCAATAATGAATAAGCGATAAAAGTTAATGCCATCATAATAAGAAGTATCGGTATCATTACCCCTAAAGTATCTCCAATACCTGTTAGAGAAATACTATTTACTACTTGATTAACTTCTGGCCCTAAATTTCCAATTAAATCACCATCACTAAATATATATCTAATAAATACCCCAATAAAAACAAAAACAATAAGTAATAAACCTTGTATAATAACAAATAAATTTGAAGATATTACTTTTGATAAAAAGTGAACCTTAGGACTAACATTAGAAATAATTATTTCCATACTTCTCGTAGTCTTTTCTTCATTTACCTCAGCCCCAATCATTTGTACTAAAAACATAATTAACATAAAAAGAGGCAAAGTAATTACTTCCATGACGGTTGATATTATTAAGTTATTATCCGTATCATTATCACTAAGAACTTCTGTTTCTATATCTACAGGCTGATTAATCTTTTCATACATCTCATAAGTAATTTGATAATCGCTAAGTACTAAAGAACTACGAAGTGAATTAAGAGAACCCGTAATTAAAGTTTTTGTAATAGTCCCCATACTCTCTTTACTAACTATCTTAGCTCTTAAATAATTATCCTTATCTGAAGAAATAATCAATAAGATCTTTTTATCATCATCTACTGCCTTTTTACCATCATCATAACTACCTTCATATTTAGTAATAACTACCTCATCATAGTCATCTAAATACTTACTATAAGACTCATATCCTGCTTTAAATTCATCAAAAACATTTACTTCATCTATTACCAAGATTTCTTGACTCTCATTAAAATCTCCTCCAAAAGATTTAATAATCGTATCTATATTAATAAGTCCAATAATCAAAATAGCAAAAATAGCATTAGCTATCAAAAACCACTTAGTCTTAATCTTTTTATTAAGACTCATTCTAGTTAAAAAGAATAATTTATTTTTCATAACTATCACCCACAATACTAATAAATATTTCATTCAAACTAGGATCTTCCACACTAAATTTAGTAATATTCTCATATTTAGATATTTCTTTAAATAATTTATTTACATAACTATCGTCTTCTATTTTGATAACATACTCATCTTTTACTTTATTAATATCAATTACTCCAGGTAATTTTTTTATTTCATCTGGTTTAATATCTCCCTTTACAAATAGATTTTTCTTCTTGTAATCATTCTTAATATCCTTTAAATATCCCGATAGTACACTCTTTCCTTTAACTAAAACAACCAATCTATCACAAAATAACTCTACATGTTCCATTCGATGTGATGAGAAAATTATACTTGTCCCTTTTTTCTTGAGTTCCATTATAACCTTTTTAAAAAGTTCTACATTAATTGGATCCAATCCTGAAAAAGGTTCATCTAATATAAGTAATTTTGGTTCATTTATAATAGCAGATATAAACTGAATCTTTTGTTGATTACCTTTAGATAATTCCTTAATTTTTTTATTCTTATATTCTTTAATTTCAAATCTTTCCAACCAATAATCTAATTTTTCCTCTATCTTATTTTCAGGAATAGATTTTAATACTCCATAAAAAGTAATCTGCTCTAATACTGTAAGTTTAGTAAGCAGACTTCTTTCTTCCGTTAAAAAGCCTATTTTATCACTAATACTGTAATTTATTTTTTCTCCATCGATTGTTATACTTCCCGTATAATCGTCAAGTAATCCTAAAATCATTCGAAAAGTAGTTGTCTTACCTGCCCCATTTAAACCAAGTAATCCGAATATTTCTCCATCATTAACTTCAAAACTTAAATTATCTACTGCTACTAAATCTCCATATTTTTTTGTTACATTACATACTTTTAACATAATACCCCCTATTTTGCTTGTTTAGCTAAAGCAGCCTTAGCCGCTTCTTGCTCCGCTGCCTTTTTACTACTACCCGTACCCTTTCCTAAAACAATACCATCTACTTTGCAAACACATTCAAAAGTTCTATTATGTGCCGGTCCCATTTCTTTCACCAATTCATAGACAACACTCTTTTTAGTAGTCTGCACAAGTTCTTGTAAAGCTGATTTATAATCATGCAAAAAATTAATATTTTTTTCTATGTATTTAGTAATTATCTTTAATACCATTTCCTTAGTAAACGGTAATCCCATATCTAAATAAGTAGCTGCTACGAAAGCCTCAAAAACATCGGCTAGTATCGTATCATTAGGTCCGCTTTCTTCAGAACCCCCAAGTTTTATATCTTCCATAAACTTTAAATCTTTAGCATACGTTGCTAATGCTTCCTCACAAACATAACAAGCTCTCATCTTCGTCATTACCCCTTCAGGTAAATGTCTTTCTTTATATAAATACTCACTAACAATAAATTCAAGTATAGCATCCCCTAAAAACTCTAATCTTTCATAACTAGGAAAAGAGGGATTTTCATTACTAAAAGACGTATGTGTAAAAGCCTCGTAGTATAAATTTATATTTGTCGGACTAAAATTAAGCGTTTTAAATATTTTCATAACTCACCTTCTAAAATAATTATAACATTCTAAAACTAGATAATCAACTTTATTTACATATTAAAATAAGCAAATATTCATTTAATATTCTTCTTATGAATTCATCTTATCATATTAATATTTTAAAGTCAAGATAAATTAATACATTTGTTTGTATTTTTAATTATAAATAAAAAAGCATTACTTATATCGTAACACTTATTTTATTATCCCAGAGGGACTAACGTAATATCTATTACTAATCTATATATTAATATCTTTATTGATATAGTAAATTAAGAGTAAGTCGCTGACGCTTAAGCTAAGCACGCCACCGCACGAAAGCTACTGTGCACGAACCCAGCGCCGATACCATTGCCGGATCCGAAGACGCCGGCACCGGCACCATTGGCATAGTTACCACCGCGACCGAGCCACGGGTTCGTGGCAGAAACAAAATTCGCGTAATCTCCATACCAACCACTCGTTTCAGATAAACTTTGCCCATAACAATATTCTCCACTACATGCCGTTAATGGACTTATTGTTGTACCACCACTTGCTTTATAAACTTCATAATATTTACTTTCTGGTACCGCTATACCATCGGTTTTAGCGGTACCATCAGCTCCAAGTAAGCCATTAAAACCAGAATTAGAGGAAGTGGAATTTCCACTAAATAAAATACCATCGGAATTAGCAAATACCCCCATTACTTTTTCACCTGCTCCTCCCGACATATCAAATATTCCTGATATATTACCGGTAGTACTTTGGGGATATAATGAAGACTTCCCATAAGTTATTCCACATGTTACATCTTGACTAGCATTAGCACTACTGGCTCCACACCCCGTAAGTGTTTTATAGTTTATAAACCTATACCAGTAATTATTTATTCTTACTTCATCATTTATACCGTATCTGGAATGAGAGAGATAGGCTACCGCTCCCCATTCATTATTCTTCACCATATGAGAATTCGTACTTGTAGTTAATCCATATGTATCACTTCCAGAGAACGTTGTAACCCCATTATCCAAAGCTCCGCCGGCAAATTTTAAACTAGTAATAAAAGCTGTTGATACATTTTGATTAGTTAGTGATGCCATATTAGGTTTTATCGTCGGAGTAGTACCATCTCCCGTTGTTTCAAATTTACCTACCCAAATACCATTTAATTCTGTATCACCAAAAGTGAATGCCGGATGCGTTAAATACTCCCCTACCTTAGTACCATTAACTTTGTTATTCCTATCTTCAAATAAGATATCTATCTCTTGTTCCTGTCCCTCAACACTAGTACCTACAGTCCATATCTTATATTTATATCTTGGTATATAGACATAATATGCCAAGATATTATCTTCCGGTATTGTTACTCCATCTGTATTTAAATATGTACTTCTTGAACTTTCCGTTACCAGTACAGCATTCGCCCACTTCTTTTCATTATAGTCATACCATGAAGCATCATCTTTTGCTATAGTAGTAACCTCCCCATTATCAGCTATCGTTACCGGAATCATTCCATCAGGAAGATCTACAATTATATCTTGACTATTATAAATACTGGCATTAAGTTCAGCTTTAAAAGCCTTTCCTTGAATACTAGAACTAGTTTCATTGCTGCCATCTAACCATGTATATATCTGATAATTATATTCTGTATTTTTAAGAATATCTTCCTTAAGTATTATAAAATCTGAAGATATATTTGCATTAACAAAGTTCCCTTCTTTATATTCTGCATAACTATTACCATTATCTGTACTTCTTAAAATTGTATATTTAAAACTATCTGTTATTAATTCATTATCTATTTTACTAATATTATAATATAAGACTACTTGACTATCTTCATTACCATTATTTTTAATATTAACCTCAATTACTTCCTTACCTTCATAGGTTAATTCTGGTATTAATATATCTTCAATGACATAAGGCTTTAAAGTAACTCTTGTTCCATCTATCTCTCCTACCGTTAATACCAAAGCTGTTTCTTTACTCTTCCATGTAAGCCATGCCAATGTTCCTACGATTGATATAATAAGAATGCCTAATATAACTAAAGTATAGTATCTCTTTTTAGTCATTATCTACTCCTTTACTATATATCCCTAAGTATTATACTTAAGGACCCTTTTGTATGTATGTAAATACCTTATATCATAAGGCTTTAAGACATATTTTAAGAAATATAAAA
>CAKOPG010000022.1 GCA_934098745.1 uncultured Bacilli bacterium
CCCAATTCAGTATAAAACCGAACTGGGGTTCTAATAAATCTTTTTATAGTGTCTACTTTTTGTTGACTAATTCACTAGTTAATTCTAATTTATCTTCTTTATTATATTTTTACTAAGATAGTATGTTACTAAGAAATATTCTCTATAGACTACTACTAATATACTATGGTTACTATTATTAGTTCTTTTGGTACTTTGAAGGCTATATCTAATAGGGTTATTAGAATTATTGATATGATAGTAATAATGATTATGGTTATTTTATCTTTTAGATAGTTTGTTAATTTCATAATAGTATATATCCTTGTCCTTTTCTTGTTTCTATGGCATCTGGATAGCCAAAGCCTTCTAGTTTACTTCTTAATCTGCTTATATTTACGGTTAGAGCATTATCATTTATGTATTCTTCATTATTTCAAAGGATGGTCATTAGTTCATCTCTTGATACAATTCTGTTTTGGTTATTTAATAAGTGCTGAAAGATTAGCATTTCGTTTTTAGTTAGTTCTAATTCTTTATTTTTATCTGATAAGCTACCTCGTGATATTGATACTTCTAAATCTTTATATTTTAGTACTTCGGTAATATTATCTAATCTTTTAAAGATATTTTGTATTCTTAGTAATAGAATGGTTGGGCTATAAGGCTTGGTTATGTGATCATCTGCTCCATAAGAGATGAATAATATTTCATCGGTTTCATTTGCTCTTGAGGTTACCATTATTACGGGAATATTTGATTCTTTCCTTATTTCTTTAAGTAACTGCTAACGATTTTGATATGGTATATTTATATCTAATAGAATTAGGTCTATATTACTTTTTAATATTTCTTCTTTGTTATTTGAGAAGTCTTTTAGTATTAATGCTTCATAGCAGTATTTACTAGTAGTTTATATAATTCTTTAGATGTTATGGTATCATCTTCAATTATCATTATCTTTTTCATATATTGTATTTTCTTCTTTCTATAATTATATCATATCATTGTTTTAATTGGTTTTATATTACAAGTTTGTATGGTAGAAAAAAGACTTAGAACATCTTTTGGATGTAAGTAAGTCTTTTAAGTATTTCGTAAATAGCTGCTCTCTTCAGGGAGGCTCAAGCAAACAAATATTCTATATATTAATTCCTTTTAAAAACGGCCTTTTAGAGCCGTTATATTTTTGCTTTTACCTTAATAAAATGGTATTTATTAGTCTGTTGGTACCTAAATGGTACCTAAAATCTATTTTTCATTCAATTCATTTACCAAGTCATTAATCTGTTTTAATAAACCCATCAATTTTTCATTATCATTTAAATATAGGTATCTTATTTCAGATATATCATATTTTCCTTTATCGCCATCATTAATTTCAATACCCAAGAAATGTTCTAAATCATTTTTACCATTAGCTGTTATTTTTATTTTTTTGTTAGCATTAGTTTCTATATATTCATTTAGAAATTTATGTTTTGAACTGTCCTCATTATCACAATCATAGATACACAGATTATTTATTCCTATATCGTTCAATATACTAATATACCACGGGATCATTTCTTTGCCATATGAAATAATACTACATACATTTTTATTATAGTAATTTTCATAATATTTATTTAGATATAAATTAAATAATTCTTCTTCTATAACTCCCTCGCCAATTATTACTGTGTTTGAAAATAAAGCTTTATAAATCCCATCAAACATAATTGTTTTAAAATATAATTTATCCTTATCCTTAATCCTCTTATATGACTTCATCATCAGTGAATCATCTTCATAACATGCAATACTATCTTTTAAATTGTAATAATAATCAGTATTTTTCAAAGGTATAGGAATCAAATCTTTCATCATAATAATTTCATTACTATCCTCTACGAAATATTTTAATATTTCTTCAGAATGTGTAGCTATTGCAACTTTAATCCCCCTATGTGAAATATTATTTAATGTTTTAGCAATCAAATAATATAACGAAGGATGTAGATGTGCTTCTGGTTCATCAACTATTAAATATTCATATTTACTGTTATTATCATATAAAATATTATCAATCATTATTAATTGTCCTAAAACTCTTTCTCCAGATCCAGCTAGTTCTTTGCTATTATTATTCGATTTCATAGCAAATTCTATTAGACCCTTATATGATTTAACACTGTTTTTTAATTCAACTGATACTCTCTCATTAGAATTATCTATTTTAATTCTAGATATTATGTTATCTATTACTGTATTGACATCATCTAATCCAATTAGTTCTGTTATCCATTCTATCAAAGTTGTTTTTTCTGCACTATTTTTCATATTTTCATCAGATTTAGTTTCTGATTCTACAAATATAACTTTTCTATTACACATTTTAGATAATTGGTCTAATTGATATGTTTTTCCCTGTGAATTTGCGCCTACAAGTGCAATTCTATTCTTTTTAGAACTTTCAAAATAATTTTTTAAATATGACATCATTAACACCTCCCACATATTATAAATTCTATTCTTTGCTAAAAAAGACATTGAGTTATATTCCCAATGTCCGATTCATAGTTCAATAACTACCTATTAACTAAAAACATTTTTAGATTATATGCTGCATTTTTGTTCTTTCTTCTATTGCAATCTCTACATAGCATTTGTAAATTACTTATTCCTAATTCATCTCCTACTAAGCTCCAGGGAATAATATGATCTAATTCAGCAGTTGAGTTATTAATATGTTGACTACATATGTTACATTTTTCATTCTGTTGATTAAGTAATCTGTATCTTATCGAATTATCATAATTCTTTCTGACACTATTTTTTTTAAAAAATGCATATAGATATTTACAAATAATTTCACTTTCCTCGTTATTCAATTTACATCGTGTTTTTTCATATACTATTCTTTGTGTTGTTATTATTTTATTAGTACTATTTAAATATCTTTGCTTTATTTCTTTTCTAATATCAGCATCATTCATTTCTAATGCAATTGTTTCAAAAATACTAACTAACATACACTTATATGTTTCGGTCATAAAGTGTTCTTTTGTTATACCATTTCTCTCTAACAAATCATCAATCGCTAGAGTTTTTGTTTCTATCATTATAATAATCCACCAATTTGTTCGTTGCTAACATACCCTAATACTACTTGTATATCTTTTTTAGCAAGAGCAATTGTTGCTCCCTCTCCTCTAAATGCTAATCCTCTTTCTACAGCATCATCGGTATCTTCACCAACGTCATCGCAGAAAACACACTTAATATTCTCTAATTCCAACGCAACAGGATAATTACTTAAAAATTTCTTAAAATTTTCCTTTAATAATTTTTGCTTATTGTTAATCAGATTTTCGCAGATTTCTGGGAAAACATACATTAAGTATCTTAGCCCACTTATTTTTGTAATGGTATCAGATCCCGGTTGTTGAAATGATACATTTGATAATTCTTCCCATGCTGACAAATAGTTATTAAATATTGTAACAAAATTGTTAATAGTATCTTTTGGATCAGGATAAGCAGGAATTACTTTACTATCATAAAATCGCTTAACTCCATATAATTTAAATATTTTTGAAACTTGTGTTTCTTGATATCCTTTTTTTATCTTATCTGCACCAAACATAATTCTTTGATAAAGCGGTGATGAACTCTCGCGGTTAATTGCATCTAATAGATCATAAGTTATTTCATCATCACCAACAAGTAAGCCTAATGACTTTTTAATATAACGTAATAAATTAGTGGCCACTTTATCTTGTTTTTCATTTGTAACCATAAAAAGTTCTTTTCTTTGATTATCACTAATATTGTTAAAAACACTAAAATTCATTTCATATATAGTATCATCACTAAATGTAGGATCAATATAATCGATATCAAATGCAATAATACGATGCTGACCATCAATTATTTCTAATTCATTTTCATGTTTTGAAACTTCTCCTGGTGTTTCAGGAAACATAATGTAGTATTGTTTATCTTTTTTTATTCCACCATTAGTATTAACTGTTATATCTTCGGATTGAACTTTTAATCCACCTTTAACATTAATAATTGGTGAATTCGGAATAAGTCCTAATGATTTCTTACCCTCAACTTTTGTTTTTCCGGCAACATATTCACTAATTTCACCAACTTTTTTTTCTATCCAAGGTCTTTGAACATCTTGTTTTTCACCAGCTATATATTTTCTTCTAACTTTAGCAACTAATCTTGGATCTGCAACCATAGAATAAAATTCTACATCCTTTTGTTTTATTTTTTGGACTATTATTTTTTTCATAATATCCCTCCCTTTGTACAATAACATAACATTTTAGATCTTATTTGTCAAGATCTATTTATTTAGATCTTATTTTATAATCTTTAATTTAAAATAAAACTCACCTTATGGTGAGTCCTTTTCTAATAACAATTAATCCATTCAGTTATTTTTTTGTTAGCTTTTTCATTCCATACATTAAAATTTTCAGATTGTAATGCAATATTATGTATTTCAAAAAGTAATTTAATAAAATCTATTATATTGATATTTTTATCATAGATATTTTCAATCAAGCGACAATATTGTTTTATTGTTAATGGAACAACTGGCACTGGGCTTCCTACCCAACTTTCTCTATTAAGAATAAAGAATTGCCAATTTGTTCTTATATTTATACTTGTCGAAATAAATAATCCAAGAACTTTCTTTTCTTTATATGCATCTATAAAACTTAATACATGATCTATTACACTTGACGCCTCATGTTCCCATTGTCTAACTCCAGACATTAGTGATACCTCTGGAAGAATTATATAATCATTTAAATACAATTCCATATCAGGAGTGTTCCCAACACCAGGTGCAAAACTTTTTGGTGTTAGATCTTCCTCTATATTGAAATTTCTTTTAACAACTTTATTACCATCGATTGCTAACAACGATTTCCATGTATTTACCTCTAACCATAAAGCACTCATATCATCGTTATCAAGTATATCATCATATTTTTCCAAAATTTCTTTTCTAGATTTATCAGTAGTTGCTAATGTTTCTATATACTTTTTTTCATTTAATCCTGTTATATAATTGACAACGTCTTTTTCAATTACTTTTAGCTCATCATCACTATTCGAATTAGCTATTCGATTTATAATCTTTGTAACTTTATCATCTATACTATTCCTTATAGAAATACCATAAGTATCCTCTATATTGTCTGCTAGATCTATATTTTTCAAATATTCTATTTTGTTTTTTAATAATTCTTTTCTAGACTCTGCATTATCCCAAGGTAATATAGTTGCATCAGGATTACCATACCAATTCATATAATCATCTATGTCTTCAAATGAAGGAGTTTCAAATTTATATTTTTGCAACAGCAATTTTACTTTAGTAACTGAATAATCAGCACATCTTACTTTAGTTGCTATACTTCTTCCTGATAGTTTAAATAAGCCTGTGTATGATAAGCTTCTACAAAATGCTTCAGCATAATCATAATATGAAGCCATTTGATTATCTATGTTTCCATAAGCATCTACAAATATTTTCTCACATAATTTTTTAACAGAATTAATGTCATTTTTATTTGATAAATTTTCATATTCACTTCTAAATTTTCCGATGGCATCTAACATATTATCAATCATTGAATTGCTTGAACAACCAAATAAAAATGATATTTCACTTCTATTTAAATATTCATATTTATCAATCGCTTTAAGTAGTAATTCCATTGGAAATACACCATCATTATAATCCATATCGGATTTATTTGATACTTGATTTGGAAAATATAGTTTTAATAATTGCTTTAGAAAATCTTCATCATCAAATGTATCATTTATAATTAACTTTCCGACATCAGTAACATGAATAATTCCGTTTTTGTCTACATAAGCAAATCCAAAAAATTCATATGTAGTTTTATCATTTCTTCCATTACTTTCTGTTTCTTTTTCATCATGATTTCCACTTACATATTGTGAAAATGTTAAACCACCAAGAAAAGAGTCCTCATCTCTGTGTGCATTATAAATGTATTCTCTTCTTACTGGGTGAACTTTTTTATCATTTATTCTGCTTGTAAAACTATCATCATATGAATTCCAATTCTTTCCATCAAGTTTTCCGAATTCTTTGAACCATTGAACGGTTTTTATAATACTTCTTGGTTTTGTTCTCCACCACCAACTACTCATTTTAAGCCTCCCTTATATTTCATAGTTAGTAATTATTAGATGTTCTACATCTTTTTCATTTCTATTTTTAATACTAACTAAATACTTCTTATCAAATGATTTTATAAAAAAACCATCTTGATTATATAAATTATATATGAAATCTGTATTTTTAATTATCAACATAAATTTTGCTTTTGTATGCTTTAAATAATCTCTTAATCTTATTTGATCTTTCTTTCCAAATTCATTACCAGCATATGTTGAAAACTCAGTATCGTATGGGGGATCTAAAAACATGAAATCGGTTTCTTTAATTTTTATGCTATTGCAAAAATCTTCAAAGTCCATGTTATATATTGTAGTATGTGCCATATACTTTCTTAATTTAGTTGAGTTCAAATTTTTAATCTTTTTATCAAAATCTTTTCTATTATAACTAATGCCACCATAAGGTACATTAAATTTACCACTGGCATTATATCTAAACATTGAAGCATAACAATATTCTCTTATGAAGTAAAATATTGCGCAATAGAATTCATTACTTATTTCTAATTCAATTCTACTGTTATATAGAAATCTAAAATGCATATAGAAAGCACTCTTTAGTGCACACTCTATATTTTCCAGAATATTATCATCTGTCATTTTTCCGCGAGTATCTTCAATTTTACTCATTCGTTCAATTTTAGATATCATGTTCTTCTTAATTTCTGACAAAAAATTATCAATTCTAATATTAAAATGTTCTGTCATAAGTCCATTAAACTCTTCTGCATGTGATAATACAAACTCGTAAATTTTATCACTATAATCAGTTTTAATCTTTTTATTATTTGGACTTTTTTTCTTTGACAAAACATATCGATTATACAAATTTAATAGTTCTTTTGAATTATCAGCTACAATGTTTTCAAGTAAAACCCAATTGTAATTTATTTCTTTTAGCTTTTTAATAAATTCTTTGTTATTACTTTTTATCATATTATATAACATTATTAATTCATCAGATTTATCATTAATTATTGAATCTTCACAATTTATATTTAAGTATACAGATCCACCACCTACAAATGGCTCTATGTATCTATTATATTTTTTTGGTAGATTAGATAAAATGATTGGTAATTCTTTTTCTTTACCACCAGCCCATTTAATAAATGACTTTTCCATATACTCACCTGCTTTCTACTTTTACTTGTAATATAATTATACCATTAATTCGTATTTTTTCCTATAAAAGTAGACATTATTTATTTATTTTTCTTATAGACTTGTAATATTTCTCATTTAGGGTGATAAATAACGTGGAGGTGTCTATGTTAAGAAAATGTACTGATGAAGATATAAGTGATGAAGAACGTGAAAAGGTTATTGATCCTTTTTATGAAAACTATGATAGTTATTTGGAAGAATATGTTATTCCTGAAGTTATAGCACTTTATATTGCTAGCTCATTTTATAGAAATGCTATGTGGGAAGCAACTTTTAAACAGCATTTCAATTCTGCTTTTGATACGTTTAATCTTATATGTAAGAATTATAAAAAAATGAAAGCTGAAGTTATTAAACTACTCAAATTAAAATATTCTTTAGAAATAATTAACGAGGATCCTTTGGACTTCAAAATAATTGAGTATTAGTGATTGCTAATCTCTTTTTTATTGCACTAAAAAAGGCTCACACTGAGCCAATAATTTCATCTTTATGGTTCTATAATATTTAGTGGGTGTCAAAAATATCCACTAATTTTATTTAATAAAAAAGTGCATGGTTTAAACCAATTCTTTGATATAATAAATTTGAACAAATTTTTCCATATCAAAATAATATTAGTATATATCTATAGCTTATATATAATAGATGCAATAAGTATAATAAAATATATATAATTATTTATTACTAACTATCCTATCTAATTTACTTCTTATAATACTTTCTTCTCTACTACCATTAGTAGTTAATCTAATTAATGGTATATTATATTTAGATAGTATATTATTCTTTAATATATCTCTTTTTTTTGTTTATTATTTTCTTTATGATATTTATATCCTATCCATCTACTTCTATCGCTAATAATGCATATTCTCTACATATTCCCTAATTTTGATGTCTTCTTTATATCGTTCTAAATGCTTTATATTTTCATCAATTATTGCTTTATGTTCTAGGTACTCTATACCATTGATGGACTTACTTAAATCTGTTAAATAATTAATTTTATTGTCAATAAGAGGGAGCTCACTTCCTGTCCAGCTAGAAAAGTATGAATGTAACGGAATTTTTTTAAAATCATTTACATTTGTATTCACCTCTAAAAACTTTAAAACAAAATACTTCTTTTTGCTTTTAAAACATTCATTTATAATTTCGAATATGAATACAATTTTATCTATATCTTTACTATTTTCTATGATAAACTTTTCAATCCAAATTTCCTTCCTGTTATTGATTAATTTTTTATCTTCTGTACTTTTTGAAAATACTTCGAATAAATTATGCCTTATTATATTTTTTTTATATGCTTCTTCTACTATTAAATTAATATAAAGACTATATTTATCCATTTCCCATATGTTTTTAAATATGTTTTTTACTTCAGATGAATGATAATGACTATTTTCTAAAAGGGTTACTAGTTTTAAAGCAAAATTTTTATTGTTTTTCAATAGAGCTAACCCAAAATATCCATTTATGTCGGTTAAAGCATAGGAAGATTGTATATAAGCATCTTCTAATACATTAACATTATCAAAACACCTAATAATTTCATTACATACATCGCTATCCGAGTCATAAATAGGATCAAACAAATGAGTTGTTATATTTCCGTGTGATCTGGCTAGTATTTTTGATACTATCTTTTCAATTATTCCTTTGGATACTTTTTCAAATTTTAAAATGTCATCGAGTCCCAAAATCAATGGATTATCTTTTCTTAATTCTGTTTCAATAAAATTTAATAAGCGTTTCGCATCCACTTTATCTAATTGTTGTATATTCAGAAAATAAGCATTAATATATTGTATCACTTTTTCAGAATTGTTTTTGGATAGTAATTTATAAATTTTTGTTTTTTTATATTTCGAAAGCAATAAACAAATAATATCTTTTGGAATAATAGAAAAAGGAACATTATGCAAGTAATATGATTCAAATACATTGATTAAAATATCACAATCTTTTAAATGTACAAATATATCTTGTATAGAACTTTTTATTTTCCAATCATCAAAAAACTCATTATTAATTTCAATTTCTGATAAGATATCAAATAAATTATCATAGTCTTTTATTTGGTATCCATCTATTAATTTTAATACTTTATTTTTCCTTTCATTTTCTTCATCTTTCCAATTAAGGTTTCTCATGGCTCCATATTCAATAATTCTCACAATATCATATTTAGTATTCTTTTTATATCCTATTAAACATGGTGGTTTATCTATTCTTATTAAATCACACATTATTTCAAATCGTTCTAAAATTTTTGATTGTAAAATATTAGGATTAGTCCAATTATTAAAGAAGTATTCACACAACACTGGCAAATCAGATATAAATATCGCTACGATTTCTTCATTTTTCGAATACAAGCAGCTCGTTTTTATTATGTTTAAAACTTTGTTCTGATATTGATGCTGGGAATTATAAATGATTGATAACAAATAAAATATCTTTTTTCTGAAATTATTCAATCCATCTGAAGAAATAATAGGCACTCTTAGCATTTCTATTGAATTTTTCTTAACTGAGTTTCTTGTAATATGATGTTCATAATCTAGGTAATTTCTTGCTATATTTAGGAATAATATAATAAAGTTATTTTTATTTGAAGTTTTATAATAAAAATCAGCTATTTTTTCTATACAGTTTATTTCTCGTTTGTAACCATTTTCGTAACTATATTCATCAATTCCATAACACAACGTAAAAGCAAAATAGAAATTAATAACTAAATCCGGTCTTTTTTCAAAATACGAAAGTAACAAATCGATTGCTTCGTCACTATGTTCACTATATTTAAATCCACATAATACCTTAACAATTTTATCATCTATATTTACATAATTTTTCTTTTCAGTTATATCTTCATCTTTTATTAAGTAGTTTATACTTTCTATATTATCAATTTCTTTTTTTAAAATTACCAAGGATTTTAGTTGGTTGACAGAATAAAAATGCATCATAAAGCTGAAATCATTTGTATATTTATTTTTTTCCCACACTTTATTTATTTCATTATAAATATATTTTTCTGTTTCTTCAGAATAAAACAAATTCATCAGCATATTAATTGTTTCTAATAATCTTTCTATATGATTTGAATATAGTAATTCTAGTAAACTGCTAATTTTAATTCCCTTTTTTACTATTAAATAATAATATACAATATAATTTCTGAAATTTTGATCATTAATTTTAAATATTCTTTCTTCATAGAAATCTATTATTTCATTTTTATACATTTTTTCTAAACATGCTATAACAATATCTTTTTTCTCATTAAATAATTCTGCTATAGTTTTTATTTGTTTTTCAGAATCTATATCTATTGTTAAAAATAATCCTAATATAAATAATATTTTTAAATCCAACTCACTTATATTCTTTTCCTTTAAAATGTCATTATAATATACATCATATATATCAAGAACATTGTTTAAGGACTTTAACTTTTTGGATATGATTCCATTTGCTGCCATTACAGCAATTCTCGGATTATTATTTGATATATGTAATATTTTATTTTGATAGTCTTTATTTTTTATTGAAAATTCTTCTTCTAACAATCTTATTATGGACTCTTCATTCATTTCTACAAGTGTGTAAATTTTCGGTGTTTCTATCCTTTTTAATTCATTTACAATAGATTCCAACAAATAATTTCTAACTGTGGCAATTACTTTTATTTTTGATGTTTCTTTATTCAGATTTACTATATCAACCAATAAGTTTAATTCTCTTAACTCATTTATATCATCAATATATAATAAATAATTTTTATCTTTATTTATATAATTTTTTAAGTCCTCGTATATATTTAAACCATTTGATTTGATGTATAGGCTCTCATATTCTTTATTTTTTTTGCAAAACTTAGAGCAAACTTCTAATGCCACTTTTGTTTTTCCAACGCCTGGTTTACCTGTTACAACTAAAACATTACTATCAGATAGCAAATTATAAATGTCATCAAATTCATTTCTGAAAATAAAATTAATGGATAATGGTGCATTCAAAGAATCACTATCATATTTTATTATAAAATCATCGAGTGATAATATCTGACCTGTATCTAATTCTAATAACAAATGTTCTTTAGCAATTAATGGATAATTATTTTTTAAATCATACGA
The DNA here is from genome assembly GCA_934098745.1 of uncultured Bacilli bacterium. Taxonomy (GTDB): domain Bacteria; phylum Bacillota_I; class Bacilli_A; order RF39; family UBA660; genus RUG705. Next base: position 11,520 of record CAKOPG010000022.1, read on the forward strand.
TAATTCATCAATCCCAATTAATTCAATTTCTACACCATTGCAGATCGTTTTTAATTTTTCATTTTGTGTAATTGAAATATTATTACTTGAATGACAACATATTATTTTTTTGATTATTTTATCTGATAAATTATTTTTAGCGTAGTTATATATTTTTTTGATATCTTTTTCTAATTTCGAATATGGATTAGTCTCATCATGTCCATACATTATTAGTGTATATCCATCTTTCTCATCAACATACGTATCTGGAATTCCTTTGGTTGTTTTGCTGCTACCACTATACGTTCCTAATCTTATAATTTTTTTTAAATTATATTTCTTTTGTAAATAATCATCACATAAGTTTTGAAATTGTCCTCCATCTATAGATTTTATTTTTTGTTGTATAGTATTTATTTTACTCATTTTTACCTCCAAATAAAAAACTATAATCAGTGTTATAGCTTTAAAGTTCTATCTCAAGTATGGCACTTTTTTCGTTGCTTGTTTGCTATTCTTACTTAATTTTTATAAATAATTATTTCTGTTAAAAATTTTATTTACCAAAACACATAGTATTATATATATAATCAAAAATATTCCAATTGCAAATTTTATGTCAGTAAATATTTTTCCAATAAGTGTTATTATAAAAGTTAGGATTATATAACTAAATAAATAACCAATGCTGCCCTTTTCCGGCTCATCTACTCCTTTTGTGTATCCCATTCTAGTTAGCCAAAATGATAGTTTGTGTAAAATGTATCCACCAATTATTATGTTAAACAAGTTTGCATACACTTCTTCCTTAAATAAATTTATATACGGATTGGGTAATAAAAATTGTCTAATCAATGCACTTATCAACTGAATAAATTTAAACATTAAAACACCTCCAAAAAATTATATACTATTATAACATAAGAATAATGAAATTAATATTTTTCCTAATGTTTTTTTTACGCACATATATATTACTTAAAAATTGTTAAAATTGCTATACCACGTTTTTTTGTTATATAGCGTTGATTTGTCAATAATTATTCATTGCTAACTATCTCATCTAATTTACTTCTTATAATATTTTCTTCTCTACTACCATTAGTAGTTAATCTAATCAATGATATATTATATTTAGATAGTATATTATTCTTTAATATATCTCTTTCTTTTTGTTTATTATCTTTTTTATGATATTTATATCCATCTACTTCTACCGCTAATAATGGTATTTTACTTATTTTATTATATATTAAGAAGTATATATGAGTATTATGGTGAGAAGTATATTCTCTTTCTTCTTCTGCTTCTAATGTTTTATTTTTTTTAATATATTTAAAATTTTATTTATGTTTTCTTTTATATAAGTATACTCCTCCTGATATTACTCCTATACCTAAGATTGTGTTTATTAAACTATTATTATCCTTTTCATCTTCACTATCATTATCTTCAATATTTTTACTAGTGGATATTATACAACTTCCATCGTCAATCTCTGCCTTTGGATCATAGTTGTCTGCTGATGGATTTTTACATCCTAGTACATAGTACTCACAAGTTCCGTCATCTTTATTTGCTGATGAGTTATAGTTCTTTGCTATTTCATCTGTACATCCATATGTATAATAGATACAACTTCCATCATCTCTATTGGCACTAGAATTATAATTACTTGCATTTTTATCTGTACAACCATAAGTATAAGTAACCGTTGGCGTACATGTACAACTAGGACTTAAAGTACCATCATTGCAAGCCAATCTTCCAGAACTACTACAACCACTAACACCACCATGATGAGAACAACAACCTCTCGTTGCATTAACCTTTAATGGCATCAATAGTATAATGCACACTAAAATTACTATTATTTTTTTCTTCATTCTATATCACCCTACCACAAAAAAACACCAGCACAAAAAATCTATTAAATAGACCTGTACTAGCGTCTTTCTTTAACTAATTTAAGTATATCAAATTATTTTTATTTATTCAATATATTTTGACAAATTTCTTATTCATCAGCATCCTCTGAATAGTAGTCATCATCTTCTAGTTCTTCTTCTTCAAAGTTAAATGTATCATACTTCTTTTCTTTTACTAATTCTTTTTGCCAATCTTCTAAATCATTATTATCTTTTTTATTATCATCTTCTGTATCTGCAAATGCTTTTATTAAGTTCCATATTAAACACATAATCTCACCACCTGAAATTATTATATCATAGTTTTTTGTTATATATGACTATACGATTATTTTTCTACTCTTATTTATATAATTATTTCTCCATACTAAAATAATATTAGTATATATCTACTGCTTATATATAATAAGTATCTTGGATACATTTAATTAAGATAAGTTTACTTAGCTTAATTAAACACTAATAAGACTTACATAGTAAGGCTTATAGTGGATATAATAAAGATAATATATAGGTATATTAAAACTAAGACTTGATATCTTAGTTTATTATTTAGTTAATGTTAATGTTTTTATTTTAAAATCTTTAGTATCATACCCCATGGATTAGATACTAATCTTGTATTATTTATTATTATATCTTCTTCTTTATGATCATGACCATATATCCATACTGGTGATTTATATTCTTTAACTTTTGTATAGTAACAAGAGTTATTACCCCTACTATTACTTTTATTTCTAAATGGTGGTATATGTGTTATTATTAAATCTATATTATTTGGTAAGTTATTATACCAAGATATACTATCGTTATGTAGTTTTTGTATTTTATCTTTCTTAGATAATTCTGACAAGATAAATCTAGAATCATTCTGCATAGGATAGTTATATAGTTTATCTACTAATGTTACTGGTTTATACCAAAGGGTATCTCCCGCTAATAAGAAGGTATTATAGGTATATAGTCCTTTGGTATTATTTGTTTTATCTAGTATAATTATATCGTTATTATCTTTAAATATTTCATTTAATCTATATACTTTATTCATACTATTATAGTTATATTCTTTAGCCATAGGATCGGTATAGATATATTTTATTACTGGTATATAGTATTCATGATTACCTAGGACGAATATTACTTTTTTATAATATTTTGAACATGAATATAATAGTTCACTCACTCTATTTATATCTTCATCGATATCTCCCGCTACTACAAGGATATCTCCTTTTACTTGCATACTTATTTTATCTTGAACTAATTTATCTATTTTGGTTATGCTTTCTTTTTTACTTATGTAGTGAGTTAAGTGTAAATCAGATACGTAGTCAATGTTTAATTTCATAGTATTTTTCCTTTCTAGATGCCTATATTATATAGAAAGATGCAAATTATGTCAAATAAAAAACCATTGACGCTTTTGCTTGTCAACAGTTTCTGTGGATAAGTTATTTACGATAGGTAATTATCTTATATAATTTGTGCATTTATAAAATTATTTTTTAGAAGTTATCATAAAGATTTGTTTCTTTTTTAATTTTATATATTTTTGTTGTTTCTATTTTATTTTTAATTAGCCTACCTTCTATTTGAGACATATAAGATGATAAAGTATCATTGTTTAAATATAAAAATCTCTTCATAAATCTAACCAACTCTACTTCATTTCAATTTTTATTTCATCTTTATATTCATAATTTAATTTATTTTGTTTACTAACTACAGACTCACCTAAATTTCTTTCTATATCTTCTCTCGCCACTTTTGCTGCATGTCCACCCATTCTTGCAACCTCTTTATTTTGTTCTAAACCTTGTGGTTTATGTTTTTCAGCAAGTCTTTTTGTGGTCTCTTCTGATAAATCAGTTAATATCACTTCAATGTTATCCATATTATCTCTTAAAGATTCTTTACGAAGGCCTTTATATTGTTTATATTCTTTTGCTGTCATACCAGACCATTCTTTATAGATTTCATTAGTTAGTATAGCGTATTCTTTACCTTCATTTATACCATTTTCTTGCCAAATATCAGTTAATTCTTTTCTATCTTGAATTCCTTTTAATCTTTTAGCAATCCATTTTTCATCATAACCTTTAGCTCGATATATATCTATAGCTCTTTGAGCTGCAAGTGATGGGTCAAATACTTCATCGATTCTTTCACTTCCTAATTTAGCTAACCATCCTTTTATTGATTCAACATTTTTACTAGGAATAGATTGAATTATTCTAAACATACCCTCAACATCAACTACATCAGTGTTATAGTATTTACCATCTGAAGACTTTAATTTCAGTTGGTTACAATTTGTAACCGACTCATTTCCTTCTTTTTTTAATCTGTGTTTTAACACTTTCCAATAATTTCTAGGATTATTACTTTCTGATAAAACTCCTACTACATCAACAACACTAATATAATATTTTTCTTTTTCTTTATCCCATACAGTTCTTATTGTTTCGCTATTAAAAATTTTATTAATTAAATGCATTTTATCCTGATTCATTTATAACCTCCTACTTCTTTTCAAATTTAGATAATTTAATTATATCTTTTAAATTTCTTACTCCTCTTAAGATATTATAAATCACCATCAACAGCTATAATTTTGCAAGTACATCATTTAAAATCATGAACACATTTAGACTCAATAATGTCTTTGCACTTCATACATTGTATTTTATTTACTATTTTGAGTATAATAATAGTGCAATGTACTTGACTTTTTATGATAGTTATAGTATCATTGTATTACCGGAGAGAAATCTCGTCAGGTCGATAGCTCAATGTCGATTTTATT
>CAKOPG010000023.1 GCA_934098745.1 uncultured Bacilli bacterium
GTCCCTAAGTATAATACTTAAGGACCTTTTTATATACTACGTTAGTCCCTTTGGGATAATAAAAAAAAGAAAGTTAGATCTCTAACTAACTTTACTATAAATGATAATACTTAATAGCAGATAAATAATCTTTATAAATAACTTCTTTTATATCATTACCTAATTTAATATCACTTGTTTTTAACAAACTACAAAAAATTATTTTATCTCTATACTGTACTAAAGTCGTATCAATCATTATTGGTAATTCCTTACTAGTAACTACTTCATCCATATTTGAAGCAACACCCTTAACCATATATAACTTACCATCATTCCCTAAAATCTTCGTATAATCTCTATCAAATCCCACTATTATAAATGGCTCACTTTTAATAGCAGATTTAAAATTACTAATTATATTTAATTCTTCTTCTTCAAATTTATATTCATTATCCAAAATAAATTCATCTATTACTTCTTTATGACTCCATAAGAAATCATCTATTTCCATTAAATCCCTTGGATTTAATCCCTTTTGTTTATAAATTCTTTTAATCTTCGATATCTTATATTTATTATTTACATACTCAAGTATTGCAAAATATAACTTATAATATTCATCTTATTCTTTCTCTTTTTTCTTTTCTTCTAAATATTGTTTAGGAGTAAACCCATTCATGGTCGCTATAGGCATTTCATCTAATGCTTCATTAATAACCTTAATTAATTCATCATCATCTATTAATCTACTTAACATATCTCTATTATTAAGTACTCTTACTTCATCTACTACACTAAATATATAATCTTTCATTATATTTCCAGATACCATATCATACATCTTTTTAACTTTCTTATTTCTGATCGGATAACCATAATAGAAAATATCATAATTATCACGTATATCTTTTTCTATATTTTTTTGTACATATATGATATAGAAAATCTTTTTGTGAATATTCATTAATTATTTCCTCAAACATTTTATTTTTAGTTATACTCTCGTATTCTTTATTATCATATACAATAGATAAATATCTATCATACATCATCGGTTTAGAAAAATTTGCTAATTGTTCTTTTAATTTCATTTAATACTTCTTTATAATTATCTAACATTCCCTTTATTCTTTTTAAAGCTCTCATAATGTACTCTTTGTACTAAGCCCATTGAAAATAATAAAGTAAGTGTATAACTACCACCATATGACATAAATGGTAATGGTACTCCTGTTAAAGGACCTATTCCCATAACACCAATTAAATTAACTGCTATATGTAATAAAAGATAAGCAAATACTCCAAAAGCTATAATTGAATTTCCTAAATTATTGGCATTCTTTGCTATATTTAAAATTCTATATAAAATAAATAAATATAGTAGTATTATAACTGTTCCTCCAACTACCCCAAATTCTTCTACCGTAATTGAGAAAATAAAGTCGGTATGTGATTCCGGTAAATATAAATATTTCTGTGTACTAGCTCCCGGCCCCTTACCGGTTAACCCGCCATTATTTAAAGCTATTAAACTATTACATAATTGATATCCTGATTTTTGCTCATATCTTTTACATGGATCTATAAAATTAAATCTTTCTAACTGATAATCTCTTAAAAAAGATCCTCCCGTAAGTATTAATAAAAGTACTACCAAAACAATACCACCAACAAATATCTTATTAATCGGTTTTCTTGTTTCCTTCTTTAATGGTAAAGTATAGAAAATAGCTATAACTATTCCCGCTATAATTAAAGCAGTTCCTAAATCTGGTTGCATAGCTATAAGTACAAATATAATAATTGATAAAATTATTGGTTTAAGCAGTATCCACTGATTATCAAGTTCATTTTTATGTTTATTATAATAATAAGCTAAATATAAAATAATAATAATCTTTCCCATTTCACTAGGTTGTAACGTAAAGAATTTTAAATCATACCACCCTTTACTTGAATTAAATACTGATCCATAAACCATTAATCCCCCTAAAGCCATTATCAAGATAAATAGCAAAACAGGACTAATTTTTTTAAAGAATTTTGTTGGCAAACATAAAGCTACTAAAAAGCCTACCATCCCTACTGCCATAAATATAGCTTGTCTGATAAAATAATAATAGACACCTTTATTATATCGCATATACGAAGCCATTGATGAAGCACTAAGTACCATAATAAGACCAATAATCATCATTACAAACATTACTATTAATAACGGCTTATCTAATTTAGTACGTTTATCCATGCTTATCACTATCCTCTTATAATAAATATAACAAAGATGTCTTGAAAAGTAAACGTATTTTTTTAAATCTACTTTGTTTTACAAATTATTTCTCTAACAAGATTGTTATTGGTCCATCATTTACAAAATCAATCTTCATCTCGGCTCCAAAAACTCCTGTTTCTACCTTTACATTTTCTTCTCTAAGTAATTCATTAAACTTATCATATAAAACGGTTGCCTCATTTCCCTTCATAGCATTTATATAACTAGGTCTTCTTCCCTTAGAGGCATCTCCATATAAAGTAAACTGACTAATTGATAAAATACTTCCCCCTATATCGCGTAAACTTTTATTCATAATACCATTTTCATCATCAAATATTCTTAAATTAATTACTTTATCTACCATATATTTAATATTATCTATCTTATCCGTATGTGTAAATCCTACTAAAAGCATTACCCCTTTATCTATTTTACCCACTACTTTATTGGAAACTATACAAGATGCTCTATCACATCTTTGAACAACTACCTTCATTAATTAATCAACCTCTCTACTTTCTCTATAAATGATAAATTACCTAAATCTCTACAAAACTTATCTAATTTATCTCTATTTTCTACTAAAACAGTTAACGTATATATCTTAAATTTACTCTTAGTAATCATATTCATACTTTCTATAACTATATTATTTAAAGATGCTTTCGTAATAATATCTAATAAATTATCATCCGTATTCGTATATATTAATAAATCTGTTGGAAACTTCTTACTTACTTCTTCATTCCATTTAACATTGATTAATCTTTCATCTAAATCAATTATATTCTTACAATTACTTCTATGAATAGTTATTCCCGAACCCTTAGTAATATATCCTATTATCGTATCTCCCGGTATTGGCTTACAACATCCAGATAAAGATACTTTAATCTCATTTAATCCCTCTACTAAAATATCATTCTTAAGTATTTTATCTGTTTCCTTAACACTCTTATTTATAATCTTAGTACTAGGTTCTTCTTTCTTATTAATTATTTTCATAATATTTTGTGTTTTATATTTACCACTACCTAAAGCAATGTATAAATCATCTAAATTCTTTAAACCTAATTCTTCTAATATTACATCTAAATACTTATCAAGTGTCTCTGTAATAGATAAATTCTTTCTTCTTAAAGCTTTCTCTAATAACTCTTCTCCTAAACTAAGATTTTCATCTTTCTCTCTTTTCGTATAAAAAGCTCTAATCTTATTTCTAGCTTGTGTCGTAACAACAAAGTTTAACCAATCTTTATTAGGACCCTTTGATAATTTACTGGTATTAACCTTTATAATATCTCCTGTCTTAAGTACATAATCAAACGGAACAATACTATCATTAACAATCGCTCCAATCATCTTATCGCCTACTTCACTATGTACCTTATATGCAAAATCGACACATGTAGCTCCTTTAGGAAGTTCAATTACATCTCCCTTTGGGGTATATACATATATTGAATCATTAAACAATATATCATTCTTAACATTAGAAATAAATTCTTCCGGTGTCTTTGAATCTTCATTAAGTTCAATAATACTCCTAAATATCTCTAACTTCTGATCCATTAAATCTTTACTACTAACCGTTTTATGTTCCTTATATGACCAATGTGAAGCTATTCCATATTCAGCTATCTTATCCATCTCATAAGTTCTAATCTGTATTTCAAATAACTGTCCATCTATTCCAAATACTGTCGTATGTAAAGATTGATATAAATTTGTCTTAGGCATTGCTATATAATCCTTAAATCTCTTAGGAACCGGTTTATATTTTGAATGAATTAAACCTAAAGCTAAATAACATTCTTGTTCTGTATTAACAAATACCCTTAAAGCTAATATATCATAAATATCTTCAAACTTACGTCCCTTATTCATCTTATTATATATACTATAAATACTCTTACTACGTCCCTTTATTTCATGAGGAATATTATGTTCATCTAAAAGCGTACTAACATCCTCAAGCATTTTACCAACTGCTTGATCCCTTTCAGCCTTCTTTAAATTAAGTTTTTCTACTACTTCATAATATGCTGCTGGATTTAGATACCTTAAAGATAAATCTTCTAATTCACTCTTTAACTTATACATTCCCAATCTATGAGCTATTGGCGTAAGGATTTCTAAAGTTTCCTTCGCCTTTCTTTTTTGTTTTTCTTCTGATAACACATATAATGTTCTCATATTATGAAGTCTATCAGCTAATTTAACAATCAATACCCTTACATCAGCTGACAAACCTACTAATATCTTTCTTTGATTAGCAGCCATTTGTTCTGAATCTGTGGTAAAGTTTAAACGATTAATCTTCGTAACTCCATCGACAATCTTAGCAACCTCTTCCCCAAATAAACTCTTAATCTCTTCATACGTACTATCAGAGTCTTCTATCGTATCATGTAATAATGCTGCTGCAATCGCTCTGCCATCAGCACTGACATCCGTCAAAATCCAAGCTACATTAAGGGGATGCGTTATATAATCATCCCCCGTAATCCTCTTTTGTGAGAAATGTTTCCTATAAGCATAATCATAAGCATTACGAATTAACACTAAATCATCCGGATTATCATCATATCCCTTAACTTTATTAATTAAATCTTCTATCGTAATATTCTCAGTTTTTACACTCATACTATTCACCTACTAACTTATAATTAACAATTAATTCCTCTTACCTTAAGTTCTTGAATCTCATCATCATCATTACTCTTCTTCGGTTTACTAATTCTCTTCTTTTCTAATTTTAACCATATTAAATTAGAAATACATATTGAAGAATAAGCTCCTGCAATAAAACCAACAAGTAATGATATATTAAAATTAAGTATTTCTCTTGAACCTAATATCATTAATACTATAACTGGTATAATTGTTGTAACCGTTGTCATAATATTTCTAAATAAAGTTCTTCTTATACTATTATTAACTAAATCATCCAATTCTGAATTTAAAGTAATATTATTCTTATATTTATTCTTATAATTATCTCTAATTATATCAAAAGTAACTATCGTATCATTAATACTATAACCAATAATCGTAAGTATTCCCGCAATAAATATTGAATCTATCTCTATTCTAAATACACTAAAGAATAAAAATGTAAATGTTATATCATGTAATAAAGCTATCACTCCACTAACAGCATAATTAAATCTAAATCTAATAGCAACATATATAATTATTCCAATTCCTGCAAATATTAGAGCCTTAAAAGCATTCTTAACAAGTTCTTGCTTAACAACCTTACTAACTACATAAATATTACTATCCATACCATATTCATTCTTTAAAGACTCTGTCAAACTATTAATTTCATCTTTTCCAAGAACATCACTAATAACTACCGTTACTTCATCTTCATTCTTAATTTCTTTTTCTATCTTATAATTCTTATCTTTTAAAATATCTTCTAAAGAATAAGTTGTATTATTATTAACGGTAATACTAGTACCCCCTGTAAAATCTACTCCATAATTAGCTCCCTTTAATGCAAAGAAGAAAATACCTATTGCAAATAAAACTAAAGTTAATATAAAAGCATACTTCCCATTCTTAACAAAATCAAATTTCTGAAAAGGAATACGTATTTCTTTTTCTTTCTTAATTTTATTTTTATTAATACCTATAAATAATCCCAACTTATTATCAAAAAATCCTGTCTTAACAAATAACTTAAGTACCCATTTAACTAAATATACCATAACTATTACCGTTACAATAATACTAATAATTAACATTGTGGCAAATCCTTTTACCGAACTTTGACCTAAAATAAACATTATAATAGCCGCAATTATCGTTGTTACATTAGCATCTATAATACTAGTAAAACTACTCTTATTACCGATATCATATGCTTCATCTAATTTCTTACCTATAAGTAAATTCTCTTTAATTCTCTCAAAACTAATAACATTGGCATCTACCGCCATTCCTATACCTAAAAGCATTGCTGCAATTCCCGGTAATGTTAGTACTCCCTTGATTAAATAAAATATTAAAAATGATAAAAACGTATATAAAATTAATCCCATACTGGCAATAAACCCTGAAAAACGATACATTGCTACAATTAGTATTATTACCAAAGATATTCCAATAATTCCTGCCGTTAAAGTCTTATTTAAAGAATCAGCGCCAAAAGAGGCTTCAACTGTTCTTGAAGATACTTCGGTAAGTTTCGTTGGTAACGCTCCAGAATTAATTAATTCTACCAATTTTGTAGCTTCTTCTTTACTAAAATTACCTTGAATAATAACATCACTCGCAAAAGCCTTATCTACTCTGGCTGCTGATAAACAATGTGATGTTCCACTGCCACATCCTTTTGAAGAATCCCTTTCATAATTACGTAATTCTTTCTTATAAGAATCCTTCTCTTCATCATAATCTAACCAAATAACCATGATATTATTAGTCATACTTTTAACTTTTTTAGTTACTTCATAAAATTTATCCGTATCCTTTATCTTCAAACTAACCGCTGGATGGCCATATTCATCTGTTGTAACTTTAGCCGATCCTCCTAAAACATCACTTGTCATAAGTAAATTATCTGAATAATCTCTAAACGATAATACAGCCGTAGAAGAAATAGTATTTCTAGCCTCCGTAGCATTAGTTATTCCTGCTAACTTAATTCGAATACGATTATCGCCCTCAATAGTTATCTCGGGTTCTGATACCCCCAAAACATCAATTCTTTTAAGAATAGATTTATAAGTTGAATATAACATCTCTTGATCTAACTCATCATCCTCATTTAATGGTTCTACTTCATATAAAACCTCAAATCCTCCTTGTAAATCTAAACCATAACTAGTTTTATCTAGTACAGGATTAATTAAATATATACATCCTATTGTAACTATCAAACATATAATTAATTCTATCCAAAACTTTCCTTTTTTCATTTTATTCCTCCCATATAATTAGCAACTTTAGATATATCTACATTAATAATATCATTAACCACCTCAGCTAATGTTAATCCCTTATCATATAACCATTTATTAGTACTTAAATACCTAAAAATATCATCTTTACTTATATAATCATACTCTGTAATTGATATTAAACGTATCTTTACTTTAAATACCGGTGCTAATGCTTTAAATAATTCTTGTTGTGTTGTAAATTCCATAAAATCACCTATCATAATTATATACCAAAACCATTATCTTTTACAAGGTATAATATCATAATATTCTAGACATTTAATATAAAATTTGTTATTATTTCTATATAAAGGAGAATACCATGAATAAAAAATTTACTATGATTGATGAAAGTTTCACCTGTGAAAACTGTCATAAAACAATTCCTAAATTAAATTATACTGCCCGTGATCATTGTCCCTATTGCTTATATTCAAAACACGTTGATGTCATGCCCGGTGATAGAGCAAACAATTGCCATGGTCTAATGCAACCAATCGGTATCGAAAAATATAAAAACACCTATAAAATAATATATAGATGTTTAACATGTCATAAAACTCATAAAAACATTATGGCTAACGACGACAACTACGATTTAATAGTTAAATTATCTACTCTTAATATCCCTAACTAAATCAAATATATAAGGCATAACAAGAATAAATAAGAATAAAATCACTACAATGATAAAGAAAGTCTGTAACTCTTTTGAAATCTTGATAGTGTTTTTCTTTTCCATATTTTTAATATTAGCAATAACTTGTGGATCATTACTATAATCAATACTAGGTAATTTATTATAAGCACCATCGACATTTAAATCATTAATTGATGTCTCATTAAAAGTATTTCCATTATTAATATATTTATTATCTGGTATATCAATATTAACTCCCCCCTCTTTTAATACATCGACAAACCCATGTTCTAAATTATCACCATTAAAATTATTATCTTTCATTTCCAATTTACGCGGATCTTGTTCATCAGTATTAAAAGGGTTAGTAAGATCTTGTAATCTATTCTCATCACTAACTGGTGTATCAGGAATAATACCTGTCTGTTGATTTACCAAAGTTTGAATATTACTATTATTATTAAAAGGATTAGAAGGCATATTTCCCGGTTCATTACTACCTTCCATATTATTAGGAATAATACCAGTTTGTTGATTAACTAAAGACTGATTATTATTAAATGCCATATTTACTGGATTATTATTTTGTGGTACAACATTTAATGGTACATTATTTTGATTATTTATCGTATTAGGATTAACCTGATTATTATTCGGAATAGTTGGATTAAGTTGACCTGCCCCATTATTATTCATGGCTACATTAAGATTATTTAACAATCTAGCTTGCGGATTATTTCCTAACTGATTATTATCCATAATAACCTCCTTCTTTTATTACTATTGATTATTATTTTGTGGTCCATAAACAAAATTAATTGCCTGTGGATTAGTTTGTTCTTGATTATTAACTGGCGTTGGAACAGTATTAGGCATACCATTAGGCATCAACTGTCCTTGATTTACCGGCATCGAATTATTAACTACCGGCTCCATCACCATATTATTAGACATATTCATCTGTTCATTCATATTACCCATTCCCATATTATTAGGAACTTGATTATTCAAAGCATTTCCATTCTCCATAATTGGCACACTCTGTACTGGTTGTGGATTATAATTAGGTACATTCTGTGGTGGAATAACTGGTGTTTGCTCTGATAAAGGCTGATACATTGGTTCAGCATTAATTACATTATTATTAACATTTTCTACCGGTTGTGGCTGATTCATCATCATATTATTATTTGGTATAACATTCATCTGATTCATATTATTAAATTGTTCCATTGGCTGTGGCATTCCCATTGGATTTACCATCTGACTTTGTTCTACTTGTCCCGTTTGTGGAGCATTATTAAAATTATTTATCATATTATTCGGAGTTAATGAACTATTTGGAATATTCTGAAAACTAACATTTTCAGCTGGTTGAGGCTGATTCATCTGTGGATATATAAGGGGTTGATTGTTAACTTGATTCATTCCCATGTTCTGTCCATTCATAAGCGTTTGCCCCTGTTGCGGATAACCTCCTTGTACATTTTGATAATTAATTGGTACTCCATTACTTATATTATTTCCCCCAGTATTAACATTCTTTGGTTCTTTTTTACCTCTTTTCTTATCGGCTAAAAAACCAATAATCGTAACTATTGTTAGTAATAATACTACTAAAATCCAAATATAATTATTAATTAAAAAATCTCTAATATTCATTCTTCCATCTCCTTCTTATTCTATATAAATATACCATGAATTTTTTCTAATTGCAATTACTTTCTAAATTAAAATACTTTTTAACCATATTATCTACTTCTGATATAGCATTTAATGACATATCCATTGATTGTTTATATTTTCCTTTATAAAATAATTCTTCAGCTAAAGTTAAAGCCTTATCTATTTCCTCATAACTAGATCTATAACGATTACCATATACAATTAATTTCTCACATATAATAACACTCTTTACAATATCATTAGTTTTATTATATATCTTAAAAACTAAATCCCTTGCCGTATCAACCCTAATATTCAATATTTTAATAACAATTGGTTTCTTTGCCAGCTCTTTAACTATCTCTCTAATAGCTTCCCCAGCTTCTTCTAGTTCTATAAAATAACTATTAGGAATTACCGGTATTTTATACTCTTTAAGTTTCGTCTTTGATTGTAATAATAAATTCTGAATCATTTCTAACTGTTCTTTAGCTCGGTATTCATCATCCTTCATACTAGTAATTGATTTCAAACGATAATCAAGATCATCTTGAAGTCTTGTAAGCCTATTATTTAATCCTTCTAATTCTTCCGTTAACTTTGAATAAGCAAAAGTTTTCCCTTTACCATGTTCAAATAATACCTTATAATCTTCATTAATCTTTTCCAAATTCTTATTTATAATATTAAACTTACTTATCTCATTATCAGATAAATCATATGTATTCTTAATATCATCCATCTGAATATAAATATCATAAACTACCTTATTAACTCCCTCTAATTTCTTCTTTAACTTCTTAATATTTTCTCTAAATACATCCTTTAATTCTCTTTCCTTATCAAAACTATTAAATATTGTATTAAAGTACTCTAGCATTGTCTTAAGTTCAACATCAGATTTACCGATATCAAAATTCTTTAATTTTTCCAATATCGTAGCAACCTTCTCTTCTATTTCCTTAATATTATATTCAATATTCAAATAATCTAGTGGGAAACCATCTCTTTGCATACGTGAATACATTGTCTTTGTTTCTTCTATTTTATTAGGAATCATTAACGTAGCTATTAGTACCAAATCAGGTGTTCTCTCTAAATAATCTTTTAAAGTATCTATATCATTTTCCAAATTAACAACTACTTTTTCCACCGATACATAATCATTCTTATCCATAAAAGTCTCAAACTTTTTAAAATTCTTATCTATCTTAACAAAAAAGTTTTCAATACTCTCTTCTAATGGCCCATAATCCTTCTTAGTTCTCTCATATTTACCTTCTAGTTCTCGGTAAACCACCTTAAGTTTCGTAACAATAGATCTATTTCTTTCTTCAGACTTAGTAATAACCTTTATTTCCTCTAAAAGACCTTCCGTTTTCTTCTTAATAGTTTTAAGATTCATCTCAATATCTGCTATCTTCTTAATTGCATTCTTATAATCTCTCTTATCAATTAAAAAGTCTGCTTCGGTAATCAAATCGGTCAAATTATCCATCTTATTTTCTTTAATATCACTAAAAGTCTCATCCCAATAAGCTAACTTTTCTTTCAAATCTTCTGTTTTAACCAGTTCTCTAACCTTTGAAAGTTCACTAAGTATTGGTACTCCAATTAATTTATTCTTTTCATAATCTAATTCTTCAATAGTTTGTTTAAAACTTTTCTTTCTTTTACTCTGTATAACTATAAGTATTATAATTATTAGAAGAAAAGTCACTAAAAAAGCAATCATTGGCATTAATAAATTATTATTCATCTGATCACTTCCTTGACATTCTTATTCATTAATATTTTAACATATTTTTAAACATTTTAATAGTATTTTTTTACAAAAAGAAAAAAGTGTTTTCTTCTTTACACTTTTCTCTCTCTTTCATCCATCATTTTTCTAACTCTTACATAAGACATTCTTTTAAATGGTCTAGCCATACTTTCTATATCTTCATCAGTAACATTACCCTCAGGATGCACTATTGCCAACTTAGGAATATCTAATAATTTAACTAAACTAAAATTATCCGTCTCATCTCTAAATATTTCATAATCCTTAAATTCTTTATCTGAAGATAATGCCAATATTAAAAGCATTGTTGTTAATGGACATCTCTCTCTAAAAGATAATATCTCTAATAAATTTCCTTGTTCTACCATCAAAGCAAATATCTCTATATCACTTATATCTAACCCACTTATTTCCCTAAGTACTTGATTTAAAATCTTGCTTAATCTACTATATCTAAGCTCTTCATTACTACTATCAGGTGGTATTAAATCAATACTTGTACTTACATTAAGTATTTCCATAACCGCTATATTTATTGACATAATCATCTCTAAAGAAGTACTTTCTTTTTGAATATTATATTGAATATTTCCCAAAAAACTAGCTGTTTCATAAGTCATTTTAAGGATTGTTTCAATCTCTTTCATTGACTTATCATATATTAAATCCATTATTTCAAAAGAACTAATAATTTCAAAATCATCTAAATAATAAAATTCATCTGAATAATTAGTACTCTCTTCAATTCCCAAGATACTATACCAAGTATTAATTACATCTCTATGTAATATATATTTTTTATCCATCATTCCCCCCACATACCTAAATTTTAACATATTGCTTTTTTTAAGTCAAATATACAAAAACAAAAGAACTTATATATATTTATAAGTTCTTAATGCCATTTCCAGTCTCTTACTTCTTCTATATCTATCCCATATTCACGAATATATTCTTTATGTTTTACTAACTTATTCTTACATTCTTCAATCAAGAAAGCCGATTTATTACCAAGTTTTGGTAAATATTTTAAAGCATCTATTACTATATTATATCTATCTATCTTATTTTGTACTTTCATATCGAAAGAAGTTGTAATAGTTCCCTCTTCCATATATCCATGTACATGCATATTCTGATTAGTTCTATCATAAGTAAGTTGATGTATCAAATCAGCATATCCATGAAAATTAAATATTATTGGCTTATCCTTAGTAAATATTGCATCGTATTCTAAATCCGTAAGTCCATGCGGATGTTTTCTATTAGATTGAAGTTTCATTAAATCGACAACATTAACCATTCTAATCTTTAAATCTTTAAAATTATCTCTAAGTATCGTAATTGCTGCCATGACTTCTAAAGTTGGTGCATCTCCACAAGAAGCTAAAACAATATCTGGTTCCATTCCCATATCATTTGAAGCAAATTTCCAAATACCTATTCCCTTAGTACAATGAGCTACCGCCTCATCCATCGAAAGCCACTGAACTGATGGATGTTTTGAAGCAACAATTACATTAATATAATTTTTACTTCTTATACAGTGATCAAAACAAGATAATAAAGTATTCGTATCTGGTGGCAAATACATTCTAGATATCTCCGATTTTTTAGTTACTATATGACTTAAAAATCCCGGATCTTGATGCGTATATCCATTGTGATCTTGTTGCCATACATTAGATGATAATACATAATTCAAACTAGCTATTGGTCTACGCCAAGGTAAATCTTGACAAACCTTTAACCATTTAGCATGCTGACTAGCCATCGAATCTATTATTCTTATAAAAGCCTCATAACTATTAAAAAATCCATGTCTTCCCGTTAAAAGATAACCTTCTAATAAACCTTCACACATATGTTCAGAGAGCATACTATCCATAACCCTACCATCAGCCGATAAATGATCATCTGTCTTAAATTTCTTATCTATCCACCTGCGATTAGTCTTTTCAAATACATAACTAAGTTTATTCGAAGCCGTCTCATCCGGACCAAATACTCTAAAATTCTTCTTATTTAAACTTATAATATCTCTGACATATTTTCCAAGTTCTGTCATATCACTCTTTTTAACACTACCTGGACTTAATACCATAACCCCATAATCTCTAAAATCAGGTAATTTTAAATCTTCAAGAAGTATTCCTCCATTGGCATGTGGATTAGCCCCCATTCTTCTTTTTCCCGTCGGAGCTAATTTTCTTATTTCCTTTTTTAAACAACCTTTTTCGTCAAATAGTTCCTCTGGATGATAACTTCTTAGCCATTTCTCTAATACCACTAAATTTTTCTTATGTTCTAAATCTACCTGTAAAGGTATTTGATGCGCCCTAAACGTGCCTTCTACTTGTTTACCCTCAACCATATTTGGCCCAGTCCATCCCTTTGGTGTTCTAAGAATTATCATTGGCCATATTGGTCTCTTAACACTATTACCTTTCTTAATTTTTATAATATCTCTAACCACCATATCAAGTGTTTTAGCCATCAAATTATGCATTTCCATAGGTTCATCACCA
The DNA here is from genome assembly GCA_934098745.1 of uncultured Bacilli bacterium. GTDB lineage: Bacteria > Bacillota_I > Bacilli_A > RF39 > UBA660 > RUG705. The sequence goes on from CAKOPG010000023.1 coordinate 13,832, forward strand.
CTTACAAAGTAAGGTTTATAACCAAGACCCGTAAAATAATTTGTAAGTTCTTTATCGGTACTTCTTCCCATTATCGTCGGATTAGCTATTTTATAGCCATTCAAATGAAGTATTGGTAAAACTACTCCATCTGTTTTCGGATTTACAAATTTATTACCATGCCAAGAAGTCGCTAGTGGTCCTGTTTCTGCCTCACCATCGCCAATAACACAAGCTACTATTAAATTAGGATTATCCATTGCTGCGCCATAAGCATGGGCTAAACTATATCCAAGTTCTCCTCCCTCATTAATAGAACCCGGTGTCTCTGGTGCTACATGACTAGATACTCCACCTGGAAAAGAAAACTGTTTAAATAATTTTTGCATTCCTTCCTCATCCATTGAAATATTCGGATATATTTCTGAATAACTTCCTTCAAGATAAGTATGGGCTATCATAGCATTTCCCCCATGCCCAGGACCTGATATATATATCATATTCAAATCATACTTCTTAATAATTCTATTTAGATGGGTATATATAAAATTTTGTCCCGGAACAGTTCCAAAATGTCCTACTAATTTTCTCTTAATATCATCAAGTGTAAGTTTCCTCTTAAGTAATGGATTATCTAATAAATATAACTGTCCTACTGCTAAATAATTACTAGCTCTAAAATATTTATCTAATAATTCCAACTCTTCTTTCTTTAAATACATAACACCCTCTCCTATTCTAAATAAATTATACTAAAAAAGTGATCATATTTCAATCACTTTTCTACTTTAATAATAAACAACTAATTATAGTTAATATCGACATCATAAAACTAATTATCATTATTATACTAAAAGTTACATGTCCTCTACTACGATGTACTGAATCTTCTTCTAGTAAATATTCACTGTCTCTCTCATTCTTTAACTCTTCTATTAAAGCATCAATTTCTGGTAAAGCTTCCTTATCACCATCTAAATAACGTAAATATCTTTTCAATACTTCTTGCATTTTTCTATATCCTACATCGCCGTTTTTAATATCCTTGTTGGCCATATTACAATAGACAAACTCATCATAAGGATAATATCCTTTCACCTCATACATGTGGTTTTTTCCATAGTCATGTATCTGATACGTCTTTATAAATTCTTCAAAGCTTTTACCTTCTGAAGCTTCTAGAAAACTTTTAGCGGCTGACTCCAAAGTACCACCATTTTGTACTATCCAATTCTCAACTCCAACACCACCTAACCCACCTTGACTTGCATCTCTTCGATAAGGTTTATAACAACCATTCTTTTTAAATAACATCTTCGCTAAAATAACATTCGCAGCAACTTCATTTTTCATATTGGAGTCTATTTTCTCCATCGTATCCAATCTATCCTTTAAAGCCATTTCCGTTGAATATTCAACCTTATCATTCTTTTTAATAAAAGTTATATCTAATTTTACTTTACCCATTCCCGGAATCTCTGCCACAACATCTCTAAAATCATCTGTTGGTACTGGACTTATATTTAAACTCTTACATATTTGTTCACGAAGATACTTATTTTTTTCTGGCTCTTTTAACCACTCGGCATCTAATCTAAATATATAGTCAAAATCATAATCATATGGTACATTAGTACCTCTAGCTGATGACCCCGTTTCTAACACTTCAATACTTCCATTAACTATATTATTACCTATCTCATTTCTAGCAACCATTTTAGTTCCATTTTCATCAATTACAATCTCTCCTATAGCTTTACTAATAGCTTGATATACCATATTTGATTGTGCTTTTGTTATTCTTTCATTACTAGGTAAAAATGTTTTAATATCATCGACATATTGTGAATCCCTATGTTCTTTTAAATGATATTCATTTGATCCATAATAAGAAAGTCCCATCATTTTTTCTTTTAATTCATCATATTCTTTGGCAGAAAAGATAAGATTACCTTCCATATCTACTACCGGAATATAAAAGCCATTCTTAAC
>CAKOPG010000024.1 GCA_934098745.1 uncultured Bacilli bacterium
AGTCTTACAACCTTAGATTTAAGTAACTTTGATACGTCAAAAGTAACCAGTATGGGTTCTATGTTTTTTGATTGTCGTAGTCTTACAACTCTAGATGTTAGCAATTTTGATACCTCAAATGTAACAAGTATGTATAATATGTTTCCTGGTTGCAATAAACTTACAACCTTAGACGTCAGTCATTTTGATACCTCAAATGTAACCAGTATGAGATCTATGTTTCAAAATTGTTATAAACTTGCAGTCCTAGATGTCAGTAACTTTAATACGTCAAAAGTAACCGATATGTATCGAATGTTTGATTTTTGTACTAGTCTCACAACTTTAGATGTCAGTCATTTTGATACGTCAAAAGTAACCAGTATGAGCTATATGTTTTCTTATTGTAGCAATCTTACTACACTAGATTTAAGCAACTTTGATACCTCAAAGGTAACAGATATGAGTTATATGTTTTGGGTTTGTAATAGTCTTACAACCTTAGACGTCAGTCATTTTGATACGTCAAATGTAACCAATGTGGGTAGTATGTTTTCTAATTGCAATAAACTCACTACCTTAGATGTCAGCAATTTTGATACGTCAAATGTAACAAATATGTCTAATATGTTCTATAATGTCAAAAGTCTAACCGGAACATTTGTCATAAAAAATAAATTAAGTAGTTATTCATCTATGTTTGTTGGCGCTTCAACCGATGATAATGCTAACTTGATAGTTAGTTATACAAATAAGAATGCCGATGTAATAGATGATTACATTAATACTAAATCTAATAATTCTCATATAACTAAAGGTGGTTGTGTAGGATAGTGTACCTTATATAATATAACAACAACAGATAATAATATAACATTATCTAAAACTAGTGCTTATAAAAATGAGACTATTACTTTAACATCTAATAAAGAAAATTATTTTGTTTCATCATTCAAGATGAATGGAGAAACAATAACAGGTAGTTCATTTACCATGCCAGGTAGTGATGTTGTAATAAGTGATGTTGTTTTAAAAGAAGGTGTAACTGTTGAAACAGCCCATAATCCATATCCAAATAGTGTCAATAATGAAGTTTATTATGAAAATGCCTTTGCTAATGCTACCTCTATTACGATAAGTTTAACTTATCAAACAGAAAGTACTTCATATGACTGGATATACCTATATAGTGATGCCAGTACTATATATGGAAATAAGAAGTATGGGGGGAAAACCTTAACTACCGAAACTATTACTATACCTAGTAATTACATAAAGATCGTATTTAAAACAGATGGTAGTGGTAATAATTATTATGGATTTAAGGCCATCATCATCCCTAATTATGAATAAAAGAATAAATAAAAAATGATACTTTCAAATGGAGGTATCATTTTTTCATATGGTAGTATTTTTTTCAAAATTCATATTGTCAAAAAATAAACTTTATGTTATATTTATATATGATAAAAAGAGGGTGAATAAATTGAAAAAAAGAATATTAACTCTTTTGATTAGTTTCTTTTTTATACCGATATGTGCCTATGCTGATAGTAATTTGACTTTATTATGTCCTGAAGAAGTGTCACAAGGTAGTGAGTTTAGTTGTACCCTAAAAGGAACAAATCAAACTCCCATAACTTCTCTAAGTGCTAATATAAATTACCATGAAAACCTAAGCTTATTAACATATACTAGTTTAAGTGATTGGCAAGGTGAAGGTATTAATAGTGATTTAAGAATGCATATATCTTCCCCAGTAAGTGATGATTTTAACATAGCTTTAATAAAATTTAAAAATATTAATGATACTGATAATACTTTAGAAATTGATATAACAAATATTATCTTTTATGATGAAAATAAACAAGAAATCAATATTGAATCTATTCATAAATCAATCCCTATTAAAAATAAAAGTACTAGTGATAGTAATACACCAGAAGAGACTTCTCCTTACTTAAGTGATATTCAGATAGAAGACTATAATATAGATTTTAATAAGTATATTTATGAATATTCGCTAACTATTAATGACGAAAAATCTTTATCAATTTTCCCAACATTAGAAAATTTTGATAATTACTTTGAAATTATTAATAATGATAATCTTGTTGATGGTAGTAAGATAGAAATTATTGTTAAAAATATAGCTGGTTATCATAGAAATTATTATCTAAATATTGTAAAAAAGGAAAATAATCTGGATAATGATGTTAAGGATAACAATGATTATACCTATATCTTTATTATAATTATTGTTTTATTAGCTATAATAAATATATCAAGAATTATTAAACATAAAAAATTAAACAATAAATGATTTGACATACCTATAATTCCTTGATAAAATGGTATTAGATGATGATATATAAAGTATCACCTTGGAGGTAAAATAATGAAGAAAAATTTTAAAAAATTGTTTATTATAACATTACTATTATTATTACCATTAAAAGTATCTATTGCTGAAGTAAATACTTCCATTAGTTTATCATGTACCCCATCAACTACTCAATCTCCATCTGAAGTAAATTGTTTTGTTAAGGGAACATCTGATACAGCTATTACATCTATTGAAGCAACAATTGAAATCAGTAGTGGTTTAGAAGTTGTCTCATTTACTCCGGCAGAAATAGCAAGTGGCACTACATGGCAAGGTTCTGATGTTTCTAACAACAAATTATCTGTTCAAAGTAGTACTGAAGTTAAAGATGCCTTTGATATTGGTACATTAAAACTTAAAGTAAAAGAAGGGACCCTTAATGGTACTCAAAATATAAAACTTACTTCTGCTAAGTATATGAATGGTAGTACTAGTAATGATGTATCATCAGCAAGTGCTGATATAACCATTCAAAACTATGTTCCTAAAGGACTTAAAAGTCTAACTATTACTGGAGGATCTCTATATCAAGAAACATTTAGTAATATTAACTATGATTATATTGTCATGATTACGGGTAATACTTTTAGTATTACTGCTGTCCCTGTAAACGAAGGTGAAGCAATTGTTGCTACCGAATATGAAACAGGTAACACGCTAAATCTGGATAGTATTACATTTAAACCTCAGACAGGTAAAGATACTATGATGATAGTAATTAAAGTAGGTAGCGGTGAAACCGAGACGACATATGAACTAAATGTTCAAAAAGAACAAAGTACGACTTTAGACAATTCTCTTTCATCACTAACCGTTGGTGGTAAAACAATAAATCTAGTAAACAATCAAGATAACTATACCATAACTTTAGATAATTTAGATTCATATCAAATTGAAGCTATCCTAAAAGATCCTACTAATTTTAAATTTGATGATATAAATAATGGTTCTGGAACATATTCTGGTGAAAATGTTATTCCTATTCAAATACTTCCAAAAGATTCTTCAACCGGAATAAAAGTTCGTACCTATACTATAACGGTTAAAAAAACTGGTACTGCTAGTAGTTCTTCTCCATCTGGAAATATAACAAACCCCCAAACAGGTAATATATTTATCTTCATTATATCTCTAATATTAATTGCCTCTTTAACCGTAACGCTAACATTGTTTAAAAAGAATATTGAAAATTACAAATAAAGAACAAATTATTGTTCTTTTTTCATATACTTAATCTAGGAGGACCTATATGATACTATTCCTAAAAGGCTTTCTTATTGGTATCGCTAAAATTATTCCTGGCGTATCTGGGGCCATGTTAGCTATTAATTTTAACGTATATGAAAAAACTATTGATGCCTTAACACACTTTTTTCCAAATTGGAAAAATAATCTTCTATTTCTCTTAAAAATTGGTACAGGTATTATCTTAGCTATTATTTTATGTAGTAATTTAATTATTCTTTTACTTAATAATTATAAATTTATTACTATGATGTTTTTTACTGGATTAATAATGGGTGGAACATATAATTTTGCTATTAATATTAATTATAATAAAAAAAGTATTATTATTTTACTTCTAACAATCATTATAATCTATATATTAAGTTCATTAATTACGACGAATAATTATCAAATAACTGGTAAATTTTTTGATAATATTATTTTCTTTTTAGGAGGTATTATTGAAATATTTGCGGGAATTGTTCCTGGTATCAGTGGTACCGCTCTTCAATTAATGTTAGGAATATATAACAATATTTTAGAAATGATTGCTAAAATATTTGATTTTAACTATGTTATAAATCATCTTAATCTCTATATAAGTTATGCTATTGGTATGTTTGTATCATTAATTCTAACTCTTTCTTTAATAAATTACTTAATAAAAAAACATCGCCAAACATCATCCCTAATTATTCTTGGTTTATCACTATCAAGTATTATTCTTTTATTAACTATAACCTTTAAAACCCCATTTACCCTAATGGAATTAATTATTGGAATTATGCTTTTATTTATAGGGTTATTACTTTCTTGTATTTTAGATAAATAATATTTATTTTTTTCTATATTTCTAATAATTAATGACTTTTTAAAAGAAATTTGATACAATTAAGTTGGTGATAATATGAAGTATGGAAAATTAATTGTTATTGAAGGTACTGATTGCTCTGGTAAAGGGACTCAAACTGATCTTTTAATCAAAAGATTAAAAGCTGCTAACATTCCGGTAAATAAATATAGTTTCCCTAACTATAATAGTCCTACCGGTAAAATAGTAGGGGGGCCATATTTAGGAAAAGACTATATTTGCGATGGTTGGTTTCCTGAAAAAGCTAATAATGTTGATGCCAAAGTATCAGCTCTCTATTTTGCTGCCGATAGAAAATATAATATTAAAAATATCCAAGATGATTTACAAAAAGGTATAAATGTTATCTTAGATCGTTATACATATTCTAATATGGCTCATCAAGGTGGTAAACTAACTACTAAAAAAGAAAGAGAAGATATGTATTTATGGTTAGAAAAACTAGAATTTGATTTATTAGAGTTACCTCATGCCGATATTAAAGTATTCCTTCATATGCCATATGATGCTTCCCTTAAATTAAAAGAAAGCCGTATAAAAGAAGAAAAATTAGATCAATTAGAAAGTTCTAAAGAACATCTTTTGAATGCTGAAAACGCTTATCTAGAAATAGCTAAAAGATTTAATTTCAAAAAAATAGAATGTACTAAAGGCGATTATATCAAAACAATTGATGAAATCAGTGAATGTTTATATAACTATATTCTTAAAGAATTAAAAAAATAGCTTAGTGAATAACTAAACTATTTTTTCTATCATCGTCTCTTTAACTATCTCATAATTAATTAATCGTTTATCTAAATCATTCTTAAAACTAGTTGGAATTAATACTTCATATCTAACTATATCATTAAATTCCTTTTTAATAATAGTCATATCTTTTAAATAATAATCCATTTTCTTAATATCATTATAAGAAAAAGTAATTATAATATCATATCCCTCTATAAGTTCATTTAATTTAGCCTTCTTAATAGTCTTAGCCAAACACTTACTATATGCTCTAATTAAACCTGCTGCTCCTAACTTAATTCCTCCAAAGTATCTAACTACTACGACTAAAATATTTTCCATGTTATTACTATCTATTACCTTTAATAAAGGTATTCCCGCCGTCCCACTAGGTTCTCCATCGTCATCGGCCTTTTTCTTATCTCCTAAAATATAAGCATAACAATAATGTGTTGCTTCCTTATACTTCTCTTTAGTAGCCATAATAAATGTCTTAACATCTTCTAGCTTATCTATTCTATATAATAGACAAATAAACCGAGAGTTCTTAATTACTATCTCATCTTCTACATTTTCTCTAATTACATACATATAACCACCAATCTAATTATATATAATAACTTAAAATTAAACAATAATTAGTTTAATTAAAATTAAAATATTTCTCTAATGTATGATATAATTAAGTAATCAAGGAGGATATAAAATATGAATAAAATAGATGAATTATTATCTACCACTCCCCATAATCCGGGCTGTTATCTTATGAAAGATAAAAATGGTTGTGTTATTTATGTTGGTAAAAGTAAAAATTTAAAAAATAGACTTAGTTCATATTTTAAACAAAGTCATACTGGCAAAACTATGATGTTAGTAAGAGATATTGATACTTTTGAATATATCTTAACTAATTCTGAAGTAGAATCTCTTTTATTAGAATTAAACTTAATAAAGAAATATACTCCTAAATATAATATTTTATATAAAGATGATAAAACATACCCCTATATAGAACTTACTAATGATAAAATACCCAGATTATTAATTGTTAGAAATCCTAATATGCGTAGAGGTGGTAATCGTAAACTATTTGGTCCATATCCCAATATTACCGCCGCTAAAAAAGTAGTTGAAATGTTAAATCGTTTGTATCCTTTAAGAAAATGTAAAAACATGCCTAAAAAAGAATGCTTATATTATCATATTGGTGAATGTCTTGGTTATTGTATTAATGCCGTCGATGATGAAAAAATTAAACAAATGAAAGAAGAAATAACCAGTTTCTTTAATGGTAATAGTGAAGCTCTAATTAAAAAAATAACAACCAAAATGTATGATTGTTCTAGTAAACTTCAGTATGAGAAAGCCTTGGAATATAAAGAACTTCTCGATTATATAAATATCACTCTAGAAAAACAAAAAGTCGAACTAGATGATCATTATAATCGTGATATTATTGGTTATTATGAATTAGATAATTATCTTTCTGTTAATATTCTCTTTATTCGTGGTGGTAAACTACTTGATAAAAAAAGTAACATTTTCCCAATGATAGATACTTTAGAAGAAGAAGTTAATAGTTATATTAGTAACTTTTATGATAAACACTTAACTAAAGTAAAAGAAGTAATTGTTCCAGATATTATTAATTCCTCTTTATTAGAAGCTGGTTTTAATCTTAATGTAGTTAAACCTATCAAAGGTCTTAAGAAAAAGATTTTAAATTTAGCCATGGAAAATGCTAAAAATTATTATAATGAACAAATATCGCTTATTAAGAAAGATGAAGATTCCCTAAATAAAAGTTTAAAAGAATTATCTGATATGTTAGGAATTGCGAAGAGTAGTCATATTGAAATGTTTGATAATTCCAATATCTTTGGTAGTTTCAATGTATCAGGGATGGTTGTGTTTATTGACGGTAAAAAAGCTCCTAATCTCTATCGTAAATTCAAAATTACTAATGATAAAAATGATGATTATGGTACAATGCGTGAAGTAATATATCGCCGTTATTTCCGTGTATTAAAAGATAATTTAGCAAGACCAGATTTAATACTAGTAGATGGTGGCTTAGGCCAAATAAATGTCGCTAGAGAAGTCATCGCTAGCTTAGGTTTAAATATTCCTGTTGCCGGACTAAAAAAAGATGATAAACATAGTACAAATGCCTTACTAGGTAAATATCCTATTGAAGAAATCCCTCTAAAAAAAGATAGTTACTTATTCTTACTTCTAACAAGAATGCAAGATGAAGTTCATCGATATACTATTAGTTATCATAAAGATATTCGTAGTAAAGGTGCCTTATCTTCTATCTTAGACAACATTGATGGTATTGGCGAAGTAAGAAAGAAGAAAATTCTTAAAAAATATCATACGATTGATAAAATGAAAAATGCTACTATCGAAGAACTAACCGAGATTATGCCTATAAATATAGCTAAAGATTTTCATAATTATTTAATAAATCTTGATAAGTAATTAACAATATTATATAATATTATTTAGAATGGTCGTGATAAAATGAATGGTAAAGTATTAAAACTAGCTAACAATGATTTATATGGTAATCAAGATGAACGTAAAGTAGTAGTCTTTGCTTGCTTTAATCATGTTAAATATATGAATAAATATGTTATTTTTAGTTTCTTAGGTGAATATGATAAAAATAAACTATATTATGGTTCTATTCATTTAAAAGAAAACTCTCTAGTAATATTCTCTATAAAAGATGATTTAACTCATTATATCACTGACTTTACATCCCAATACTTATCAAGAAATATCAATCCTCAAGATTATACATTAATAGATATTTCTAATATGGAAAAAGTAGAATTAGTATCAAGTAATAGTATTGATTGTGATAAATTACATATTTTAGATGAATTATCTATCCCTAAACCACCTCAAAAAGCAGAAGCGGTTAATCAAAATAAAAAACCAACTATCTTATATATCTTATTAGTTATCCTAATCTTATTAACTTGTGGCTTAACTTATCTTTATTTATTCCCTCATGCTTTTATGAAACAATATAAAGTATTAACTTGTACTAAAGACTTATATAATAGTGAAGTATCATTATCCTATAAATCTAACAAAATAATAACTTTTAATTCTCAAGATAAATTAATTGATATTGAAGAAACTGATACCTATATCTTTACTTCCCATGAAAAATATAATGAATACAAAAATAATGAAAAGTATAATGAATACTTTGATTCTTTAGGAATATATAAATATGATGATAATAAATTAGAATTAAATGTTTCTTTCAAAGAAAAAACAATTATTGATAACTATGAAGAGATGCAAACTTATTTAAAATCAGAAAAATATACTTGTACCGAGGAAAGTTATTATGAAGAATAATTTATCTCTATTAATTGGCGATAATGAAGAACTAATTAACTTTTATCTTCAAAATATTTTAGATAAAATAAATTATCAAATAGATAATAAAATAGGGTATGATTTAACTACTAATACTATAACTGATATCTTAGATGAAGCTTCTATGATGAGTTTATTTGCTCAAAATAAAGTTATTATAGGAACAAATCTAAATATATCCGATATCTCTGAAGAAGGTCTTGAATATTTAACTAAATATCTAGATAATCCCAATCCTAATTCTTATATTATTTTATTAACTAGTAAAGTAGATTCACGAACTAAAATATATAAATTATTTAAAGATAAATTTAATATCATTGATACTACTAAAATTAACTATGCCGAAGATATATTAAAATATATTACTAATTATATAAAAGAAAAAAAATATCTAATATCTTCCCAAGATCTTGAATATTTTCTTTCTAAAACCGGTAATAATCTGGATAATATTAACTTAGAATTAGCTAAATTATTCGCTTATAAAGATAAAGAAAAAACAATTACTAAAGAAGATATTGATTTATTAATTCAAGATAATATTGATAATATTATCTATGAATTTACTAATGCTATCTACGAAAATAATTATTCTAAAATAATTAAAATGTATGAAGATTTTACTAAAGAAAATCTTGGTTTTGATTACTTATTAACTTCTCTAGATAATAGTTTTCGTCAATCACTTATAATTAAGTTATTATATAAAGAGGGTAAATCTAATTATGAAATAGCCTCCATTATTGGTAAAAAAGAATTCTATGTTAAAAAAATGCAAGAACGATTATACAACTATAGTATTAAAGATCTTGCTAACTATCTAAATAAATTATCTATCATTGATATCAATTACAAAAGTGGTAAAATTACTACTGATATGTTAAAACTATTCTTAATAAACAAAGACCCTTCCTTATAAAGAAGCGTCTTTTTATATTCCTATTTTCTCTTTCTTGGAGAAATAAAACTCTTAACACTGTTAGCGTCCATTGCCCAGTTTTCATGAGCCAAATTCTCATCAGCACATTCTTTGGCCATTTCCTTAGCTTTATCTATTTCTCCTTTAACAACTAAATCCCCAATTCTTTTCATCTGAAGCCATGAAATTCTTCTGTTAGCAATAATTGATACATCCATCTCATTAATCATCCAAAATCTTATTTCCTGCATCTGTCTATCATCAAATCTTGCATCTACTACAGTTAAAATATTAACCCCTTGTTGTAAACCAGTTCTAATTTCTCTCATTTGTCTAGCTGTATAAAATTTATGTCCATATAATGATATATCTACATTATGAAGTACTCCTAAAGCTAATTCAAAAATTTGTTCTTTATTAAAATCCGCCTTTAAATAATATGCCAAACAAGTATTATCCACATTCTTATTATCAAGATATTTCCCCATACTTTTTTCTTTCTCAATAGCTTCCTTTACTTGTAAAAATACCATCGGATCATTCTTAATTTCCATCATGGTATTAAAAAAATTATTTGCCATATAAAATCACCTATCTTTAGTAAAATTATATCAAAAATCTAAAAAAATGCAAGATAAGTATTATAATTTATTTATTGTTAATATTATATATGGTGAAAATATGAAAAAGAATACTTTAACTGTAACTATTCTTATCTCTTTAATAATAGTATTTATCTATACTTTAGCTAGTACATATGCAGTTATTATTAATGTAATAAGTAAAGAAGGAATAAACGAAATAGTAAATGAAATTAATATAAGAGACTTAATGACTCAAGATGATGGTAGTTATAACAATACTTATTATAATGTTATAAATGAATTAAATATTACGGCAAACGAAGCTAACATTCTAATGGAATCTATCCCTCTAAACGAATCATTACAAACCATCTTACAAACTATCGTAGATTATAAAGTAGCTAATAATCTTAATGCCAAATTATCTAATCAAGAATTATATAATATAATAGTTACTTCTATAAATAAAGATAATACTATTTCCAAAGAATTAAAAGACAAAGTAATTACTAAAAGTAATACTTATATTCAAGATGTCTCTGATTTTATATATGATATCGATGTCTCTATATTGGAGAATACTTAATGATTTATTTAATAATGCTTCTTTTATTAACTCCATTAATTATCTATATCTTCATTAAAGATGAAATCTTAATATTAAAAATAATTAGTATTACATCTCTAATCTCAAGTATATTATTACTAATAATTAACTATATAATTAAACTAATTATTAGTTCTAAAATAAATTTTATAAATACATCCAAAATAATAACTAGTATTCAAAATAAATTCTTCCTACCCATAATTATTCTTCTATTTACTTCTATACTATCATATATTCTATCTAAAATAACTCTAAATATAAGAAGAAACCTAACTAATATAAATAGATAAATGCAATATTTTTTTCTAAAAAGAGTTGATTATTTTAAATAAATATGATATCATTTACTCATAAATAAAGTAGTTGAGTATAAAACTCAAACGGCTTTCTTAAAAGGAGTGTAAAATGAAAAATCTAAAAAAATCTTCAAACATATTATATATAATATGTATAGTTCTAATATTGGTAATATTAGTAGGGTATTTTGGGGGCAAAAACTTAAAGGGAACTTATAGTGCCTATATATGTCCATCTGGATATACAAATTATTTATCAAATAATCAATATTGTTATAAATGTTCTAAAGGTACTCTTTCTGGACCTGCCTCAAATGTTAAATGCGCCCATACATCAGAAGAAACGGTTAAATGTAAAGTTGAAGGAACAACTAATGGGTGTAATAATTGGGAAAAGCAAGGCTATCAATGTGTATTAATAAGCAGTACAACTTCAAGCAAAACCTACCAATGTGTATATGGAGGTTATACTTATACTAATCCTGATAAAGTGAATATTACTACATGTGAAAATGCCTCTCAAGGTGAATGTATCAGTAAATATGGTTCTGGTAACTGTATTCAAGATTCGAAAGGTTGCTGGGTGAAAAAAACTGCTGCTAGTTCATGTGAAATTGCTTCTCAAGGCGAATGTATCAGCAGGTATGGTTCTGGTAACTGTATTCAGGATTCAGATGGTTGCTGGAGGCAAAAAACGACATCAACATATACCGTTAAATTCTATCGTGCTGATGGTTATGAGGTCCTATCAACCTGTACTACAGGTAGCAACGGTTTATTGAGCAGTTGTACTGCCGATTACAAAGGAATATGTGGAGCATGGTCATTCCAGTCATACTCTCAAGGTAGTACTCAGCCAGTAGCTATGACTAGTGAACAAGCTGCTACTCATAAATTTACAAGTAATACCAATCTTTATTGTAAATCTGGTACATCAATACACCCAGGTTCACCGAGCTCTCCACAACCTTCAAGTTCTCCACAACCATCAAGTACACCAACTCCATCTAGTAGTCCAAAACCATCAAGTATTCCAGCTTCTTCTAGTACTCCTAATGTACCAACTAATCCTCAGACTGGAAGTATAGCTATCTTTGCCGTTTGGATACTAGCTTTAGGTACTCTAGCGTATTCATTTGTATACTTTAAAAGACTAAATACCAAAAAAGAAAAATAATCACTTATTTAATAAGTGGTTTTTCTTTTAAAAATTCAAACTATATGATATAATTAATTTGTTAAAATGAGGTGCCAAAATGAAAGAAGAAGAATACAAAAAATTATTTAAATTAAGTAAAAAATATTTAATATCATTTATTATTACATTATTTCTATCTGTCGTCTTATTCTATATGGCAAATATATTGACTACTAAAGAAAAGCCAATACCAACAGATTATCACTATCTAATAGGAAATAATAAAGAAGAAGAGGGGGATTATGTTAAAGTAACAACTGATAGTATCCCATATTTATTTGCTTCTTCCGGCGATGAATATAATTATTACATTATTTTTGATAAAAATAATTATATGTATATTGCTAGACTAACTGATGAAACTTATAAATTACTTGAAAATAAATATGATGCTCAAGAAGAAATATCATATGAAATAAAAGGGTATATCTATAATACTAAAGAAGATTTAAAAGAATTAGCTATCGATGCTTATAATGAAAGTACTAAAACTAATACTATTAATAAAGATAATTTTAGTTCATATTTTGGTAATACTTATGTCGATGAAACTATTACGCCATCTACCACTATGGAAACTATCTTAATAAGTTTAGGTATTTTATTTCTAATATCTAATATAATAATAGTTATTTATGCCATAATTGTTTTAATAAACAATAAGAAAACCATTAAAAAATATGGCAAAGAAACTTTAGAATATGAACTTGCTAAAAGTACTACCAAAGCTTATAAAAAAGCTGATATCTATTTAACTGATAAATATATTATATCTACTTTATATGGCTTAAAAGTATATTCTTATGAAGATTTCATCTGGATATATAATCAAAAAAGATCTTACAACTTTATATCTATTGGAATATATCTATTAGGTTTAACAAATAAAAAACGTACGCATCAATTAGCCTATCGCTATCGCGATGAACAAGAATTAATTAATATTATGAATGAAATAAGTAATAAATCTGATAAAATAATGACCGGATATACTAAAGAAAATATTCAAAAATTTAAAGAAATAACCAAAAAGAAAAAATAATTATACTTAGATATTTATCTAAGTATTCTTTTTATAAATATTTGGCAATCTATATTGACAATTGCTAAAAAGCGTAATATAATTAAAAATGTAACCAAGTAGTGATTACAGAAAGAGTGATAATATGGCTAAAAAACAATTTAAAGCTGAATCTAAAAAACTATTAGATATGATGATTAATTCTATCTATACTAATCCTGAAATATTCTTACGAGAATTAATATCTAATGCTAGTGATGCTATTGATAAATTATATTATGCATCTCTAACAGATAAATTAATCAAAGTAAAAAAAGAAGATTTAGCTATTTTAATTAAATTAGATAAAGAGAATAGAACTATAACTATAACTGATAATGGTTGTGGTATGACAGAACAAGAACTAGAAGAAAACTTAGGTACTATTGCCAAAAGTGGTTCTGAATTATTTAAAGAACAAAATGATAAATCTAAAGATCTATCTATAATTGGTCAATTTGGTGTCGGTTTCTATTCATCATTTATGGTTGCTAAAGAAGTAGAAGTAATAAGTAAAAGTATGAATAGTGATAAATCTTATAAATGGCTATCTAGTGGAGCTACCGGATATACCGTAGAAGAAGCTAAAAAAGATACTACCGGTACAGATCTAATCCTATATCTTAAAGATAATGATGAATTTAATAATTATGATGAATATCTAGAAGAAGATAAAATTATATCTATTATTAAAAAATATTCTGACTATATAAAATATCCTATTAAAATGGAAGTAACTGAAGATAAAAAGAAAGTTCTTAAAACTCTAAATAGTATGATACCTATATGGAAGAAAGATCAAAAAGAAGTCAAAGAAGAAGAATATAATGATTTCTATACTGATAAATTTTATGATTATGAAAAACCATTAAAAGTAATTAGAACTTCTGTTGAAGGATTAACTAGTTATCAAGGATTATTATTTATTCCATCTCATGCTCCATATAATTACTATACTAAAGAATATACTAAAGGATTACAACTATATTCTAAAGGTGTAATGATTATGGATAAATGTAGTGATATCTTACCAGATTACTTTAGCTTTGTTAAAGGTTTAGTAGATTCTGAAGATATAGCATTAAATATATCTCGTGAGACTATGCAACAAAATCATCAAATAAAATTAATTGCTAAAAATATAGAAAACAAAATTCATAAAGAATTACTTAATATGTTAAAAGAAGAAAGAGATAATTATGAAAAATTCTACCAAGCTTTTGGTATGCAATTAAAACATGGTATATATGAAAGTTATGGTATGAATAAAGATAAATTACAAGATTTATTATTATTCTATAGTTCAAAAGATGATAAATATACTAGTTTATCTGAATATGTTTCTAGAATGAAGGAAGATCAAAAAGATATTTATTATGCTAGTGGTGAAAGTATTTCTAGTATAAAAATGCTACCACAAACAGATATGATTATTGATAAAGGATATGAAGTATTATATCTAACTGAATACTTAGATGAATTCGTAATAAAAATATTAAATAATTATCAAGAAAAGAACTTTGTAAATGTTTGTGATAAAGAAGCTATTACTGAAACTGAAGAAGAAAAGAAAGCTATTGAAAAAATAAATGAAGATAATAAAGACATTTTAACTATTATGAAAGACACTTTAAAAGATAATGTTATAGATGTTAAATTTACTAATAAGTTAAAGAAATATCCTGTATGTTTATCTTCAGCTTCTGATTTATCTCTAGAAATGGAAAAAATAATTAATACTATGCCAAGTAATGGTGAAAAAGTAAAAGCCGAAGTAATTCTAGAAATAAATGAAAATCATGATATTAGTAAAAAACTAAAAGAACTACATACTGAAGGAAAAGATGAAGAACTAAAAACATATACTAAAATATTATATAACCAAGCTAGATTAATATCTGGATTAAATGTAGATAATCCTAATGAATTAACCGACATGATATGCAGTTTAATATCTAAATAAGCAAGAATTTCTTGCTTTTTTAATATCCAAAAAGGCCCCTAAGTATAATACTTAGGGACCCTTTTATTTTTTTATTTTCCTATATAAATTATAGCATGACACTAATTTTCTGTAAATACAAAATTCGATTTTTTTAGAATTTAAAATGTTGTAAAATATAGTCTGAATCCTTATAATGTAAGGTATTTGCATGCATACAAAAAGGTCCTTAAGTATTATACTTAAGGATATAATGAGGAGTATAAATATGACTGGTAGAAAGAAGAATATTTATTTAGCAGTAAGT
>CAKOPG010000025.1 GCA_934098745.1 uncultured Bacilli bacterium
TTAGCTAATATAAGTGTTCCAGAAGCAAGACAACTTATGATTAAACCATTTGATAGAGGAATACTTGGAGGAATAGAGAAGGCTATATTTGAAGCTAATTTAGGAATAACACCAAATAATAATGGAGAATGTATCTTTTTAGTTATTCCACCACTTACGGAGGATCGTCGTAAGGAATTGGTAAAACAGGTTAAAAGTTTAGCCGAAGAAGCACGTATTGCTTTAAGAAATATTAGACAAGAAGCTAATACACAGATTAAGAATTTAAAGTTACCAGAAGATACAGAAAAAGAAGGTAATGAAGAAGTACAGGAATTAATTAATAAATATAATAAGATAATAGATGAAAAACTTAAAGAAAAAGAACAAGATTTAATGACTATATAAGACTATGAGATGGAAGTAGTAATACTTAAATATAATTTATAGAGAGTTAGTGGTTGGTGGAAACTAATAATTAGATGGTATGAATTCACCCATGGAGTTTTAAACGTATGACTGCGTTAAAGTTTTGAGAGTATAACTAAAAGTTATAAATAAAGGTGGTACCGCGGGTAATCTCGTCCTTTAATTATAACTTTTTTATTTTGGGAGGAAATTACGATGAAAAAAGAATTGATATTAAAGATGAAAGAGGATATTCATAAGTTATTTGAAGATAATATTGATTTACAAAGACTTAATGATTTGAAGGTAGAATATCTTGGTAAGAATGGAAAAATAACAGAATTATCTAAGGGGATGAAAGATATTCCAAATGAAGAGAAGAAAGAATTTGGAATGTTAGTTAATGAACTTAGAGAGGAATTTAATAGTAAGTTTTTAGAATATAAGAAGAGGTTAGAAGAGTTAATTTTAAATAAGAAGTTAGAAGATGAAAAGATAGATATAAGTATGCCGGGAGTAAAGATAGTAAATGGGGCTCCGAATATATTAGAACATGTTATTGAAGAAGTGGAAGAATTATTTATGTCTATGGGGTATGATGTGGTAGATGGACCTGAAATAGAAGAAGATAAATATAATTTTGAGTTATTAAATATTCCTAAGGGACATCCAGCAAGAGATGCTCAAGATACTTTTTATATAGAAGATGAGAATATTTTACTTAGAAGTCAGACTTCCCCGGTACAGGTAAGGACAATGTTAAAGGGACATGGTGAGGTGCCAATAAGAATGATTTGTCCGGGTAAAACTTATAGGAGAGATGATGATGATGCGACACATTCACATCAATTTATGCAGATAGAGGGATTACTTATTGATAAGAATATTAGTTTATGTGATTTAAAGGGAACTTTTGATACGGTGGCAAAGAAATTGTTTGGACCAGAATGTGATACGAGATTTCGTCCAAGTTATTATCAATTTACGGAGCCTTCTGTAGAAACTGATATAAGTTGTTTTAATTGTCATGGTAAGGGATGTAATATTTGTAAGAATACTGGTTGGATTACAGTAAGCGGAGCGGGAATGGTACATCCGAATGTACTTAGAAATTGTGGCTATGATCCGAAGGTATGGAGTGGCTTTGCTTTTGGATTTGGAGCAGAAAGACTGGCGATGCTTAAGTATGGTATTAATGATATTAGAACTTTTTACATGACAGACTTGCGTGAAGTTGGGGCTTTCGATAGAAAGGAAAGTGAATAAGATGATTAGTTTAAATTGGATTAATGATTATGTTGATATCGAGAATGAAGATTTACATGAACTTGCAATAAAGATTACTAAGGCAGGAGTTAATGTAGAAAAGGTTATAACTAATCATATAGATGGTTTAGTAATTGGGGAGGTAGTTAGTTGTAAGAAACACCCTGATAGTGATCATTTGAATATATGTATGGTGAATACGGGTAAAGAGGTAACACAAATTGTATGTGGAGCTAAAAATGTAAGAGAAGGAATTAAAGTAATTGTAGCTACACCGGGAACGGTTTTACCGGGAAATAATGTCATTAATGCTGGAAAGATTAGAGGAGAAGTATCTAATGGAATGATATGTGCTTTATTTGAGTTAGGACTTGAAGAGAAGAATGAAGAAAACTATAATAAGGGAATACATGAATTAGATAAAGAAGCTCCAGTAGGAGAAGATCCTCTTAAATATATGGGACTTGATGATACGGTATATGAATTAGATGTACATAAACATAGGAATAATGATTGTTATTATCATATTGGATTTGCTTATGAGGTAGGAACTATTTTAAATAAGAAGGTAACTTTACCAGATGATAGTTTTAAAGAGATAGATGATAATATTAATAAACATTTTAAGTTAGAGGTTAATACAAGTAAGTGTAATTATTATTTAGCTAAGATGGTAACAGATATTAAGATTGGAGAATCTCCAGAATTTATTAAGAGAAGATTAATATCAGCAGGAATGAGACCTATTAATAATGTAGTGGATATTTCTAATTATGTAATGTTGGAATATGGGCAACCAATGCACTTTTTTGATAAAGATAAGTTAGGAGATAAGATATTAGTAAGAGATGCTAAAGATAATGAAGAGATTGTTACTTTAGATGAAAAGAAAAGAGTATTAAGTAAAGAAGATATTGTTATTACTAATGGCGAAAAAGCGGTATGTATAGCTGGAGTTATGGGGGGACTTAATACTGATGTAGATAGTAATAGTAAGAGTATTTTGATAGAGTCAGCAATATTTGATGCAGTTAGTATTCGTAATACAGCAGGAAGACTTAATTTAAAGAGTGAAGCTTCAATTAGATATGGTAAAGGACTTAATTATGAATATACTGAAAAGGCTCTTTTAAGAGCATGTCATTTGTTAGAAAAGTATGCTGGAGCTAAAGTATTATCAGGAATAGTTAGTTATGATAAGATCGATAAAACACCAAAGATGGTTGAATTTACTGAGGAAGAGATTAATAAGTTATTGGGAATTACGATATCACATGAGGATATTTTAAAGGAATTAGAGAGATTAGATTTTAAGTATGTAATTAGAGATGGAAAGATTATATGTACTATTCCTAATAGAAGATTGGATATCGATGCTAATTATAATGATATCGCGGAAGAAATAGGAAGATTATATGGATATCATAATTTAGTAGGTACTTTACCAGTAGTACCTATTAGACAAGGACAATATATTGGGGATGTTAAATATCGTAAGGAAGTATCTAAGAGACTTAGAACGATGGGACTTAATGAAGTAAAGACGTATACTTTAGTTAGTGAAGAAATGGCTGGAATGTTTAAGTATGATAATAGAGAGAATATATTATTACCAAATCCTATGAGTAGTGATAAGTCAGTAATTAGGACAACACTTATTCCGTCATTATTAAATATATATGATTATAATAAAGCAAGACATGTAGAGGATATATGTTTATATGAGATAGCTAAGACGTATGATATTAATTATGTAGAAGATACTAAGGTATGTATAATGGTTAAGGGTAATTATATGGGGTCTTCGTGGATTAAGGAAAGTATAAAGATAGATTTTTATGTGTTAAAAGGAATTATTTGTAATTTACTTGATTATATGGGATTTAGAAATAGATATGATTTTAAGGTAGATACGATAAAAGATATGCATCCGGGAATGTCTGCTAGAATTATATTAGATAGAGAAGAGATAGGTATTATAGGTAGAATTCATCCGAATATTAAGAAAGATGATATATATATAGCCGAGTTTTCTTTAAATAAGTTAATGAAGACGATTAAGCCTATTAAATATAAAGAAGCTACTAAGTATCCAGAAATAATTAAGGATGTATCATTTATTGTAGATAAGAATACTACTTGTAAAGAGATATCTGAGCAGATAAAGAAATCAGGTGGTAGGATACTATCAAATATAGAAGTATTTGATGTATATAAGAATGATATTAAAGCTTCTTCAGTATCTTTAGCATTTTCACTTACTTTTAGTGATAATACAAGGACTTTAACGGATGAAGAAGTTATGCAGGTATTTAATAAGATAATAGAGGAAGTAACTATTAAATGTAATGCTAAATTAAATAGTATTTAAGTTTATAAAACCAACTTATATTAGATATAGGTTGGTTATTTTTTTTGGTATCCCAGAGGGACTAACGTAAGATATATGGATATAAAAAAAATCACCAGTTAAACTGGTGAAATTATATAACTATTTAGTTAAAGGACTGCTTTTAGCGAGGCTACTAATGCCACCTATTTCTTTAATATTATCAAGACCAATAGCCTTAATATCATTACCAAATTCATCTTTATAGGTGTTATAGTTAGTATTATCAATTATTGTAAGATAAAGATCACTATTTACGCCATCGGTAGTAAGATTAGTTAGGATGGTATCATAGTCAGATAAGCCATAATTTTTTCTAATTGTACTTTCAAATATATCAGGATGTAAGAAGGCCATTTCATACATATCCGTAGTAATATCAGCGTTATATTTTGCATAATAATATTCACTTAATAGTTCTTCAAATTTAGGACCTTGAAAGCCATCACTTTTGCAAGAGATAAATTCTAAGGCTTTTTCTCTGTCGGGAATTAATTCCATAAGAATATTTATGATATCTTCATCAGTGGTATAAACTCCTAGTTCGACATCATTCCATGTTGAGAGGATGGTTGGAGGAATAATTTTATAAAGAGATCCCCATGATTGTCCGTGGTTGTTTAATTTATCCGGAGTTGTTCCTAAATATTTTTGATTAGAATTCAAGCTGTAATCTTCCTCAGCTAATTCATCTAACTTACATAAATATTTTTTTTCGCCATTAACTTGGTCATAGATAACATTACCTTCTTCATCATAACCAGCAAATACATATAAAATTTCTTGAAGATATATATTTTCAGATAAATCATCAGAAAATACATTGCTGCCAAGACATATATTATAACCGAATGATGGACTATCTTGACATCCATAATCATATAAATCGAATTTTTTATAAACAGCTGATTTAACATAGTTAGAAGAATAACTTAGATTAATCATCATATATGCATCTTTAGACATATCTTTGTTGTATTTAGCAGAGTAGTATTCAGAAAATAATTCATATATTTTTTCATTAGCTTCTACATGCTCATTTATAGCTTTACTAACTTCAAAATCTTCTTCCATGTATTCAAGTAATAGTAGAGCTTTTTCTCTATCAGGAATTATTTCACAAAGTTTATTAATAATAATTTCGTCATCACTTTTAAAATGATATTCTTTTAAGGGTTCACAGCCAATTATTTTAGCTAAGGCTAATACACTACCCATACGATTGGAATAACTATCATCTTTGTTATAATATTTGTCATTAAAGTTTGTATTAATAGGTTCAAGAATAGATCTTCTTACACTGATTAAGTGAGAATATAAGTGAGAAAATTCATGTGTTAGAACTGATTTATCACAATCTGATAGTGAAGATGAACTACCTATATAAATATTATCATCTAATACATAACCAAGAGCATCTTTATAAACGGAACCATTACTATAATGAATATTAAGAGTTTTTAATCTAGTTAATAAGCAATCGAAATCAATATATTTTTTGTTATCTAAAATACTGCGAGGATTAGATAAGAATAATTCTCTTTCCTCATCAGTTATATTAGGATTATCTTTTAAGGTTTGATTTATAGCATTAATAATTTCTTCATCACTGCTTTGGGCATTTATACCATAGTCGGCTTTTTGAACGGCAGCTACGAAATTTTTATGTTCAATTTCAAGTTTTAAATCATAAAGCTTATTACCAAGCATATTAAAACCTAAATTAGTACCTAAGGTTACAGCAACGACAACTTCTGCACTTAAAATAGTAGTTAATATTTTAAAGTATTTTTCTTCATATTGAGTTTTTAATTTATCGCCATATACGGTGGCATTTTCTTCATATAATATACTAGGATATAAATTATTATATTTTTTGTTTAAATATATCAAGTCTTTTTCGGTAGGAGTGGGTTTAAAAACTTTTAATTTAGTTTTTGAATCAATATATATTTTATAAGTATTGCCAGATACTTCTATGTCATGAAAATATATTAAATCATTTGAGGGGGTAATTTTTTCAACAACGTTTATAATTAAAGCTTTTTCTTCATCAGTTATATCTGTATGAACATTATCATTAACTAAATAACCAAGTTGAAGTTCATTATCTTTTGAATCTACACAATATTCCTTACCATTGAATTTAAATTTTATTATTATCATATAACACCTCTTCTTTTATTTTTTTACAATTTCATTATAACATACAGGTGGTTATTCAAAAAGATATTTTACGTTTTTTTAACTAAAAAGGTCCTTAAGTATAATACTTAGGGACACACCTTTATTTTTATTTAACCTATATAAATTATAGCATGATACTTATTTTCTGTAAATATTTTGTAAATCAAAATTTAACTTTTTTCTTCACTTTTGCATTCTTTAAAATATGCCCTAAGTCCTTATAATGTAAGGCATTTGGATACATACAAAAAGGTCTCTAAGTATTATACTTAAGGATATAATGGAGGCAGTTATGAGAAATAAAAAAGACTATTATTATAGTGGTGATATTTATAACTATAGATAGTACTTTTATATATTTAACTGAATTTATGGTTGAATGTTAAGAAAATTAGTCCAAGTATATTTTGGGTTATATATCTTAAACAATTAGGATAAATTGAAAGAAGTAGTAATCCATATATGATTATTTCGTAAGATAGATTTATATACTACGTCAGTCCCTTTGGGATAAAGTCATAATTTAATAATTGTGATTTTTTCTTTAAAACCATTTTACAAGTTAGAAAGTTTATTATATAATTGTTATAGTGATAATAAGGAGTGATTATCTTGGCTAGTTCTTTTTTTG
The DNA here is from genome assembly GCA_934098745.1 of uncultured Bacilli bacterium. Taxonomy (GTDB): domain Bacteria; phylum Bacillota_I; class Bacilli_A; order RF39; family UBA660; genus RUG705. The sequence goes on from CAKOPG010000025.1 coordinate 6,861, forward strand.
CAAGTACAGGTTTAACAATATGTGCTTTAGTATTTTTAATTTTAATAATTATATTGATAAGTAGTAAGCTACAGTCAGAGACAGCAGAAAGTAAAATATATTTAGGTAATTTATATTTAACGGTAGTTTTACTAATACTTGAGATGGTAGTAACTTATACAATGTCTATTAGAGAAAGTATTCCCAAAGTAAATGATATATTATGTGAATCATATGTATTTTTATCAATCGTATGGGAGGAATTATTCGTAGCATATACTTATTTTTTATTAAATAGTAATAAGAAGTTTATAATTAATAAGAAGTTTTATGTTAGATTAATATTACTTATATTGATGGCTTTAGCGATTCCAACCTTAGCAGTGACATTTTTAGATGTTTCTTATATAGGGGGAGTTAATGGAAGTCCTTATGTAATTGTGGGAGGAACGATTAATTTACTGCATTTATTTAGTTTTGTTGGGGCTATTACAATAATTTTAATATTTATTGCAAAGAAAGATAAAATTAAAAATTTATATATATCACCATTAATATTTGCTTTTATAGTATTTTGTTTATCTTTTATTTTACAAATAGTATTAGGTTTTCATATTAATGAATCGGTATTTATGTTTTCTTTAATAATGGTAATACTTTATTTTACGGTTGAATCACAAGATAGTAAGTTAATGGAAACAATAGCAGAGACTAAAAAAGAAGCGGAGAGAGTTAATAAGGTTAAAACAGAATTTTTAATGAATATATCACATGAGATTAGAACACCACTTAATACAATATTAGGTTTTAGTGAAGCTTTACTTGCTGAAGATGAACTTACTTTTGATAAGGTTAAAGAAGATTGTACGAATATTCATATAGCTTCAGTTAATTTACTTAATTTAATTAATAATATACTAGATATATCTAGAATAGAGTCTTCTAAGGAAGAGGTTGATGAGAAAGATTATAATTTAGAAAATGTTATATTTGAAATAAATAGTTATATTCCTTCAAGAATTAATAAGAATGATTTAAAATTTTCAATAAATGCTGAGGAAAATATTCCAAGAGATTTATATGGAGATAGTAATAAAATATATAAAATAATTACTTCTGTTTTAATAAATGCAATAGAATATACTAATTATGGCGAAGTTAAATTAGATATAACCGGTATGGAACTTGAGAATAATTTATGTGAACTTAAATTTCATATTTCTAATACAGGACATGCGATGAAGATTGAAAATTTTGAAAAGGATTATTATGATTTTGTCAAGTTAGATGGTGAAAATGAATCAAGTTTTGATACGACTTTACTGGGGTTAATTGTAGCTAAAAGACTAGTAAATTTAATGAATGGAACTTTGGAATTTATTAATGAAACGGGTAAGGGAACACAATATATTATTAAGATTAAGCAAAAGATAATTGGTCCTAATAAACTTGGAAATATATTTGATAGTAAAAGATCACTAGTATCTAGAAGTATTGATATGATAGATTGCACTGGTAAGAAGGCTTTAATAGTAGATGATAATAAGGTAAATATAAAGATAGCAACAAGATTACTTTTAAGATATAATTTTCAAATAGAAGAAGCTAATAGTGGGCAAGAATGTATCGATTTAGTTAAGAATAATAAATATGATATAATCTTTTTGGATCATATGATGCCAGAAATGAATGGGGTAGAAACACTTATTAATTTAAAACAAACTGGTTATAAGATACCACCAGTAATAGCACTTACGGCTAATTATTATAATGGTCTTAGAGAAGAATATTTAGCTAATGGATTTACAGATTATTTAACTAAACCAATAGAATTTAAGGAACTTAATAGGATTATTGATAAAGTTTTCGATAAGGATAGTATGTAGGAGGTATTAAATGTTTACGTATGGGTTATTAATAACAATTGGTAGTTTAGCATATACGATAGTATTGGCATTGGTATATTTCTCTAAGAAAAGACTATCACTTATTAGAAATAAATTATATTTTTCTTTGTTAGTGTCTTTAATAGTATTTGAGTGTACAGAGATTATATCAATAGTTCTTCTTAAATATGTTAATGTAGAATTAATTACAGTTATTGCTTGGAGATTTCACTGGTTAGTAGGGATATTTATATTTGGTTTAATGTATACATATTGTAAAACTTATATTAGAAATATTAAGGTATATTCTTTAAAAGAGTTATTTAGTAAGAGTAAAAAACTAGTATTTATGACAATAGTACTGGGAATATTTATGTTAGTATATGTCTTTTTACCATTTGAAGGGATGGATATTAATAAATTAAATTTTATACCGGGAATGACAGCTTATATCGTAGGAATAGCCTTTATTATAATAGTATTATTTATAGTATTTGATTTATTAAAATATCATAAACATACTAGTTCTAAGATACAATTTTCAGTATGGATAATGTTAGTTATAACCGTAATAATAGTATTCTTTCAATTAATTTTTCCACATGTTTCTTTTGTGCCTTTTGGATTTACTTTGGAAGCTTTATTTATGTATTTTATGGTAGAAAATCCAGATTTAGAGACAATAAATGAATTACAAAAATTAAAAGATGAAGTAGATAGAGCAGGAAAGGCTAAATTAGATTTTCTATTTAATATGTCACATGATATTAGAAGTCCAATGAATGCTATTATAGGTTTTAGTAATATCTTATCAAAAATGACAACGTTTGATCAGGAACAGGTGAGAGAAGATATTGAAAATATTAAGATATCTGGAAATAATTTAGTAGATATTATTAATAATATCTTAGATATATCTAAGATAGAAACTGGAGAAGAAACTTTGGTAGAAAGAGAGTATTGTCTTAATAATTTAGTGAGAGATTTGCCTAATGTTATTAAAGCTAGAATAGGTGAAAGACCGATTAAATTAATTATGGATGTAGATCAAAATATATCGGCTAAGTTATATGGAGATACGACAAAAATATACCAGATTCTTATGAATATTTTAACTAATTCGGCTAAATATACGGAAGTAGGCAGAATAGTAATGAAAGTTACTAGTACTAAAGATAGAGACTATGAAACATTACATTTTAAGTTATCTGATACGGGATATGGAATTAAACCAGAAGATTATGATAAGTTATTTATGAAATTTAATAGATTAGAAGATGCTACGAGTAAAGAGATTGAAGGTACAGGATTAGGACTGGTTATTACTAAAAAATATGTTGATATTATGCATGGGAAGATTTGGTTTGAAAGTGAATACGAAGTGGGAACTACTTTTTATATAGATATTCCACAAAAGGTAATTGACAGTAGGACTTTAAGAGAAGTTAATTATCAAGAAGAAGATAATGATACAGAAAAAGTAATAGATTGCTCCAAATATAAGATTCTTATTGTGGATGATAATAGATTAAATGTTAAAGTAGCTGCTAGATTACTTGAAAAGTATAAATTTAATATCGATTGTTTATATAGTGGAAAAGACTGTGTATATAAGATAAAAGAAGGAATTCATTATGATTTAATATTTATGGATCATATGATGCCAGAAATGGATGGTATAAGAGTATTACATATTATTAAGAAACTAGAAGGTTATTATATTCCACCAGTAGTTGCGCTTACTGCAAATGCCATGACAGGTATGAGAGAAATGTATTTAAATGAAGGCTTTTCTGATTATTTATCTAAACCGATAAAAGTAGAAGAATTAGATAATATTATTATGAAATATTTTGGAAATAGAGAAAATTAAAAATAAGCTTTATCTTAGTGATAAGGCTTATTTTAATGATATTAAACTATTAAATTCTTCAGGATAAGGGGATTCTAGATGGATTATTTTTTTAGTAACAGGATGAGTAAATTCTAGGATGTTAGCATGTAAACATAATCTTTTTATGGGATTTTCTTTACAGCCATATTTTTTATCTCCTACTAAAGGATAACCATGTTCAGAGAAATGTACTCTTATTTGGTTTCTTCTTCCGGTATCTAAAAATACTTGAACTAGACTATAATGATGATTATTATTTATAACTTTATAATTAGTAATAGCATATTTTCCTTGTTTGTTGGAAGAAGAATAAACAAATTGCTGATGATTTTCTAAGAGGTAAGAACGATATGTTCCACTTCCTTTCATTTTTCCAGATACAATAGCAAGATAGCCTCTTTTCTTTACGAAAGTATTCCAATTATTTTGAAGAGTGTCACGAATATTTTTATCTTTACTAAATAGTAATACGCCTGATGTATCTTGATCTAATCGATGGACTACAAAGATATATTTCTTTTTATTATTAGTTTTAACATAATTAGATACCATACGATAAGCAGTAACTATTTTTTCAGAATCATTTGATATAGATAGAAGACCACTTGGTTTATTTATAGCTATTAAGTATTTATCTTCATATAGTATTTCTAATTTATAATCAGGAATTACTTTTTTAGTATAAGATAATTCTATTTTATCTAAATTATTTACTAAATAATTATGATTAGTTATAACTTTATCATTAACTTTAACCATGCGATTTTTAATAAGATTTTTGATAGTTTTATGAGATAAATCTTTTTTAAAAGAGGAAATTAATGTAAGAAGAGTACCATTTTCACTAGCTATAAAATTTTGTAATTTATTCATATTTTTCACCAAATAAATTATAACAATTTTTTCTTCTTTTGTAAAATAAATAATTTGAAATATTGGCTATTATAATTGTATTTTATATGTTATTTTGATATAATTTATCTAGAATAGTAGGTGTGTTATATGAATGAACATATTGTAGAGGTATTTAGAGAAGCTATAGTAATGGATAATTATGATATATTAAAGGATAGGCTTAGTCTAAAAGAAAGAGGAGCTTTACTTGATAGCATTTCAAAGTATGATGGGAATGATCCTTTAATGAATATGCTCAATGATATGTTATCTAAATTAGATGAAGAAGCTTTAAGTAGATTTCAAGGTAAATTTGATGATGTTATATTTAATTTTTATACGGAGGCAGAAGCAATAGAATTAAGTAAAAATATTGCCTCATTTGATGAAGCAAATCAAGTAGCGATAATTAGTTCATTACCAACCGATGATATGAAACTAGCCTGTTTAGAAAAAGTGGAACCTATACGTTATGGACCGGAAATTATTTCTAAATTTGAAGATGATGGTAAAAAAATTGAATACTTGAATAGATTGGTTGGTGAGGATAATGAAGTACGTAGATATAATATTATTTCTAGTTTAGGTAAAGATAAAGATGAATTAAAACTACAAAATTTGGATAAATTAAATGAGGATCATAGATATAAGATCGTTTCTAGTTTAACAAAAGAAAATTTAAAACTACAAGGATTGGATAAATTAACTGATGATGAACATAGATATCAGATCGTTTTTCGGTTAGACGATGATAGATTAAAAATTCAAGGATTGGATAGATTAACTGAAGAAGATCATATATATAAAATTCTTTCTAGTTTAGGTGAAGATAAAGAAGAGGTAAAAATTCAAAATTTGAATAGATTAACTAAAGAAAATCATATATACAAAATACTTTCTAGTTTAGGCAAAGATAAAGACGAGGTAAAAATTCAAAATTTGAATAGATTAACTGAAGAATTTCATATATATCGAATTCTTTCTAGTTTAGGCAAAGATAAAGACGAGGTAAAAATTCAAAATTTGAATAGATTAACTGAAGAAGAACATATATATGAAATTCTTTCTAGTTTAAATAGTGATGAATTAAAAATTCAAGGATTGGATAAATTGCAATATGAAGATAATATATATAGAGTTCTTTATAGTTTAGGTAAAGATAAAGATGAATTAAGGCTTCAAAATTTATATAGATTAACTGATGAACAGTATATATCTATAGTTGTTTCACAACTAAGTGAAAAAGCAGATGATATAAAACTTCAATACTTGAAAAATATGAAAAGTGAACATAGTATATATCCAATTCTTTCTAGTTTAGGCAAGGATAAAGACGAGGTAAAAATTCAATACTTGAATAGATTGACTAACGAACGGTATATATATGAAATTCTTTCTAGTTTAGGCAAGGATAAAGACGAGGTAAAAATTCAAAATTTAGATAAATTATCTAGAGAAGATTTTATATACGATATTCTTTCTAGTTTAGGTGAAGATAAAGAAGAGGTAAAAATTCAAAATTTGCACAGATTACATAATGATATGAATGTGTGTAATGTTGTTTTAGAAATGAAACCAGAGAATGTTACAAAAAATATTTTTCAAATTTTAGATAATATTGAAGAAAATGGATATAAGTTGCATATAATTGGTAAATTTATTCAAGATGATATACTTATTAATGAATGTTTAGATAAAATAAATTTATTTAAAAATGATCCTCATGAAATGGGACTTGAGAAGAAGAGAAAAATGTTGGCGGAGTTTAAGAAAAATTATTCTTTAACGATGCTTAAATCTTTTACAGATTATATTTCTTCACATGAGGAACAAATTACACTAGATAATATAGATAAACTAATAAAGGTATTGCGTGGATTTGAATATTCTAATTCACTTGAACTGACGAGTTTTAAAGAAACACTGATGCCTCAAGTTTTAGATAGTCCTGATCCATTAAAAGCATTGGAAAAATTAGAGAGAATATTTTTAAGAAATAATATTCCTATGTTTGGTAAAGTATTTTTGTGTTTTCAAACTTTATATCCAGAATTTAATAAATCGGATTTTGATTTTAATTCGGAAAAAATGTCACCAGAATTGCGTAATCCAGTACAAACAACACAAATGAAGACTGTAAATAGAAATGCTTCTTTAAAAGATATGAGATTTCAGATGATATTTAATGATTTGCTTCGTATAGCGATGCGTTCTAATAATAGATCTTTAAGAGAATATATTTCTAATATAGAAAAAGGTAATACACTTTTTTTGGGACTTAGTAATGGAATAATAAAATATAATGAATTAGATGATGAATCAAAAAAAATTCTGGATGTTTTTTCAGAACATTTAGGGGCTTTATATGAGAGAATGCAACATGGGAGCGAAACAGTTTTAAAGGGCTTATCAAAAGAAGAAAAAATAATGTATTTTAGTCAGAAATTTAAAACTACCAAAAAATATGATTTGCCTGACCGAATAATTAGAAGTTTTGCTTATCAAGCAGGATTTGAGAATTTTGAGCAATTTAAAGAAGCGATGACTAATTCGGTTAGAGAAAAAGAAGCAATATCTAGAAAAAGATCGGAAGAATTATCTAGCGGAAAGAAACTAGTTTTAAAACCGGGAGATTTTTTAAGAGGAATTGGTGATATAAATGGCTTTGGAAGTTCATTAGATAATGGTAATGTATGTAATGAATTCTTAGGTACTTTTAAAGGAACAAGTAAATCTGATGGAACACCCCTTGATATCGATTGGTCTTTAGTTACAGAGGAAAATCTAAGTATACTTCAAAATGTTGAAACCTCTATAACAAAAGAAGATTATGGAGATATTTATTTTATTATTAAAGGAGATAATCCGAATATAAAGATTACTAGAGATAATCAAGGTAATTTAATAGATACCCCATATGAGCCTGATAAAATGGAAATGTTTAGGACACTTAAGTATAGCCAATTTGGAACGAGAACAGGAGTGGCTTCATCTGATGTAGATTATATTTTATTAAATGAATCAAAACTTAATGTACATGATATATCCATTGTAAAGAATGAGATCGTTAAGAATGGCTTTTATATTCCGGTAGTAGATATGGAAGGTAATCTTATCTTTTCTGCCAAAGAATATGATGAATT
>CAKOPG010000026.1 GCA_934098745.1 uncultured Bacilli bacterium
ACTTACTGCTAAATAAATATTCTTCTTTCTACCAATCATATTTATACTCCTCATTATATCCTTAAGTATAATACTTAGGGACCCTTTTATTTTTCTATTTTCCTATATAAATTATAGCATAGCCCTTGTTTCCTGTAAATACAAAATTCGATTTTTTTAGAATTTAAAATGTTGTAAAATATAGCTTGAATCCTTATAATGTAAGGTATTTGGATACATACAAAAGGGTCCTTAAGTATTATACTTAAGGACCCTTTTAAATATTAAAAACGATGATTCTTAATATTCATCATCATTCTATTATTTTATCTTTATAATCACTTACTGGTTTATAACTTAATCTATGATATTTAGTAATTCCATATTCTTTAATTGCCGCAATATGTTTCTTTGTACCATATCCTTTATTATTTTTAAGATCATACATTGGATATTCCTTATCCATTTCATATAACATATGATCTCTTGTTACTTTAGCAATTACCGATGCTGCCGATATTGATATACTTAATAAATCTCCCTTTATAATAGAAGTACTAGGAATATCTATATCTAATTTCATCGCATCTATTAAAACATGTTCTGGTTTAATACTTAAATTATTTATTGCCTTAATCATCGCTTCTTTCGTCGCTTCATAAATATTTATCTCATCTATTCTTTTCTCGTCGACAACTCCTATACCTATAGCTAAAGCTTCCTCTTGAATAATCTTATAAAATTCTTCTCTTTTTTTCTCTGATAATTTTTTTGAATCTGTTAATCCCTCTAACGCAAAATTAAGTGGAATTATTACTGCAGCTGCTACAACTGGCCCTATCAAAGGTCCTCTTCCTACTTCATCAATTCCGGCTATTAAAGTAATACCTTTACTATTTAATTCTCTTTCATATTTATAATTATCTATTTCAATTTTTTTATTCTTCATATAATACTCCCATTAGAAAAAGGCTTTAATAAGCCTATTATCTAGTATAATTATTATTATTAGATAATTGCATTTGCATCTCTGATAGAGACATACGACATTTTTTTACTGCCTCATTCTTAGCTGTAAAAGCTTCATGATTAATTGAAGTAGCTACGATTGTTTCATCTAAATCCAATAACTTATATGCTCTATTTGGTTGTCTTACCCCATAAGAATTTTTGATAACATCATCGATATCTTGAATTTTACTTGATACTGAAGGTGTATTCAAATATTGTTGTAAATTTTCTGCCGCTTTAGATTGTTCCATATCTAAAAAAAGTATTCCAGAACCATCGGCATAGGTATCATATAAAGCATCACTTACCACATATTTTCCTAATAATTGTGGAAATCTTCCATGATCATCTTTAACAACTTTAAAAACCACCAAATGATCATCTTGATATCCTACCACTCCAACATATTCTGCCTCTGATAATAAAAGTCCTGGTTTAATCCCCATTCCTTCCCAAGAACCTCTTGGATTATCCTCGGTAGCAAAACCAAATTCTATCTTTTTCATTCATACCTCCTATATAGTTTTATTATACCATTCACATATATATAAAATCAAGAAAAAATGAAGACTAGTTATCTTCATCCATATTGAGGTATGTATTTAATTTAATATAAGATACATTATCTATCATATCATCTATTAAATCATCTAATAAAATATAGTCTGGCATCTTACTTATCTCCTTTACTTTATTAGATAATATCACAATATAAAAATAAATTCTATTACTTCGACAAAACTAGCTATTTATTTCGCGTATCCACTAAAATAATATCGTCCCCTATTTTAATTATTTGTCCCCAAGATATATTATATTCTTCTCTACTAAACTTTCTTCCTCTTTTTTCTTCTAAAACCAAAGTTTTTATATGCCCTTGTTCATCTACTATTGCATCTACTATTACTCCAATTCTCTTACCATTTGTAATACTAACAATCTCTTTTAACTGTAAATCAGATAACCTCATATATATATCACCTAATTAAATATATTCTATTTAATTAATTTTTTGATATTTGTTAAAGCACTTTTTTCTATTCTTGATATTTGGGCCTGACTAATATCTAACTCTTCTGCTATCTCCATCTGTGTTTTACCTACTAAAAATCTATCTCTAAGAATTCTTAATTCTCTTGGTTTTAATTTTTCCATAGCCCTTTCCATTGCTAACCTTAAATCTTTATCAAATTCTTCTTTAGCTGTCGTTAACTGATCACATAAATATATCGTATCTCCTCCATCATTATAAATAGGTTCATACATACTAACTGGTTCCTTTAAAGAAGTTAAAGCATTAGCGATCTCATATTCGGTTACCCCAAGTAAAGTAGCTATCTCACTATCCGTAGGTATTTTACCATCTACTGTCATTAATTCTTCTTTTAACTTAATTATCTTATGTGCTAAATCTTTTACACTCCGAGATATTCTTAAAGAGATATTATCTCTAATATATCTTTTCATCTCTCCAATAATTAAAGGACAAGCATACGTCGATAAAGTAACATTATAAGACATATCAAAATTATCAATCGCTTTCACCAGTCCCAAACATCCTACCTGAAACAAATCATCTAAATTATCTACTTTATTATTATATTTCTTTAATATAGATAACACCAATTTTAAATTACCTTTTATCAAATCATCTCTCGCAAAAGGATCTCCTTCCATCTTCTTTCTAAATAATTCATAATTTTCCTCATTAGTTAAAGCTTTTAAACTACTCGTATTAATACCACATATATCTACTTTATATCTAGCCATAAAAGCTCCTTTCATATCTATATTGATATTATCAAGAGCTTTTTAAACACTTTCTTAAGTAATTATATCTAAAATATTAAATATAATATTACTATTTTTTTACACTAATATAAAAGCTTAGTAATGAAATCATATATAAATTAATTAAAATTATAATCAAAATATATATTTAATAAACCAGTAAATCTACAATTTCTTTATTTCAAATACGATTTTAATTTCTTATTAGCCTTCTTTTTAACACTCTTATCGCCAACAAAAACAACTATTAATAACAATACTATTATCATTATTATATCTTGATTACTATAACTGACATCTTTAATACTATCTTGTACATTATTATTATTATCATTACTATCATACTTTTCTTTTTCATAAGTATTCCAAATACCCAAGTTATTAACCTGAGCTATCTCTTGTTTTTCATAAAGAACATCTGTATATTTATAATCTCCATATAAATAAGCTACTTTTGCATAACCATACTCGACAAGTTCTTCTTCTAATAACTTATCATCGACAAATACCCATGCTAATATTCTTCCATATTTATCTGTCTTATCACTATTATTATCATATTCTAATTCTATCTTTTTAGCCTTAGTTATTAAATTACATGTATATTCACTGGCTTCTTTCCCATAATATTCAACTTTCTTTTTCGGATGAACACTCTCTGGAGTATCAATAGCTAATAACCTAACGGTCTTCTCTTCACCATTTAAATCTACCTTTATCGTATCTCCATCAACACAACTAGCAAAAGTTACTTTCTCTAAAGCATAACTATTACTAATACTCATTAAAAATATTAATATTAAAACCATTAACTTCTTCATTATATTACCTCTTTATTTAATTATTTATGAACCTTAATAAATAGAAAGTATGGTCTATCATATTGATAAATATACTTAGGAATTCTATCTATTGCTTCTTTCGTAGCCGTAGGCTCCAATATCTCATCTATCTTAAAACCTGTATCAATAATTGTATTAATAATCTCACTAAAATTCCTATGATACTTAATAACCACTTCATCATTCCACTCTCTACATCTTTTTCCACATCTATTATAATCAGATATTAAATAATACCATTTATCATCTATCGTTAAATAATTATGTTTAAGTGAATTAGTCTTAATTGTACATGTTGTTAAAGGATGTTCTTGAGAAAATATTAAATAACCCTTATCATTAAGTAAATTATAAATATTCATTAATAACTTCTTAAAATCTTCTACATAATGAAAAGCTAAAGAAGATATAACTATATCAAACTTCTTGTCTATCTTTTCTAATTCTTCCATCGCCATAACCATATATTCTATCTTGTCAGCCTTATTCTTATCCTTAGCTATCTTTATCATATGCTTTGATATATCTATTCCTAATACATAAGAAGCTCCCATATCATGATAATATTTCGCATTTTCTCCATATCCACACCCTAACTCTAATACCTTCTTTCCCTTAACTGAAGGTACTAACTTTCTAAAATTAGGTATCTCTATTAAATCATTAGCATTATATCCCTTATCTTCAAACCTCATTCTATCATATTCTTTATTAAACTTATCATTATCATATATATTTTGCATATTTATAAAACTCCTCTACATTATCAATGTTACTATAGCAATTAACAAAAGTCAATACATTCGTTTGCTAAAAGTATTACAAAAAGAAGACTAAATCAGCCTTCTATTCAATAAAACTATCTAAAGTTTCTTCAAACTTATCTATATAGAAACTTTCCTGATATTTTTTCTTTCTATTTGTCATAACATCATTTATTGGTATTAAAGTATAATCTTTTAATATGACATATTCATAAGTAAATGTTAATACCTCATCATAATACTTACTAAGTAAATCTATCTTTAAAGTCGTTGTCTTAACATTACCCTCTTTGTCATAGTATCTTACTATCTCATAAAAACCTTTATCCGTTCTAAGAATTCGATCATTATAAATACTTATTATCTTTTCACCACTATAATTACCATCTATCTTATTAATAGTAAATGGTACCCATCTCTTCTCTGGATAATTATAATATTCATCTACTAACTCATATAAAATATTATCTTTTACATAGAATAAATTACATATAAGATCATAATCTATCTTCTGTTTATATCTACTCTCTGTATAAGATTCATCATAACTTTTTAACTCATCATATGTAGCTTTCTCAAACATTGAATATTCATCTACTGGTTTGTTATCAGTATTCGTATCTCTAACTACATATTTTTTATCATCATCCGTATAAAAATATATATCAGCCCCATAAGGAATCCCTATATTGACAATATTTATATTATTATCTATTTCATATACCATCTTATAACTTAATACTTCATTCTTCAATTTAGCTGGATCAAATATATAAGCCTTATTATTACTAATAAAAGCATACTCTATAAAATGTGTATTCTCATTTAATACTTCTCCCCCGATAAATTTTTTATAATCAGTTACCTTCTTCTTATTATTTTTAATTACTTCTTTAAGTAATCCTTCTACCTTACTACCATTATCATCATCTTTACTAGGTTCCTTCTTAATAACAAATAAGAAAATAATTAAACCAAGTAATAATAATCCTAATACACCATATATTATCTTTTTATTTTTCATAAATACCTACTTTTCAATATATCCTGATGTTTTTTCTAAATACATCTCATCAGTAACACTTTTATATCTTTTACCCTTATAATCATCAGTAAAGCCTTCATAAGCTTTATATATTTCACCAGTTTCTGTATCATATACTCTCTCATATCCTAGTGTAGCATCACTTTGTTTTTGACTCATAATATCATAAGAAGTATTTCTCTTTTCCCAAGAATCCATAATACCATCACTTATCTGATTACATATATTTCTTACACTTTGAAAAGTCTTCATAACCGTATCTTGTTCCCTATTAAAATTACTTATAAAAGTATCCGTAAATTCTAATGAAGAAGCCATTGTATTTAAAGTATCTTTCCAATTAATAAAATCATCTTTAGGAGCCGTATAGAAAATAGCATCATATACTGATAAAAAATATATATCTATCTGTTTACCGGAAATTATATTTTCATAAACATAATATGGACCAGCATCATATACAAAAGCTGTAAATAATCCTTCCGCTTCTTTTCCTGCTTCATCTTTAAATGATGCTCTTAATATATCACCACCAAGTAAACCTTTTCCTAAATTCTCTATAACCGTAAAATCATTTAAAGTAGGAAATGTAAATGTACTCGTATTATTTAAAGGTCCTAAATCATTAAATATCTTATAAAATCCTTCCGTATCTTTAGTTGCTATTACACTAGTTTTAGCAAACATACTATCTGGATAATATTTCTTTTGAAAATTCTTAGCATCCTCTGATTTATTATATCCTTCTGTCTTCATATTAAAGAAAAATTGATAAGCTGTATTCTCTGGATTATATACCTTAATAGTATAATGAATAGCATCTCCAATAGTATCTACTTTCCATCCTTTAGGTACTTTCATATTAAAATATCCATTAGAATAATCTTCTAACGTAACTTCTTGAACTGCATCTTTAACAATATTCACCTTAGGTGAAGTAGTATATTTAACAAGTATCCCGATAACAATAATCCCTACTACTGCTAACACAATATAAGTTAATTTCTTCTTATCTTTTAAAAGTTCATTCATTAAAATATCTCCTCTCTATCTTATCTATAGTATAATATATTTTATTTAATATAGCAATACTTTTATTTTATCCCTAAGGGACTTGACGTAATATCTTTTATTAACTTATTTATCTTATTTCTATATCGATAACTATCCGCATGTTTATCATGTCCTATCCAACTTTTATAACTAAGTAATAATCTTTTCTTATCTAATTTATTCTTCTTATTTAATTTCCTCCATAATTTTATCTTATTTTTAATTTTTTTCTTACTATTTTTTCGCATTAATTTATAATCTTCATATATTATATATCCACAAAAATTAACCCCTAATTTATTGGGATAATACCTACTCTTTTCATTAAGTTCTAAATTTAAATTCCTAAAAATATAATCTTTAATACTATTCATAATAACTCTACATTCTTCTTTATTTCTAACAAGAATTACCATATCATCCATATATCTAACATAGTATTTTATTCTTAAATCCTGTTTAATATATTTATCTAATTTATCTAAATAAATATTAGCAAAATTTTGCGAAGTATAATTACCTATCGGTATTCCTAACTTATCCTTACTATCATATATAAAGATTTTAGTTAACCATAATAACTTTTTATCTTTAATATATTTTATCATAATACCATATAATATATCTTTATCAATATTATAAAAATATTTTTTAATATTTAACTTAATAATATAATAATTATGATACTCTTGACGCATTTTTCGCATATATTCTTGCGTTTTACTAACCGCATAATGCGTTCCCCCTTGATCAATACATGCACAAGTAGTACTTATTAATCTAGGTATAATATATGGCTTAATAAATTCATATATATACCATTGTTGAACTATTCTATCAATATATGGTAAACATTTAATAATTCTTTCTTTAGGTTCATATACAGTAAATACCCTATACTTACCTAAATTATAATTACCATTTATTAAACTATTCATAATATTTACAATATTACTTTCTAAATCTACTTCAAATTTAAGTAATTCTTTTCTACTAGTTTTATTTTTTCTAGCTCGATAATGAGCATCAATAAATTTTTCAAAAGTTAATTTTTTATAAAAACTATTTTTAATCATTTTAGACATGATTTAATCCATCCACCTAGTAAATTACCTATATTAGTAATTTTTTTACTCCAAGCTTTATAATTATTACTATTAATATATTTCTTCTTATAAGATACTCTTGACATTACCTTTAACATTTTTAATTCTACATCTATTGTATTAAGTATTTCTAATCTTTTACTTTTATTAAATTCTTTATTAGCTAGTATTATTAATCGCATCCCATTATAAGTAATATTTTTTATTTCACTTACCATAGATAGTTTTTCTACTTTAGGATATTTAATAGTAATATTCTCTGTATAATATATTAATTCTACATATTGCTTATATATTGTTAATCCCTCTAAATCATTCATCCTTATCTAATTTCTCCTTAAAAGTATACAATATAGCTAAAGCCTTAGCTAGAGTAATTTTATCAACATCAATTTTTTTAATCTTTTTAATAATTTCTTCTTCAACATTACTAATATTTTTAATAACATCAACTATCTCTATATCAAGTCCTATATTATTAAATATTTCCATATATTTATCTATACTTCTTACCGGAAAACCACATTTAACTACTTCTTTATTTAAGTTAGTTATCTTTAAAGGTACATACTTTATTATTCTTTTGGCATCATCATCTATAAATATATAAAACATCCCACTTTTAAATAAATAATACTTCTCCCTATCAATATTTTTTTCTTTAAATACTCCATATAAATTTTACTCATTTTTTTCACTTCCTCCTTCAAAAAAATTAGCAGCACAAAAAAACGTACTGCTAATCCATATTTTCCCATTTTCATCATTTTATTACTCACGGGAATTTATTATTTTAATTTTTAATCACTTAAGTGATTAGGAACTCGACCTCTACGATAAACCATACTCATAATGTCCTTGAACATTATTTTGACTGAAGATTTAATCTTATATATTGTAGTCACGAAGCACGCCACCGCACGGAAGCCATTATTCACGTTCGCATTGCCGTTAGTGTTGTTGAAGTTGAAGACGCCGGCATTGGCACCATTGTTATAGTTACCACCACGATTGAACCACGGGTTCGTGGCAGAAACAAAGTTCGCGTTAACGGTCTAATCCCTATATCAACGTAATTATACGTTAATACCATATTTTACTTTTTTCCAAAATCCCTCCTACTGTCCTCTTTGCAAAAAAGAGGCAAAGAGGGCAGACTATTCAACAAATTTCGCTATATTAACATCTTTTGCAAATTCTTCCAATGTAGCAAATTCAGAGCAAGTCGCTAACGCTTAAGCGAAGCACGCCACCGCACGGAAGCCATACACGCCCGCAATGCCGTTAGTGCCGCTGAAGCGGAAGACGCCGGCACTGACACCATTGCTATAGTCACCACCACGAACGAACCACGGGGTCGTGGCAGAAACAAAGCCCGCGTAATCTCCATACCAACTACTTGTTTCTGATAGACTTCGTCCATAACAATAGCCTCCACTACATGCCGTTAAAGCATTAATGGTTGTACCACTACTTGCTTTGTAAACTTCATAATATTTATTTTCGGGAAATGCTATTCCATCGGTTTTAGCGGTACCAGCAGTTCCAAGTAATCCCTTAAAACCGGAATTACTTGAAGTAGAGTATCCACTCCATAAGGTACCATCGGAATTAGCAAACACTCCCATGACATATTCAAATGTTCCCCCAGACATATCGAATATTCCTGATATGTTACCGGTAGTACTTTGCGGGTATGATGAGGTATTACCATAAGTTATCCTACATGTTGTATCTCGACTAGCATTGGCCGTACTGGCTCCACAACCGGTAAGTGTTTTTCTATCATTCAAGTAATTATTAATTCTTACTTCACTATTTATCCCATACTTAGAGTGCGATAGATAAGCTACTGCTCCCCACTCATTATTCTTCATCATATGAGAATTCGTCTTTGTTGTTAATCCATATGTATTACTACCAGAGAATGTTGTAGTTCCATTACTAAGTGTTCCTCCAGCAAATTTTAAACTAGTAATAAAAGTTGTAGACATATTTTGACCAGTTAATGATGCAGTATTGGGTTTTATCGTCGGAGTCGTACCATTTCCAGTTGTTTCAAATTTACCTACCCAAATGCCATTTAATTCCGTATCCCCAAATGTAAATGCCGGATGCGTTAGATACTCTCCAACTTGTGTTCCTGTTGACTTTGTCGTATCTTTATCTTCAAAAACAATCTCTATTTCTTGTTCTTGACCTTTACTACTTGTACCCGTGGTCCATATTTTATACTTATATCTTGGTATCCAGACATAATATGCCAAGATATTACTTTCTGGTATTGTTACCCCCGTGGTATTTAGATAACTACTTCGTGATGCTTCCGTTACCAGTACGGCATTCGCCCATTGTTGTTTATCATAATTATACCAAGAACCATCACTACTAGATATTGTTGTTACTGTCCCATTATCAGCTATTGTTACTGGAATCATCCCGCTATCTAATTCTGGAGCACTAGGTTTAACAGGTGCTTGATCTATGCAACTACCTCCAAGAGATAGACTAAATATTTGATTCATCGTAGCACTTGATGTTTCTTCTTTATCTAACCATATCCATAAATAATATGTATCTGTTGTTGTGCTGGAATATTCCTTTGAACTTAATAATTTTACTTTACTATTCGCAGTTATTCCCGTAAATATCCCTGATGTTACCGGATTATCACAACTATCAGCACTCGTTGTTAAAGCATATTTAAAGTTATTACTACTAGCCAAACCTGTCCCTATGTTATTTACTGTCAACCATAAATCCAGATAAATAGTCTTACCACTCTTAGTAATTGTTGGTGTAACTTTTACTGCTCTTTTTATCGCATATTTACTATTTGTACATTCACATGGCGCTAAAGTTATATCATTTGACGTAATATCACCGCCACCATCGGCTGCACAACTAAAATCACCCGTTACCGTAAATACCACATTGGTCTTCTCATTTTCAGATGTTTGCCATGTAAAATATGCAAAAGTACCACCTACAATTACAAATATTAATGATACTACCACTAAAATAATAGTCACTCTTTTATTCTTCATAATCCCTCCATTATATCCTTAAGTATATTACTTA
>CAKOPG010000027.1 GCA_934098745.1 uncultured Bacilli bacterium
CTTGGTGATGTTCCAACATCTAAAGTTTTGAATCTTGATGTAGCGTAATCTGTTACATGATCTCCTTTTCTTCCGAATAATGATTCTTTGGCTTTGCTCTCGAATAGTTCTTTTGTTGGTGATGTTGTTTTTGCTTTACTTGGTGATGTTCCAAATTCTGAAGTTCTAAATGTTGATGGAGTGTAATCTACTTTCATTTTACTTGGTAATGTTGCACCATCAACTATGTGAGCTCCTGTTGTTGAATTAAATATTTTAGATATATTATAGGCTCCATCGATTGCTGTTGATACACCGATTGACGCTGAAGCAACGTTGTCAGAATTATAAATTGAATTTTCTGCTATGTTGTTTTTTAACGTAGAATTATCAATTTCTAATTGAGTTAATTTATCCGGTGATGTTCCAAATTCTGATGTTCTAAATGTTGATGGAGCGTAATCTGTTTCTACTTTATTTGGTGATACTTCAAACTCTGAAGTTCTAAATGTTGATGGAGTATAATCTGTTTCTACTTTATTTGGTGATACTTCAAATTCTGAAGTTCTAAATGTTGATGGAGTGTAATCTGCTTCCATTTCACTTGGTGATATTCCAAACTCTGAAGTTCTGAATTTTGATGTAGTGTAATCTGTTTCTACTTTATTTGGTGATACTTCAAACTCTGAAGTTCTAAATGTTGATGGAGTGTAATCTACTTCCATTTCACTTGGTGATATACCAAATTCTGAAGTTCTAAATGTTGATGATGAAGAGTCAACAATAGATTTACTAGACATCATATCTACATCTGGAGCTTTTACACTAATTTGATTATTTGCAGGCATCTGATTG
Organism: uncultured Bacilli bacterium; assembly: GCA_934098745.1. GTDB lineage: Bacteria > Bacillota_I > Bacilli_A > RF39 > UBA660 > RUG705. Next base: position 835 of record CAKOPG010000027.1, read on the forward strand.
TTTTTAAATACATCTGTTGCTTCACCAAGCATTGACGAAACTCCAGCAACTAATGATTGTTGAGCTACTCCTTCCCAACCTCCATTCTTATTCCAAGCTTCTTCATAACTAACCCCTTCTGCTATTGAAGTTACAAGTGATTGGAAAGGAACTTCTGTTGCTCCTGTAACACTATCTAACCCTATTCTTATACTACTTTGAGCAATTTTTTTAGTTGCAGGTTTTAGAAGACCTTGTGTGGCTCCTTCAAATTGTGATGTCCCTATTTTGGCACCAATGCCATATTGAACTCCTTCCCATGCTGCTTGGGTTACACCTACCGCTAGTCCTTTAGCAGTATCTGATTCATTCATATTTATTTGATTTAAACTATTTCCATTTTGATCTATAACTGTATATGTACCATCTGAATTTGATGTTATTGTATAATTTTGAATAACTTTGTTACCATTTTCATCATATGTTGTATCTTTAAAAGTTGTTGATTCTCCCGGAGATAAATTTTCAATATTTTTATACGTTTCATAATTTATGGCAACATCAAATTGATTTTCACCGTTCGACAAAGTAATACTATTTTTATTCCACTCTTCTTGTGTATACTTTCCTATTCCAATTCCTCCGGCAACTGATGCTAAGGCAACGGGAGTAGCTGCTCCAAATGTTGCTATTGTTAAGGCAGTGGTTCCTGCAACGTATCCTATTCCTTCAATTATTTGACAACCAGCACCATCTGATTTAAAAGGAGCAAATGATAACTCATCAAGCCACTGACCAGCATTAGTACCATAAAATAAATCAGATACTTTACTTACATAATCTGTGGCTACAAAAGACTTAGTTTCTCGCCATATTTTTTTAGTATGTTCAAAATTCCAATTTCCTGTAAAAATTCCTGATTTTACGTCTAAGATAGATGTTGTCAAAGTATCAACTGCTGTGCCAACTATTGCTCCAGTGTCAACTACAGCTTCAACTACTCTTCCTACACCTTTTGTTACTGAAATAACGGCATTTGCTGTCGTAGCAATTATGTTATCAAGTGTTTTATCTTTTTCTATAAAATCACTTATTGTTTTTTCACGTAATTTCGTATATTTACTATCCCATTCACCAGTGAATATTCCTCGGCCTAAATCTAAAAGGCTTGTGAATGGTGATGCTACACAATTAGCTATTTTTGCCCCAACATTTAGACCAAAATTAGCAATTTTATCACCAACACTTTTAAGCTTTGTGAAAAATCCTGTTTCTGTTGTTTCAGCACCTGTTGATGCTAAAATACTATTTTCGTCAAGGCCATTTGCAAGTAAACTTGTAGCGACCATTTCATTACGAAGATTAGCAATGTTTTGGCTTCCTTTATGTTCTATTTCAAGCATTCTTTCAGCTTTATCACAAATTTTTATATATATACTACTTATATTATCATTAACGCTGGGAAAGTTATTATTTAAACCTCTTAGATAACTTATTCCACTGAAATTTCCAGGAATCGTTGATATTATTGAACTAATAATTTCATCTGCTTGGGCTTTACCACTTAAAGCTTCATTTATATGGACAGAAAAACTATTATAAAATCCTTCTTCATTAAAAAACGTCTTGACATTTCCAGCGCCACGATTACCTGTTATTCCTGATGGAGAAGACGGAACTTCAAAGTTATTTTGCAACAAATTGTCTACATATTTAGTTTCACCCGCTACGACTAAACCATTTAATTCTGTAGCTGCAGTGTTTATTTCTTCAGTTAAACTATTGATTTTAGCATTCATCTCAGTTAATGTTTGATTTTTTAAAGTTGATGAAACGTTGTTTATTTGTTCTATTTCTTCATCTAATTTGCCACCATCAGCATTTACTCCACCAATTTGAAAACAATCATGCAAATCAGAAACAGAGGCATTTAAATTATCTGATACTGCATTTAAAGTATTTATGGCAGTAACAGTTTTTTCCCTTCCTTCATAATATTTAGTTCTTTCAGCTTCTAGCTCAGCAATTTTTTTCTGTAATTCCGCTATTCTTTCTTTTCTTCTACGTTCTGCTTCTGCTGCCGCTGCTTCGTCAAAACCACTCCCACTAGTTTTTTTATTTGATTCTTTTGCCATGGCAATTCACCCCAATTCATAGATAAAAGTTAAATACCAAATATAGCATTTAACTTTTATCTATAAATGCCTTAATTTTCTATTAAGGCTATTTATAATTATTATCCATTAATTTTGCTTGATCCAGTCTTCTCTACTTTATCGTAAGCAGGTGCTACTGTTTCACTTAAATATTTAGAACAATTATTTATTGCTCCAATAAATTCTGGAAATTTTGCTTTCATTTTATCAAACATAGCATATAATTCGTTAGCTGTTTCACTTTGATAACTATTTTTTATTTTGTTTATTACTGTTGTTAATTCAACATTTAGTAATCTATCTAACTCACTTGCTGATGTTTTTAAGTTTTCTGATGCTTGTCTACATCCTTGTGCATTATATGTTAAAGCCATTTATTATACCTCCCTTACATGTCTTCTTCTAAACTCTTATAATCTTTTCCTATAGAGCTCAAAATATCACCAAAATTTGTTAATAACATTCCGAATTTATTGTAATCTTCTCTGAATGCTTCTATATCTCTAGTGAATCTTTCTGCTGAGCTACCAGTCCATACCTTTTTTAGGTCATCAACAATACTATATATTTCTGCTACTTCGCTTTTATAGTTTTCAGAATATTGTGTAATTTGATTTCCACAAGAAATTGCTACTTCTGGTTCTATATTAATATTACCTGACATTAACCTTCACCTCCATTCTTATAAACTTTCCTAAAAGAACTTGCTCCATGGATTGTTTATGATTACATATTAATTGTAACAAATATTTCTTTGATTGTAAATAGTTTACACTTCTTTTTAGTTTTTATCTTGGATATTTTAATACATTTTAAAAAAGATGTATTTTAAATTGAAACTTATCACTTTTAATTTATATAATTTAAATTTTTAAAATCCACTTTAACATCGAGTATATATAATAATATATAAAAAATGCTATAACTATGATATTGTAAATATAATAACAAGTATTTTTTAAAAATATTTTATATGAGAATCTTTTCCATATAAATAAAGAAATTAGACCTATTACACTTATAATTATACTTATTTTAAATAGTGGCATGTCATACTTTATAGTTATATTGTTATTACCATTATTTAACTTTATTGATACAAAATTGGATAAATACTTATTGGTTCTTACTTCTTCATTATTTACATATGTTTTTATTCCCGGTATATAATTTATTGGCAAAAATAAATAGTTGTTGTCATTTGTCACATTGCTAACATAATATGTATTATTTTTATATTCTACTTGTGAAGATAAATTTTTTATATCGGTATATTTTATAAATCCTAGAGAAAAATTAAACTGATGGTCATTATTTTTATTAATTGTAATTTCAACATCCTGATCATACACACCCAAATCTAAAATATATCTTCCCTTTAGAAAAAATACTTTATTAGCTATTTCAATATAATTAATACTATCATAATCTTCAGCTTGAAAATATAATATACCCAATTCCTTTGGATGGTAATTTATAGTTATTATATTTTCTTCTTCAGTATAATTATCTATTTTAATAATATTGTCATCAGTATTATATAACTTTTTATATATTTTATTTTGATAATCAAAGGAATTGGTATATTCAATTGAACTATTATCTTGATATATAATTCCTGATGAGATATTATATTTATATTTGTATAAATATTTTTTATTATATTCAGATATTTTTTCATATATTTCTTCATTTTTTTCATGATCACTTATTATATATTTTGTTTTTAAGATATAATCACTAAAAATTGTTCCACCATAACTACTTACTGTTGTTTGATCAATATAATATCCTAATTTATTATAAGTTTCTTTTTCACCATTTGGTATTACATGGAGCCAATTATCTAATGTGGAAACATCAAGAATGAAGCCATAATCTGGATTGTAGCCGGTATAATCTATTTTATAATTTCCATCTTTGGGTAGGTTCATATTGTTATTAATATCATTAGCACTTTTTGTTAAATAATAGGTACTATTATAATACATTGTCCAAGAGGAGAAGACAATAATTGACAATATAGTTGTTGTGGTTAGTGATAGATAATTTATTTTCCTTTTGTTAAAGGTAATACTAATCAAAGTCATTATGATTAAAAATATACATATTCTTATAAGACAGAAATATATTTGGGGATCTTTTATTTCGAAGAAAATCATTTCATCATTTATTTTAGTTAATAAGTCGTTATTGAATAAAATAGTTAATATAAATAATGTTATAAAAATGATTATATTTAATATTTTTAAATCTGGTTCAGTTGTATTATTACTACTACATTTATTTTCAATATAATAGAGACTTCCTTTTAATAGAATGAATGATGTTATAAATCCATATCTATATGGAAAGCACCAGTAGCTTCCCCCATGAATTGATAAGTTTATTGGTTCTAGGATAATACCTATACCTAATAAAAACAATGTAAATAAAATAATATATTTTTCTTTAAAGTTTTTTTTGCCTTTTGTAAGAAAACATATAAAAAATGTAATAAGAATTGGCGATACTAACACATGAAGCGATTTTAACATAAAAAGTGAATTTAAGGTGTATTCATTCTTTGATACAAATCGGCTAGAATTAACTAATTGATATATGGCTGGCAAAGTGCTAAATGATGATATCATAACAGCTATAATAGTTGATAAACCTAGTAATGTTACTTTAGATTTAATTTCTTCTTTTGAATAGTTAGGTTCTAGGTATAAAAAACTATAAAAAACTATAAAAAATAAGATAAAATAACTAATGTAAAAAGATATAATTAAGGATATAGTAAGAACTATAATATAGCCAATATTTTTGTTATTATCAAGTAATTTTTCTAAGAATAATACTATTAATGGAAATAGAATGACACAATCTAACCACATAATATTGTAGTAATTAAGTAAGATAAAACCATTAAACGAGTATAATAAGGATAATAGTATTTTATAGAATTCAGGAATTTTATTATGCCTTTTGTTTATATAAATATATGATGTTAAACATGTTAAGGTTATTTTAGTCAATAAGATTATGTTGAAGTAATTAATAATATTATCTCTTGGCGTAAAATAGAGCAATAAATTTACTGGGCTAAATATACTTCCTTGAATTATCATAGATATATATATATTATTTCCAAGGCCAATATTGTCATATATTATACTAGCATTTCCGTGCAAGAAATCATATATTCTATATAAAATGGCTACATATTGATAGTCAGCATCTACTTGTATTATTGCATTGTCGCTAAAAGGATATAAATTTTGATGATAGTAAATAGTTAATACAACAATCATTGGAATAACTATAGGAGTTATAAACTTAAGATATTTTTTTAACATTTTGGCACTTCCTTATAATTAAAAAGACATAACATGTGACTTTACAAATCATATAGTTATATCTTTTATTATTTAAACTTGCTTTTTATAATAATAGAATGAATATCCGATAGCTAATAGAGCTACAATCCAGGCTATAAATATACTAATTGAACCTGTTTGTGGGTTATAACTAGGATTTGTTGGATCTTTTTCTGGTTCATAGTTTGGACTTGTAGGATCATATTGTGGACTATTAGGATCACTTACAGGATTGTACCAATTATTACTAGAACTGTTGCTAGAATTTTTATTCGAATTACTTGGTTGATCTGTTGATGCAAAACATGTACCATTTGATTGTGGTGTTGTTCCACTTGGACAAGTTTTTGTTTTTGTTGTTTCATATTTTACACAATCATATATCCAACTAGCTCCAGCACCGGCTGATGTGTCCGTTGTACAACTATACCCTTGTTTTTCCAATGATGAACATTCTGAATCTGTTGATGATATCATAACTCCTGAATCACATGTTTTCTTATCTTTGACAGTTTGTTCTTCTTTAGTGGTAGGTTGTGTATAACAACCATATCCAGCTGAACCACTTGTTGCTAGGGAGCCATCTGGACATGTTCTTGTTTGCCCAGAATTGCCATTAATTCCTGAAGTCGTAAAGCAATACCCTGTCGATTCATCATATCCACCGGCTGCACAAGTTATTTTATTATTTGAATTTCTTATTGGTTCTCCATAACAACCATATCCCTGATCGCCATTTCTATATGTGTAACCATTAGAACAGGTTGGAGTGCTAGATGACTTTGGGTTCGTCGGAGAACTTGATTTTGGAGTTGCTTGATTAGAATTTCCGGTCATTGGTTGTGAACTCGCCGGAGAACTTGACTTTGGAGTCGTCGAAGAACTTGATTTTGGAGTTGCTTGATTAGAATTTCCGGTCATTGGTTGTGAACTCGCCGGAGAACTTGATTTTGAAGTCGTCGAAGGACTTGATTTTGGAGTCGTTTGACTAGAATTTCCAGCCGTTGAATTTCCTGTTGTACTACCTGTTGAATTCCCTGTATTTGTAGCTGAATAGGTCTCCTTAATGGAACTTGCCCCTATAGCGCACACTATAAGTAATAGCATCAGACATGACGCACTAATCATAAGGGTCTTAGATGTTTTCTCTAACTTACTTTCATCGTTCATTTCACTATACTCCTTTTTCTAAATCAATCTTATCTAAATCATTAGCTATTTCTAATTGGGCTTCAAGCAATGATTTTATACGTTCTTTATATATACGCATATTTTTTTCGAGCAAAAGACTTTCCTTTTCTATTCTTTCTGACTTTAATAACGCTTCATGAATGATGGAATTTGCATTATTTTTGGCTTCTTCAACTATAATTCTAGCCTCTTCGCGAGAAACTTCTTTCATTTTATCAGCAGTTTCTTGAACGGCTAAAATTGCTTTTTCTAATTTATTTGAATCAATATTATTGGTATTTTTTTCTTGTAACTTATCATTTAGTTTTTCTATTTTGGCAACGTATGTAGCATTTTCAGTGTTAAGTTTTTCTAATCTTCCAATAACAATATCAATAAATCTATTAACTTCATCGATATCATAACCCTTTTCAACTATACTAAATCTTTTCATATGTTTCACCATTACATATCCATGTCTTCTTGTTTTTTACTGTTATCTTCGTCTGATATTGATCCTTCAACATTAACATTTTTAGGTGTGCATAGAAAAATGCCAACACCTATTTTTTGCAAATCTCCTCCGATAGCATAAACTGTTCCTGATAAAAAATCGATAATTCTTTTTGCTTGCTCTGAAGTAACTCTTTTCATATTAACAACAACGGTATTTCTTTTTTTTAAGTGGTCAGCTATTTGTTGACTTTCTGAAAAAGCGCGTGGTTCAAGCAAAATCATTTTACCACTGCCACTTGGTACAGTTACCCCTTCTGCGGTATAATATGAATCTTCATTAGTTTCTTCATCGCTAATCATATCTTTTATTTTTCTTCCAAAGGCCATAATAATACCTCCTTGTATTCTATTTCTACAATAAGTTTAACATAATTAAAAGTAAAATTCAACATGTTTGAACATTTTTTTATAATTTTAAGAAAAAAAGAAAAACAATTTGCTAGTATTTTATCTACTAACTACAGTCTTTCTTTTATGGCTTCTAATTTATTTATTTTTATTCCCATTTTATGAAATTTATATTCATATTCTGTCATAATATTGGATTCATCTAAGCAATTTAAATTGTTTGTTTGCATTATAATCTTATATCCATAATTAATAAGACTCTCTAATGAATAATTAAATAAATTTAAATTATCAGTTTTCATAATAATTTTGGCATCTTTTTTAAATATTTTATCATATATATTTAGAAATATTTCACTAGTAAGTCTTCTTTTAGCATGTCTATCTTTAGGCCATGGATCGGAAAAATTCAAATATATAAGTTCTATTTCTTTAGTAAATATTTTTTCTAAATTATGGGCATCCATACGAACTATTTTAAGATTGTTAAGTTCTAATTCGTTAGATTTTTGAATTGCTCTAACAATAACACTATCATATTTTTCGATACCTATAAAGTTAATATGGGGATACTTTTTAGCATTTTCTATAATAAAATTACCTTTACCCATACCTATTTCTATGTATATAGGATTATTATTGTTAAATAATTGTTGCCATTTTCCCTTATATTCTTCGGGATTAGCAATATAATATTTACCATTAATTATTATTTCATTTGCCCCTTTGACATTTTTTAATCTCATAAAATCACTCCATGTAATAAGTATAATAAAATTAAATATACAAGTCAATTAACACAATATATTTTTTGGAATATAATATTTTGGAAGTGATTAGATGAATTTTTTTAATAATATGCCCCCGGTTAATAATAATGGGATACCTTTTAATAACCCAAATATGAATTTTAATGATCAAATGTATTTTCGTCTAAATGAAATAGAAAATAGAATTAAGAAGATTGAGCAAAGATTAGCAAGACTTGAAGCTAATAATAGTAGTAATTATAATTATTCAGAACCAGATACCTCTTTATATATGATTTAGGCAGATAACTATACATAAATAGCCTAAAGACATATTATAAGTATGGGAGGAAAAAATGAATAATAATTTTTATGATATACCAACTGATTGGTATAATGAATTTAATAATACTTTTAATAATAAAGATAATTATATGGATAATTCTTCTTTATTCAGTCCTAAAGAAGGTTTTTTAAGAGGAAATATGTTTAAAAATTTATATGATCCATATAAGAATTATAAATATGGGGAGTTGAAACCTAATAATAATCGAGAGGAGTTATTATATAATTTATTAAAATATAAGTTTGCCATGCAAGATATAGACTTATATTTAGATGTTTATCCAAATGATATGCAGATGATTAATTTATATAAGAAATATTTGGAAGAAGAAAAGAAACTATGTCAGGAGTATGAAAAAAATTTCGGGCCACTTACTTTAGATAGTATGAATTTAGGAGATAATAATTGGAAATGGATTTCAACACCATGGCCTTGGGAGGTAGTTAAATAATGTGGAAGTATGTTAAAACTTTACAATATCCGATTAATATTAAGAAAAAAGATTTAAGAATGGCAAAATATTTGGTTACGCAATACGGAGGGGCAAATGGCGAATTAGCAGCAGCATGGAGATATTTAAATCAAAGATATACTATGCCAGATGATAAAGGAAAGGCTCTTCTTACGGATATTGGTACTGAAGAA
>CAKOPG010000028.1 GCA_934098745.1 uncultured Bacilli bacterium
TCTCTATATCAAATAGCTAAAAAATTTAATACCACCGTCGATGAAATAAAAAGAATAAATAATCTTAAAACAAATACTCTAAGTATTGGCCAAAAATTAAAAATACCTGTCATAAAAGAACCTTCTACAGCCCCAGCAACTGATACTTATATTGTTCAAAAAGGAGATTCTCTATATCAAATAGCTAAAAAATTTAATACCACCGTCGATGAAATAAAAAGAATAAATAATCTTAAAACAAATACCTTAAGTATTGGTCAAAAATTAAAAATAAAAGAGATTAAAGATTCTTCCATATCTACTGATATATATATTGTTCAAAAAGGAGATTCTTTGTATCAAATAGCTAAAAAATTTAATACCACTATAGAAAAATTAAAAGAATTAAATAACTTAAAAAACAATATGTTAACTATTGGTATGGAATTATTAGTTCCACTGTCAAATGAAGAATATATTATTTATAAAGTAAAAAAAGGAGATTCCTTATATCAAATAGCCAAAAATTATAATACCACCGTCGATGAACTAAAAAAATTAAATAATTTATCAACTAACAATTTATCAATTAATCAAGAATTAAAAATTCCACGTTAATAAGTATATTTATATAAATTAAACATATAATAAAGTGTCACTATATGTGATAGAAGAAACACAAGCGTTTGTGTTTTTTTCTAATTAATGATATACTTAATAAGAGGTATAAAATATGAAAAAAATAATTAAATTCTTTCTTTTTATTATTTTAATTTTATTAATTATTAATTTTTATGTTGTTTTAAGTACTAAAAAGAAAATTGTTGAAATAGATAGTTTGTCTGCTGAAGATTATGATTGTATCCTGATTCTTGGAGCCGGCATTCGCAGAAATAGTCCTAGCCCGATGTTAGAAGACCGATTATTAACAGGAATTGATATATATAACCAAAAAATATCAGATAAAATATTAGTAAGTGGTGATCATACTAAAAAGGATTATGATGAAGTAAATGTTATGAAAAACTATTTAAAGGAATCAGGTATTCCCTCAGAAAAAATATTTATGGATCATGCCGGTATGTCAACATATGACAGTATATATCGTGCTAAAAAAATTTTTAAAGCCGAAAAAATCATTGTTGTTACTCAAGAATATCATCTATATAGAGCTTTATATATTGCAAATAGTTTAGGTGTAGATGCCTATGGCATACCCGCAAATAAAAGAGCTTACGCTGGACAAACGAAAAGAGATTTTCGTGAAATACTAGCAAGAATCAAAGATTTCTTTAAATGTTTAACCAAACCAGATTCTACCTATTTAGGAGAAGTATTTCCCATAAATGGTAATGGTGATACGACTAACGATAAAGAATATAGTGAATAATTCTCACATATTCTTTTTTTCTTCCAAAAAAGTTAACTATTCGTAAAAAATGTGCTATAATATAATGCAGTTTGAAAGGGGAGAGTACATGAAAACAGATGATTTTGATTACTATTTACCAGAAGAATTAATTGCTCAAACACCATTACTCAAAAGAGATACATCGAGACTAATGGTATTAGACAAAAGCACTGGCAAAATAGAACATAAACACTTTTATGATATTGTTGATTATTTGAATAAAGATGATGTTTTAGTATTAAATGACACCAAAGTTATGCCTGCTAGAATAATTGGTGAAAAAGAAGATACCAAAGCCGTAATTGAGTTATTACTATTAAAAAACATTTCCAACGATACTTGGGAATGTCTTGTAAAACCTGCTAAAAGGGTAAAAGTAGGCACCACTATATCTTTTGGAAATGGTCAACTTCGTGCTAAATGCCTTGAAGTAGGTGAAGAAGGTATCCGACTTGTCGAATTTATCTATGAAGGTATTTTCTATGAGGTATTAGATAAATTAGGCACCATGCCATTACCGCCATATATCAAAGAAAAATTAACGGACAAAGATCGCTATCAAACCGTTTATGCTAAAAATATTGGCTCCGCCGCCGCTCCGACGGCTGGTTTACATTTTACAAAAGATTTATTAAATAAAATAAAAGAAAAAGGCGTTAAAATATGTTACATAACTCTTCATGTAGGCTTAGGAACTTTTAGACCAGTTAATGTAGAAGATGTTACCAAACATAAAATGCATAGTGAATTTTATTCGATGACTAAAGAAGTAGCTGATATTTTAAATAATGCAAAGAAAACAGGACATCGAATCATTGCTGTTGGCACAACTTCAACTAGAACTTTAGAAACAATTGCTACCAAATATGGTTGTTTTAAAGAAACTTCCGGTTGGACAGATATATTTATATACCCCGGATATAACTTTAAAGCCGTAAATGCCCAAATAACTAATTTTCATTTACCTAAATCAACATTAATTATGTTAGTGTCCGCTTTTGCCACTAAAGAACTAATTATGTCAGCATATGAAGAGGCCGTAAAAGAGAAATATCGTTTCTTCTCATTTGGTGATGCAATGCTAATAAAATAAACCATAAGTGTAAAATTTGTGTCAAATTAACAAAAAGTTAATAAAATTAAAAGTAATCTACAAGTTTTTTATGAATATCACTATTGGAGGGACAAAAATGAATATCACCAATGAAATGATTAATGAAATTAGAAATAAAGTAGATATTGTTGATATTATATCTAATTATATACCTCTAACCCAAAAAGGAAAAAATTACTTTGGTGTTTGTCCATTTCACGATGACCATTCACCAAGTATGAGTGTTTCTAAAGAAAAACAAATTTACACATGCTTTTCATGTGGCGCTACCGGTAACGTATTCACCTTTGTTTCAGATTATGAACACATAGGATTCTATGATGCCGTTCGTCTTCTTGGAAATAAAGTTGGATACAATTTAGGAACCGCTAGTATTCATAAGAATAAATATGAAGATGATTATAAAATTTATGACCTTGCTTGCAAATTTTATCAAAATAACATAAACTCATCGCTTGGTAAAAATGCCTATGAATATCTAGATAATCGTCATATAGATAGAGATACCACCAAAAAATTTAAAATAGGATTATCGCTTTCTAAAACATCCTTAACTGACTACCTTCTAAATAAAAAAATTCCCTTAAAAAAACTCGTTGACCTAGGACTTAGTAATGAAGCGGGGACAGATTTATTCTTAAATCGAATTATGTTTCCTCTATATGATTTAGAAGGAAATGTTGTAGCCTTTTCCGGAAGAATATATAATACCAAAGATAGTAGTAAATATATTAATACCAAAGAAACCACTATATTCAAAAAAGGCAATATTTTGTACAACTATCACAATGCCAAAGAAATGCTTAAAAAAAATGATAGTATTATTGTTATGGAAGGCTTTATGGATGTTATAAGAGCTAGTACTATTGGTATTACCAACTGCGTAGCCACTATGGGAACAGCTCTCACCAAGCAAAATGCCAATCTTCTAAAAAAAATGGCAAATTCTATAATTCTTTGCTTTGATGGTGATAAAGCCGGAGAAGAAGCTACTACTAGTGCCATCAATATTTTAAAAGAATTAGATGTTGCTCCCAAAGTAGTACGATTAGAAGAAAACTTAGATCCCGATGAATATGTTTTAAAATATGGTGCTGACAAGTTTAAATCAAAAATTGCCAATCCAGAAACATCCATTGAATTTTTGATGAATCTTCATAAAAATAATAAAAATTTAACTGATATTGAAGACATATCTAAATATATAGATGAATCTTTAAAAGATTTACTATATGTAGAAGATTCCATTTTAATAGAATTAACATTAAACAAATTAGCAACTGAATTTAAAATTAAATATGATATCTTAAAAGATAAATATGACAAATTAAAAGGAACAATTAATAAAAATAGAATAGTTTTACCTAAAGAAGAAACAAGTAAAAAGAAACGTAATCGTCAAGAAATAGCTACACGTACACTAATTTCATACATGTTAAAAGATTCTAAAGTAATTCACATGGTTGAAAATCAAGTAACTTATATTCCTGATAATACAATGCGTAAAATAGTTAATGAAATAATCTATTATTACCATAAATATAAAGTAATTAATTTAGCGGACTTTATTAGTTACATTGCAGAAAGTCCCGAAGAATTAAAAATTATTAATGAAATAACATTTGAAAATAGACAAGAAAAGTATGAAATCGAAGAAATTGAGGATTATATTAAAGTAATAAATGAATATCCTATAAAAAAGAAAATAAATGAACTAAATGATGAATTAAAAAAAGAAACCGACCCTATAAAACAGGCAACTATCTTAAGTGAAATTTTATCATTAAAAGGAGTGAAACAATAATGATTGAAGAAATAAAAACATATGAAGAAAGAAAAAAAGAATTGATAGCCAAAGGAACTGAAGCTGGATATATTACTTATGAGCAATTAGCTACCTCTTTAAAAGGTTTAGATTTAGACAGTGATTCTCTAGATGATTTATACAATAGCTTAATGGAAGCCAACATTCAAGTAGTTACCGATGAAGATATCAGTGGCAATGGTGATGAAGGTGAGCCAGGGGGAGAAAGTTTTGACGACTTATTAAAAGATAATAATCTTGCTAAAGAACTAACAATAAGTGACCCTGTCCGTATGTATCTAAAAGAAATTGGTAAAATAAGCTTGTTAACTCTAGATGAAGAAATGGAACTATCGGCTCGTATTGTTGCCGGCGATGAAGAGGCCAAAAACAAATTAGCTGAATCAAACTTGAGATTAGTTGTATCTATAGCTAAAAGATATGTAGGACGTGGAATGCTTTTTCTAGACCTTATTCAAGAAGGAAATATTGGTTTAATGAAGGCTGTAGAAAAATTTGATGCTGAAAAAGGCTACAAATTTTCCACTTATGCTACATGGTGGATTAGACAAGCTATAACAAGAGCTATAGCTGATCAAGCAAGAACAATTCGTGTACCAGTACACATGGTTGAAACCATAAACAGATTATCTCGTTATCAAAGACAGTTAACACTAGAGTTAAATCGTGAACCTACTGAAGAAGAACTAGCCAAAAAAATGCATTTATCATTAGACAAAGTTAGAGAAGTAATAAAAATTGCTCAAGAACCCGTATCATTAGAAACCCCAATAGGTGAGGAAGATGATTCGCATTTAGGAGATTTCGTTAAAGATGAAAGAACTATGTCTCCAGAAGAATATACCGTTCACGAACTTTTAAAAGATGAAATTTCAGATGTTTTATTAACCTTAACAGAAAGAGAAGAACAAGTTCTAAGATTGCGTTTTGGTCTTGATGATGGTAGTTGTAAAACTCTTGAAGAGGTAGGACAAATGTTCGGTGTAACAAGAGAGAGAATTCGTCAAATAGAAGCTAAAGCTTTAAGAAAACTTCGCCATCCATCTAGAAGTAGAAAATTAAAGGATTTCTTAAATGATTAAAATATCAAAAAGACTAGAAGCCATTTCTAGTCTTGTTCCTGTCAACTCAAATGTCGTAGATATTGGTTGTGATCATGGTTTACTAGACATTTATTTATATCAAAATAAAATCAGTAACCATATAATCGCCAGTGATATAAATGCCTCTGCCTTAAACAATGCCAAAGAAAACATTAAAAAGTACCAGCTTGAAGACAAAATTATTCCAAGACTAGGAAATGGTCTTGAAAACATAACTAAAAAAGATAATATTGATACTATAATTATTTCTGGTATGGGAGCTCATACCATCGTAGGAATCTTAAAAAAACATCCTGACAAATTAACTAATATAAAAACAATTATTGTTCAAAGCAATACCAAACTAGCATTTCTAAGAAAAGAAATTACAAAATTAAATTACTATATTGAAGATGAACTAATTATTGAAGATAATAAAAAAACGTATTTAATAATTAAGTTTCAAAAAGGTAAAAAAAATTATACTAAAAAAGAATTATATTTTGGTCCAATCTTGTTAAAAAAGAATACTAAACTTTTTCAAATATATCAAAAAAAAGAATTGGAAAAATTATTAATATTAAAAAAAATTATTCCCAAAAGTAAAATAATAACAAGGTATAAATTAAAAAAAGAAATAAACCTCTATAAAAAATAAAAATGATGAGTAATTTTATCATCATTTTTATTTTTTATACTTTTTTTGGTCCTTAAGTATAATACTTAGGGACATACCCTTATCTTTACCTAACCCATATAAATTATAGCATAGCCAAGATTTTCTGTAAATACAAAATTCGATTTTTTTGTAATTCAAAATACTATAAAATATAGTTTAAATCCTTATAATGTAAGGCATTTTGATACATACAAAAAGGTCCTTAAGTATTATACTTAAGGATACAGAAAGTAGGTAATTATGAAAGGTACAAAACGATATCTATTAATTATTTTAAGTATTATTATTATATCAATCGTAGGAACATTGGCATGGCTTACATGGAAGAGTAAAGAAACAGCTTTGGTATTAACGGTAGGAGAGATAGATGGAACAAGAGTTACTTTAAAGCCTTATGTCATTGAAGATATATTAATACCAGAATTAACCTATGAAGGTAAGGAAGTAATTGAGGTTAATATTAAAAATAATGGTAATGAAGATAGTCAAGTAGTCTTATATTATAATATTAGTAAAATAGATAATGAATTAATAACAGATAGTTTTAAATATACAATTTTAAGAAGTACAGATAATGGTAATAGTTATGCAGAATATAAAGAAGGGAACTTTGTTAATGCAAATATATCTTCAGATTTTATAATACTTAAAGAAACTATTAAAGAGAAAACAGAATATAATTATCAAATATATACATGGTTAGATGGAAGTAATGAAACTAGTTCTAGTATTCAAGGAAAGGCTTTTAAAGCCGAGCTTAATGCCAGTATTTATAATGAGAAAGATATAATTATAGATCTTCCTGATGGAATGATTCCGGTAACGATAGCCAATGATGGAGTGGTTACTACTATAGCCAAAGATAATGCTTCATGGTATGATTATGATGAAAAGAAGTGGGCAAATGCTGTACTGGTAACGGAAGCATCAAGAAGTACATATTTAGATACAGATGGAGTAATAATACCGGAAAGTAATATCTTGGCATATTATGTCTATATACCAAGATATAGGTATAAGATATGGACTGTAAGTACTAGTGCCGCGGGACAGGAACAAGAGATAGAGATAGTTTTTGAAAATAATTATACAGATAAATCAACAGGAACGCAAGTAGGAGAGTATCTAACCCATCCCGCATTCACATTTGGTAATACTGAACTTAGTGGGATATGGGTAGGTAAATTTGAAACTACCGGTAATTTCAATGCTCCGACAATAAAACCAAATATATCAACATTAGTAAATCAAAATATATCAACATCATTTATATCAAGTATAAAATTTGCTGGAGGAATACTTAGTGCTGGTGTAGTAACATTCTCCGGAAATGTTTATTATGGTTTAAATAATAAAGCAGACTCACATATGGCAAGAAATGATGAGTGGGGAGCGGTAGCCTATCTATCTAATTCCAAATATGGGATAAACAGTGAAGTGAGAATAAATAATTATTATAATGATGGACTAAAAACAGGTTGCGGAGCAACAACGAAAAATGAAACTACCAATACAACCTGTGGAATAACTTACGGAGGATCTTCAACATATCCCCAAAGTACAACCGGTAATATATCAGGAGTATTTGATATGTCCGGAGGAGCTTGGGAAATAACAATGGGAGTTCTTGCTGATCCATCAGGTAAACCAAGATCAGGATGGAATTCAAAATACAATTCTGGATTTAATGGTATGCTTGAAGATGGAACAAAAATTACTAACGGTATTGACTTTCCACCAAATAAATATTATAACTTATATACAACAGAAAATTTATTAACGGCATGTAGTGGGGGCTATTGTTATGGTCATGCTTTATCAGAAACCAATAATTGGTATAATGATTTTGCTTATTTTGTCACTAAAGTAGGAACATGGCTTGGACGCGGTGGACATTACGGAGATACTAGTAGTGCCGGAATATTCAACTATAATTATAATGGTGGGCCAGCATACAACTTTGTAGGATATCGTTCTGTATTGATAAATACAATTGAATAAAAAAACTCTAAAATTACAATCTGTATTTAGAGTTTTTTTTATTTTCAAAAATAAAAACTCTTGCTTAAACAAGAGTAATTATCTAAATGGTGTCCCGTATGCGATTCGAACGCATGACCCTTTGATTAAAAGTCAAATGCTCTACCGGCTGAGCTAACGGAACATATTAGTGGTTGCCTCGGCTAGACTCGAACTAGCGAATGTCACAGTCAAAGTGTGATGCCTTACCGCTTGGCTACGAGGCAATGATACGACGTACTATCTAACCAAAACAAAGTGGTGGAGGGACATGGATTTGAACCATGGAACCCGAAGGAACAGATTTACAGTCTGCCGCGTTTGACCACTTCGCTATCCCTCCAAAAGTGGTGCCGACAGAGGGAGTCGAACCCCCAACCTACTGATTACAAGTCAGTTGCGCTGCCAGTTACGCTATGTCGGCAAAAAATGGTGGGCGATATAGGACTCGAACCTATGACCCCCTGCTTGTAAGGCAGGTGCTCTAACCAACTGAGCTAATCGCCCGAGAGATATTTTAAACAAATAAATGGTGCCCAAGGCCGGACTTGAACCGGCACGAGGGTTAAATCTCGCAGGATTTTAAGTCCTGTGCGTCTACCTGTTCCGCCACTTGGGCGACACCACTCGGTGTCTTAATTAATTAAGACTATTTGAGTATAACCCAAAAATTAATTTAAATCAACACTTTTTTTCAATTTTTTTTAAAAAATAGCAAAAAAGTTAAAATTTTATAAAAAATTACACTTTTTTTATGTTTTTTTCCAAAATTTGTTGACTAATTTTATTTTTATATGCTATAATCAACTTGTTCCTTGAAGAACAAATGGAGAAATACCCAAGTCCGGTTGAAGGGACTGGTCTTGAAAACCAGGAGGTCGGCAACGGCGCGGGGGTTCGAATCCCTCTTTCTCCGCCAATTAATTTTATATTCATCGCGGGATGGAGCAGTTCGGTAGCTCGCTGGGCTCATAACCCAGAGGTCGTAGGTTCAAATCCTACTCCCGCAACCAATGGTCCGTTAGTCTAGAGGCCTATGACGTCTGCCTGTCACGCAGAAGATCACGGGTTCGAATCCCGTACGGACCGCCATTTTTTATTGGCTCCATAGCTCAGTCGGTAGAGCAGAGGACTGAAAATCCTTGTGTCACTGGTTCAATTCCCGTTGGAGCCACCATTTAAAAATTAGTTCGAATCATTCGAATTTCAATTATAAATCAATCTTAAATGATTGTTTTTTTTTATTTAATATATTTAAAATTTTGACTTTCCCTACTACGCTTAGTATAATAACAATTAATTAAAAGAAAGTATTTATATTAATTATAAAATCTATTT
>CAKOPG010000029.1 GCA_934098745.1 uncultured Bacilli bacterium
CTTATATAAATTATTATAGCAATTTAAAAAGTAGATCACATTCTATTTTTGTGTCTACTTTTATTTTATCAGTTCAATTTAGATAGTCTTTCTTTTAGATTATATAGTAGGAAATAACTTTACAATATTTCTTTTTAGTAGTATTATATTAAATAATTATTTTGAGGTGGTTTTTGGTGGAAGATAAATTAAAAAAACAATATATTAAAAGTGATATAGCACTTTCGGGAATGTTAATTGGGGGAGGTATAATTGCTTTTGGTATTGGGGGATTGTTGTTAACAGGAAATAATATAATTGATTCTTATATATTACATTTTCTTAGTTTAATTGCTTATCCGGTAGGAGCTTCAATATGTATATATAATGGTATGAAGTTAGCTTCTTCAGAAAATAAGATTAGAGATATAAAAGATGAATATAAGTTATTAAAGAAGATGAGAGAAGAAGATAAGCCTGCAAAAGAGAAAAAGGCTAAAATTATATATGAGAATATAACGACATATGATGAAGTAGATAGTAAAATACATACAGATATGGAAGTAACGGATTTTTATCAAGATACTTTATATGATTATGGAGCGATATTTGGTTTTGTTATTCAATATATGGAAGATACGAAGAAAGATATTTTAACCGTATGTAAGGAATTTAATTTATCTTTAGAAGATATATTAATAGTATATTTGAATATGGCAAAGACTTATTATACACAGGGAGATATAAGTAATGGAGATAAGTTTTTAAATGAAGTAAGAAGATGTAAATATAGAAGTGATATAGTTAATAGTATAATGGATGAAATACAAAGTAAGAGGAAGTTTTATCAATATAGGGATAATTCTAAGAAGAGAGTATTATCTTTAGATATTAAAGCTAAATCTTTAAATTTAAAATAGATTTCTCTTTAGAGAGATTTCTTTTTTTATTATCCCTAAGGGACTAACGTAATATAAAAAAGGTCCTTAAGTATAATACTTAAAGATATAATAAGGAGCATTTGATGGGAAGGTTTTAAACCTTTTATTAAAAAAATATCCCTCACTTGTTAAATAAGATATATGATAAATTCTAAGATAAATCAATAGTCGTATAGGAATTTCTTGGTATTTATAGTATAATTGTATTGAGAAAAATCTTATTAAGGAGGGATTTTATGATAGAAAATACTGATAAATATTTTGAAGTATTAAATGATATTAAGAAAACTTTAATTGTTACTAGAAATAAAATAGTAGAAAACGCAAATAAGGATTTAGTTTTAATGTATTATAATATCGGTTTAAAGTTAATTGAAAATAACAAATGGGGTTCATCTTTTATTGATACGTTAGCAAAAGATTTAAAAGTTGAGTTTCCTACTTTAAAAGGTATGTCTGCAAGAAATTTAAGGTATATGCAAAAGTTTGCAACAGAATTTGATAATGATGAATTTTTGCAACATCATGTTGCAAAATTACCTTGGTCTTCTATAACAACTATAATGGATCAAGTAAAAGAGTTGTTAAAGAATCCATATATATTTGATTTTATAGCTGCTTAATTAGCATTAAAAGATATTATAAACCTATCGGTGTAAGTGAATATAAAATTTTGTCAGAGATACCTGAGTTTTTAGAAAATACTTTTCTAAGTATTGAAGATATAGAAAGAAGATTGGAGGAGGATTCTGAATGAATATAAATATTAATAGAGTAAAAATTATTGTTACTATACCATTAGAAAATGTAGAAGAAGTTAGAAACGCTATATGCGAAGCTGGTGCTGGTGTTATCGGTAATTATACTCATTGTTCAATGTCTACTAAATGTGTAGGAACATTTAAACCAACTGATGATGCTAATCCGTACATTGGGAAAAAGAATAATTTAGAATTTGTTGATGAAGAAAAGTTAGAAGTTGTTTGTGATGTTAAGAAAGTAAAGAAAGTAATTTCGACTTTAAGAAAAGTACATCCTTATGAGGAACCTGCAATAGATATTATTCCTTTAATTGAAGAAAATTATTTTGAATAAACTATTAGATTTATATTAAAGGTGGTAAAAAAACAAAATATGATAGACATGTTTAAATTATTATAAAAACAATATACAAGAATATGAAGATAAAGAAGTATTGTTTAATGATTTAATGATGACTAGAAATTATTTTTATTATAACATTGACTTTGAAAGTGATAGATTAAATAATATTATTGATAAAATTATAAACTATTATAATAATTATATGATTGAAAATGAGTTACTTAATTCATTTGTTGAAAAATATTATAGTTGTTTGAATTATTTAAAGAAAAATAAAAGTATATGAATTAAAATGTCATGGTGGTTTAATAAAGAGATAATTTAGGAGGGAATATGAAAAAAAATTATTTTATAATACATGGTTTTATGGGAAGTAATATAGAAAATTGGTTTCCTTGGTTTAAAGAACAAATTGATTCTGACAACTCTTTATGTATAATTCCACAATTTCCTATAGAGTTAGATAAACATAATTATAATGAATGGAAAAAATTATTAGATGTATATTATAAAGAGTTTAATATGATTAATAATGATTCTGTTATTATAGGACATTCTACGGGTAGTATTTGTGCTGTTAAATATGTATTAGAGAATAAAATTAAAATTGATAAGTTAATTTTAGTAAGTGGATTCAATAATTATTTAGCACCTAATGAAAATGATATACACAATAAAATTAATCCAACTTATTATGTAGATAAAAATGAAATTAAAGAAATTCAAAAATATGCTAATGAGATAATTTGTATTTATGGAGATGACGATCCTTATATTCCACAAGATGTATTTCATAAATTTGCTGAATCAATAGATGCCAAAGAAGTTATTATAAAAAATGGTGGTCATCTAAATACGGATTCAGGATATACTGAATTTACTGAACTACTTAAATATGTCTAATACGCATGCAAATTTAGCGTGCGTTTTTAAATTATCAAAATTTAGTATGTATCAAAGAATACTCTTTATAGGGATTTCTTTTTTGTTATCCCAAAGAGACTAACGTAAGATAAAAAAGGTCCCTAAGTAATATACTTAAGGACATACTTCTATCTTTATCTAACCTATATAAATTATAGCATGCCACGCATTTTCTGTAAATATAAAATTAAACTTTTTTAAAATTTCAAATATTGTAAAATATGGCTTGAACCCTTATAATGTAAGGCATTTGCATCCATTCAAGAGGGCCCTTAAGTATATTACTTAAGGATATAATAAGGAGTGTTTATGGAGAATAAAAAGATTATTATCATATTACTTATATTTACTTTAATAGCAACACTAATGGGTGGGACATTTGCTTATCTTAGTTGGCAAGCAAATAACTCTGATAGAACATTAGTAACATTTACTACCACGAAAGCTTTTAGTTGTTCAGCAAATGGGGGTGGGAATATAAACACCAACAATGTTACATTTGCTCCGGTAGATAGTAAGAAATGTAATAGTTCTGAATATGTTTTAAAGAGAAAATTAACTTTTAATGTTACTAAAAAGAATAAAGAAAATGTTAAATTAAATAGTTGGTTAAATATAAATAACTTAGGAAGTTATTTAAGAGGGAATAGTAACTTTAAATGGGTAGTAAGTAGTGAAGAAAGTTGTAGCAAAGGAATAGTAAGTAGTGGAGACTTTGGAAGTATTACTACAGAAAGTAGTAAGATAGAAATATTTAATGATGTCTATGATAAAACTACTTCAGGAGATTACTATTTATATATGTGGTTAGATAAAGCAGAAACTAAAATACCAGATAGTGATATAAGTACTAGAACTTTTGATTTATCACTAGATGGAGAATGTAGTGAAAGTACAATATCAGTATTAGGGGATATAAAAGAAATATCTAATTATCAAAATACTCCAATACCAGTAACCATAAAAAATAACAATAATTATCCCGTAACAGTAAGTATATCTTTTAAAGAAACAAGTTTATTAAAAGATATGGAAATACCTGCAAATAGTACAGTTAATCATGATGTATATTTATCGGAAGAAGCATATAAGGCAGGTAATGGTGGAGTAACCAATTATTTATCAATAGGTATAAATGATAACAATAAAATAATTAAATTTAATTCTATAGTAGGTTTTACTAAACCATATCATTATTTGAAACAAGCAAGTTCATACAAAAACTTTATTACTACAGTTAATAGCAATATAACAAATACATCAATAAAGACAATAACATTTATGGATAACAATGTAGCTCCGGATAGTGAAATAAGAACACTGGTAGGTTCATTTGATGTATCAGCAGACAGCGGTGGCACAATAATGGCATATTACTATGAAACAGAGACATCAGGACAATATGATTTTTATATTGGATCATCAGATGGTGTAGTGTATGCCAATCCAAATTCAAGTTATACATTTTATAGTTTAACAAATTTGACTGATATAAGTGGTATGGAATATTTTAATACACCAAATGTAACTAGTATGTATTATATGTTTTACCGTTGTAACAGTCTTACAACATTGGATTTAAGTAATTTTGATACGTCAAAGGTAACCAGTATGAATCAAATGTTTTCTAATTGTAGTAGTCTTACAACCTTGGATTTAAGCAACTGGGATACCTCAAAAGTAACCAATATGAGTTCTATGTTTTCTTATTGCAGTAAGCTTGCAACCTTATACTTAAGTCATTTTGACACCTCGAAAGTAACTAATATGCGAACTATGTTTTCTGGTTGTAGTAAACTTACAACTTTAGATTTAAGCAATTTTGATACCTCGAATGTAACTAATATGGGTAGTATGTTTTTTTCTTGTAGCAGTCTCATAACCTTAGACGTCAGTCATTTTGATACGTCGAATGTAACTGATATGCAATCTATGTTTTATAATTGCAGTAATCTTACAACATTAGATGTCAGTCATTTTGACACCTCAAAAGTAACTAGTATGAGTGATATGTTTTCTGGTTGTAGTAAACTCACAACATTAGATGTCAGTCATTTTGACACCCAAAATGTAATTAATATGAGCTATATGTTTTATAATTGCCGAAGTCTCACAACCTTAGACTTAAGTCATTTCGACACTTCAAAAGTAACCACTATGTATGGAATGTTTAATGATTGCAGTAGTCTCACAACCTTAGACTTAAGCAATTTTGATACCTCGAATGTAACTAATATGGGTAGTATGTTTTTTTCTTGTAGTAGTCTCACAACTTTAAACGTAAGTAGCTTTGATACCTCAAAAGTAACCACTATGTATGGAATGTTTTATTATTGCAGTAGTCTCACAACCTTAGACTTGGGTAATTTTGATACGTCAAAAGTGACGGATATGTCTCGAATGTTTCGTGGTTGCAGTAAACTTACAACTTTAGACGTCAGCAACTTTGATACCTCAAATGTAACTAATATGAGTGATATGTTTTGGGCTTGTAATAGTCTTACGATCTTAGATTTAAGTAACTTTAATACGTCAAAGGTAACCAATATGTCTGGAATGATTGGTTGGTGCAATAAACTTGCAACACTTAATATTAAAGGCTTTACTTTTGATAGTGTTACTTCATATGGTAATATGTTTGATTCAGTACCTACAACTGTTAAAATAATCGTAGGTAGTGGGACAGCTAAAACATGGTTAAATACTAATTTTAGTAGTTATACTAATATAGTAATTGGGTAATAACATTATATTACGTTAGTCCCGTAAGGGATAATTAGCGATAAATTTTATTAAAAATATTTAAAAATATGTATAAATATGATAGAATTATATTGAAAGTAGAGGGTGATATAATGAGATGTGTAGGTACTGTAGTAAGAGGGATTAGAACACCAATTATTAAAGAAGATACCGACTTAGCTAAAACTGTAATTGAAGCAGTTATTAAAGCTAAAGAGAATGAAGGGTTTGAATTTAGAGATAAGGATATTATAGCTATTACTGAAGCTGTGGTAGGTATAGCTGAAGGTAATTATGTTAGTGTAGATAATATAGCTAAAGATGTAGTTAATAAGTTTCCAAGTAAGAATATTGGTTTAGTATTTCCTATTTTAAGTAGAAATAGATTTTCAATGATTTTAAAAGGAATAGCTCGTGGGATGAGTAAGATTACCATGTTATTATCTTTTCCTAAGGATGAAGTAGGTAATAGTATTATGGATCAAGATAAATTAGAAGAGAGTAAATTTAATTTAAATGATATTATTAGTGAAAGTGATTATGAAAAGTATTTTGGAGATTTTCTTCATCCTTTTACAGGGATTAATATGGTTAAATTTTATCGTGATTTAGTAAAGAGTGAGAATTGTGAGATAGAATTTGTTTTTTCTAATGATCCTAAAGATATATTAAAATATACTAATGATGTAATTAATTGTGATATTCATACAAGATATCGTACTAATAAGTTATTGAAAGATAATAATGCTCATGTATATGGATTATATGAAATTATGAATGAATCTGTAGATGGATCGGGTTTTAATCCTGATTATGGATTACTTGGTTCTAATAAATCTACTGAAGAAAGACTTAAGTTATTTCCTAAAACAGGACAGTTATTAGTAGATACAATTCAGAAAGAAATGAAGAAAATAACTGGTAAAGATATTGAAGTTATGGTATATGGTGATGGAGCTTTTAGAGATCCAGTAGGTCAAATATGGGAATTAGCTGATCCAGTAGTGTCTCCGGCATATACTAAAGGGTTAGAGGGTACTCCTAATGAAATAAAACTTAAATATATTTCTGATAATGTATATGATAATTTACGTGGAGATGAACTTGCGGAAGCAATAAAGAAAGAAATTAGAGCTAAACAAAGTAATTTAACAGGTAATATGGCATCACAGGGAACTACGCCAAGAAGATTAACTGATTTAATAGGTTCACTATGTGATTTAACATCTGGTTCGGGAGATAAAGGAACACCGGTAGTATTTATTCAAGGTTACTTTGATAATTATGCTAACAATTAAAAAACAATAAGAACTGATTTGAAGAAAATCTACATGCAATAAAAAGCATGTAGATTTTTAATATCTAAAATATTTATAAAGAGAATAAGAATTATTATTATCGATATATTATAAATATTTCATATAGGTTGTTATTTCTTCATATTAGGACAATTATTAACTTTTTTCTAGGAATTTATTGTATTTTATTGTATAATTATCATAAGGAGATATGGATATGGTAACAATAGAAGATTATAAAATAAGTCCTAGTAAGAAGATAATCGATGATTTAAAGATTCAAGTAGTTTATATTCCTTTAGAAACAAAGATGGGAATAACTTATAAAAAAATGGTTTCTGTTTTAGATTATGTATGTATTGGAACGGTTATAGGTAAAAGTGTAGCTTCGGATAATGTACTGACATCTAGTGTGAGTGGAACGGTTGTCGGTTTTGAAAAAAAATATATTTCTTCTTCTAAGATGGTAGAATGTGTTGTTATTGAAAATGATTTTAAAGAGAAATATCTTGATAAAGTAGGTAAGAAAAATGATATTACGAAGTATAGTAAGGAAGAATTTATTTATTTACTTAAGAAATGTGGTATTGAAGGAATGTCGGGATCGGGTTTTCCGACATATATTAAATACGCAGGTGATAAAAGAATTAAATATTTAATTGTAGATGGAGCAGAATGTGAAATATATGCTAGTGCCGATAGTGCTTTAATGTATAATAAGGCTGAAGAAATACTAGAGGGTATTGATGCAATAATGGAGATTATGCATATTGATTATGCTTATATAGCTGTAAATGAAAATAATGAGAAGGTAATAAAAAAATTTTTAAAACATATTAATACATATCCAAATATTAAGATATATAGTTTAATAGATGCTTATCCTAATGGATATGAAAGATATTTAGTTAAGGAAATATTAGATTTAACATATGAAGATTATCCAATAGAAGTAGGGGTTATTAATGAGAATGTATCTACAATATATGCTATTTATGAAATGTTGAAATATCATCGTCCATTATCTTATAGAATAGTTACTATAGCAGGGTCTGGTATTAAGCATCCAGCTAATTATAAGTTAAAGATAGGGACTAATTTAAGTGAAGTATTTTTAAAAACGGATGAATATAAACAGCTTAAAAACCCGGTTTTATTAGCTGGAGGAGCAATGATGGGGAAGAGTATTCCTAGTGAAGAATTTATTGTTACTAAAGATTTGAATTGTATATTGGTACTTAATGATAAAGAGAATGTTCCTTTAGAATGTATAAGATGTGGTAAATGTAGTGAGGTATGTCCACGTAATTTAATTCCCCAAATGATTATCGATCCTAAAAATAATCCTAAAGATTTATATGTAGATAAATGTATATTATGTGGTTTATGTTCTTATGTATGTCCAGCTAAAATAGAAGTGAGAGATATTATTAAGAAGATTAAGGAGGATAAGAATGAGAGAGTTTAATACCCCTAGGAAAACCTTTATAAAATCTAATAATAATGTAGAAGAAATAACTAATAGATATATTTATTCTTTGATATTTTTGACGATATATAATATTTTATATAATTTAATTGGGGGTAATAAGATATATGTTTTAAGTTATTTAAAATATATATTAATAACATTTATTATTACTTTGGGATTAGAATATATTTTAAATATAATATTTAAAAAGAAAGAGTATAATTTTGTTATTTATTCTTTAATTCTTAGTTACTTTCTAATAGATAAGGGTATTGTTATATCTATGTTAGCGATATTTTTAACTTTATTAATAAATAAATTATTTAATAAGATAAAGTTAATGGCTCCAGTATTTAGTATACTAGTAATATTATTATTAAATAATTCTTTAGTTAATGATAGTTATTCTATAAGAGAATTATTACTTGGTAATTATAATTTAAGTCCAATAATCTTAATAATAATTTTTCTTTATTTATTTTATAAAAAATCTATTAAATATAATATAATTATTTCTTATAATTTAACATTCTTTTTAATAATGTTAATAATGGGAATATTTAAACAGGGTAATATATGGTATGGCTTTATCGAGGTTATAACTAGTAATATTTTATTTTATAGTATCTTCTTTTTAAGTGATTATCGGGTTACACCAACAACTAGTGAAGGACAGATATTATATGGTTTTATATTAGGAATAATAACAGTTATATTATCATTATATCTTCCTAATATAGCAATAGTTATAACAGTAATTATCGGTTTATTTTTAACGAATATAATAGATAAAATTAGTGTTAAGTTAAAATATAATAATAAGTATAAAAGAAATATGATTATTTTATGTAGTATTTTACTAATAATGGTAAATATTCTTATAATAAAATAGAACTAAATTTAAAGTTTGAACTAGTCAACAAAAAGTAGACAATTAAATAGAATTTATTTGAACCCTAGTTGAGTTCTATACTCAACTGGGGT
>CAKOPG010000030.1 GCA_934098745.1 uncultured Bacilli bacterium
TAAGTATTATACTTAAGGACTTTTTTATAAACTAAAAAGCCAGAAATATCTGACTATCTATATATATCTTTAATACTATCAATCGGAATATGTTCATTATCAATAGTAATTAAATTATTATTATATACCCCTACTATCTTTCTTTTTATAAGTTCATTCCCAATTAATATATTAACATTAGCCCTATATATAAAATTAGGAGCATCTATAATATCATTAATTTTCTTTCTAATATCATTACTATCCCATACCCTATCTGTATTCTCTCTATCCATTGACATAAATACTTCTTTATTATTATGAAATTCCTTATATTCTCTATTTTGATACATCTTTGGTTTTTCTGCCATATATTTCTATCCTCCAATAATTTATATGTATATATTATTTATATTATACCTCTTACATAATTCTCTCTTATTCTTACAAAATATATTGTAATATTATATATATTCATTATAGCTTATAGATTTTTACTTAGAAATTTAGTACAATATAAATATAAGGATGTGATAACTTGAAGAATATTTCTAAATTTAAAGTAGAATTAAGTATAATAATACCTATTATCTTATTTATGATCATTAGTATTATATCTATATATTCTACAAAAAGATTACTTCCAGATAATTTTAGTAATTTATATTTAAAACAAATTATTTGGTATATCCTAGGAATAGCTCTTGCTTATTCTACAATGTTTCTTGGTAATAAATTCTTTTATAATAATGCTTATATCTTCTATATAATTGGTGTTATCTCGCTTATTCTAGTTCTCTTTTTTGGTGTTACTATCAAAAATGCTACTTGTTGGTTTAAAATTCCCTTTCTTGGGACTATTCAACCTAGTGAATTTATGAAAATATTTTTAATAATAACCCTCGCTAGAATGATTAATGATTTTAATGACACTTATAAATGTCCAGATATTATCGATGAATTAAAATTTATTATTAAAGTTCTTTTAATCGTATTAATACCATCTATTTTAACATTCATAGAACCTGATACTGGAGCAGTTATTATGTATCTAATAATTACTTTCTCTATGTTATTTATTGGAGGTCTAAAAAAAAGATGGTTTATTCTTACCATTCTCTTTCTCGTAATATTCTTAGGAATATTCTTAAGTATATATTATTTTAATCAAGATTTATTTATCGATATTTTTGGAACATCTTTCTTCTATCGTATGGATAGAATTACCAATTGGTCTTCTTCTTCAGGACTTCAATTAAAAAATTCGCTAATAGCTATTGGTTCAGCTGGAGTAAATGGCCATGGAATTAATCAAACTCCAATATACTTTCCAGAGATGCAAACAGATTTTATATTTGCCGTATATGCCTCTAATATGGGATTCCTTGGGGCTATAATTCTTCTAATTATCATGATATACTTTGATTTAACTATCATAAATTACTCTCATAAAACTACTAATCAAACAGATAAATATGCCATTGCTGGTATTATTGGAGTATTATTATTCCAACAAATATATAATATATCTATGACTATTGGTCTGTTACCTATAATGGGAATTACTCTTCCTTTTATTTCATATGGTGGTTCATCATTACTATCATATATGCTCTTATTAGGAATAGTCTTTAATATTTCTAATGAAAGTCTTCGCTATACAAACTAAAAAGAAGTTTAAGCTTCTTTTTTTATCTTTTATTACGAATTACTACTATCCCTGTACTGCCTTCTTTATTTCCATCTCCCCCATGACCAGAATTATCACCAGTTAACCCTTTTTCAGTATAATCATGGCCCGTACAGCAACCACCACCTCTTCCACCTACTGCATATGAAAATTCATTACCTCTAGTACAGCCATCTTTAGTCCCTTCGCCAAATTCACAAGTTTCACCATTTGTTCCATATACTTTACCATTTGAACAATCATTGCACCAATATTGACCTTCACATTCTCCTGTACCTGGACCGGAGCAATAATTACCACTTGCACCGGATAAACCGCCTAAATTACCACCATCTTCGCCTTTACCTCCCAAGGCATTTCCCAAAACATTACCATTATTTTCTTTAATAGATGTCTCTTCTTCACTTGCTCCAATATTTACTATATAATTATAGCCTTTTTTTATGTTTATATCTTTGATCGTCGTAGTATAACCACCACCGCCGCCGCGACTATTATTTCCATGACCTCCGCCACCTACTAAAAAAGCATCTATATTCATATTCATACTTAAGCTCAATTCTCCCGTAGTCAAGAATTTTATTCTCCAATTCTCCTTATTATCTTCCTCACATATTACCTCACAATTACCCGTATAGGTAAATACTGGATTACTCCCACTTGCATTATTAGCACAAGTATAATTTTCTGTTATTCTTGAACAAGTTGGAGTATTATTTAAAGTACTATATTTGTAATCTACTGTAATATTAAAATCCTTTTTTCTTAACTGTTTTACAAACAACGGTATATCTATATGTATACTTCCTTTTTCTTGATCATTAGTACATACTATATCATCTTTAGTAATATTACCTACATATTCATTTAATATATCAATCGTATTTCCTCTATACATAATAGCCTTATTAGAAATATCAAGTTCAGCACAATCAAATTCTTTCTTTTCTGAAATTGCATAATCCATAAGCTTCTTAGTAACGATAACTTGATCAGTACTCACTAAAGTACTAACAACCATATCATCATTCTTATTTTTCATCTTCATAGTTAAATCTAACATAAAATAAGCAACTCCAAAAGCTATCGCTGATGCTAAAATAATTTCCACTAACATATATCCTTTTCTATTAAGTTTTTTCATAACTATCACCCTATTAAGAAATCTCATATCCATCATATAATTCTAAATAAGCATATTTACAATTATCTCTATCTACTTCACTTGTTTCATTACCATTTTTATCTTTTACATAAAAACATCTTTCCATCGTCATTAAATAATTACTATCTATCTTCACAGCATCTTTTAAATATTTAATATATTCTTTAAATGTTATACTACTAATATCTTTAAGTGTATTATCATTAATATTTTCTATTGGATCTTTTATCAAATAAACCGTATCTGTCGTCTTATAATTATCTATTGTTTCTATTTCTACATATTGTTTTAAATACTCTAAAACATCTAATTTATTCATCTTTTTTTCTAATATACTATTTATAAGTAACTCATTATTTTCATCTATATTATTAAATAACATATCTCTATAAAAGCCTAACTTATATAATGAAGTTATATCATAATAATTAATTCTTTTTTGATAAGTAGTATATATTTTATTATAACTTACATATAAAGCAGTTAAAGTCATAAGTACTATTGCTGATACTACCACTACTTCTGCCATCATAAATCCCTTTCTATTCATTACTTATCATCTCCATTGTATTCTATTTTTTACTGTATTCTAGCATCTATATCAAAATTATTTTTAATCCATTCCTTAGCCTCTTTAGAACCAACAATTACATCGCATGATTTTGAAACACCACTAAACACATAAATCTTATCAGTTTCCTTAATTCTTTCAAAAGAAAAATTACTAATATTCAAGGTATTAAGTTTATTACAATTACTAAAAATATTGGTCATATATTCCGCTTTCGACGTATCAAAATTACTTAAATCTAAAGTTGTTAAATTTCTACAACCATCAAACATATAACTCATGGTCGTTACATTTGAAGTGTCAAAATTACTGACATTTAATATTGTCAAACTACTACAGTCATCAAACATATGTTCCATAGCAATTACTTTTGGAGTATTAAAACTACTTAAATTCAAAGATGTGAGACTACTACAATCAGAAAACATACTATTCATATATTCCACTTTTGAGGTATTAAAGTTACTTACATCTAAAGTTGTAAGACTACTGCAACCTGAAAATACTACCATCATATCTATTACATTTAACGTATCAAAATTACTTAAGTCTAAAGTAATAAGATTACTGCAATTAGCAAACATAGCTCTCATGAACGTTACTTTTGAGGTATCGAAATGGCTCACATCTAAAGCAGTAAGACCATTACAACCATAAAACATCCAACCCATATTAGTTACGTTCGAAGTATCAAAATTATTTACATCTAAAGCAGTAAGACTACTGCAACCTGAAAATACTGACATCATATCTATTACATTTGATGTATCAAAATTACTTAAATCTAAGATCGTGAGACTACTGCAATCATTAAACATACCACCCATACTAAGTACCTTTAAGGTATTAAAATGACTGACATCTATGGTAGTAAGACTGTTACAATAAGCAAACATATAACCCATATTAGTTACATTTGACGTATCAAAATTCTCCATACCATTTATACTTACCAAGTTAGTCATATATGCAAATACACGCATTGAA
The DNA here is from genome assembly GCA_934098745.1 of uncultured Bacilli bacterium. Taxonomy (GTDB): domain Bacteria; phylum Bacillota_I; class Bacilli_A; order RF39; family UBA660; genus RUG705. Next base: position 4,393 of record CAKOPG010000030.1, read on the forward strand.
TTTGGATTAGCATATACCACATCATTAACAGAACCTATATAAAAATCATAAGAGCCAGATACACTTGATTCATAATAATAGGCCATGATTGTCTCATTCTGTTTTTCTGACACATCAAACTTACCAACTAATTCTCTAGTCTCTTTAATTGGTGCTTCATATGATGACATAAATGTGATGGAATTTATTTTATCTGCACTTATATTTGCATTTGCTGTATTGATAAAATTATAATTTTCAAATTCAGTATTATTTTTAGGAAGAATTAAATAAGAAATTTCATTGAATTTATATCTATAATCAACTACGATATCAAAATTCTTATTCTTCTGTTGTTTAACTACCAAAGGTATATTTATAGTTATTCTTCCCTTATTATTGATGCAATACTTCTCTCCTACTTTGGCATATTCATCAACAATATCTATAACATCTTCCCCATACTTAATAACATTACCCTCTATTACTAATTTATCACAATCAAATTTAGCTTTACCATTATCTTCATCTAATATATAATCCATTAACTTTTTAGATGTAACAGTCTGATCTGTAGTCACTAAAGAACTAACAACCATATCATCATTCTTATTTCTCATTTTTATTGTTAAATCTAACATAAAATAAGCCACCCCAAAAGCTATAACCGATGCCAAAATAATTTCTACCAACATATATCCTTTGTTATTAAGTCCTTTCATAACTATCACCCTATTAAGAAACTTCATATCCATCATATAATTCTAAATAAGCATATTTACAATTATCTATATTTACTTCATTTGTTACTTTACCATCTTTATCTTTCATATAAAAACATCTTTCCATAATCATTAAATAATTACTATCTATTATTAAAGATTTATTTAAAAAATCAATATATTCACTAAAAGATAAATTTATGTTATAACTTTTAAAATTATCTGAATGTAAATTATTACTTGGATCTCTTACTAAATAAACAGTATCTAATTGTTTATACTCACCAGTATTTTCTTCGAACACAGATCTACTAAGAACATCTTCTGAAATATTTAATACTATTTTATTTTCATCTTTCATTTCATCTAATACACTATTTATAAGTAATTGCATATTATTTTTATCAAAATTATTAAGTAACATATTTCTATAAAAACCAAGTCTATATAATGAAGTTATATCATAATAATTAATTCTTCTTTGATAAGTAGTATATATTTTATTATAACTTACATATAAAGTAGTTAAAGTCATAAGTACTATTGCTGATACTACCACTACTTCAGCCATCATAAATCCTTTTCTATTCATATTTAACCAACTCCATTATCTTTTATTTTTTTATTGTATTCTAGTATCTATATCAAAATTATTTTTAATCCATTCTTTAGCTTCTTGAGAACCAACAATTATATCACATGATTTAGGAAAATAAGAAAACATATCTCTTTTACCTTCATCTGTAATATTGTTAAAAGTAAAACCTTTAATGTTAAGTAATGTAAGCTTACTGCAAACCAAAAACATATAACTCATATCAGTTACCACTGCCGTATCAAAATTACTCAAATCTAAGATTGTGAGACCTTTACACTGATAAAACATATAACTCATATTAGTTACTTTTGATGTATCAAAGTTGCTCATGTCTAAAGTTGTAAGACTTTGACAATTATAAAACATCAAACGCATATCGGTTACCTTTGACGTATCGAAATGACTAACATCTAAGGTAGCCAGTTTCTTACATTCTACAAACATATAACTCATATTAATTACATTCGAAGTATTAAAATTGCTAATATCTAAAACAGTGAGACTACTGCATTGATAAAACAAAGAACTCATATCAGTCACCTTTGAAGTATCAAAATGACTGACATTTAAAGTTGTGAGTTTAAAACATTCACCAAACATAGAACTCATGTTAGTTACATTCGAAGTATCAAAATTGTCGACGTTTATGGTAGTAAGACTATTGCAATGTCTAAACATACCCTTCATATTGGTTACTTTTGAGGTATTAAAATGACTGACATCTAAAGTAGCAAGTTTACCACAGTTGTAAAACATATATTCCATCATTATTACATTCGAGGTGTTAAAATTACTGACATCCAAAGTTGTAAGATCGTTACAAGAATAAAACATTCTTTCCATAGTTGTTACTTTTGACGTATCAAAATATTCCATACAATTTATACTTACCAAGTTAGTCATACCTGCAAATACATATCTTGAATTTGGATTGGCATACACCACATCATTAACAGAACCTATATAAAAATCATAAGAGCCAGATACACTTGATTCATAATAATAGGCCATGATTGT
>CAKOPG010000031.1 GCA_934098745.1 uncultured Bacilli bacterium
TCAAGTACAACATGTGGGATAACTTATGGCAAGTTTTCATCATATCCGCAAAGTACCACCGGTAATATATCAGGAATCTTTGATATGTCGGGTGGAGCATGGGAAAGAGTAATGGGAGTGTTTGCTAATTCCGATGGTACCTTGTGGAGTGGTGGTTCAAACTACAGCTCCGGTTTTAATGGATTACTCGGTGAAAATGGTATTGCCAAAACTGATGGTCTACCTTTCCCCGAAAGTAAATATTATGAAGTTTATAAAGCGAGTAGTGGCACAACCATTAGTGCTTTAACGGCATGTAGTGGAGGCTATTGTTATGGAAGAAGTTTATCAGAAACACGTAGTTGGTATGGAGATTACGCGTACTTTGTTTCTGCCGCGGCCCCGTGGTTCCGTCGTAGTTGTCACTATAGCTATGGTGCCGGTGCCGGCGTCTTCGTCTTCGGCTACAGTAGCGGCAATGCGGACGTGAGTAGTGGCTTTCGTCATGTTTTAACAACACAATAAAAAATGATACTTTCAAATGAAGGTATCATTTTTAAAAGAATAATTTAATAGTTAAGAATGCTACTAGAGCAACAAACTCAATAGTTAAAATAGTATACATAACCACCTTAAGATTAAAGAAACCATCTTTATTCATACTATTTAATAGATTTATCTTAAACATATCCAAATCTTTATGTGACTTAGAAACCATAACGCCTTTATAAGTAGTTAACTCTTTTTGATGTCCCTCTGTTAAAATATCTTCAGGAGTTAAAGTTTCTAACATAACTATTTTTTGCTCTAGATAAACTGTATAATGTAGAGTAATATTTCCATGTACCTTAGTAAAAGTAATATCTGTAGGTAATGTTAACTCATATTTTTCTATTTTATCTTTTTCGTTCGTCGAAACTAAAACTCCTTGAAAATTTCCTTCTCTTAAAGAGGGATAATAATCAAATAATAGTTTTTTATAAGCTAACATATTATATTTTTTTACAGCTCTTTCTTTCTTTTTAAATTCATTTTCATTTATATAATCTATTATATATGCATTCTTCATATTTTCACCTACTATAATTATAACACATTTTTTTAAAAGTGTAATAAAAAAAGTAAATTTCTAAAATTTTTTGTCATATTAATAGATTATTGTATATGGTGGGTATGGTTGATATGGTGCCATTGGTACTGGATATGGTCTTGGATAAAAAGCTGGGGCTAATAATCCTCCTGTAATTCCTCCTAAAATAAATGGTCCTAAAAAACCACCTCCAATAAATCTATCACCTGTTCTCATAGGCATTCTTACTCTTCCTGGATACATACTTCACAACCTTTCATATTTAGTATATTAAAAATCTTAAAAAATGTGTCTTTAACTATTTATTTCTTGATAACTATCTAAATATATAGTAAAATTAGACTAGGTGGTATGATGAAAAAAAGCGTGCTAAATACAATTATTTCTCTTCTTTTAATAATTGTATTTCTCTTATTTTTAGATGTTTTATTTATATACTTAAAAAATAAACCCTTAATATATTTAAAGAAAGAAGAAAATATTGATAGTATTATATATAAAGGAATATTTTATAATACTTATAAATGTCCTAATAATAAAGCTTTAGTATTCTCTAAAAATAGTAAATATAGTTGTCCTCTATATATAGATAATTCTTATCTAATAGCTAGAGTTACTAATATTTCTGATGATTATATTGAGGCTTTAGGTATTGTTAATCTTGGTTATCTAAATAAAGATAAAATAATTAAAATAAAAAGAGATGATACGATAAAAGATATTGCTATATCTAAATATATTAGTGGTTATTATCAAGAAGATACCGCAGGAATAGCTATATTAGATAATAAAAAAATTCTTGATAATTATTATGATGTATATCTTAATTCTAGTAGTGATAATACCATGAATATTAAAGGGGTTGTCCATATAAATGATAAAGATAGTTATAAAGTATATTATGTTAATGTAGATAATGTTACTATAGATATTATGAATAATAAATTTGAATTATCGGCCTCTTTAATGGAGAATATTATTTATATTGATGATATAATTAATGATATGAATAATATTAAATCGACAAGTGATAGTGATATCTATCAAAAAGATAATTATAAGATAATTAAATGTCATAATAATAATATTTATATAGGTAATGATACTTTAGAGTATCAAGAAAATTATTGTAAGTAGGTGAAATATGAAATTAGTAAGTATAATTGTTCCGGTATATAATAGATCTAATGTTATTGTATATTGTTATAATAGTTTAATTAATCAAACATATAAAAATTTAGAAATAATATTTGTCGATGATGGCTCTACAGATAACACACTAGATATTTTAAATAGTTTTAAAGATAAACGTGTAAAAGTAATTCATCAAGCAAATGCTGGACCATCCGAAGCTAGAAGGACTGGCTTTGATAAATCGCTTGGAGAATATATATTATTCATTGATAGTGATGACACAATAGGCCTAGATTTTACAGAAAAATTAGTTAATACTTTAGAGAATACCCATAGCTTTATAGCATCTGGTCGGATTGGCTTACATGTGAATTATCCCTTAATTAAATATTTTATATTTAATTCTAAAAAGAAACCAGAAGATATTTATTTAAGTAAGAATAAAGAATATCTTCCCGCATTACATCAAGGTATTGTTGGTAAATTATTTAAAAGAGACATTTTAAAACTTGAAAAAAATACTTTTAGAGCTAATGAAGATTTAATTATTATGTATCCTTTATTTGCTAAAGTAGATCATATATCTATTAATAATAAAGCTATATATCATAATTATTATTCTAGAAATAGTCAAAGGAATTTATTATTTGGTTATAGATTTGAAACTATTTATAATACCTTTGGCACACTTAATATTTTAATTGAAGAGTATAAAAAGTTATCTTTATATGATAATTACTATCATGAATTAGAAATGTTATTTATAAGAAATATCTTTGAACGTATTAACAATATAAAAAGTAGTGTTAAAAATAAAGAATATTTATATAAATTTATAAATTTATTATTAGATTACTTAGAATATTATTTTCCTAAGTGGGAACAAAACACTTATTATATAGGTAATTTTGTTTTAGGAGAAATAACTGATCGTCTAAGAATTAAAAATGCTAAGAAGATTATTAAGAAGATTAATCATATTCATAAAAATTATTCTATAGATGAAATATATCATCGTTATAAATTAGTCGTTAATGAGTATGAAATGTATTTAAAGAGCGAGGAAAAATAATCCTTGTTTTTTTCTTCTTAAATGGTATAATATTATGAAGTGAAAAAGAGGTGATAATGTATGTTAGTTGTTCCTAAAGAGACTTTAGTTAGTTTTGATGATGATATTTTATCATCGTTATATCGTGTTAACAGTAGGCATCAAGAGGATTCTCTAAATAGATATAGGTATTATTCTAAAACGATTAATCATCATGCTTATTTTATTTCTAAAAGATTATTTCAAATAATAACGGCTAATTATGATATTCATCTAACTAATCCAAGAGATAGGCAATTATTATCTAAATTGGATTTAGCTATCGAGTGTCTTATGCAAGAAGAGGATTTTTCTCTATCAATAACTGAATGTTTAGTCCCCGAAAACTTTATGAATGTCGTCACGGATAATTCTTATTCCAATCATCATCCCCATAAAGATGGTGTCATTGAAAGAGTAGATACCAATTATTATGGCGGTGGTTATGGTTTTAAATCTCCATGGTTAGAATTATTAAATATTATGACCCTTATCGAAAATCATGAAATTTTGCATTCTCAAGATATTATTGTTTATTTAACTTATATGAAAAAAGAAATAGCCCAATATGGTCAAGATAATTTAAAAAGAATTCGTCAAACTGTCGGCTTAGATTTACTTCCGACGTGGAAACAAGACTATATTATAAGTCGTAATATTGCTATCGATGAAAGTAGCCATATAGAGAAATTACTAAAAGACATTGTTAGTAATGAATTATATCAATATCGTAGTAGTTTAGAAAAAGATCAAGTAGAAACTATCGATGATATCATCGATACATATTGTAAAACTAAAACTTTATTATTAGAAAGAAAAAAAGATTATATTTCACGCATATAATCTTTATTTTTATATGGATCTTTAGGATCTATTCGATCTACGAATAATATTCCATTCAAATGATCCATTTCATGTTGAAAAGCAATTGCTAATTCTTCTCTAGCTCGGTACTTTACTGGATTACCTTCTTCATCATACCCTGTAAAAGTAACTCTTGCATATCTTGGTACTATTCCTGGTACTTCACGGTTAACGCTAAGACAACCTTCACCCTCACCAGCATATATTAATTCTTCAGAATGAGATATCATTTTCGGATTAATCAAAACATAGTTTTTAAACTTATTTTCTTCTTCCTCATGACATACGACAAAGAATTTTTCATTAACTCCCATCTGGGGAGCTGCTAATCCCATTCCTGGTCTTAAATTATATTTTTTAGCATATTCATCAATCTGTGAATAATATAAATGTTCTAGCATATCTTTAATTAATTTTTTTCTATCTTTTGATAAAGGTAATTCCACATCTTTATTTTTAGCTCTTACTCTCTTATCAGATTCATCTAATATATCAGAAGTTTTAATCATTATACCGCCTTCTTTCTACAGATATTTTATCATAAAAAAGAAAAAAAGGGAAGACTTTCCCTTAATATTAAGCTGTTACAAATGAACGAGTGCCAATAATTATTACTAATAAGATAAATAATACTAATACAATAGCAGCTCCACTACCATATCCATAGCTGTTGCCATATCCATATCCGTATCCACCATAATTAGGGTAGGCATATCCTCCTGAGTATGAAGATCCACTACAACCACATCCACTAGTATTTGTTCCAGAGTATCCTCCATAATAATACATAATGATACCTCCTTTTCGTATCTATTATAGTTTACTCAATTCTATTTTATCCGTTCCTTTTTTAGCCCAAATTAGTAAAAATGTTTGAAACTATTTCTAAAGTATGATAAAATTATATCAGTATAACGATAGGGAGTGAGTATATGCCTACAGGTAATTTTTTCGGGGGATTAGCAGTATGTTTTCTACTAAGTTTTATTCTTGGATTAGAAAGACAAATAAGAAGAAGATCATTAGGCCTTAGAACCATGATTTTAGTAGCCATTGGTTCATATATGTTTGTTAGTTTTTCTTTCTTAGTAAAAGGATATACAATAGATGTATCAAGAATTGCTTCGCAAGTCGTAGCTGGTATCGGTTTTCTTGGCGCTGGAGTTATTATTAAAGATAATGCTAAAAGTCAAGTTAAAGGCTTAACCACCGCTGCCACCTTATGGTGTGACTCTGCCATTGGCATATTGTGTGCGGCTGGCTATTTAACTGAAGCTACTATTGGAGCTATCTTTGTCTTACTTACTAATGTATTATTGAGATATGTTAATAGTTTTATTAATAATAAATCTGAAGAAAGAACTATTATCGAAAACTTTGAAATTAATTTTATAACCAATAATAATCCTAATAAAGTAATGGAATATATCGTAAATTTTGATAATAAACAAGAAAATATTGAAAATATTAATTATAAAATATCTGGTAATGATATTAATATAATAGCAGCTGTAAAAAAATCTAATGAAAATATTATTGGTAAATTTATTAATAAAGTAGTCAATGAATTTAATATCAAATCATATGAATTTAAAAAAGTGTCAGAAGTAAAACAAGATGACGAAAATGATGAATTATAAGGATGTATTAGTTATGAGAAAAAATAAAAATCAAGGATTTACCTTAATTGAACTATTAGCTACCATTGTTATTTTAGCGCTTGTCGTTGGTATATCTATTTATAGTGCTATTACATATATTAATAGTTCTAAAGAAAAAAACTATTTA
>CAKOPG010000032.1 GCA_934098745.1 uncultured Bacilli bacterium
TTGAGTGGAATCTTGATTTATAAAATGTAACCTATAAAAAAATAAATATAGTTTCTGGGTCAAACCGATACCAGCCATGGCGGTATTGATAGTGGGGCTAGAGGGAGCAATTTGTTAGAAAAGGAATATAATTTACTTATTAGTAAATATATGTATGATCGATTTAGAGAACTAGGTGTACCGGTTTATTTGACTAGGGATAATGATACGACATTGGAGCCTAATGATAGAATTAAGAAGATTATGTCTTTTTATGGAAATGATCCGAATGTGGTGCTGGTGTCTAATCACTTGAATGCGGGAGGTGGTACCGGCGTCGAAGTAATCTACGCCCTACGAAATGATTCAAAGTTAGCTAACTCTATACTAAACAACATAGGTCTAACAGGTCAAAATGCAAGAAAAGTATATCAAAGAAGATTGCCATCTGATCCAACAAAAGATTACTATTATATACTTAGAAATACAGGTAAAATAGAGCCTTTAATAGTAGAATATGGATTTATAGATAATGATGAAGATTTATCATTCTTAAAAGATAATTACAAGGAATTGGCAGAAGCAGTAATAAAAGCAATATTAGAATATAAAAACATTCCATATAAAGAACCAGATACTGTGGTTACTGATACATATAAAGTAGCAAAAGGCGATACATTATATAGTATAGCTAAAAAATTGGATACATCGGTGGATGAAATAAAAAAAATAAATAATTTAAAAACTAACGATCTTAAAATAGGTCAAATTCTTAGAATTCCTACTAAAATGGCATATGTTGGCGATACGGAATTATATCAAGTTAAAAAAGGTGATACATTATATAGTATAGCTAAGATGTATGATACGAATGTTAACACGTTGAAAACCTTAAATAATTTGTCTTTAGATGATTTAGTGGTAGGTCAACTGTTAAATGTTCCTAGTAGTTTGTCAAGTGTCAATACATATAAAGTAGCATCGGGCGATACATTATATAGTATAGCTAAAAAATTTGATGTTTCAGTGGATGAAATAAAAGAAACTAATGGTTTAAGCAGTAATATGCTTAAAGTAGGTCAGAAATTAATTATTCCAAAAGACAGAGAAACAACGTATGTTGTAAAATCAGGTGACACATTATACAGTATAGCTAAGAAATTTAACATGGCCGTGGATGAGCTAAAAAAATTAAATAATTTGACTAATAATACTTTAAGTATTGGTCAAATATTAATAATCAAGGAAGTTTAAATGTGGGTATGTATAATTATTGTACATACTTTTTCTTTCTTATATAATTTTATTATAGTACTTGAAAATAATTAGAATTAATGTTATATTTTAGGTACTACATTGTTATGTATAGTAAATAGTGTAGGAAGTATAGAAAGAAGGAGGAATTATGGAATTAAAAGGAAGTAAGACAGAGACTAATTTAATGACGGCATTTGCTGGAGAAAGTCAGGCTCGTAATAAATATACTTATTATGCATCAAAAGCAAAGAAAGATGGATATGAACAAATAGCAGCTATTTTTGAAGAAACAGCTAATAATGAGAAAGAACATGCTAAGTTATGGTTTAAAGCTTTACATGATGGTGAAATTCCTGATACTTTGACAAATTTAAAAGATGCAGCAAATGGAGAAAACTATGAATGGACTGAAATGTATAAGGAATTTGCAGAAGTAGCTAAAGAAGAAGGATTTAAAGAAATTGCAAGGTTATTTGAACAAGTTGGGGAAATTGAAAAACATCATGAGGAAAGATACATGAAACTTGTTAATAATATTGAAGATAATTTGGTGTTTGAAAGAGGAGAAGAAAAGGTATGGATATGTCGTAATTGTGGTCATATTACAATATCTAAAAAAGCACCAGCTGTTTGTCCTGTTTGTAAACATGCGCAAAGTTATATGGAAATGAAAGCAGAAAATTATTAAGCAATATAAAGAAGTGTTATATTAATGTTTTTTCTTAAGTTAATAACATTGATGTCGTACTTCTTTTTCTTGTGATATAATATTTATAGATAATAATAATATAGAGGTGTTTTATGGGAAAATACAGATGTAGTAGTTGTGGTTATAAGTTTAAAAATATGGATGATATTAGAACTTGTCCTCTTTGTAAAAGTGATAAGAGCCTTGTGGAAATAGCAGATGAGTTTACTAAAAAGGAAGTAAAGGATGTTATTGAGGTGGAGGTTAATAAAAATAAGGCTGTTGTGATAGATAAAGATAATCCTTCTATTGAAAGAATTAAGGGATGTATTAATTGTGGTATGTGTATGCGAACTTGTATTAATAGAGAAAAGATGCCAGATGATTCTAAATGTTTAGTTTGTGTTGGATGTGGTCAATGTATAATTACTTGCCCTAAAAAAGTATTAGAACCCAAAAATGATATTTATAAGTTTTTAGAAGCAAAAAAGAGGGGTAAAAAATGTATTGCAACAATTGCTCCGGCATCGAGGGTTACTTTAGGGGATGCTTTTGGATATGAGCCGGGAATGTTTTTAGAAAAGGAATTAGTTGGGTTACTTAAGTCTTTGGGATTTGATTATGTTTATGATGTTGTTTATGGAGCTGATTTGACAATAATGGAAGAAGCAAGTGAGTTATTATGGAGAATTAATAATAATGGTGTTTTACCAATGATTAGTAGTTGTTGTCCTTCTTGGGTAAGATATGCCGAGGTATTTTATCCGGATATTCTTAAACATTTATCGACATGTAAAAGTCCTATTAGTATGCTTAGTTCAACAATAAAAGAGTATTTACCTAGAATTAAAAACATTAAGAAGGAAGATATTTTTATTGTTTCAATTACACCATGTACTGCTAAAAAATGGGAAATAACAAAGCCTGATATGAAAGATACTGATGCAATAATTACAGTAGCTGAACTTGTAAATTATGTTAAAAATAAAAAGATAGATTTGAACAATATTAAAAAAGAAGATTTTGATGGCTTTTTTGGAAAAAGTAGTGGTGCTGGATTGATATTCGGAAATACTGGCGGTGTGACTGAAGCTGTATTAAGAATGATATTAAAATTATCTGGTAGTAATAGTAAAAAAGTAGTATTTAATGAGGTAAGAGGTTATAATTGCTTAAAGGAAGCAGTAATTGATATTGGATTTAAGAAATTAAAGGTGGCTGTTATTGATGAGATGGCAAATGCAAAGATAGTGCTTGATGAAATAAGAAATAATAATTGTCAGTATGATTTTATTGAAATAATGAATTGCCGAGGTGGTTGTATAGGTGGTGGCGGTAATTGTAGTTATAAATTATTTGAAGAAGAAAAAATTAAGTTAAAGAGAATTGAAACTTTATATAATAAAGACAAGGATATGTGTATAAGATTGGCGAGTGATAATCCGTTTATAAAAGAAATATATGATAGTTTATACAAAGAGCCTTTGAGCGATATAGCTTATAAATTATTGCATACTGATTATTGTGATAGGTCTTTTGAAAATAAAAATATTAATAATTAAAAAAATCTCTTTGGTAAGAGATATATTAATATAAATGATGGAGATAGTAATATGGACCCCGTTTCTTGATGTAGAGACGAGGTTTTATTATAATAATGAAAATGAGTTATAAATATGTAAATTTTGTCGGTTCTTTTTGTGTAATATTTAGATTCTTTGTTAAATAGTAAATGATAATAAAGAATTCTAAAGGTTTTATAATATTTAGTGATGAAGAGTATCGATTATTTTTTGGTGATATATAATTCAATATTTCCTTCTTTAGGGGAATTGTTTAAGAGATTATTTAACTTTAATTGTTTTTTTACTTGTTTAGCGACTCCTTTGTTGCCATCAATAATTTTGGCTTGAGGAAACATTTTTTGGATATTATTTTTTATATGAGGATAATGAGTACATCCTAGTACAATGGAATCTATTGATTTATTTTGATATTTATCAAGTAATTGGTGGAGTAGCTTTTCTATTTTTGTTTGATCTTGTTTTTCAATGGCATCAGCTAATCCTTTACATGGAAGAAGGGTTATTGTTTGATTATCATTTTTATATTTTTTAACTAATTCATTTGTTCTTTCTGATTTAATTGTGCTTGGAGTTGCTAATACGAGAGTGTTTTTAAAGTTTTTGTTGCAGGCTACTTTAATTGCTGGTTCTGTACCAATAAATGTTACAAATGGATATATTTTTCTTAGTTTATTTATACATCTAGTAGTAGCGGTATTGCAAGCAATTACTATAATTTTGACATTTTTTTTAATTAGAAAATCAGTAATATTTGTTACTATGTTTAATAATTCTTTATTTGTTTTTTCACCATAAGGATTATTTTGGGAATCAGCATAGTATAGATAGTTTTCATGGGGTAATAACTTTTTAATTTCTTTTAGAGTGGTAAGTCCACCAATTCCAGAATCAAATATACCAATTTTATTATTCATACATAATCACGATCCTTTTGTAAAATTATATGATAATGTTTAATTGTTTTTATAAAATAGGGTTAGTAGTTATATAAATTTTGTGATTTTTTAGAGTTTGAAGGCTAAAATAGAGTTAAATTATATTTGGTTTTTTAATATTTTAAATGTAATTATTTATATATTATAATAAAAAATTCTTTTAAAAACTATCATTTTAATTTCTTTTTAATTTATTCAGTAATATTTTGTAAAGTAAACTTATTTATTATCTTTATATAAAAAAACTTGATACTTTCGTACCAAGAATATGTTAACGAACGCATGGTTCGAATTATTTTAATGGCAGGGGATGAGAGAATCGAACTCCCAACAGTGGTTTTGGAGACCATTATTATACCATTTAACTAATCCCCTA
>CAKOPG010000033.1 GCA_934098745.1 uncultured Bacilli bacterium
TTAATAATCAGGAATTAACTGATTCGAAGACTTTACCTCTTGGTGATAATACCATTTATTATGAAGCTATCGATAAATTTGGTAACACTAGTAGAAAAGAAAGAATAATAAAAATAGTATTAGCGGATACGGAATTTAATTATAAGGAAGAGGATCAAATCTATCAAGTATATGCCGATGGTACATATATAATTGAAACATATGGCGCTAAAGGTGGTAATAATGGTGGCGATGGTGGCTATGTTAAAGCCGAGGTAGTACTTAATTCTGGAGAAACTTTAATCATAAATACCGGCGGAATGAATGGTTATAACGGCGGTGGCGCCTATGGAAATGGTAATTATTATCCCGGCGGTGGCGCTACAACCGTAAGACTTAATGGGAATTATTTAGTAATAGCCGGCGGTGGTGGCGCAAGAGGAAATGAAGGAACCCCTGGCTTAGGTGGTTCTGGAAATGGCGCTGGTGGCGCCGATCCTGGTAATGGCGCCGGCCTAAGTGGCACCAATGGTGGTGGTGGCAGTAATAGTAATAACTATAGTTATAGTTGTAACTGTCAAACCTGTGGTGGTGGCTGTGCTAGATGGAATCCAACATACAGTTGTAATTGCCAAACAACTTATTACAACTGTAATTGTAAAACGGTATATTATAATTGCAATTGCTATAACAGTCCATATCAATGCAATTGCCAAAGAAAAATGACATCATCTCAGGGATGTGCCCCATGTTATACAACTATCGGTGGTGGTGGTGCTTGGTGTATGGGGCCATGTTATGCTACAGTATGTAATACCTGTTATACTAAAATATGTAAATCTTGTTCATATCAGCAATGTGAAAGTTGCTCCAAAACAACTTGTCAAACATGTGGTGGTGGCTGTGCTGCATGGAATCCGACCTACAGTTGTAATTGTCAGACCTGTACTAATAACGGAAAGAGTGGCCAAGGTGGAGCCAATAAAGTAGCAACGGGCGTAAATCTTATAGAACAAAAAAGTGGCATCAGAAATACTAACGGATATGCTATAATACGTTATAAAATAGCAAATTAGATTATTCTTTATAAGAATAGTCTTTTTTAAATTTTATGTTTGAATAAATATACAATTTATGATAAAATTATATTATCAAAATAAAGGAGCGTTTTAGCCATGAAAAAAAGCAAAGATCAAGGATTTACTTTAATTGAGCTATTAGCTACCATTGTTGTTTTAGCGCTTGTCGTTGGTATATCTATTTATAGTGCTATTACATATATTAATAGTTCTAAAGAAAAAAACTATTTAGCTACTAAAAATAATTTAGAGAGTAATGCTAAAAATTATTTAACTGAAAATAGCAACAGATTATTTTATATCACCGAAAGTAATGATTCTTCAGTTGAATATCAATGTTTAACAGTTAAGAATTTAATAGATTATGGCTATTTTAAAAATGACGTCTTAGATTCTTATATTGAAAAAGATCGAAAAGTATCGGAAAATGATTATATTTATATTGAACGTGATATAAGTACTAAAGCGATAACTAAACATGAATATATTTTAAATGATGAAGCTTTAACTAAAAAATGTAATACTGCCGTTATAGCTTCTGGGGATATTTCTATTACAACTAGTCCAAGTGAATGGACAGATCATGTCGATGTTATAATTAATTATAAAATAAGAAATGCCAATAATATTAATGATTATGAATATCTATATAGTTATAGTAAAAGTGATGCTGTAACTAATGATAATGATAATGATAATGGCGCGAAGAAAACCTTTACTGTTAGTGATAATGGTACAATATCTGCTAGTATTAAATATACCAAAGATAATACTGATATTACTACTAAAGAATTAGTAATTGATAATATTGATAATGAGCCTCCCAAAATAGAAATTGCTAATAATTTAACCAAAGTATATAAATCTAATTTTGATTTATATGAGAGCGTTACTATTACTGATAATTCTGGTGAGGTAACTAGCAAGAAGATATATTTTAATGACCAAGAATTAACTGACTCCAAGACTTTACCTCTTGGTGATAATACTATTTATTATGAAGCTATCGATAAATTTGGTAACACCAGTAGAAAAGAAAGAATAATAAAAATAGTTGTTGCCGACACGGAATTTGACTATAAAGAAGGCGACCAAGTATACGAAATATTAGCTGATGGAACATATATAGTTGAAGCATACGGTGCTAAGGGTGGTAATGGCGGCTATGTTAAAGCCGAGGTAGCACTTAAATCTGGAGATACTTTAATCATAAATACTGGCGGAATGAATGGCTACAATGGTGGTGGTGCCTACAGAAATGGTAGTTATTATCCCGGCGGTGGTGCCACAACCGTAAGACTTAATGGAAATTATTTAGTAATAGCTGGTGGCGGTGGCGCTAGAGGAAATGAAGAAACTCCTGGATCAGGTGGATCTGGAAATGGTGCCGGTGGCGCCAATGTCGGAAGTGGTGCTGGTATAAATGGTACCAATGGTGGTGGCGGCAGTAATAGTAATAATTATAGTTATCAAAATTGTACGCCTAAATATTGTCTTGCCGGTGGTTGTGTATGTGCCGGAGCCAGTGGAGCTTGTCCTTCATTAGATTGCAATTGGTGGTATGAGTATTGTGGTCAGGATTGTACTTCCGGAACCAATAAAGGAAAAAGTGGTACCGGTGGAGCAAATACGGTTAACGCACCAGCTAGCAGTGTAGACAGCAAAGCAGGTATCAGAAATACTAATGGATACATAAAAATAAGTTATAAAGTGGAGGAATAATATGAAAAATAAAATATTATATATAATTTTAATACTACTAATAGGATTATTAACAGGACTTATAATTCTAATTAAAACAGATTGTAATTGTAATTGCGAAAATGATAACTCCGATAAAATAGAAAATAAAGAAATAAAAGAATATTATAATAATTTAAGTTCAAAGCTAGTTGAATACTTAAATGATATTTATAATAATCAAGAATATTTAAATGGAAAAGAAGAATCTACTACATATACAATTACTTTAGGAGAAATTAAAGATAAAGGATATGATATCTCTATGTTTGTAAATCCTAATACCAAAAAAGCTTGTAGTTTAGATAAGACCATTGGCAAGTTTATTATTCTTGGAAAAGATGCTAGTGGTAATGCTGAATTTACTTATAATACTTCAGTTTATTGTGAAGAATAAATAATTTTATATAGAGAGGAAATTGAAAATGAAAAAGATATTGTTAATAGTTTTATGTTTATCATTATTATGTGGATGTTCAAAGAAAGATAAGAAAGATGACACCACTACAAAAACAGATGAACAAATAAAAGAAGAAGCATATAATAATTTAAGTGATGTTTTATTTAAATATATTGAAGAAATATATGATACTGATGAATGGGCTAGAGGTAATCCTGCCCCAGGTGTTTATAAGACTACATTAAGGGATTTAGAAGAAAAAGGTAAAGATATTTCAATGTTTATAAATCCGATTACTAAAAAAGCTTGTGATTTAGATAAAACTTATGGAAGATTTATCGTTATTGGCCAAAATGATGATGGAACCTTAGATTATACCTATACGATTTATGTAGAATGTGAATTAAATCAAGATTATTCTGTAGAAGAATAGTCTTTTTTAAATTTTATGTTTGAATAAACATACAATTTATGATAAAATTATATTGTCAAAATAAAGGAGCTTTTTAGTTATGAAAAAAAATAAAGATCAAGGATTTACTTTAATTGAGCTATTAGCTACCATTGTTATTTTAGCGCTTGTTGTCGGCATAACTGTTTATAGTGCCATTACATATATTGGTAGTTCTAAAGAAAAAACTTATTCCGTCACCATAAATAGTTTAGAGAGTAATGCGGGAGATTATTTGACAGAAAATAGTGGCAGATTATTTTATGTTACCGATGATGATAATTCTTCGGTTGAATATCAATGTTTAACAGTTAAGAATTTAATAGATTATGGCTACTTTAAAAATGACATCTTAGATTCTTATATTGAAAAAGATCGAAAAGTATCGGAAAATGATTATATTTATATTGAACGTGATATAAGTACT
>CAKOPG010000034.1 GCA_934098745.1 uncultured Bacilli bacterium
TTTACCTATTACTATGTGTAATCAGGTGAGATAAATATAATCTTCTTTCCGTTTCTAGTTAATTATATTATATACTTACCTAAAAGTCAACCAATTTTCTTTATTTTTCTTTATTTTATGCACTATAAGCCTTATTCTAAGTCTTATTTGTGTTATTCTTAGCCTAATTCTTAGTCTAAGAATAATGTATCTACATACCTATTATATAGAAGCTATTATTCTTTATTTAGTAACCAATCTATTATGTTTATATGGTCTAAGTAATAGAAAAATATTTTATTTTTATTACTTTTTGAAATATTTTGTACTTTGATTAGTAATCGTTTTAAATTAGCTACTTATACTAATGTTAATACCAAATAACAGACTTCGCCTGTTTGAGGGGCCTCTTTACCAAGTTCTTCCTACCAAAGTTATCTCAAATTAACTGCTTACGCATTTAATTTGTACGGATTATCGCTTGTTCCTTCCCCTGACTCTAT
This sequence comes from uncultured Bacilli bacterium, assembly GCA_934098745.1. GTDB lineage: Bacteria > Bacillota_I > Bacilli_A > RF39 > UBA660 > RUG705. The sequence goes on from CAKOPG010000034.1 coordinate 483, forward strand.
TCCTAGTTCAGAACTTAGAGAAAGGACTGGCGCGACTCCACGCGCACTAGACGCATTGCGGTTGCTGTACACAAAGCCCGACGAATGCACACTCCACGCATTGTACGAGACGCCGAAATTAGGGGTTAATAACCATCCAATATTGCTTCCATTATTTGTTATAATCGATTTCATCCAATTATTTGATGTACAAGTAGTATCATTATAACTACTTAATTGTTTATTAACACACTGATTAAAGTCTGCTGCATAGCCATAATCGCTTGGATACGCTAAAGCTATTTTTCCTATCCAAGTCGTAGGTCTTTCTGTATATACTGTTGTTCCTCTTTCTTTTTCATATATTAAATTTGGATATACTGAATTAATATCCCAGCCTCCAATATTCCAAGTTGTCTCTGCAATCATATTTCTTGTTTCATCATTTTTTATGCCTGTATTTGTAAAATCACAATCTACTGTAGCGTTATTTTGACCGCTATAACATTTACCTGATGCACTATTGTAATATAAACTTTGTCCTAGATTGTTGTCGTTAGAGTCTACTTTATAATAATCACTTGGATTAAGTAGTTTCATTAATCTTGCAGTGGACCAGTCATTTTTACCCCAGTTATCTTCTGCTCCTGTTGAAGTGTCTTTATTATCCCATGAATATTTTCCAATACCTTCATTTCTTATTATTTTTAATTTACCATCAAATACTCCTATTATTCGCCATAGTTCACAATTAGTGTCTGGATATGTTTCACAATTAAAATATATATAGTTATTAGGATCTGCTCCATAATATCTTATATTGCCACCATCTAAACTAGTTGTAGTACCTCCTAATCTATCATTCATTAATCCACCACTTGTATTGTCATCACTATCAGTATCATAAATATTAGCATAATTATAAGTTATACCATTATTTGTTGCTGGTGTTTTTGAGGCATTCATATATAGTTCTGTAATAGTTTGAGCCGCTGTCTTTGCTAGTACTGCTCCTTCTCCATCAGCATGTAATTTAAAACTAAATGTTTTATTCATCATAGTATTTGGATTAGTATAATTTGCTCCATCTATCCATATGTATAATGTATATGATGTCTTTGATGTAGATATACTTTCATTAGTTAATAATACTATATGATTAGTATTATTTTTAGTACAAGTAACTGTATTACTAGTTAGATAACTATCACTAAAGTTACCTTCTTTTACTTTAGTATCTCCTTTATATAATTCATATCTAAAACTCTCATCTTTTAAATCAGCATCGATACTAGTTATATCTAAATACATATTAAATACTAGTCCTGTAGTATCTGCTTTTACGTTTATATTCTTTACTATACCTTTACTTTTATCTGATACTGGTCTTAAATTAGCACTTATATCACTACCTCCATCAAAGGTAACTGTAGCTGCTCCTACATCTGCAACTATATTAGTAACATCAGAATCAGAAGTAGTCCATATATACCAAGCATAAGTACCACCTATTATAACCAACAATAATAAGAGTGATGCGCCAGTAATTATATATATCTTCTTTTTATTATTATTCATAATTAAACACCAGCCTGTTCTACAGTGGCACTAATATTACCATAATAAGTTGAAGGAATATCATCATTTTGTATTTTGCTACCATCTAGCCATACATATATTGTATAACTATCGGCATCATTTATACTACTTACTTTATTTAGTATACCTACATTTATGTTGGTACTGCCTGCACTTGTTATATTACCTTCAGTTAACTTTGTACCATTTTTTAATACTACATAATTAAGAAGTCCTGTTCTATATAAATTACTACTTGTAGTATCTAGAGTATTTAATTTAATAACACCAGTACCATTTACATTGGTACAACTACTATTAAAACCTATCTTAACGGTAGAGGATAATCCCCCAGTATAATCACTTGAAGGCATTAAGGTAGCTATATTCTGATCACTACCTATATCAGTTCCTTTAGCATATAAAATATTAAAACATTCACTATTACCTGTAGTATTAATTTTTCCACTGGTCCAAGTAATATAAGCAAAAGTAATACCTACTACTGCAATAATAACAATAACTACAATTAATATACTTGTAGTAATTTTACTCTTCATAATCCATCACCATATCCTACATATAAATATTATCATATTTTTATATATAATTCAAGAAAAAAAAGAAGATTTATTTGTCTTCTTTAATATAGTTAGGATCAACATTATCATCTATTTCTTTCATGGTATCATCAGTTACATCTTCAGGTATTTCATCCCATGGTTCTTCATCTTCTTCAATAGCTATTTTAACTTTAGTATCACCAACTATCTCAACACCCAATTCTTTTTCAATATCAATAACTATAGTATTATCTTTCTCTTTAGCCGATATACAACTAGGTTGTTTTAAACTTCTTACTATAATATCTTTACTTGAAGAATCGGTTGTTTCTTTTTGGGCTACTGTTACCATTTCTTTATATGGTATATTTTTAGTTATAACAGATGTCTTAGTATCATTATC
>CAKOPG010000035.1 GCA_934098745.1 uncultured Bacilli bacterium
AAACAAAAATACAATATACACCAAAATAGTATCTATGAACGCTTCAATGCCATATAACATCTCCCCGTTAAATCCATGCATTGTTCCATCCATGCTATCATATGCTCTATATAGCACATATCCGCCGGGAATAATCGTTGCTATCCAGCATAAAACTGAAACGATACACAATATTTTAACACGCCATTTTTTCTTTGACATTCCATTTCTCCTGCCTCTTATACAAGAAATGCACCGTCAATCCAATCCGTTTCTTGTATTTATAACACTTTCACTGTTTCCATCTTTATCAGCTGCATCATATAATCAGCAAATTCCTGGCCTTCTCTGTTATCTATATCCATATTCTCTCCACATATATAGCTTTGAACTGCATTAGAAATTAAAGTATGATACTTTGATGAAAGATTATTTATACCCCATTCACCACCTTGCTTTTTGGAAAGAACTAAATCATTTTTGAGAAAAGCCGCCACTCTGCACAAATTCAAAATCATATATACAGGATCTTCCAATATATCTTCTCTCGCCCCTTCAATATCATTCCAAATACTATCTATATAATCATTTCTTGGTACATCACTAAAAATATCATCTATTTTTGCTCCATACAGTACAATACCGTATTTTTTTATAATTTTGAAATGCGCAGCCAGATCCTTATCCTCTCCATTCATTCTGCGAATATAGTCCGCCGGATTTTCTATAAACCATTGTAAATGTGCATTTGAAAAATGCAATTCAAATGGCGTTGGGTAGATAAAATGCTTACAATATTTCTTCTTTACAATACTTAGTTCAATTCCTTTGCCTGGAGCTGTTTTATTAGCACTTACAATGCTGTTCATAAACTGCAATTTTTGAGTATCTGTAATACTGTCTTTAATTACAATAATCAAATCAATATCACTTTTGTTTGAATTAAAACATCCCATGGCCATGGAACCGTGCAGATAAATTCCTGTTAACTCATCACCAAATATTTGCTTGCTTTGATCTACTATTTCATTTAACACATCTTGATATAGCATAACACACTTTCCCCTTTCTCGTTGCTTTTCTTTAACATAATATAACACAAAAGCAACTTATTTTACCTGCTGAGAACTTTATATAACATTCTCAGTAAAAAAGCCACAGTTCAGAAACTGTGGCTTACTGTTACATATGCTTAACTTGCTTTAATATTCTGTAAATAGAACTTTTAGATAAATACTTTTCCTTAGCAATCGTATCAATGCTTTTACCCGACAGATATTCTTCGTATATTTTCTTGTTCCGTCTTTCTAATTGTATCAGGTAAATAACTCGCAAATGGCATAGCCTGTCCAAAGTTGAGATAATGTAAAAAGTTTAAAACGTTTTACACTTTTTCAACCCAAGGAGGATTTTACCATGCCTGATGTTCAGTCAATCAAGAAGCAACTTCATATGCAGCAATGGACTGCTATCATCGAAGACCGGCTTGCATCCGGATTAAAGATTGATGAATACTGTGAAAAGAATCAGCTCAGTCGCAATTCTTATTTTTACTGGCTACGAAAGATTCGGGAAGAGAGGGCAACTTCAGTTCTTCCTGATAACAATGATTTATTACCTGCGTCCGTATCCACCGGAGCTTTGGTCGAACTGGTTCCAAGTTCGAAGCATAATGATGC